>JABFRS010000002.1:691632-1383265 GCA_013141055.1 Cyclobacteriaceae bacterium | reverse complement strand
ATGTGCTTGCTCTATTTTACTCTTTCATCAAGAATGTCAACGATATTGGATCTGCCAAAAGCAAGATCCAGAGACGCTCAACTAAACGAAGTGAGACCTCTTTAAAAATATTCTGCCCCCGGCCTTACTAAAGACCCGGACAGAACAAATATTAAGGTGACTATTGCGGTGGGGACCACCTCTTCCCATTCCGAACAGAGTCGTTAAGACCACCCGCGCTGATGGTACTGGAGTAATATCCGGGAGAGTAAGTCGTTGCCTGACTTTATCAAATTAACCTCACCCTAACCGGTGAGGTTTTTTTGCTTTTAGGCCATCCTAATTTAAAACTAGAAAGTATATTCGTTGCAGCATGCCTCCCCAGGCAAACATGTATGAGACAAGTGAAGGCCTTTATCATATTCTTAATTCTCCTATCTAATTGCCCTTCACTGAAAGCCCAATCCTCAGATGAAGCCAACAGAAATTATCAACACGAAATTTTTCTGAATGTCGACAACGACTATCCTTTTGCCACCGATAAATACTATACGGCTGGACAGGACCTATATTATAAGTTTCTCATCTCATCAAAAATTTCATTCTTTAATAACAACGATTCTTCTAAAACTATTTTCTCAATTCATTACGGCAACAAGGTATTCACTCCCCAGAATGTAGATACAGAGGAATTCTTCTTCATGGACCGTCCTTATTGTGGATGGAATTTTGCTGGCGCGTCAGTACTGAACTTCAGGAATAAAAATGCAGGCACTTTATTTTATGTTCAACTTGGGCTCGTTGGGAAAGTCTCTGGTATGGGGGAACTCCAGCAATGGCTCCATAGAACTATTGGCCTTTATTCTATCTACGGTTGGGATACCCAGATACAAAATGAATTTGTTGTCAACGCAAATGTGAGGCATACGCGCGGATTTGAATTAGGTAAAAAGATTGAGTTTGTGTCAGCCACCAGTGTTTGGGTCGGTACTGGTTCCAATAAAATCACAGAAGAAATAACTCTTCGTCTTTTTAAATTCAATGCATTGCGGGAATCTTCTTACATGAATGCCAATATCTCCAGGAAGAATTATTCAAGTCGTAAAAGTGAGTTTTTCTTATTCACTTCATTGGAAGCCAATTACGTATTCTCCAATATTTTTATTCAGGGAAGTCTGTTTGATAATCCAAGCCAGTTTACAACATCTATAACACCCTGGCTTTTTGCCGGAAAGATTGGGGTGCAGTATTCAGGGGGAAGGATATCTTCTGGATTTTCGATTACTCACCTGGGTAGAGAAACGCCAAACGTCGCAACTTTTAATTATGCTACGGCAAGTCTGGCATATCGCTTTTGATTTATTTCCTGGTCTTTTCAAACACGTCCCACATATCTTCTGATATCTGTTCAAGATGGCTGAACTCTCCACCATTCTTTAGCCATTCACCTCCATCAATAGTTACAACTTCACCTGTCATATAAGCTGAATAATCCGACAAGAGATATGCGGCCAGATTTGCCAGCTCCTGATGCTCTCCAACACGTTTCAACGGGATCCTCTTGGCAGGATCAAATTGTTTAGCCAGATCCCCTGGGAGCAACCGACTCCATGCGCCTTCTGTTGGGAAAGGTCCCGGAGCGATAGCATTACTTCTGATGTTATACTTAGCCCACTCTACCGCAAGTGAACGAGTCAAGGCAAGCACTCCCGCTTTTCCACACGCAGATGGAACCACATAACCAGAGCCTGTCCAGGCATAGGTTGTCACAATATTCAAAAATACGCCGGGCTGCTTCTTGGTAATCCAGTTCTTACCTGCCGCCAATGTCATGTAATAGGTTCCTTTTAAAACTATATCAACAATAATATCAAATGCCCTATGGGATAGCCTTTCGGTAGGACTGATGAAATTTCCCGCTGCATTATTCAATACACCATGCAATTGACCAAACTCATTTTCAATGGCAACCATGAGTTTTTCTATCTCCTCATATTTTCTGATATCGCACGGTACGGCAAGCACTTTGCCACCGGTTTCTTTCATAAGCCCCTCAGCGGCTGCATCAATCACATCTTTTTTTCTACTGCTGATAACAACATTTGCTCCAAGCTCCAGCAGATACTTTGACATAGATCTACCCAGACCTGTGCCGCCACCAGTAACTAAAATTGTTTTTCCCTTGAATGAACCTGCTTTTAACATGCCTTCCATAGTATGAATTTTTGATAGGAGATGATTTGTTACCTTCAAAACAAAGCTAATGAGTTTTTCGTCATGAACTTTTTCTTTTGGAAGGTCGATTTCAAACCCATACTTTCGTGGGAGATTTCAGATTTAACAATTGTTTTATGAAACTATTTTTTAAACTATCGATCCTGATTTTTGTATTAGGTCTCCAGTCCTGTATTGTTACTAAAAAGAAATACGATGACATACTGGCCCAAAAGGTAAAAGCAGAGGGAGAATTGGCTCAACGGGAAGATGAACTTGCAAAAGTTAATGCGCAGGTGAAAGCCTTGTCAGAGGAAACAGCAAAGCTTAAGGCTGATACCACCTCATTAGGTGATGTAAAAAGAACTACTGGAAGAAAGTTGGCTGAACTCACTAAGGAGTATGATCAACTCAATGCGTATTATAAAAATTTGATGAATAATAGTGGCAAATTAAATCGCGATTTTGCCCAGCAAAAAGACCAGTTGTTTGCCATTCAGGAGAATCTCGACAAGACCAGGAAGCTGAATGATTCATTAAGTGTGAGTCTTGCTGAACGCGAAAAGAAAGTAAAAGAATTAGAGACAATCCTTTCCAACAAAGATAAAGCTGTTCAGGATCTGAAGAACAAAATCAGCAATGCGCTGCTGAATTTTAAGGAAAATGATCTCACCGTAAATGTGAAGAATGGAAAAGTTTATGTTTCGCTTGCCGAACAACTTCTCTTTGGCTCTGGAAGTATTGAAGTGGACAACAAAGGAGTAACTGCATTGCAGCAACTGGCAAAAGCCATTAAGGATCAAAAGGATATTCAAATCCAGGTGGAAGGTCACACGGATAATGTTCCTATTGGAAAAAAATCTCAATACATGCAGGACAATTGGGATCTCAGCGTAATGAGAGCAACCTCAATCACTAAGATACTAACAAAGGCAGGTGTTGCTGCGAATCAGATTACAGCCTCTGGAAAAGGAGAGTTCTCGCCACTCATTGTCAATACAACCGATCAGAACAAACAAAAAAATCGCAGAACAGAAATCATCATCACTCCGAATCTGGATGAATTGTTTAAAATACTAGGCACAAATTAATAGACTGAAAATATGGGAAGGCTTATCTACCTTATTGTTGTTGTAATAGACATCCTCTGTATCATTGATATTGTGAAAGGATCTAAGGACAACGAGAAAAAAATTCTTTGGATAGTAATCGTTGTATTTTTGCCTGTATTAGGGCCCATTTTATATTTCCTGATGGGAAAGAAATGAGTTCACTTATTCGGAAAAGATAACTTCTTGAGTTGATGGTGTTCATTGTGAATGCCTTAAATATTCCTATTTTGCTTTCATGTTGAAAGAGGAAAATTCAAAAGGCCTTTTAAGTGTGCCTGTCATTGTAGCTGCTCTTGGCTACTTCGTTGATATTTACGATTTGCTATTATTCAGTATAGTTCGAAGGTCAAGCCTTAGTTCAATGGGCGTTCCTGATGACCAACTTCTTACGCAAGGAGAATTTTTGCTCCAGGTTCAAATGACCGGTCTTTTGATTGGTGGATTGATCTGGGGAATCATGGGAGATAAGAGGGGGCGACTTTCTGTTCTCTTTGGTTCGATACTACTTTACTCACTCGCAAACATCGCTAATGGATTCGCAACAACAGTGGATCAGTATGCAATGCTGAGATTTATTGCTGGTATTGGATTGGCAGGAGAGTTGGGTGCAGGAATTACATTAGTGGCTGAGGTATTGCCGACAAGGCTTCGCGGGTATGGCACTACTCTTGTTGCAGGTTTCGGATTGATGGGAGCTGTTCTTGCTAATATCATTGCAAACAAGTATGATTGGAGGATAGCATACTTCATCGGTGGTGGACTTGGTCTCCTTCTATTGATTGCGCGAATCAGTGTATTCGAGTCAGGGATTTTTCTTAAGACCAAACTTGAATCTGTACAACGAGGAAATTTCTTTCAACTGTTCAGCAATAAGGCCCGTTTCAAAAAATTCATGGGAAGTATTTTTATTGGCCTTCCAATATGGTTTACGATTGGTATACTGATAACTTTTTCGCCGGAGTTTGCAAAAGCTTTGCACATCAGTGGCGACATTAAAGCTGGAGATGCAGTGATGTACAGTTATATAGGCCTTGCTGTGGGTGATCTGGTCAGTGGCTTCATAAGTCAGGCTATGCGCTCAAGAAAAAAAGTTGTCCTGCTTTATATTTTCCTTACAGTAGGAATGGTGTCGCTGTATTTGTTTACACCGGGCCGTTCGGTTTTCTATTTTTATGTTACATGTTTTTTATTGGGAGTAGGAATTGGTTATTGGGCGTTGTTTGTTACAATTGCTGCCGAGCAGTTTGGAACTAACTTACGTTCAACAGTTGCTACATCAGTACCAAACTTTATTCGTGGGACAGTTGTACCATTGAGCTTCGCCTTTCGTTATCTCCGTGAGGAAATTGGAGATGGAGATACTGGTGTTATTTATGGAGCCGTCATTGTTGGTGGGTTCACGATAGTAGTAGCGTTGATTGCTCTTCAAGCCATTCAGGAAACTTTTGGAAGAGACATGAATTTTGTGGAGAAGGACTAGTGGTCGATTTGAAGTAAAAAACTTGATTTTACCATATTTACTTACATCAAACCGATTAAATCACCCCTATATTCTACTTTTATAAAATATATATTTTGGCCGAATCATCGGCTATTTGAAATGAGGCATAAAGGATTTAATCGGGTCTGTATTGTCACTGCGGGAATACTCTTTCTTATTTCTATCTCTTCCTTTGCTCAAAATATTAAGCTTCTCGACAGTCTTAAAAATGCCTTGCGCTTTGCTCCCATTGAAGAGCAATTTGACTTGTTGAATAGTGTTGGATTTGAATATCGCTATTCATTCCCCGATAGCACTATTCACTATTGCACAAAAGCATATGAATTGGGCAAGCAATTAAAGGTTGAGAAGACACTGGCTCGCCCCCTGAGTTTTATTGGTTTGGCAATGGCCAATCAGGGTGATTATAAATCTGCTCTGGAGTATCAAAACAGATCCCTATCGGTAGCGTTGAGTCAGAGAGACACCTTGCAGTTAGCTCACGGTTATAATAATGTGGGCAGAATATTTTTTGATGAGGGTGATCTAGTAAGGGCGTATACAAACTTTGTGAGTTCAAGAGAACTTTTCGTTAAGCTTCATGATAAATCGGGGCTCGCTTATGTTTACCGAAGCCTTGCCACTCTTTTTAAATCACAGAATGATTTCAAAAAGGCACTTGAGAATTCTGAGAAAGCACTTGCATTAAGGAAGGAACTGGGAGATCCCCGTGCTATTACCTCGGCTTACATGGAATTAGGTCTTGTCTATGAGGAGATGGATAGTACTCCGTTAGCACTAAAACAATTTCATTCTGCAGACTCTATTGCCGTTGCTGTAAATGATCAGATCACAAAAGCCGAATTAAAGATTGGGATTGCAGAGATATATTTTATTGAAAACAGAATAAAGGAAGCTGAAGCAATGGCTTCAGAGGTTTTGAGTGTTGTAACTGAGAAGACCAATCAAAAGATATTTCTGAGATCCAGTTTGCTTTCCGCAAGGTGTAAACTAAAAAACAAAAAGAACCCTGAAGCACTTTATATTCTTACCATGATCTATGAAAGCTCTGAGAAATCAGGTAACCTGGTTTTTCAGAGAGACGCAGCTCAGCTATTGAGTTCTGTTTATGATAATCAAAAGCTGACAGCAAAATCCAAGGAATTTCTGGATGTTTATCAGATCCTCAATCAGAGAATTCAGAATGCGGATTTGAACCGTGAAGTGGAGAGACTTCAGTTTCAATTATTGATTGAAAAGACAGAAAAGGAAAATGCGTCATTAAAGGCAAAGCAAATTGAAGATGAGTCGTTAATCGTTCGTCAACGTTCCCAAAATTTATTGCTTTGGATCGTAGCAATATTTGTAGCTGCGCTTGCCATTGTTATCTGGAGAGTAAGCCAGCGTCGAAAATTACTTAATCAGACATTGGAAGGTCAAAATCTTCATATCAAAGAGCAACGGGAAGAGATTGCCAAGCAAAATGAGATATTGTCGAAAAGCAACAAAGATCTTGATGTGATCAATCATGAGAAAGATACGCTGATGAACATTGTGGCACATGATTTAAAGTCTCCTTTAAATAGAATTCATGGACTGGTTCGAATCATGGAGCTTGAAGGGAACCTGAACGAAAATCAGCATCAGTATATCAGAATGGTGAAGGATAGTACGCGGGGAGGATTGGATCTTATTACTGACTTACTGGATGTTCATGCATGGAATGAATTGCGCGAAGATCCGCCACCATTGGCGTTTGATTTTGATCAATTTTTCACTGAGCGCGTATTGTCATTTCAGGTTGTTGCTGAGGCAAAGGGAATAAAGCTCGTTCTCAAAAGTGACGTCGAGCATAGGATTTTTTCAGAACCTGATTATATTGGAAGAATTCTGGATAATCTCATCTCCAACGCTATAAAATTTTCAGTCAGAAATACTACTATCGAAGTATCGGCCAGTTGGGCCAATGATACTTTAAAAATTTCTATAAAAGACGGCGGACCAGGTTTCTCTGAAGAGGATAAACGGATCATGTTTCAGAAATTCAAGAAACTCAGCGCCCGTCCTACAGCAGGTGAGAGCTCCAATGGATTGGGTCTGGCTATTGTGAAAACGCTGGTGGATCGTCTTGGCGGCATGATTGAATTGAAAACTTCTTCTGCAAAAGGAAGTGAGTTTATTATTGAAATCCCTGCAAAAATCGCTCAGCAAGTTCCAGTTTAAGTTTTGAGGGGGTCTAATTAAACCTTCTCCTTCCGTCCGTGTCAAAGCAGCAAAAAACTAAAAACCATGAAAAAGGAAATTCTATTTGTATCACTTTTTGCACTGATCTCATTGGCCACTTTTGCTCAGGATGCTACTCCGAAGGCGGATGTTCGCCAGGCCACAGAACGTGCAAGAATTCGCCAGGGAAGGAAGAGTGGAGAGCTGACCAATAGAGAAGCAGCAGGATTGAATTCGCAGCAACGCCGTATTCGTCGCACTGAAAGAAGAGCCAAGTCGGATGGAACAGTTACTGTTCAGGAGAAGCAACAGATTAATCGAAAACAAAACAGGGCAAGCAGAAGTATTCGTCGCCAGAAGAATGATGCTCAGGTAAAGCCTTAATGAAAATTAACCAGCAGTGTTCAAAAAATCAATAATTCATGAAATTGAATAGCTTAAACCTACTCAGTTTCATGAATGTCTTTAGGAATTGATGGGTGCTATTTTTTTCGTCCTGTGAATCTAGCAACGGAACCTTTTCCATTGTGATACAGTCCTTCCTTTAGCTCTATCTCTTGTTCTATCAATTCAATAATTTCAAAATTTTGGAAATCCGACTTTATTTCTTCAATTGAAAATAGAGATGCCAGATCTTTAGGTCCTCCTATCTTTTCATTTCTGGTAACATATTCCAGGTGATTTTTGCTAAAGGCTTCGAAAATCAGAATTCCTCCTGGTTTTAAATACGTTGCTATTAACTTGTGGTAGTCTGATTTTCTACTTGCAGGAAAATGAGCATAGATCAATGCAATGACATCGAATTGATTGATAGAATAAGTCAGAGATTCAAACTCCCCGACTTCATACTTAATCTCAACGTTGTGTTTCGTTGCCAATTGAAGGGCTTTCTTTTTCCCTTCGATGCTAAGGTCAAATGCAAAGGCTTCCCAGCCGAGAGTAGCGGCATAAACTGAGTTTCGGCCTTCTCCTTCAGCGGGAAAGAGTATGATTCCTGGCGGAAGTTTGTCAAGCTGCTTTTTAAGATAATTATTGGGTTGTTCGCCGTATGCGAATTCCTTGCTGCTATATCGGTCGTCCCACTTTTCTTTCATTAATCTTAGCGTTGTTCTTGTTAGGGCATCAGGAAATTAAATCTTACCCAACGCCTGATCAAGATCTGCAATAAGATCTTCAATGTCTTCTACTCCAACGCTTAAGCGTATCAGTGTATCGCTCAAGCCGTTCTTCATTCTCTCTTCTTTTGGAATGCTTGCGTGGGTCATAGATGCCGGATGGTTGATAAGAGACTCTACACCTCCCAACGATTCTGCCAAAGAAAATAATTCAACCTCTTCCATAAATTTGGTTGCCATTTCAATCTTGTCATTCTTCAAAGTGAATGACAGCATGCCTCCAAAGTCACGCATTTGTTTTTTTGCGATCTCATGGTTGGGATGATCCGCAAATCCAGGCCAATAGACTTTCCCCACCTTAGAATGATTGTGAAGATACTCAGCAATCTTTTTTCCATTGAAACAATGACGCTCCATACGCAGGTGCAGGGTTTTTATTCCACGCAAAACCAAAAATGAATCCTGAGGTCCAGGTACTGCACCACAGGAGTTGGCGATAAATGCCAGGTCCTGATAAAGTTTTTCATCGTTTACAACCAGCGCACCCATGATCACATCACTATGTCCCCCCAGATATTTAGTGACAGAGTGCATTACTACATCGGCGCCGAGATCAAGAGGGTTTTGCAGGTATGGAGATGCAAACGTATTATCTACTGCTACCCGTATATTATTTTTCTTTGCAATGGCTACACATGCACGAATGTCAATGATCCTCATTAAAGGATTAGAAGGTGTCTCAAGCCACAACAGTTTCGTGTTTTTATTGATCAGTGGAACAATGCTATCAGCACTTGCCAAATCTACAAAGTGGAACTTGACCCCAAACCTTTCATACACCTTTGTGAATAAACGATAGGATCCTCCATACAGATCATTGCTGGTAATAACTTCATCACCAGGATTCAATAATCTGAGTACTGCATCTGTCGCACCCATGCCAGAAGAAAAGCAAACTCCGAATTTTCCATTCTCAAGTGCCGCAATACTCTTCTGAAGTGAATTACGGGTTGGGTTTGCTCCACGAGCATATGCATAACCTTTATGTTTTGCAGGCGATTCCTGAACATAAGTTGAGGTCTGATAAATGGGTGTCATAATGGCACCCGTAGTTGGATCTGGTTCTACACCCGCATGAATGGCTTTCGTTCCGAATTTCATAGTAATTTTTTAGTATCAATAGCTGGGTAAACTTCCGATTTTTTGAGGAGAGATTCTAATGTTGGTGAAGATTGATGACCTCATTTACAATGGATGGGAGCTAGCTTTTGCCTGGCTTCCATGTTCCATTAGTATCCTTTAAACGATTAATAAAGAGAAGCGAGCGCTCGATTCGTTTTTCAATAGATTTTGCCTGATTGATATAATAGATGAGACTGCGCTGAGCTCCGTTGGTAAGCTGTTCAAAGTATTTTTTTCCTTCCATATCCTGGGCCAGCAACTCTTTCAATTCCTCTGGAAATTCGTGTCCGAACTCCGTATCATCTTTTTGAATGACTGCTTTTATTTTTTGCCCTAGTTTAAATTTGCCTTTTTTTAGAATTGGAGATCCTACACTGATAAAGAACCCACCATCGCCGTCTGGTCTAAGTGCACATGCATATTTTACGGATTCGTTGATTGTGCAAAAGATTCTTACGGATTTTCTTTCTGAAAATTGAAGAGCAACTTTCTGAGGCACTTTGATCAGATGCATGGCGCCTTTTACCGGGAGTTTTTCAATGAAAGCACCGAACTCTACTTTTCCTGGCATACTCTTTCTTGAATATGAAAATTAAGATGTAAGAGTATTAAAATCTCCTGGGCTAAATGACTCTTTCGGAATCGAATTTTTCCAGGTAGTCGGCTACTCTTCTCACAAAGCTTCCACCCAGAGCACCATCAACGACACGATGATCGTAAGAGTGCGAGAGAAACATTTTATGTCGGATCGCAATAGCGTCGCCCGATGGTGTTTCAATTACTGCCGGCTTCTTTTGAATGGCACCTATAGCAAGTATTCCTACCTGCGGTTGCATAATAATAGGTGTTCCCATCACATTACCAAAAGTTCCAACATTGGATATGGTATATGTTCCGTTCGCAAGATCATCTGGCTTAAGTTTGTTCTCGCGGGCGCGTTTAGTTAGATCATTAACAGCTTTAGCGAGTCCGCTCAGACTGAACTGATCAGCATTCCGTATTACTGGAACAATTAGATTACCGGAAGGTAATGCTACTGCCATACCAATATTGATCTCCTTCTTTTTTATAATGCGATCTCCATCTACCTGGACGTTGATCATTGGATAATCCTTAATCGCAAGAATCACAGCTTCCATAAAAAGTGGAGTGTAGGTAAGACCGTCACCTTCACGTTTTTGAAACTCATTCTTTACACGACTTCTCCAGTTGACAATTGTGGTGACGTCTGCTTCTACAAAGGATGTAACATGTGGTGCAATGCGTTTAGAATCAACCATGCGCTCGGCAATCATCTTGCGCATGCGATCCATTTGGATGATCTCATCACCTGCGCTAATAGAAGCTGGCACAACGGGACCACTTTTTACAGATATTGACTGCCCAGCCTGTCCTGGTTTACGATTCTGAACGTATTCAAGAATATCCTTCTTGGTTACTCTGCCATCGGCGCCGCTTCCAGAGATATTTTCAAGTTCAGCAACAGCAATTTTTTCTTCCTTTGCAATATTCTTTACAAGTGGTGAATAGAAGCGCGAAGATGAATTATAATCCGTAGCTCCATTGGAATGACCGGATCCATTGCTGGAAACAGTCGCCACAGGAACCGTCGCCTTTGCTTCTTTGGCAGCAGACTTTGTTGGAGCAGTAGTAGAAGCTGTTTCTTTGGGATCTCCTACTTCTGTTGTTAAGACTGCGATTGGTTTGCCTACTTTAACGACCTCACCTTCTTTGGCAAGGATTTCAACCAGTGTGCCGGCATGAGTAGAGGGTACTTCAGTATCCACCTTATCGGTAGCAACTTCAAGTACCGATTCGTCCTGCTCAATCTTGTCGCCAGGCTTTTTGAGCCAGGTTAAAATTGTAGCCTCCATGATACTTTCGCCCATCTTAGGCATGATCAGTTCTACCCGTGCCATGTATTCGATTGTTTTGAGATTGCTAAGGTAAGGAGTTTCAGGGTTAAAGGTGAAAGATTAAAGACGAAAGCTGGGTAAGGCAAAAGGGGAGAAGATTGAGGGGAAATTTATAGTTGGTTGCAATTTTTATACTGAAGAAAACGTGTTTTTCAGAATCCTTTTTGGGATTCTTTCGGGAGGCTTTTGAAAAAAGCTTGCAAACCCTAGAACCGTGGAGAGGATTTTACGACGATCAAGTCCTGACTTGGGAAGTTCAGGACTTCCTGGAAATATTTTTTAGTATTTGTTATACAAAAATATAGTAAATCGATTATATTCACGTTTGTATAACAAATGAACATGAAAAGAACCTACCTGGGAGAATTTGAGGAGCTTGTGTTGCTCACAGTCGCCTCGTTAATGGATGATGCTTATGGTGTCTCTATTATGAATGAAATATCCAATCAATCCGGGCGAGAATCAAATATCAGCGCTATCCATGCTGTACTGAAGAGACTGGAGTCAAAAGGATTTCTGAAATCAAAAATGGGGGGTGCCACCACCGAAAGAGGAGGAAGGCGGAAAAGGTATTTCCAGTTGACCAACAGCGGAAGAAAAACGGTAGATCAAACGATCGAATTAAGGATTCAATTGTTTAACCGTGTACCCGGATATTCCTTAAAATTATCTTAAGATGGACGCGAGACCTCCTCGTTGGGCTGATAGATTTCTCCGGTGGTATTGCGACCCGGATTTGCTGGAAGAAATTCAAGGCGATGCTTATGAGTTATTCTATCAAAGATTGGAAACAAGAACGCAATCATATGCCCGCTTAAAATTTATCTTGGATGTATTTCGATTTCTTCGATGGTCGAATATCAGAAAATCAAACTGGTATGATCTTCAGGATGGCTCGTGGCGTTTTGCTTTTACACTTGCATGGCGTCGTGCGAAAGGCAACCATTTAAACTCTATGATCAAGGTTCTGGGCATTGCCATCAGCTTTGGATATGCACTGACGCTTGGATTGATTGCCTTTGATGAATGGTCCTATGATCATCATCAAATAAATGCGGATCGCATCTTTAGGGTAGGATCCACAATTAAGTTCAGCGGTAATACAACTCACTATGCTGTTTCTCCATTACCGCTGGCGGATGCATTAAAGCAAGAAATTCCGGAAGTGGAAGGTTCTCTTCGTTTCATGGCGGAAGAGTATCCCTTACTGAAAAAGGATGATAACTTTTTTAGTGATATGAAGACTTTATCTGTTGACAGTAATTATTTGAGAATATTAATTCCTGACTTTCGACAAGGTGATAAACGAGCTTTGGATGAGCCTAACACTATTGTTATAACCCAGTCACTTGCGGAGAGAATTTTTGGTGAAGAAGATCCATTGGGTCAATCTCTTTTATATAACAATCATTTTCTGCTGGAGGTTACCGGAATTATTGAAGATCCGAAACACTCGTCACACCTGAAGGCCGATGCCCTTATTTCCTGGAACACATTTGATCAAATGGAAAATTGGGACAATGTGAATGCCTACACCTATATCCTCTTAAGGGAAGGAGCTAGCATTGAGGATGTACGTTTGAAAATCCACTCAGCTTTAAAGGATCTTGATGAACTGGTCTCAGAGGAGTACAATGCGTCATATGAACCTATTTTTGAAAATATTAAGAACATCCATTTGTCATCTGAAAAAGATGAGGACATTGCCATCAAAGGAAGTCTCAATTATGTTTATCTATTGGGTTCGATAGCAATTTTATTTGCTGCGCTTGGGATTGTCAATTATGTAAATCTGATTTCCGCAGAATTAACAAAGGACTCTAAGAAGATCGGACTACTGTCAATCTTTGGTGGAAATCAATCAGCTTACCGAAAAACACTCATATCTGAATCAGTGCTTTATCTGGTCATTGCAGGTTTGCTGACTTTGATAATTGTGATTTTCAATTTGAATCTCGCGGAAACTTTTCTTGGCATGAAGATAGACTATTCGCTGGTTACGTCTCCTGCATTCCTCGGCAGCATTATTTTATTATTCTCCTCAACGCTTTTTGTGGTTTATTTTAATTCATCGATTTATATAAAATTGAATTCCTCCATCAGTGCATTGAAGAAAGCTACTCACTTTAATAAAACAGGATTGTCTTTTCGTCAAATTCTGGTGTCGATACAGTTCTCGTTTTCAATTGTCATGATGGCCCTGGTGATGGTGCTTATCCAACAGTTTTATTTTCTGCAATCAAAGGATAAGGGCTTTAATGATGATGATGTGATGGTGATCAAGCGTCATGTTCAGACTGTGTCAGAGGCTGAAGTATTTCGATCAGCGCTATTGAAGCATCCTGGGGTGATGGGAGTTGCTAATAGTTCATATTACCCTGGTGTCATCGAAACCAAGTACTCTTTCCTGATGGAGTCGTCAGATGGAATGAAGAAGAGATTGACGCCAGTGATATTTTCCAGCGCAGATTATCTGAATATCATTGGCGCACAAATATTAAGTGGAAGAAGCCTTGATGATGCAAGGGCAGAAGATCATAACGCATCATTTATTATCAATGAGGCCGCAGCCCGTGAGTTTGGTTGGGATGAACCGCTTGGTAAAAGGATATCAGGCCCGGTAGGAGCAAATGATCAGGGTGATCGTGATGGATTTGTTATTGGTGTAGTTAAAGATTTCAACTTTGCTTCTCTCTATAATAGAATCGAGCCTCTCATTATAATTCTTGAGGAGCGAAATATTTTCTTATACATAAAACTCAAGGGAAACATCCCCGATCTCGTTCAAAAAATAGAAGCATCCTACAAAACGCAATGGCCGGATATCCCTTTGGAGTGGGAGTTTCTGGATTCCAAATACAAAAGCCTCTATAAGAAGGATTATGATTCGCAATATATTTTTCAGTTAGGTCTGCTGATATCGGTGTTTATTTCTTGTCTTGGAATTTTCAGCATCTCTGCTTTGATGGCAGGATTGCGGCAACGTGAAGCAGGAATTCGCAAGGTTGTGGGCGCTAATCCTTTGCAACTATTCTGGCTTCATCTGAAAAGTTTCTCAAAACTAGTGATTATTTCTCTGGTGCTGGCCTGGCCTGTGATTGGGTACTTATCAACCTACTGGTTGAATAGTTTTGCTTATCGCATCGAGCTAGGTCCTACTTACTATATCATTCCGGCAATCATCTCTTTTACGATAGTGTTTGCAACTGCTGGATTTCATGGAATCAAATCCGTCAGAGTCAATCCTGTTGATGTTTTGAAGTGTGAAGGTTAATAGATTAAATATGAGAAAGCCCGTTCTGATTGTTGTTTTGGTTTTAATTGCGTTCGCTCTAAGTTCCCAAAACTCTATGAATCTCAGAGGAAGGGTAGTGGATGAAGAAACCGGCACCCCGCTGGGTTATTCATCGGTTGGAATTGGTGGACAGCCCGTTGGAACAGTTACTAATGAGGATGGATTTTTTGATTTTTATTTTTCAAATGAATACAGTCATGATAGTCTCTATGTATCTGTTCTAGGTTATAGAAGATTCACGATTCAGATTGCTGAAATTTCAGAGCCTAAGAATATATTAATCAAATTAAAAATCAGGCCTTATGTTCTTGATGAAGTCGTCATTACCAGTTCAAAGCTTGTAGGCAGGGATATTTTGATGAAGGCATTTGAGAAAGTGGAAAGCAATTATCCTACAAAGCCTTATCTGATGAAAGCTTTCTTCAGAGAAATTTATGATGAGAATGATGTAACATCTTTTGTTCTGGACGCTTCAGTAGATATTTATGATACAAGGGGATATCTCCCGGTCAAAGGGGGAAAAATGACTGAAAAGGTAGATGTAAGAAATGTGCGCGCAAGTGATGTGCATTTCAAATCAGCTATCTGGCGCAACCACTTTCTCAAAGGGAACTATAGTTATCTCGCAAACTCCATTTTCTGGCGGAGCATTAAGTACCGTGAGAGCTGGAAGAAGAAACTTGGAGCCCAGAAGTTTGAAGTAGATAGCCTGATTTATTCAGACGGAAGATTGTTCTATCGGGTAAGTTCCCCGATTGTTGGGGAGACGTATGACGGAATGGATACGTTTTTCATTGATGCAGAGACTTTTGCAATCAAGCGGCATGAGTATGTTGATTATGGAAGAGATGGAGGAATTCATAATGAGTGGAAATTTGTAGATGATCCATCCTATCTCTATAGGAATATGCACCGCCGTGTTGTCCAGGAATTTGAAAACTATGGAGGCAAATTATATCCAAAATACGTTGGGGCAGAGTTTATTGCCATCGTTCATAATTTGAAAACCGGAAAGGATGAGGCAACAATAAAAACGGGTGCGTTATTGGTGGTGTCTGAGGTCATTGATTCTGATAAAGCTCTGCCAGGAGCATCAGTAATAAGTTACAATGAAAGCCTCATCGTAAATGTCAAAAATTATAGTTCTGATTTCTGGAAGGATTATGGAGATGTTAAGCTTTTTCCATTAACGAAAAAGCAAAAAGATGATCTGGAGAATGAGTCACCGCTTGAAAGCCAATTTCAAAAGTCACAACAATTTAAACGAGCTAAATAAGGATCTCATAATGAAAATGGTTTTCAGAAAATCTCTATTTACAGTGACTTTGATTTTCGTGACATGCTTCATGATTAGTGCCCAATCATTTTCTCTCTTTCATGGAAAAATTATTGATGAGGAAACCAGCTCTCCTTTGATCTATGCTACAATCTCATTGCGGGGCACCAGCATTGGAACGATCACTAATAATGATGGTGATTTTGAATTCTACATCCCTTCCGGCCACGAGAAGGATACGCTGCTTGTTTCTATGTTGAGCTATTCAACTTATAAAACAGCAATTAGTCAACTCAGCCCTGATAAGAATCATGTGATCAGGCTTAAAATGATTTCTATAATTCTGAATGAGGTGACAATTAATGCAGAAAAAATTTCACCGAATGAGATCTTTAAAAAAGCGTATCAAAATTTGGAAGAGACTTTTCCTCAGGAGCCTTTTATACTGCGGGGATTTTATCGTCAGCTAAATACCGAAAATGATAAGAATGTGCTTTTGGTAGAAGCTGCTGTAAATATTTCTGATAAGAAGACCAGGCTGAATAACAATTTCAGATTGCAAGAAAAAGTGACGGTGAGTCAAGTCCGGTCGAGTAAGAGCTTTTTTAAAAATACGGATGAGAATTATTTTGAGAAATCAAATACGCTTAACTGGCTTCTGGTTTTCAATTATGCGAAGTATAGAAATCATTTTGTTATGGATCGAAAGAGTTTTGTTCTCGATAGTATCGTCACGTATAATGAACGGTCATATTTTGTCATTAGCAGCACTGCGCAAGGATTAACTGGTAAGAACATTTTCACCTTGTATATTGATTCTGAGGACTTTTCATTTTTGAAGATAAAAAATGAATCGGTCGCTCATAAGGGCAGTTATCTTCAAAACTTCGATGTTTGGGTGAATAAGGAAAACACAAAAGTTCTCAAGCTTACTGCGAGCAGTCAAATCTATCAATTTAAGCAATACATGGGTAAAATGTATATGGAACACGCACGTTCCTATAGTAAAGGGGTAATTATTAATACAAAAACTGATGAAACAGAGTGGAATGTAACAGACGAAAATATGTTGGTAATCAATGAAGTTGTCGTGGATAACTCCAGGGCAGCCGAAGGTGTGGTAATGGATAATCACAAAAACATCAAGTTCCTTTCTAAGGATTATGATGCAAAGTTCTGGAGCGATTATAAGCTTGTTAATCTGACTCCCCTGACGAAGAAACAGTTATCCGATCTTGAGCAGGATTCCCCTTTAATTGAACAATTCAAGAAGCAAACTAGAAAATAAATGAAAAGCTTGGAGCGAATCTTGGTATCTAACATATTAAAAATTGTTTCAATTGTCCTTTGCTTCCTGTTTTTTGGAAATACTTTAAAGGGACAAGATCTCATTAATATTTCTTCACGCGTCATTGATAAGAAGACGAGGTCACCTCTGGCATTTGCAAATATTGGCATCAAAGGTGAATCAATTGGAACAGTATCCAATGAGATAGGGGAGTTTGACTTTTTTCTTTCATCTCAATTTCTGAATGATTCGCTCGTTATTTCTTTTCTGGGATATAAGACCTTTAAGGAGAAGATATCAAACCTGAAAGCGTCTAAAGAAATAGGTCTTGAGGAATTGCCAACACTACTGGAGGAAATAACAGTCTCCGCCAATAGTGCAGAGAAAATTATCAAGGATGCTCAGAAAGCTATTACTGACAATTATCCGATTGCCCCCTATTTAATGGAAGGTTTTCACAGAAGCTGGGAGAAGCTTGATTCTGCTGACGTGAAATCTTATCCGGGTACACTCATCGAAGCGGCGGTAATGATCTATGATCCTGGCTATGATTCAAAAAAAACTAAGGAAAAAATCTATATCAATGAAGTTCGTAAAAGTAATTTGAATGCGGGATGGAATTATTCAAACGGAAACTGGCTTTCCAATCTGCTGGAAAGAAATCTTATTAAGTATCCCAGAAATGCAGGCTGGTTGTTTATTAAAAACTTCTTTGACTTCTCTGCTGACATGAAATATTCCTGGGATGGAACGATTCAATTCAACGGTGAGAATCTCTCTGTTATCAAAGTAGAAGTTAAGAACTCAAAAAATTTCCCTGCGGTATACAAAATTTATGTCAGTGAGACAGACCACGCTATTCTTCGATTTGAACTATCGGGTGCCAAAAATGAGATTGAGTATTCTATGGGGGAGTGGCATACGGAAATGATGGATGTTACTTATATTTTTCGAAGATATGAAAACAGAGTATTCTTGCAGTATGCCCGCAATCAGTATAAGATCAGGAAACTTGATGTGAAGAATAGGAAAGTACTCAGGACGGAGGATTATTTCAGAGAAGTACTGGTCAATGATATCAAATTAGATAGTGTAAAAGAAATATACAAATTACTTGATGATGATAATATGGCCCGTTCCCTTGCTCTCAGTAAGAAGCCATACGATGAGCAGTTTTGGAAAAACTACAATGTCATTAAGGCCAATCCATTGAATAAAGAAGTAATTCTCTGGCTGGAACAAAAGGAAAAACTTAACGATCAGTTTAAGAAAGAAGCAATTGATCCAAAAAAGAAAAAAGCAAACTAATCGTTTCTTTTCACGGTTAATTTCTGTGTCATTTCCTTCACAACCTTATACAGGAATTCCTGGCCATCATAAAAGGATTTAATCCTGATCCGCTCATCCTTTCCATGAGCCCGGATATCATTTGCATCAAAGAAGATCCCGGAAACGCCATACGTTGGAATACCATTGTTGCGCAGATATGCACCATCGGTGGCGCCTGTTGACATGATTGGAATAACCGGTATGCCTGGCCACATTTGTTGAGTAATCCGCTCTATCGGACCAAATACTTCTGTGCTCATTGGTGAAGCTGGACTTGGTTTCGCTGGTTTAATTGCGGTTACCGATATGCCCTCATCTGCAAAAACACCAACTAACATTTCCTTAATTTTTGCGGGGTCTTCTCCGGGAAGAATACGGCAGTTGATTGTTGCCGTAGCAGTTTGAGGTAATGCGTTTTCAGCGTGACCACCGCTGATCATTGTTGCCACACAAGTCGTACGCATCGTTGCATTGTAATTTGGAAACACTGAAAGACGGGCGATAGCATCAGCACTGGGCATTGGTTTAACAATCTCTTTCATGTCTTCTGCCAACTGACCGGTTTCATTTCTGGAGCTACGATCAAAGAAAACCCGTGTGCCTTCATTAAGATTAACCGGAAACTCAAATTTTGATAAATTATCCAATCCTTTAACCAAGCGATAGATCGCGTTGTCTTTGCGTGGCATCGAACTATGTCCCCCACGATTTTTCACTTCAATCTTAAAGCTTTGAAATACTTTTTCACTAAGCTGAACACCATTGAATATTTTTTTTCCTTCTACTTCCCGTCCACCTGCACCTTCATTTAATGCCATCTCAGCATTGATCAATTCCTTATGATTTTTCAAAAGCCAGTCAACCCCATTAAAATCTCCACCTTCTTCATCGGCCGTTAATGCAAGAATGATATCACGATCAGGGGTAAATTTTTCCTGCTTGAAGCGAATCATATTGGCAACAAAAATTGCAGCCATGGCTTTGTCGTCACTAGCCCCGCGGGCATAATAAAATCCATCAATCTCTTCAAACTTGAATGGATCGGTGGTCCAATCTTCTCTCAATGCTTCCACAACGTCAAGGTGAGCAAGAAGTAGTAGAGGTTTTCTCTTCCCGGTTCCACGCAAAGTTGCTACCAGATTTCCTTTTCGGGGATCAGGCCCACCGACAAAAATATCTTTGTCAGTAAATCCAGCTGCACGCAATCTTGCGGCCATCGCTTCCGCTGCCTGGGTAGTGTTTCCGGAAGAGTTGGTGGTGTTAATCTCGATCAGCTCTTTGAAGATATCATGTGTCAATTGTTGATTTGGCTGCGCAAAACCTGAGTTGACAAGGGACAGACCGAAAAATAAACTCAGTACTGGAAAGATCTTCTTTGAATTCATAGCTGTTTGGATGGGTTCAACGATTTACACAAAATCTCACTATAAAACCATTCCTTCTTCCCTTGTCCCAATAACACTTTTCAATTTTCCTCCCTCCATTCTTCTCCAATTTCCCCAACTTTATCTACATTCTCATGCCTTGCCTTTTTTAAACCCTAGTTTTACATCATGAAGCCCTCATTTCAGTCCATTTTCAAAAGCAGCATCCTCTTTCATGTGGCTGGGTGGATTATATTTTTCATAGCCCCGCTATTGCTCTCACCACCCAATGAGTTTGAATCGATACTCACAGATACTGGAACACTTGAATCAATGTTGATCAGGAATCTTGTATTAATGGGGTTATTTTACTTCAATCTTTTATTCCTTGCGCCTGTCGTTCTGAAAAATAACAGCATCGGAGTTTTTCTTTTTATTCTGATTGCCTTCATAATCGGAGTAAGTCTGTTGAATCTAAAAATTCATCATTTCTTTTCTGAAGATTTTGGCGACCCATTTAGACAAGGACCTCCGCCTGAACCACCCAACGGTGATTTTGGTCCTGGAGGTGATCCAAATATGAGTTCGGGTCGTCGATTCAGGCCTATGATGTTTCCGGGACCGCTCTTCTCTAGTTTTCTTATTACCATCATCATCGTCAGCATCAGCACAAGTCTGGTATTATGGAAAGATTGGGTAAAAGCAAAAGCAACTGAGCAAGAGCGTGCATTTCAAAAATTAGCTTCGGAACTTGCTGTTCTCAAATTGCAAATCAGTCCTCATTTCTTATTTAATACTTTGAATAATATACGATGGTTGGTTCGATCTAAGTCGGATCAGGCTGAGGAGGCGGTCATCAAACTTTCACAATTGTTGCGATATATTTTATATCAGACGGATCTTGAAAAGGTTGCGTTAGAAAAGGAAATCCAGAACCTCAAGGATTATATAAGTCTGCAACAAATGAGATTGACTGAACATCAGAGTATACAATATTTTTTTCAGGAAGATTCTGGAAACAAGAGCATCGTCCCTTTATTATTTATTCCTTTAGTAGAAAATGTTTTTAAGTACGGAGATTTTGCTGGTTCCTTTCAAAATAAAATTGAATTAACTGTTAGCAAAGACTTGCTGACATTCCAAACAGAAAACCTTATACTTAAAACACTTCCGGTTGTCAATAAGCAAGAATCCGGAATCGGTCTGACAAATGTGAAAAAAAGACTGATGCTGCACTATCAGGATAAGCACAGCCTAGTCTCCTCAGAAGCGAATGGGATTTTCAGACTTAAGCTTGAAATAATTCTGACCTAATGATCAAAATATTAGTATGAAAAATGATATGCCATCTTCAACGAATCATGTTTTAAACTGCATAGCAGTAGACGATGAGCCTTTTGCTTTGAAATTGATAATGGATGACATTCAGAAGATTTCATTCTTAAAACTAATCGGCTCTTATTCGTCGCCAGCAGAAGCTGAGAAGGCTCTTCAGGAAAATTCAATCGATCTTATATTTCTGGATATTCAAATGCCTGGAGTGACCGGAACTCAATTCCTTCGTTCTCTTGCTAATCCTCCCATGGTAATCTTCACAACTGCCTATGAGGAATATGCACTCGAGGGGTTTGAGCTTGATGTGATCGATTATCTTGTGAAGCCAATTCCGTTCGAAAGGTTTTCAAAAGCAGCAAATAGAGCTCTTGATCAATTTAAATTGATAAAAGAAGCAACACCGCCATCTCCTGAGGAACTTTTTTTCTTTGTCAGGGCTGAATACAAAGAGATAAAGATCATGTTTGATGATATCTTATATGTAGAAGGTCTTAAGGATTATGTGAAGATATTCCTGACTTCGCAAACGAGACCTATAATGACACGGATGAATCTTAAGGCAATCGAAACCAAATTGCCCCCGAAGCTCTTTTGCCGGATTCACAATTCCTTCATTATTCCGTATTCAAAGATCAAATCTTTTCAGCGCTCACAGGTATTTATTGGAACAACTCCTATCCCTGTTGGAGATAAGTATGCTGCCGACTTCAGAAAAAAGTATGGTCATGCAGAGTAAGAATGTTGAGCAGAGATTATTTTGGCAAACTCAGTCGGATCAGATTTAAAACTGCAGCAGATGCTAGTCGTATATTGATCGCTCGATCCTTGCTGAGTTGTAATTTCTTCGTTACAGTGTGATGTTTGTCAGAATATGCAATCCAGACAGTACCAACGGGCTTATCAGGTGTTGCGCCTCCGGGTCCCGCAATTCCGCTGGTGGCAACTCCAATGTCTGTGTTGAACTTTGCCCGGACAATGTTTGCCATCTCAATGATTGTCGGTTCACTTACAGCTCCATATTTTTCTAATGTTTCAGGCTTGACTCCCAGCTGTCTCATTTTAATCTGATAGTCGTAGGGAATCATACTTCCTAGAAAATAATCTGAGCATCCCGGAACGCTGGTGATTAAATGAGAAACATAACCACCTGTACAGCTTTCTGCTACCGACAGTGTCAGTTTTTTATTTCTCAACGTATTTCCGATGACTACTTCCAATGGATCTTCTCCATATCCAAAGATGTACTCTCCGGCAAGAGGATTTATTTTCTCAACGAATGAATCAATTTCTGATTTCAGTTTTGCGGAATCGTCGCCAAATCCAGTAAGTCTCAGTTTTACTTCTCCCAGACTAGGCAAGTAAGCGAGCTTAATATGTTCCGGTAAGGATTTTTCCCAGGAAGAGATCTTATCAGCAAGAAAGGATTCACCGATGCCTACCGTTCTCAAAACTTTATGAATGATCGTGGGCATTTTATAAGTCTCCAGTAATTTCGGAATAACACGCTCAGTCATCATACGCTTCATTTCGTGCGGAACACCAGGCATTGACATAAATACTTTTCCGTTTCTTTCAAACCACATCCCAGGTGCAGTGCCTATCGGGTTCGTAATCTTTGTACAGCAAACAGGAAGTGCAGCTTGCTGACGATTGATCTCTGTTATTTCGCGTCCGCGACTTGTGAAGAATTCTGTCACCTCAGCCAGCGCTTCTTCATGCATCTTGATTTCGCAATTGAAATATTTTGCAAGGCAGGGCTTTGTAATATCATCGCTGGTGGGTCCCAGTCCTCCGGTAATTAGTACAACGTCAGCACGTTTTTCTGCTTCCGCAAAAGCGGTAAGAATCTCATCTTCACGATCTCCAATGGAAGTTTTGCGGATAATCTTAATGCCTATCTTATCGAGCTCCACGCTCATCCATTGGGAGTTGGTATCTACAATCTGACCATAAAGGATTTCATCGCCAATGGTGAGTAGTTCTGCCAGAATTGTTTTCATTCAAAAATAATTAAGGGCCAAATATAGCGGACAATAAACAGTAGACAACGCCTGTTTCATGGTATAAATCCGGAATAACAAACAGATGCAAATTGCAAAAGGGGAATAGGAGTTATTAACTTAGTGTTTATGAGTAAATCAACATTTTCGGGAGCTGACAGACAGCGTGAGATCTATTTAAAGGGCTTTGCAGGAATTCGTTCACAGGTTCCGATCGATTGGTTTAAGCTTGAGGAAAAAGCAAAGAAAATGATGAGTGAGGAGGCCTTCGCTTACATCGCCGGAGGTGCCGGACTTGAAAGTACAGTGTTGTCTAACCGAAGTTCTTTTGAAAAGTACAGGATCGTTCCGCGAATGTTAAAAAATGTTAGTGAACGTGACACTACCATTGAATTGTTTGGACATAAACTTTCATCGCCGCTGATGCTCTCGCCGGTGGGAGTTCTTGAGATGGTAAATGAACACGCAGATGTAGGAGTGGGAAGAGCTGCTGCTGCCGAAAACGTTCCTTATATATTAAGTAATCAGGCGAGCAGGCCAATGGAAGAGGTGGCTGCAGCGATGGGAAACGGTCATCGATGGTTTCAATTGTATTGGAGCAAATCAAATGATCTGGTTGCAAGTCTTGTTGAAAGAGCAGAGAAGTGCGGCTGCTCTGCTATCGCAGTTACTTTGGATACAACATTGTTAGGTTGGAGAACGCGTGACCTGGATCTTGCATATCTCCCTTTTCTTGAAGGGAAGGGCATAGCTCAGTATACTTCTGATCCTGTTTTTCAAAGATTAATGGATGAGCCAGACACGGCCTCAGCGCCATCGCAAAAGGTTACACTTGATTCTATATCAGGACTTATTAAAATGGTGAACAATTATCCAGGAAACGGATTTATAAAAAAACTAAAGTCCGGCAGACCTGTAAAGGCAGTTCGGAAATTCACAGCACTTTATTCCAATCCAGCACTCACATGGAGTGACCTTGCATTTTTGCGAAAGCATACAAAGCTTCCAATCTTATTGAAAGGTATTCTTCATCCTGATGATGCCCGTATGGCAATTGATCATGGTGTTGATGGAATGATCGTTTCAAATCATGGCGGTCGTCAGGTAGATGGCTCGATCAGTACATTCGAAGCATTACCAAATATTGTTGACGTGGTAAAAGGCAGAGTGCCGATCCTGATGGATAGTGGAATCCGTGGAGGGGCGGATATTTTCAAAGCAATTGCACTTGGAGCGACCGCTGTATGCATTGGCAGACCTTATGTATATGGACTTACTATTGGTGGTGAAGAGGGCGTTCGGGATGTTATTCGAAACCTGCTTGCCGATTTTAATCTTACCATGGGTCTTGCGGGCTGCAAAAGTATTTCTGAGATCAATCAGGAAACACTTGTTCGTTCATAGTCGCAGAGTTTTCTAACTTGCGTCTGCTGGAATTCATTCAGCAGATTTGAATTTTATTCAGTTTTAAATCAGATAATTATTAAAGTATGAAGAAAATATTTTTTGCAGGATTGGTGGCAATGTCGGCGTGTGCCTCTGCGCAAATTGATTTGAACAAGGCACTTTCTGATGTAAAGAAAGTTGTAAGTACTACCGGCACTCCGACCTCCGGAGAAGTTGCAGAAGGGCTGAAGGAAGCTCTTGTGAAGGGTATAACGAAGGGATCAGACCTTGTTTCAGTTACCGATGGGTATTTCAAGAACCCTGAGATAAAAATTCCGTTTCCACCGGATGTAAAGAAAGTTGAGGATCGTCTCCGCCAGATTGGGTTAGGAAAAGATGTAGATCGTTTTATTCTCACGTTAAATCGGGGAGCAGAAGATGCAGCAAAAGAAGCTAAGCCAATTTTTATTAATGCAATCAAGCAAATGACGATCGATGATGCCTGGGCTATCCTCAAAGGACAGCCTGATGCAGCAACTCAATTTTTAAAGAGAACAACCTCTGCCCAATTGAAAGAAAAATTTAAGCCAATCATTCAAAACTCACTAAATAAAGTAAGCGCTACGAAGTACTATGGTGATATTGTAACCCGATACAATAAAATCCCATTTGTTGATAAGGTAAATCCTGACCTGAATGAATATGCTACTGACAGAGCGTTGACGGGTCTTTTCACCATGATCGCAGCACAGGAAAAAAGTATCCGTGAAAATCCTTTGGAAAGAACCACTGAGTTGTTAAAAAAAGTATTTGGAGCACAGAAATAAATTGTAACGAACATAATCTAATCTATGACACTATTTGAAAAACACGAGGCCGTTTTAAAGAGAGCCATCGATGCAATCCACGCCCGTACATTCTATGCGGCCTACGCTGAGCAGCCGCACCCTGCTGTCTATGGTGATACAGCTGACACAGATGGTCAGACAAAATTTAAAAATTCCTTAGGTAAGAAATTTGAAGAACTGAACCAACCTTCACCATCAGGTTGGGAAGGTCAGGAAGAATCTCCATACCTGCAGGAAGCATTGAAGATCTCTTATCCTGTTTTCTCAGCAGATGTTTTGATTGAACGTGCGAACAATGCATTCCATGCCTGGAGAAAAGTTGGCATTAACGACCGTGCAGGAATTCTTATTGAATCACTGGATAATGTGAAAGCAAGATTCTTTGAAATTGCTTACGCAACAATGCATACCACAGGTCAGGGTTATATGATGGCGTTCCAGGCATCAGGTCCTCATGCGGCCGACCGGGCATTGGAAGCAATTGCTTCTGGCTATGAAGAGTTAAGCAGATTTCCAGCTTCTGCTGTATGGGATAAGCCCATGGGAAAATTTAATCTGCAATTGAAGAAGGAGTGGAGACCTGTTCCGAAAGGAGTTTCAGTTGTGATTGGCTGTTCAACTTTTCCAACCTGGAATTCCGTTACCGGAATCTATGGAAGTCTGATGACGGGAAATCCTGTTATCGTTAAACCTCATCCAGGAGCGATCCTGCCGATAGCGATTATCGTGGCAGAAATTCAAAAAGTTCTTGTGGCTAACAATCTTGATCCAGCAATTTGTCAATTGGGTGTTGACACGTATGATAAGATGATTTCAAAAGATCTGGCAGAGAACAAAAGTGTAAAGCTTGTGGACTTTACCGGCAATTCGGTTTTTGGATCCTACCTCGAGGCATTACCTGGAAAGATTGTATTTACTGAGAAGACAGGCGTTAATTCAGTGATCCTGGATTCAGTAGAAGACGTTGATAAAGTTGCTGCTAATCTTGCGTTTTCGGTCAACCTTTACAGCGGACAAATGTGCACAGCACCTCAGAATTTTTATATCCCTGAGGATGGAATTGGTTCTCCTTCCGGTAAAATCTCATTTGATCAGTTTGCTCAAAAGTTTATTGATAACCTGAATGGACTGATAGATAATCCAAAGGCAGGTCCTTTTGTTTTAGGCGCAGTTCAGAACAAGAAGACCAGTGAGCGGGTGCTTGAATCAGAAAAGATTCAGGGAAAAGTCTGGTTAAAATCGCGTCAGTTTGAAAATCCTATGTTTAAAAGAGCCAGAGTGGCAACTCCAGTAGTGATAGAAGTGAATGCGTCTCAAAAGGATGTGTTCAGTAAGGAACTTTTTGGTCCTATCGCTTTGCTGATCAAAACAAAAAACACCGATCAATCGATCGCACTTGCAAAAGAGATGGCGTTGCAACACGGAGCTATTTCCTGCGGGGCCTACACAACAGATGATGTGGTGAAAGAGAAGATTGCTGATGAAATGTCGTTGGCTGCCACACCAGTTTCATTCAATCTTACCGGAGGCATTTACATGAATCAGAATGCAGCGTTCTCAGATTATCATGTTACAGGTGGAAATCCTTCTGGCAATGCATCTTTTACAAATCCGGAATATGTAACGAAGCGATTCACATGGGTTGGATTGCGAGAACCGATGAAAGTTGGTTGATGGTCTTGTTTATAAAAAAACCTCAGCATTCCGCTGAGGTTTTTTTGTGGAGAATAACGGATTCGAACCGATGACCTCTTCCATGCCATGGAAGCGCTCTAGCCAGCTGAGCTAATCCCCCGACTTAGTGCGCTTCAAAGATATTTAAATAAAGATTCCTGCCAATTACTGTGGTACTCGTTTCGCCGTGATCGGGAATGTTCCAAACTGTCCCACGCTCATCGAGCCACTCATCGCATCGCCTTCAATGATTAGCTTGGTAGTGATTGTTGAAGAATTTCCGCCGAAATTGACATCGTAGCTGAAGCTCAATTCATTTCCTACAAGCTTTAAGTTCGCAAGAGGTGTCTCGCGATTGTTTCTACTGTTAATCATCGTTCCGGAGTATACTTCACCTTCTTTCTTGATGATAAGATTTCCATTTCCACCCTGAGGTGATTGAACAGTGTATTCCCATTTTCCTTCTGCTGCAACTACTGCTGTGGAATCTACTGCTTTTGTTTCAACAGGAGCTGTTACTGCCGGCAATACCACAGCCTGACGTTGCGCGCCACCACCACCGCCTCCGCCACCAGACTGCTGGATGTCATTTCCACCACCACCGCCGCCACCATCACCACCATCTTTAAGGTCGTCGTTGTTGATGGATTTTTTGCGCTTGCGACTTGAATCAAAGCTCATCTTACCAATACGGTAACTAAATGTCACTTTGAAATTCAAGTTGTGAATTTCATTTGTGCTATTTTGTTGAATGATGGGAGAAGAAGTAGTACTGTTAATTCTCATAATAGGAGTAATGAACTGCTCAGCGCCAAATCCAATGCTTCCCTTTTTGTCAAGAAGATCTTTCTTGATGCTCAGACTATACACATAGAAACTTCCCTGAATTCCCTGAAGTTGTATTGAACGACCTCTGTAAAAGCTGAAAAACTGAAGTCCCCAACCTTTTGGCAACGTATAATTTCCAAAAAGACGGTAGCTGACAACCAATCCTTCATTGTGAGCTGAATAAATTGGATCGGGGTCATTATTCTTCAAAACTGAATAATAGATATCGGAACCTCCATTGATGGACAATTTGTTGGAAACATTGATACTGGCAAAGACACTTCCACCATATGCGTTTTCACTACCAATATTTCTGTAAGAAGTCAGAATGGTATCAGGATCATTTGGGTTATTGTTGATCAATCCACGAATACTTTGGATTGCGTTATCAGTATTGCGAACAAATGTTGAGAAGTTTAAAGTAGTGCTTTTAATAAAAGTACTGTATGACAACTCGTAGTTATTGGTGTATTCAGGTCCGAGATTTGGATTTCCCTGTGATGCACTCAAGCTATTGGACGCCTAAAGATTTGGATTTAAAAACTGGATTGAAGGACGTTGGATTCTTCTGTTGTAAGCAATTTTTAATGTGCTTCCGTTGCCCAATCTCTTTGAAAGGTTAATGCTTGGCACCAACACTCCGTAAGAAGGAAGTTCGATAGGAGCTTTTTCTGTAGCAAAATGAGCATTAACTGTTGTGTATTCATAACGGCTACCAGCTTTAAAGCTATAACCTGATTTCATTGCCAGTGTATATGAGAAATATCCTGAAGTTATGTTCTGATTATAATTGAAGACGTTGGATAAGCTTGAATTTGGATTAGGGTAGAACTGCTTGTCGGCACCAGCCAGTAAATAACTATAATCACTGGAAACCTCTCTGGAAATATTCTTGCCACCAAATTCCAGAATTTGTGTTGTGCCAATCGGAGTAGAGTAATCAGCCTGAACAGTCACTTCCTGATTGAAGCTGTTGTTAAGATTTTTCGCATAACTGAGCGGAGTGAAAGTGGATTCATCCAAAATGTCATTTGTAAAATCATTGATTCTGTTATTACGACTGTAAAGAGCCAGCAAGTTAAACTCACGCTGTGGCTTTTTAAATGTGTGGGTATAGTTAAGACTGGCATCAACCGTTCCTGACCTATCAACAGTCTCAACATCTTTCAAACTGGAAGAAGATTGAATTGGAGAAACACTCTGAGTGAAAAGGCGATCCTGAAAGTTATTTCCATTACGTGATCCGTAGCGGAGGGACGCTGTTAGAGAATTATTCTTGTCGATGTCGTAATCCCATGAAGTCTGCAGGTTTCCGAATAAGTTTGAGCTGCGGGTTTCAGCCGTCTGAGTATTGATAGTGGTGGAATTTGTTATTTGAGTATTATCAAACTTACCATTGATGTTATATCCTGCTCTTCCAAAGCCGCCTAATGAGAATCCCATTTTACCTTTGCGGTAACTTCCATTCAACCCAAGATTTGAACCGCGATAGCCGGAGCTACCATCGATATTCAATGTAAGGCCTTCTAAATTGTTTTTCTTCGTAATGATATTAATGATACCGGCAGATCCCTCTGCATCATACTTGGCGGAGGGAGAAGTAATAACTTCTACTGTTTTGATCTGATCTGCAGGAATTTGCTTCAATGCATCCGCAACACTGCTGGCAGAAATAGTAGAAGGCTTGTTGTTGATAAGAACACGAATATTTTGATTCCCACGAAGTGAAACATTTCCATCCATGTCTACAGAAAGCATTGGCACACGTTTCAAGACGTCTGTTGCGTCACCCCCTTTGGAGGTCTGATCATTCTCTGCGTTATAAATCGTGCGATCAACTTTTTCTTCAACGAGGTTACGCTGACCTTCTACTACAACAGCATCCAGTTGTTTTGATTCAGTGGCCATCTTGACTGAACCAACGTCGAAAGAGTTTTTCTTATCTGAAATGACTACCGATTTCACGACGATATTTTCATATCCAATGAAGGAAATGATTAGCTGGTAAGTGCCATTAGGAACTTTTGTGATAGTGAATTTTCCTTTATCATCGCAGATAGCGCCATTAATAGGTTTTTCTGAATTAGGATCCGTTAAGGCTACGGTAGCAAACTCCACAGGTTGATTGTTGGAAGCGTCGATTACGACACCTGAAATTTTGCCATTTCCTTTTTCCTGGCCATGGACTAAAAGTGCTGCAAATAAAAAAGTAAGGGAGAAAAATATTTTCATAAAAGGGTTAATTCAAAAAGTAATATTTCTTAGACCGTTTTTTATGGCAGGTTATTCCCTTAACCTGATAATTAAATTATGGGCAAATCGGTCTTAAAACCCAAGTTCTTTAACTGCGAATCAAGCAATAGGTTAACCCGTGCAGATAGAATTTAGACCGTTCAGCATTTTAAAAGCATTCACAGCCCCATTCCTATGATTGGCGGTGCAAAGCTAGTATGATGTTGAATACTGGACAGGCAAATTTTATCAACGGCAGATAACCAAAACCTCTCCTGAAAATTCTATGCCGTTCAGGAGAGGTAAGATATTGGTTGATATTAAGAATTACTGTTAATGTGGAATTTGGCTATTTAGCGCCAGGAGGGCAGAATTTTTTCAAATACTCAGTATATAAAGTAGCCATGTGCTCAGTGGTGCCTTCACCCTCCGAAATCCCATGGGAGCGGTTAGGATATGCCATGAATTGAAACTGCTTATTGTGTTTTACCAATTCATTAATAAGCATTTCGGCATTATTGTAATGAACATTATCGTCACCCGTTCCATGTATATACAGTAAGTTCCCCTTTAGATTTTTAGCGTATGTGATAGGTGAACACTTTATATAGTCATTCATATCAAGTCCCATATAGCGCTCTTCATAGATATTATCATAGGTAAGGCGACTTGCTTCGGCCGCCACAGCAATACCTGTTTTATAGATATCCGGATATTGAAATAACAGGTGGAGGGTTGTAGTTCCGCCACCACTCCATCCCCAGACAGCAACTCTTTCCGGATCTACAAATGACCATTTCAGTATTTCTTTTGCAGCCATTGCCTGATCATTGATATTCAATAATCCTACTTTGCGATAAATAGATTTTCTCCAGGTCTTTCCTTTTGGAGCAGGCGTTCCCCGACTGTCAACAGACATATAAATGTATCCCTGCTCTGCCATGTCTCCCTTGAATAAACGGTTGTTGCCAATTCCAAAACGATCCACTACTGTCTGACTTGCGGGTTCGGTGTAAACCTGAAACACAACTGGATACTTTTTCGCTGGGTCGAAATTCTTTGGCTTGATCATCCATCCGTCCATTTCAATTCCTTCTTCAGTTTTTACCTTGAAGAATTCTACTTTCTTTGGACCTTGAGCCGCTGTCAGCTTTGATTGAATGCTCTCTCGATCGTTTAAGGGTTTATGAGTAGTGAGATCGATTAATTCATTGACGTTTCTGGTGTAGTTATTTGAGAAAGTATGGTACGCATACAATCCGTTGGGAGAAATGTCATAACCATGTGATCCTTCAAGTCCTGCAGGGGTTACCAATTCAAGCTTGCCCTTTCCATCCAGCTTGGTCTTGTAAAGATATTTTTGTGTTGCATTGTTTGGTGAAGCCAGGAAGTAAGCATAGTTACTTTTCTCAACAACTGTTAGAAAATCGATCATATCGTAATTCCCTTTCGTGATCAATACTTCCTTTGATCCATCAGCAGTGATCCTGTAAAGATGTGACCAGCCGTCTTTATCATTGGCCCAAAGAAATTCCTTTTTATTATTCAGCCAACTAAAGGCATGGTGATAGTCCAGGGCACTTTCTGATCCTGTGAAAGAATATAAATCGATCCACGCTTCTTCTTTTTCGTTAAAGATTGCTTTTGCATCACCGGTGGCCGGGTTACAGCTATAGATCGTACTTTCATTTTGTTTGCGATTCAGTTGCTGGACGAGAATTTCAGTTGCTGATCTCCATTCCATTCTTGGAAGATAATTTTGCTGAGCATCTCCTGCTATCTTCAACCATGTCGTCTTTGCACCGTCAACATCAACAACGGCAATCCTTGCAGGAGAAGGGCTTTGTCCTACTGTTGGGTACTCAACAGGAATTATTTTTGAATAAACGGAATCGCTGGAATTCAGCATATAGTAATCACGGATCTTGGTAGCGTCAATCTGCCAAAAGGAAAGTTGTTTGCTGTCCGGGCTCCATTGAAAACCATCACGGCAGGAAAGTTCTTCTTCATAGACCCAGTCAAAGGTTCCATTGATTAATTTTCTGTTGCCATCTTTTGTTAATGCCTTGATCTCCCCGGAAGCTAAATTCTCAACATAAAGATTTTGCTCGCTTACAAATGCGACTCTGGTTCCATCCGGAGAGAACTTGGCAAACATCAGAGACGACTGTGGTCTACCTGCACCAAGTTTTTTTAATGCTTTTGTTTTTAGATCCAGTACATAATAATCACCGCGACTATCAAGACGCCAGACTCTTTTTGTGTTGGTGTAAATCAGTGCCTTTTGTTGATCCGCAGAAAGATAGAATGCTCTTACGCTTAGGCCTTTCGTCTGACCTTGGGGAGTCAGGTCGGCCTGGCTGATAAATGTAGCCTTCGTGTTAGCCGGAAGGCTGTATCGATTTACTTCATTTGACTCAATACGGAAATAGGAGGTGCCATCAGTTGCCCACTTGATTCCGCCTCCCTGAGCGGAGGCCATTGCAGGAGACAGGATGATGAGAATGAGGTAAAGGGCTCTTTTTGTTTTGCCGGAAGTCATCATATCGTTAGTTTATTTGGAATTAGGGCCTCAAAGTTAAGATTGTGAGGGAGATTTGGTAACTGCCTGCTATCTGGACTAATAACCGTACCTTTGCGGCTTATTTAAAGAATTATAATGAAATCATTTGATGCCCTGGGCTTGTCCCCAGGTTTAGTGCAGTCGGTATCCCTTCTCGGCTTCGAAACGCCAACCCCAATTCAGGAAAAAGCTATACCAGTCCTTTTAAAAGGCTCCCGCGATTTCGTGGGTTTAGCTCAGACCGGAACAGGAAAAACGGCAGCTTTCGGCCTTCCTTTGTTGGAATTAATAGACGTTGATAATAAGAATACTCAAGCACTTGTTTTAGCACCTACCCGCGAACTGGGTATGCAGATTACCAGTGACCTTGAAACCTTCTCAGAAAAATTCAAGTCATTCAATATCGTTGCTGTTTATGGCGGAGCCAGCATCAGCGAGCAAATCAGAAAAATCAAAAGAGGTGCTCACATTATTGTGGCTACTCCTGGTCGTCTGATTGACTTGATTGAACGCAAGACAATCAATCTCGGTACCATTAAGTACATCGTTCTTGATGAGGCTGATGAAATGTTGAACATGGGCTTTAAGGAAGACATCGATAAGATCCTTTCTTTCACACCAGAAGATAAGAGCACGTGGCTTTTTTCTGCTACTATGCCTCGGGAAGTTCGTGCCATCATGAAGAACTACATGACAGATCCTTTCGAACTTTCTGTAGGAGAGTCTCATACTGGAAACGCGAATATTGAACATCGCTATGTGATGGTTCAGGAACGTGAAAAGTATATGGCGTTGAAGCGTATTCTGGATTTTAATCCTGACATTTTTGGTTTGATCTTCTGCCGCACACGAATTGACACACAGCGTGTTGCCGAAATGCTCATGAAGGATGGTTATAATGCCGATTCACTTCATGGGGATCTTAATCAGCAGCAACGTGATCGCGTAATGATGAAGTTTCGCGAGCGTTCCCTTCAGATACTGGTAGCAACCGATGTTGCCGCACGTGGTATTGATGTTGAAGACATCACACACGTTATTCACCTGAACATGCCGGATGAAATGGAATTCTATACTCACCGCAGCGGACGTACGGCCCGTGCTGGTAAGAAAGGTATTTCCATTGCTATGGTAAGCCGCCAGGAGTTAGGTAAAGTGAAGCAGATTGAAAGAAGCATGAAATCGCCGATGAAGCGTATGATGGTTCCAACGGGTGCTGAAGTTTGCCAGAAGCAATTGATCGCACTCATGAAAAAGGTGCGTGAAGTAAAAGTTAATGAGACTGAGATCGAAGCATTTTTGCCGGCGGTCTACGAAGAGCTTAATGATCTTACAAAGAATGATCTTATCAAGCGTTTTGCTTCAATAGAATTTAATCGCTTTTTGGATTACTATCGCAATGCACCGGATCTTAATGGAGACAGACGATCCACCAGCACGGAAGGGTCGTATGAAAGATCTGATCGTGGAGACAGAGGTGATCGTGACCGGGGAGACAGAGGTGACAGAAGTGAGCGTTCAGAACGTCCGGCACGTTCTTCCGGAGGAACTCGCTTCTTTATCAATTTAGGTAAAATGGATGGTCTTGATAAATCCAGAATGCTGGAGATCATTGATGAACACACCGGACTTGAAAAAAGAGACATTGGCCAGATTGACCTGATGGGTGCCTACTCATTCTTTGAAGTTGAAAAACATCTCTCCGATAAGGTCCTTAAAGGCTTTACAGGAGCAGAGGTTGAAGGACGTCAGGTGCGTGTTGAAATTACAGAATCAAGAGGCGGCGGCGCGCAGGGAGGAAGAAGTTCCGGACCAAGCTCAGAGCCGACACGCGAGCGTAAGAGATTTGTTCCTGGTAATAAAGGTACCAGTGGAGGCAGCAACGGCGGTGGGGATAGATTTCACAGGAAACGCCGATAAGCGTAATTTATCATACCAATAAAACGCAGAGAGCGCAAAGTGAAAACTCTGCGCTCTTTGTATTTAATTCTCAATCCTTGATCTTTCTTTGCGATCTAAAGGGAATATTCCAAAATTGAACAGTTCCGTATGTCTCACCACAGTGATATCCACCAGTGTAAGAATCTCTTTTTTAGTCAGTTCCTTAAAAAGTTCGTTGAGGGTATTTACAGACTTATTATTGAAAGAGACGATGATATCTCCTTCTTTTATCTGTGATCTTCCTGCTGGAGAATCAGATTCTATGCCCGTAACAAATAATCCTTTCTGATTGGGAAGATGATGATGTCTAAGGATTTTTGGATTGATAGGAACCTCCTGAAGCATGAATCCAAGATATGCTTTGAATACTTTACCATTTTTAATCAGTTGGCTCGCAACTTCTTTTGCGGTGTTGATATCTACAGAAAAACTTATGTTCTGGGCACCACTGATGATCGCAGTATTAACACCCACAACCTCACCATCCGTTGTAATGAGAGGTCCTCCCGAATTTCCGGGATTGAGGGCAGCATCTGATTGGATAACATTATCAACAACTCTACCTGATTGAGTTCGCATGGAACGACCCAACGCACTAACTACTCCTGTTGTAACAGTATGCTGATAACCCAGAGGATTTCCAATAGCAATAACCAGTTGCCCGATTTGTAAAGTGGAGGCATCGCCCAGGTGCGCTGTTGAATATCCGTCGGTGTAAATTTTCAAAATGGCAAGATCTGTATCCGGATCCTTCCCAATAAGAAAAGCTTCAATTTCATTTTCGTTAAGCAAGCCCACCATGATCTTCTCAGCGCCATTGACGACGTGATGGTTTGTGAAAATCAGTCCGTCGGAGGAAAATATAAAACCTGAACCTGATCCGGCTGCCTTAAGTTTGCCCTGAACAGTTTTGTACACATCAATCTTTACTACTGCGTTCTTAACGTTGTTTACAGCAGTAATGATCATTTGGGAGAATGCATCCATATTGTAATCTTTGTGCATCAGGCTCAAATTTCTTTCCAAAGCGTTCAAACTGAAAAATTGACGCAAAATTGAGGTTCAATCGAAAAGAAGTCCGTTGTTTACAATCGTAATTTTTGTAATTTTTCAAGCTATTTATAGCCCGCTCCATGGCAAAACTGAAGAATATCATTAAACAGCTTTCGGAAAAAGACTATAGTGCCATTTATGACTCGCTGATCAATGGTAATGCCGAAAAGTCAGCGTATCTGTTGAAAGCTATGCGCGAGCGTCAGCTTTCTGAGAACAAGGTGATGGTAGAATTGGAAATTAACGCCAATGCCTATTACACCATGCGCTCCCGGCTGAGTCAGAAAATTGAAGAATATCTCGTGCAGCAGATGGAAAGCCCGAGAACTGATCTTTTAAGGAAAGTTGCCAATATCAATGAGGTATTCTTTACCAAGAAGAAGACGATTGCCATTGCTATGTTGAGAAAGCTCGAAAAAGAACTAATCGAAGCAGATCTTGTGGGTGAGCTTCCAACGATCTATAAACTCCTGAAAAAACTTCACATTAATTCCCCTGATTTCTTCCAATTCTCACAGCTTTATAACCGCCACGTGGCCTACATGCTCGCTGTAGACAAAGCAGAAGACGTATTGGCGGATTATTTTAAAAAGTACGGGAACTATTTCCTTACAGGTGATGAGACTGAAAGACTCAGTCTTGAATTGCTGACGAAAGAGATCTTTAATATTGCCAACCTCTATGAGTCACACAGGCTTTACGTTTACAAAAGCTGCATTGTAGTCTTCCATCGTCTCTTTGTTGATAAGGAAGAGAATCTTCAGCAGGATGAAGAATCCATTGAAGATATCTTCAAAAGAGTTCAGACCATTTTTGAAACGTATAACCTTGACCCTGTCTATTATCATCTCAATCTTCTTTTTGAATTCTTAAAACTTGAGTATTACAATCATTATAAAGTATATAAACAAGCGGAGAGATATTTCGAGGAGGTCAACGATGCCGCTTCCAATTTGCTGATTAACTATCCGTACTACACGTTTGCGGTACAATTCCTGATTTCTAAGTTTGAAAGGGCCATACGCCTGGGAACAGAAACAGAACTTTATGCTGAACAGGAGGAGTTATTCGCTGATTTCGAACCCGATCCTAATAACGTTCCTCAGCATGTGATCTTTACAGTGTACCGTGCCATGTGTAGTTATTATTCAGGTCGGTATGAGGAAACAGCGAAACTGCTGAATTCCCTTATCAATGATGTGAGTCTGAAAAAATATCCACAGGCTCAGATGGAGATCAAGGCTTTGTTGTGTTTACAGTATTGCTTGTTGAAAGATATTGAACTTTATAACCAGCTATCCAACAGCGTACAACGCAACATCAGAATGATTGGCAAGGATGCTTGCGAAAACGTATTAACCTTCCTTAAAATACTTAAGATTGCGGTAAGCGAAGCAAAGAAAGAAAAGCATAAAAAGATATCTGCTTTGATTCCCAAGTTCAAAACAATGTCAGTCAGTTATTTTGCTCCAACATTTTTCATTCGCATGGATGAAAAATTTGTGGAAAGGCTGATCGCTCTGGAGATCCAGGGTGGAGGAGATGCTGACGACTAGTTACCAATTAAATGTTCAATGCTAAGATGCTCTCGTGATTCAACGGCTTGTTGAGATAGAGTTTTACGTTTAGATATTTCTTGGACCGGTTGAAATCCTGTGGATTGATCGAAGAAGTAAGCATCACAATTTTTGATTTCTTTTTTGTCGAAGAAGACAGTTTCTCAAACTCATCGAGAAACTGAAATCCATCCATTAAGGGCATGTCAATATCGAGGAAAATGACGTCCGGCAAAACTTTATCTGCCAGATCAAGTTTTTCCATGTTGCGTAAAAATTCGATAGCGCTTTTCGCTCCGGTATGCACATAAATATGCTCTGTGATAGAAGCCGATTCGATCATTTTTTGATTGATGAGATTATCAATCTCGTTGTCGTCAATCAACATGACCGACCGGTATTTTTTAGGTTGCATAGCTATTTTTAAGGCCCTCTAAGTTAGTCGGTAGATCGTGAATTACAAAAGCCCTTGGCTACTTGCTTTGTGTACCAGGCTTTTACTGATCCTGTCAAATGTCAAATTTGATGCCCTGAGCCAGTGGTAGATTGCTCCCGTAGTTGATCGTATTGGTCTGTCGGCGCATATAAACTTTCCATGCATCTGAACCTGACTCCCTTCCGCCTCCCGTTTCCTTTTCTCCGCCAAAGGCTCCTCCAATTTCCGCACCAGAAGTGCCGATGTTGACATTGGCGATACCACAATCACTTCCTGCCTGTGAAAGGAATTTCTCCATTTCCTGCAGATTCGTAGTCATCAATGCTGATGAAAGCCCTTGTCGAACGCCATTCTGATATCCAACAGCTTCATCCAGAGTTTTGTATTTGATCAAGTAAAGTATGGGAGCGAATGTCTCCTGTTGTACGATGTCAAATTTATTCTTCACTTCTGCGATAGCTGGACGAACATAACACCCGGATTCATAGCCCTTTCCTGAAAGCACGCCGCCTTCTACGAGTATTTTTCCTCCCTGTGACTTTATTTTTTTTAATGCCTCGTTGTAAGATTTCACCGCAAGCTTGTCAATTAGCGGGCCGACATGATTCTCAGTGGAGAGGGGATTTCCGATCTTCAGCTGTCCATAAACTTTTTTCAAACGCTGCTTAACAGAGTCATAGATCTTTTCGTGGACTATTAATCTTCGTGTGGAGGTGCAGCGTTGTCCTGCGGTTCCTACAGCTCCGAACACTGCCCCACGAATTGCAATATCAAGATTGGCATGCTCGCTGATGATAATTGCATTGTTTCCACCAAGTTCCATCAATGGTCTTCCAAGGCGTTCGCTTACAGTTTTTGCAACGACTTTTCCCATTCTTACCGAACCCGTTGCTGAGACCAAAGGAATGTCTTCATGGGATGACATCCATTGTCCTACTCTGTAATCTCCATTGACGAGGCATGAAACCCCTTCCGGTACATTATTCTTCGCAAAGACTTTGGATATAATATTCTGACAGGCAATACTGCACAATGGAGTTTTCTCAGATGGCTTCCAGATACACGTATCTCCGCACACCCACGCAAGCATGCTGTTCCACGACCATACCGCAACCGGGAAATTGAAAGCGGAGATAATTCCAACAATTCCCAGCGGATGATATTGTTCATACATTCTGTGCAGGGGTCTTTCTGAATGCATGGTTAATCCATTAAGCTGTCGCGAAAGTCCAACCGCAAAATCGCAGATATCAATCATCTCCTGAACTTCACCCAGACCCTCCTGATAGGATTTACCCATCTCATACGACACCAGCATTCCCAGCTCTTCTTTTGACTGCCGTAATGCGTCTCCGATTTGCCTGACAACTTCACCACGTTTCGGTGCAGGAACCATTCTCCATTTCAGAAATGCTTTGGAAGCTGTTTCAACTATCTTATTAAACGATTTCTGATCTGCACTTCTGACAGACCCAATCAATTGTCCGTCAACCGGAGAATAAGATTTAATTACAGGCCCTGAAGTTTTTATCCATTTTGTACCAGTTGATACTCCGGCATTAGACGCTTTGATGCCAAGATGGGAGAGCACTTTTTTTATTTCCATAAGACTATGAGAATCAGAAATTGATTATATTTTACTTGATTAATAATCTGATAGTTTGGGATGATCAGTGTCAACAGACGCGACTCTCACCACTCCAATCCATAGACCCCTTTAGTTCCATCTTTATAAATTCCTTCCACCAGCACGCCACCGTCTTTATATGACATAACACGATTGAGGTCGGTAACATTATCAATGGAGACTTTGTCAATATGCGTAATGATGAAGTTTTCTTTCATTCCGGACTTTTTCCATTTGCCCACTTCCAGTTTTCTCACCAGCACGCCGCCATCTATACTTCTCTTCGTTAGTTCGGAATAGCTGATGTCTTCCAACGTTGCTCCCTCCATTTCATAAATAACCGGTTCTCTCGCGATGGAGGATATTCCTTCATAATTTTTCAGAATAGTACTGACGGTTTTCTCCTGACCACCTCTGCGGTAGGTAACTTTAATGCTGTGACCGGGACGATGACGGGCAACCATCTCCTGAAGTTCAGAAACTCCGCCCACCGGATTGCCATCAATGCCAACAATAACATCACCAGCCTCAATACCCGATGAACTTGCGGCACTACCCTCATTTACTCTTGTCACAAAAATTCCGCGAAGTACATCGAGATGTTCAGATTCAGCAACGCGCGAAGTGACATCCACGATCTGGACACCCAGAAGTCCGCGCTGTACTTTACCGAATTCCAAAAGATCATCAACGATTTTCTTGACGAGATTGCTGGGAATCGCAAAAGAATATCCCGAATAGCTTCCCGTAGCAGTAGCAATTGCTGAATTAATGCCCACTAATTCCCCTTTAAGATTTACCAATGCTCCTCCGCTATTGCCGGGATTAACAGCAGCATCCGTCTGGATGAAAGATTCCACCTGAAGATTATTCCGATCGCGAAGTATTCCAATATTTCTTGCCTTTGCGCTGACGATACCTGCTGTAACAGTCGAGTTAAGATCAAAAGGATTGCCCACGGCCAGTACCCATTCTCCCGGCACCACCGAGTCAGAATTTCCATATCTGATGAATGGAAGATTTTTTGCTTTGATTTTTAACAATGCGAGATCAGTGCTGGGATCACGCCCAACTACTTTTGCATAAAAACTTTGATTGTCATTCATCTCGATCTCCACATTCGTTGCATCTTCAATGACGTGGTTATTGGTTACGATGTAACCGTCATCAGAAATGATCACTCCCGATCCTGATGAATGAGTTTGTGGACGATAGAGTTCAAGAGGATTCAAACTGAAATCACCAGCACCATATACAATGCTGATGTGAACCACAGCAGGAGTGATCATTTTAGCAGCATATTCAAAATTTGTTCCGACTGAAATTTTCCGCGACGAATCAGGCTTCATTCCCGCAAGGGTAAGATTCTGATGCTGTTCAATGGATGTATATTCAGGTGCACGATCTACAAAACGGAGCGTAAGAATAACGCCTGTTACGGCTCCAATAAACGCTGCAACCAGGACTACAAGAATGATAAGAAAGCGCTTCATGGTTGGAAAGTTAGCACAAAAATATCCGCAGGAGAAAGGCATGAAAAAGGGCGCCCGTTTCCGGAACGCCCTAACCCCACACCCCTACAAAAAAAATTCTTAGCTGACCTTAATGGTTTGTTTCAGGGCCTTCTTCTCGTCTTTTGGCACTGTCAATTCGAGAATACCATTGTTGTATTTCGCGTTAATCTTTGTGCTGTCTACATTTTCAGGTAGTGAAAATGAACGCTTGAATGCACCGTAGCTGGTCTCAATGGAATGATAGTTCTTGTCTTTCTTCTCATTGTTGAACTTACGCTCACCACTTACAGTCAATAAATTGTCATTCACTTCAATGTTGAAATCTTCCTTGCTTAAACCAGGAGCTGCGACATGCAACTCATAGGAGGTTTCGTTTTCGATAATGTCAACTTTCGGCACGAAAACACTTCCGCCAGATTTAGTCATTGTTTCATTGAATAATCCGTCGATCAGACTGCTGAATGAGGTCGGTACATATTCGTTACCTCTGTATCTTACTATGCTCATAATTTTAATTTTTTTGGTTTGATGATCAATTTTTGAATACGGATACCCTTATAGGGAAATCCGTACCAAAAGGATTTTCACTCATTTTTTAAGACAAAATGGCTACTTATCGAATATTTTGTCGGGAATAAAAGACAAAATGGCCGAAATTGGTTTAATGAACTAGAATCAGAAACTGAATGTGGCTCCTACTTTCTGGAATCTTTAGTGGCGGAAAATAACCAGAATCCCAATGATACAAAGATGAACAAGCCCATGGTGTTGTACATCGCGTTGGTGCCATTGCTATAAATCGGAGTTCCAAGGACAAAGTTGTTGTAAAGAGCAATGGCTCCTAATGAACCAAAGACCATTCCGAGCAAGAACAGGATAGGTATAGCCACAGACACTCCAGCGGTATACTGTGCATTTCTAATGTACTTCAAATAGCAATATGCATAGCTGGCGAGAGCAAGAACAATGGTATAAGGAGCATAAGGACCGAAGTGACTTGACACATCTCTTTTCATATAAATGTGTGCGATGACAATGATTATTGCATTAATGAGAGCGAAGACAAGATATACCAAGATCATTCCTTTTCTCATGGTTTTAGCTTCTGTAGGACTCACCGGATTGGGCGCAATCAGTAAAGACAGTCCATAGAATAATGCTGCCGGGACGCCTATCCATAAGTATGCTAGGTAGACCGGCCCATTTTGCCAATCAGAATCAATGGAAGTGACAAACCAGCTAAGGATAGCGAGCGATGATATAATCACAATTGTATAGCCAGCCTTCTCTTTGTTTTCAGGGGATATAAAATCTGTTAGAAATTTCATGCTCTTTGGATTTCAAAATTTAGTATTCCTTCTTGTCATTGAAATAACGAATGATTTTTCAAGTTGGTGAGGTATTCACGATCCATTATCGTCTTGGCACACGCCTCTGCATGGGGCAATTCATAGCGGAAGAAAAATTTCATCGTATGAACTTTGCCTTCATAGAATTCTTTTGTCTGAAGAGAATAATCAGATGATTGCAAATGTTGATAAGCAACAACTGCCTGCTTAAGCCATTGCCATGCAATTACCGAATAACTAATCATTTCCATAAAGATCGTTGCATCGGAAAGAGATTGATCAATTTCTCCTTTAGCAGCGATCGAACCCACGTGGGTCAGGACTTTTTGAGTTCTCTTCACTTCCTCCTGAAGAGCTGCAGCATAGGAGGCAAGAGCCGGATAAACGTTTGCTTTAGAGATAGTATTGGTCATTTCGGTTAATAAGATCTGCAAAGCTTTACCTTTCTCCATAGAAACTTTTCTTCCCAACAGATCCAGTGATTGTATCCCAGTGGTTCCTTCATAAAGGGAGGTGATCTTCAAATCGCGGTAATGTTGCTGCACTGGAAAATCAGTTGTGAATCCATAACCTCCCAGTGTTTGTATCGCAAGTGCTGCTGCGCGACTTCCTTGTTCAGATGAATACGTTTTCACAATGGGTGTAAGTATTTCCAACAGGAGCCAGGCATCGTGCTGAGAATCATCTTTTGTCGCATGAGAAATATCATACAGGCGATTGCATTCTGTTACCAACGACAAAGCTCCTTCGGCAATTGACTTCTGTGTCAATAGCATTCTTTGAACATCAGGATGGTTGATGATCAGGGTTGGCGGCTTCAATGGATCTTTTTCACTGATAAGTCTTCCTTGTGGACGCTCATTTGCATATTCCAATGATGCCTGATAGGCAGCCATAGCAACCGATGCGGCTCCCATGCCAACACTGATACGGGCTTCATTCATCATTTGAAACATGTAAGAGAGCCCTTTATGAGGTTCTCCCAGCAACCAGCCTTTACATTTACCTTCATCTCCGAAAACTAAATGAGTGGTCGAGTATCCTTTCTGTCCCATCTTTTGAAAATCTCCTGCACAGAATACGTCATTAGGAGTAAGCGAGCCATCTTTCTCAGGCCAGAATTTTGGTATGATGAAAAGTGAAATTCCTTTTACCCCTGCAGGTGCTCCTTCAATTCTCGCAAGCGTGAGATGGATAAAGTTATCGCAGGCATCATGCTGTCCGCCCGATATAAATATTTTTTGCCCTTTGATCTTATAAAGGCCATCACTTGATGGACTTGCGCTCGTGACAATATCTGTGAGTGAACTTCCAGCCTGAGGTTCGGTCAGCGCCATTGTTGCCTGCCAATCTCCTTCGTATACTCGGGGGACAAATGTTTTTATCTGTTCCTCAGTTCCAAAGCTTGTAATCAGGGCAGCGGCACCTGCTGAAAGACCCCAGTATCCCTGGCAAGCATTGTTGGCCGATTGAAAGATCTGCTGTGCCCCAAAGTAAACCATCATTGGAAGCTGAAGTCCTCCATGTTCAAACTTTGCTGCTCCGCCTATCCAACCTTGTTCAGCAGCATGCTTGATGATATTTTTTAATTGAGGATGCGTTCTTACACCGCCTTTTCCATCATAAGTTGCAGGCTGTTGATCCATTTCACGGAACCATGGAGCCATATCACGATCTGCTAAAAGTTTTGCGGACTCCAGGATCATCCATGATTGTTCCCAGTTGAGGTGTGAGAATTTTTCAAATGAAAACAGCTCATTCAGATTGTGAACTTCCTGAAGCAAAAACTTCAGATTTTCCATGCTAGTGTAACGACCCATTTCTGATATTTAATTTACTATTACTTAATCTTCTTAATCTATCGCGCTGCTCCGCCATCAATGGTCAGGCAAATGCCATTGACAAAAGATGCTTCATCGGACGCCAGGTATAAATATCCATTTGCAATGTCTTGCGGTTGTCCCCATCTTCCAGCGGGGATGTGAGCAACCATTTGCTTGCGAACGTCACCCGGGATTGCATCAGTCATTGCAGTTTCAATGAACCCTGGAGCAATGCAATTTGCAGTCACCCCAAATTTTCCAAGCTCAAGCGCCCACACTTTCACCATTCCGATAATGGCAGCTTTTGTAGCCACATAGTTGGTTTGACCATAATTACCACGGATAGCAACGTTGGAAGAGGCAGAGACAATGCGTCCGTAGTTCTGATCCTTCATGATGGGCGCTACGGCCTGTGTGCAATTAAATACTCCTGTTAAATTCACAGAGATAACATCATCCCATTCTTCTTTAGACATCTTTAATAAAGTTCTGTCTTTGGTAATGCCTGCATTGTTGATGAGGATGTCGATACGACCGAACTTTGCTTTCGCAGAGGCCATGGCTTTGTCAACCTGATCCTTATCACCAACAGAAACTTTGGAGAATGAAACAGTGTGCCCTTCTTTTGTCAGCTGACTGGCTACTTCATCTCCTTTGCTGGAAAGATCCCAGATCATAACTTTCGCGCCTTCGCGAACAAATGTTTTCACCGTAGCAAGGCCGATCCCTGAGGCTCCTCCTGTTACAATTGCAACTTTATCTTTTAGTCTCATAATAATTTTTATTAGATCAGTATAGTGCAGTAATTAGTTCACCAATGTAAGCCGGTTTTTCTTCGCCTTCCAGTTCCATTTTACATTCCATAAAAAGTTTAGCTCCGCCGCCTGGCATATCTTCAACATTCTGAATAGCACCATGCATGCGAATTCTGCTTCCAACTTTAACAGCGAGCGGAAACCTTGCTTTATTAAGACCATAATTAATAGAACTTGAAGCGCCTTCGATGACAATCATATCAAAGAAAAATCTCGCAGCGAGTGACATGGTCAAATATCCATGAGCGATAGTTTTTCCTTCCGGCATCAGACCTTTGGCCTTTTCAACATCGACGTGAATCCACTGGTGATCGCCTGTTGCTTTTGCGAAATCGTTGATCATCTCCTGAGTAACAGTAATCCACTCACTGAAGCCTAATGATTGTCCAACGTGGTTTTTAATTTCAGATAGTTTGATGACAATTGGATGAGAAATGTTTTTATGAGTTTGTATGGGTTTCTTTTCTGCTCTGGATGCTGGAGGAGCAATTGATTCTGTCCAGTCGCCAACTTTGACAACGGCTTTCCCTTTTACCTTACGGTCAATAAGATCCTGAAGTGACTGCGCAGCATCCTCCAGTGAATAGATCTTGTGAATGTGCTGCTTGATTTTCCCCGAATGAATCCATCCCAGCAATTCACCAAAATTCTGAAGACTTTGTTTGGGCTCACGCTCAGCAAAGCTTCCCCAAAAGACTCCAACAATTGAACAGCCTTTTAACAATGCAAGGTTGGCCGGAAAATTCGGAATATTTCCTGCAGCAAATCCTACTACGAGATATCGTCCTTTCCACGCAATGGATCTCAAAGCTGATTCGGCTAGGGGACCTCCAATAGGATCGTAAACAACATCAACCCCTTTTTCTCCGGTGATCTCCTTAATTCGCTGACGCACATCTTCTTTTGCATAATCAATGATAAAGTCCGCACCTTTTTCTTTGCAGGCGGAAAGTTTATCTGACGAGGAGGCCGCAGCAATGACAGTGGCACCCATTACTTTTCCAAGTTCGACCGCAGCAAGTCCGACACCGCCAGCAGCTCCCAACACTAATAATGTTTCACCTGATTTTAACTGAGCACGATCTTTCAATGCATGATAGGATGTCCCATAAGTATAAAGTGTGCAAGCCCCATTAATAAAATCCATGGAGGGAGGCATTGGAAATACACGATTCGCTTTCACAGCCACTTCTTCTGCAAAGCCGCCCCATCCGCAAAGAGCTACCACACGATCACCTTTCTTTAAATGTTTGACAGAATCACCAATGGACAGAATCTCACCTGAAACTTCTCCACCGGGAGAGAAAGGAAGCGTGGGTTTGAATTGATATTTATTTTGAATGATAAGGATGTCAGGGAAATTCACACCGCATGCTTTCACTTTGATCACCACTTCGTCAGTTCCGGCAGAAGGTGAGGGTGTCTCTGATAATTTGAGTTGCTCCGGCAATCCGAATTCACTGGCCAGGATGGCTTTCATTCTTTATAGGTTAGGTAAAGGATTAAGATAATAAATCTAACTTATTTGAGACAGTTCTATTCCTGAAATGTCATTTCATTTTGAAATAGCCGCTGAATAAATAGAGCTACTGTTTAGCACGGAAGGGTGATCATGGATCTTTTCAATAGAAGAAAATCCGGCTTCCTGGAATAATGCAGTAGCGGCGGAGAATGTAAGAGGGTAGGGAACCCACTGATTACCTTTTGAGATTTCATATTCTCCCAGGACAAAGATCCCGTCAGGAAGCAGCCTGGTCTTTAGTTGTTGAATGAAAGGGAGCTTATCTTTTATATAATGAATGGAATTGATCATCATAATACCATCCAATATAGGGAGGGTCAGCTCTTCACTGGCAAAATCAGATTTGATGAACTTGATTTGAGGATGTGAGAATTTAAACGGTCTCTGATCCACTGCGTATACCCTGCTTCTTGGGGGAAGAATACTAATAAGAGCTTTGCTGAACAACCCATTTCCACAGCCGAGATCGGCCCATTCCTGACTCTTGATCTTTGATATCCTGTCGGTTGAAATTAGTGTAACGGCTTCAGCGAGTGTCATGGTGCCGCCAGAGAATTACTTTAAGTGTTTCTTTCCCCAGAACACTTCATCCTTTATTTCTTTGTTTTTATTGATAGTGCCGTGAAAAGTTATCTTATAGTTCTTGATCTTGAAATCAGCATTAAAGCTGAACGTATCTTTTTCACCTGCAACTTCTTTCAAAGAAACTTTATCAACAGGAAGAATATCCTTCTTGTTGATATCCTCGGTCTTCAATCCTCCTTCCTTAAGAATTTTGGAATAGCCGGACATAAAATGATTGACGACAGAATTTTTCAATAATTCTTCCTCGTCCTTGTTAGGAAACTTCATTGGTCAAACAATTGAATGGTTAGGGACCCTTAAGTTAGATAACAAATGCTAAGGGATGGGAATGATGTACCATCTATGTGGTTTTTTTATAAAAAACGCTAATTACGGGCTGTGGATGCAGTCGGGAGGAAGAGAATTTGAAGAGCACGGGAAATCCCCGATCCTGAAAATTGAAATTTTGGGGTAGATTTGTGCAGATCAGATGAAATCAGCTAACACCATTCGAACAAAGCTTTCCGTCTTTCTATTCGGGATGATTTTGATATTCGCTATTAGCGTTAATGCCCTTATGAAAGAGTCTTCTGACTCATCTCAAAAGGTGAAGGGTCTGACTTCTCATGCTGACTCTCCTTTACCCGAGACTTTTGCGCTAAGAAGTTCATCCGACCACCTGATCTTTTTCCACGCTTTCAATAAGATCTATTTTGTTAATAACTTTTTCAATGGATTCCTCTCAGCGGCAAATCTTTTGTTGTCTTCTCATCCTGCCCTGAACTTAAATACTTTTCAGCACAATGTTTTCTATGTGTTCCTGAGGGCAAGCGCTCCCTAACGATATCATACACGACACGCACTGATCTCACGTCAGTGAATTACTCCACCCATAGATTATTTAGTCAGTATGATTGATTCGATTTTTGATTTTTTGAACCCGGAATTCATCCTTCTTCATGGAGGCGTGACACTGCTGTTCATTGTTGTTTTCATGGAGGCGGGTATTTTCTTCGGATTTTTCCTCCCGGGAGACTCACTGCTTTTTATAACAGGACTGCTGTGCGATTCCCATGCATTAAACTGGACACCTTATTCTCTTATCGCTGGACTTACTGCTATGGTCGTTCTGGGAACAATGGTAGGCTATGCAACAGGAAGATGGGCAGAACATTGGCTGCGCGATCGGCCCGATAGTTTTTTCTACAAGAAAAACTACATGGACATGACACTCGCTTTTTATGAGAAAAGAGGAATGATGACATTCATCATAGGAAGATTTTTGCCCGTTGTGCGCACATTCATCCCTATCCTGGCAGGCATTGCCCGTATCGATTTCGTGAAATTCATGATCTATAATTTTTTAGGAGCATTCATCTGGATCACTACAATGGTGATGTCAGGATATTTGCTGGGCAACAGATTCCCATTATTAAATGAACATGTTGAATTGATCGTGATAGGAATGGTGCTGGTGACTTCAGTGCCGTTGCTCATTTCATTTTTCAGAAAAAGAAAGCAGTAACGATACGGATGTCTGTGACGGTGTCCCACACTCACAAAAATCCGATGCCCATATTCAGCCGGTTGTAAAGGATCCACCAGAATTTGAAGGTCGCCTTTTTGTTTTCCTATGGCACAGGTATTGATATCATTATGAGCTAGCTTTAATGAATCATTATTAAAAGGAACAATATGAAAAAGAAACCTGCCAAAGAGCATTTTCTCGAAAAACTCTCAACAAAAGTTGCAAGCCTTGCAGGAACTTCGGGGGCTTTTGTGCTGGCATTCAGTTCAATCATAGTGTGGCTTATAACAGGGCCACTGTTTGATTATTCTAATACTTGGCAGCTTGTGATCAATACAGGAACGACCATCGTTACATTTCTCATGGTGTTCCTGATACAACGAAGTCAAAATAAAGATTCTATTGCACTTAATTTGAAATTGAATGAGCTTCTGGCATCCAATGAACACGCGAGTAACCGATTGGTCTCCGTGGAGGATCTTACAGAGGAGGAACTAAATGTGCTGCGAAAGTTTTATGCCAACATCGCCCATCTTGCCAGCAAAGAGAAGAGCATGCAGGAGACACATTCTATTGAGGAGGCGATGGCGCTGAATAAAAAGAAGAGTAAGAAAAAGGCTTCTGCAGCTCAATGATTTGACAGCACAAGGTCGATGGATGGACCCCAATTACCGGATTTTCATTCAAATCCATGCCCTGATTCACCTAAAACGACAAAGGCGCCTACTTTCGTAAGCGCCTTATCATCAAGCTCTTCCTCTTGGACTTGAACCAAGGACCCTCTGATTAACAGTCAGATGCTCTAACCAGCTGAGCTAAGGAAGAATTTGGGAGTGCAATATTAGGGTTTATGAGGAAAAACGCCAAATACCGACCAACTTTTCCTCTATTTCAGGCCATTATAAATTTCATTTCTGGCCGGGCCTTTTACCATGTTGTTTAATTGCCATTTACTGGCTTTTTTACCACTCTGAATTTTAAAAACCAGATGGGAGAAAGTGTCCGGATATATAGGTTAAGATCTCTCCTGATCCTGCTGATTATTGCGCTCTGTCACCCCTGTTTTTCTCAATTTAATGACAGTACTCATTACTATTTCAGTTATGCCTCTACGGGCAGCATTAATAAAACGAATGCCGGCAATTCATACCTGCTAAGCAACTTTCTAAAGTTCAACATCAGCAAAGACAAAATAGAAGTCAATACCAACAACAGTTGGGTGTATGGTCAGCAGCAAGCCACAGTTACCAACAACGACTATTCTTCCAGTCTGGATTTTAATTATCTCAAAAATCAGCAACGGCTCTATTATTGGGGATTGCTCAACTATGACATTTCCTATTCTCTGAAAATAAATAATAGGTTTCAGGGCGGGCTGGGAATAGCATATAGTTTTGTTAATACTAAAAATGCCCATCTCATCATCAGTGATGGATTTCTATATGAAACTGGCGACCTTATTGATCCTGAACTGGGGAATGTTGTTTACAATACTTTTAGGAATTCTCTCCGGATAAAATTTCGCTGGGATATCAAAGACGAGCTGATCGTTATTGATGGGTCTGATTTTTACCAGCCTTCGCTATCATCTGGAACGGATTACGTAATCAAGTCAAACACAAACCTTCACATTAAGATCAAGAAATGGCTGAGCTTCACAACTTCCATCACCTACAACCGACTGAGCCTCAACAGCCGTGAAAATCTTTTGATCACGTACGGATTGAGAGCGGAGAAGTACTTTTAATTTTGAGGTTGCTATTTGTCAATTCATGTAAAATATTCTCCTGAAGAACCTTTGTTCCTTCCGTCCGTTTGATTTACTTTGTAATCAAAAGTACTTTCAGATGAAGGAAATTCACGAATACGAGAAGGACATTGCCTCCATCAGGTCCATGATGGAGCGATCTGAAAAATTCATTTCGTTGAGCGGGATGTCAGGTATTCTCTCAGGGCTATATGCTCTTGCGGGGGTGGCAGCCGCTTACTGGATCCTGGACAATGTCAATCCTGTTCGTGGTCTGAATGAAGGCTTTGGTGTCATGGTTCAGTTTCTGACCATTGCCGCCGTTGTTCTCATCGCATCAATATCAACTGGTTTATTTCTCAGTGCACGCAAAGCAAAGAAAACAGGATCTTCTCTTTGGAATTCCACCACTCGCCAAATGGTGATGCACCTTGCTGTTCCCTTGGTAACAGGAGGACTCCTCATATTGATTTTACTATATAATGGTTACTGGGAGCTGGTCAGCCCGATCAGCCTTCTGTTTTATGGTCTTGCCCTCTTCAACGCAAGTGCAAATACTTTTGGTGAGGTCCGCTATCTTGGTTTTTCTGAAATTATCCTTGGACTTGTCTCAGCATTGCTTCCCGGCTATGATCTGATATTCTGGGGAATTGGTTTTGGCGTCCTTCATGTTTTGTACGGCGCTATTCTATATAATAAATACGATCGTTGAAAAATCCTTTCGAACATCTTGATAGAGTGCTGGAGCACCGGGTACGGCTACAGATCATGTCTGTACTGGTGACGAATGATCTATACGATTTTAATTCTTTGAAAGAGATCGTAGGGGTGAGTGATGGTGGGATGGCCTCTCATATCAAAGCCCTTGAAAAGGAGAAGTACATATCCGTGCAGAAATCATTTATTGATCGCAAACCCAATACACAGTATAAGGTCACCGAACGTGGCCGCGTTGTCTTCAAAAAACACCTGGATGCGCTTGAATCTCTTGTAAAACAGCAAAAGAAATAATTTTTTACTCATTTACTTTCAAATTAAAAGTACTTTCAAACAAATTAAACCTTATGGAAACATACCCACAACCCTCCAACATTCTCGAAAGATTTAACCGATGGATAGAAGAATCCATCACGGTCAAACTGGTGTCAATCGGATTTCTGGTCCTTATCCTTTTAATACCTTCTGCCTGGATACAAAGCCTCATGGAGGAACGCGAGCTTCGCGCAGGTGAAGTAATCAACGAAGTGTCTTCTAAATGGTCAGGCCCTCAAACACTATCAGGCCCCATCCTCGTCATTCCATATAAAAGGGAGGTGAGTAGAACGGATCATGCCAAAGGCACAGTTGAAATTACTGAGACGATTGAAAACTATTATTTTCTTCCTGAGAAGCTGGATATTAAGGGAGACATTCAGCCGGAAGAACTGCATCGGGGAATTTTTGACGTTGCAGTTTATTCATCTGCACTTGCACTCAACTCTACTTTCGTTAAACCTGATTTTAAATCATTGGGAATTTCTGAAGATAAAGTTCTATGGAAGGATGCTCACATGATCTTTTCGATTTCAGATCTCAGGGGTATAAGCGATAATCCGGTCTTTAAAATAGGAGGGGTTGATAAGTCAACAGAGCCTTCTAATCAGCTTGGAATTACTTTCAACGGCCTGGCAGGAGATTATGCACAACCTGGTGTTGAAAATAGTTTAAATAATACTTCAAGCGGCATCATTGCAAGACTGGGATGGCTGACTTCGGATGATTTCAAGGAAAGCACTGCCGTATCTATCAACCTGAAAGGAAGTCAGCAGTTGAGCTTTGTTCCAACCGGGAAGACCACAACTGTTAAGCTGGAAGGCAAATGGGGAAATCCAAGTTTCGATGGGGAATTTCTACCAGTCGATCGTAGTGTTTCGGAATCTGCATTTTCTGCCAACTGGAAAATATTACACTACAATCGTCCCTTTGCTCAGCAATGGACTAGATCTACCGCTAGCTTCAGTGGATATGAATTTGGAGTTAAACTTCTGGTGCCTGTCGATCAATATCAAAAAAGCATCCGCACTTCCAAGTACGGTCAGCTGATCATCATTCTCACATTTGTTGCTTTGTTTCTGGTTGAGATTACCAAGAAGATTAGAATTCATCCGTTCCAATACATCCTGATCGGAGTGGCTCTCATTATTTATTATACGCTATTATTAAGCTTATCTGAACAGGTTGGCTATAACATTGCTTATTGGATCTCGGCTGCATCGACCGTAGGCCTCATTAGTTTTTACTCAACATCTTTTCTGAAAAGCACAAACCTCGTAGTATTGTTTACATCACTGCTGGCAATATTCTACACATTCATTTTTATCATTATCCTTCAGCAGGATTTCTCTCTCTTGTTGGGAAGCATTGGACTATTTATGATCGTCGGTGCCCTGATGTATTTCTCAAGAAAGGTAGAATGGTATAAATGAGAAGACGAAAGATTTAATAACAAGTCGATCAAATAAAAAATCCCGCTGATGATCTCAGCGGGATTTTTATTAAGAGTAAAAGAATTGCTTAGAATGCGAATCCAAGACAAAGTCCTGTACGAATTCCAAAGCCATCAAATACACCTGTATCGAAAGTTCCACTACCAGAAGTAGTTTTTGCACTTCCTGAAGAATAGGAGGGCCCGATAAAGATATCAAGGGCAACTTTTTCCTTAAAGATCCACTGTTTACCGATGATCAAACCACCGCCGAAACTGTTAAATGTTCCTTTATTGCCGCCGTCTGTCAGTGTGAAGTTTTGATAACGCAGGAACGGAGCAATATAAACTCCTTTAGGTGCATCTGTTTCTGACAGATACGCACGATATTCAGGAGTAATTCCGAAACCGCTGAAATCTGTTGACCCTGAAGAATATCCTGTATAGAAAAATCCTAACTGAAAGCTGCTCGTAGCAGTCAAAGTCTTTTCATACTGGATATTGAATGTCTTTACAATAGGACTGAAGATGTTAATCTTAATAACATTTCCCTTACTCTGAGCATTGGCAGTAAATACCATGCAGGCAAAAAGAACTGCCATCAGTGTTAATTTTTTTCCGATTCTATTCATTTTTTGTGGGTTTGGGGGTTAAAATTGAACTTTACTGTCAATGGTGATACGAATATATTAATCTTTTGTTTTTGAACCTTTAAAAAAACTGCTCACTGTCATTCCTTATCAAGAAATGGATATCTGTAATCAACAGGGGTAACAAAAGTTTCTTTGATGGTTCTCATAGAAACCCACCGCAATAGATTCACTTTCGCACCGGCTTTATCATTTGTTCCGGATCCTCTTGCTCCACCAAAAGGTTGTTGTCCCACCACTGCACCGGTTGGTTTATCATTGATATAAAAATTACCTGCCGCGTTAACAAGTTTTTTAGTAGCCATCTCGATAGCGTAACGATCCTTTGCAAGAATGGAGCCTGTTAATGCATATGGAGAAGTTTTGTCTACCAGTTCAAGGGTCTGTTCAAAATTTTCCTCATGATAAACATAGATCGTGATCACAGGTCCGAAGATCTCTTCACACATCGTTAAAGATGAAGGATCTTTTGTGAGAACAACCGTTGGCTCAATAAAGTATCCTTTTGATTTATCATACTTTCCTCCGGCAATGATCTCATTCATTGGATTTTTGCGGGCCTGCTCAATGTAATTTGTAATAGAAGTGAACCCCTTCTCATCAATAACGGCGTTGATAAAATTTCCGAAGTCTTCAGGGCCACCCATTTTAAAGCTCTTGAGATCTTCCAGCAAATACTTCTTCACATCATCCCACAGGTTGGAAGGAATATAGCAGCGCGATGCTGCAGAACACTTCTGTCCCTGGAATTCAAATGCACCTCGTGCAATGGCAGTCGAAACTTCTTTAGCGTTTGCGCTCTTATGAGCGACGATAAAGTCTTTTCCGCCGGTCTCTCCAACGATACGTGGATAGGATTTATACTTGTAGATATTCTCACCAATCGTTTTCCACATATTCTGGAAAACCCCGGTGCTTCCGGTAAATTGAATTCCGGCAAAATCCTTATGGTTAAAGATCACCTCACCAGCATCCGGGCCGCTCACATAGACAAGATTGATCACGCCGTCCGGTAATCCTGCTTCTCTCAGGATCTGCATAAAGACATTTGCTGAATAGATCTGAGTGTTGGCTGGTTTCCATACCACTGTATTACCCATCATCGCCATGCTGGTCGGAAGATTTCCACCAATAGCTGTGAAGTTGAAAGGAGTGAGGGCAAATGTGAATCCTTCAAGTGGTCTGTATTCAAGGCGGTTCCATACTCCCGGACCTGACTCCGGCTGCTCAGCATAGATCTCACTCATGAAGTGAACATTGAATCTTAAAAAGTCGATGAGCTCACAGGCAGAATCAATTTCAGCCTGATAAGCATTCTTGGATTGCCCCAACATGGTTGCGGCATTCATTTTATATCGATAGGGCCCTGCCAGCAGATCAGCAGCTTTCAGGAAAATGCTTGCGCGATGTTCCCACCCAAGATTAGACCATAATTCTTTCGCGTTCATGGCCGCGTTGATCGCCTGCTCCACATGACCTTTGTCACCGGCATGAAAATGGCCGATGATATGCTTGTGATCGTGCGGGGGAGAAATTGATTTTTTATTTCCGGAACGAACTTCTTCGGCTCCGATGTACATAGGAATGTCCAATACCGTAGCGCGAGCTTCTTCAACAGCTTTTTTTAACGCAGCCCGCTCTTTTGATCCTGGAGCATAGCTTAAAACCGGTTCATTTTTAGGATGAGGAATATTATAAAAACCTTTAGGCATAGAATATTTTATTGAGGTGGCAAAGATAATTAAAAAAGGAGGTGGAATTGATACTGTGGAAATGCGAGCGTCTGCAATTCCAGACTCTTAAAACAACCCGGAATTATCACAATTTCAGAGAAGATTTTTCAACTCATGGAGACTTCTCACTTCAAAAGTAACCTCTTCAGAATGTGGATCACCCTTCGGATTGAAGTAGACAGTGTCCAGGCCTGCTGACCGTGCTCCTCCAATATCCGTGATTAGATTATCACCCACCATTAAAGCTGTTGTATGATCATGCCCGATCTCAGCCAGCGCGAAATCAAATATTTTTCTGGAAGGTTTTTTGTCTCCTGCACGTTGCGAGGTAACAATATTTTTAAAGTAATGACGGATGCCACCTGACGTTAACTTTATTCCCTGCATTTCTTCAAAGCCATTGGTTACGATAACCATGGGATAGCGCTCACTGAGGTATTGCAATGTTTCTTTTGTGTGTGGAAGAAGGTTCTCTTTTTTAGGAAGTTCGATGAGGTACTCGTCAGAAAATTTCTGTGAAAGTTCGTATGCTTCAAGTCCCGATGCCAGAAAGACTTTATGAAATCTCTCCAGCCGGATAACTTCCTGCCCGATCAAGCCTTTGTCATAAAGTTTCCACAAGTCTGTATTGACATGTGTAAATCTTTCAAAGAAGTGTTCAAAACCTTCAATTCCTTTCTGCTGCAGCTGATGGGAATGAAATAGGGCCTCCAGTGTTTCTTTTGAATTCACTTCATAATCCCACAAGGTATGATCGAGATCAAAGAGAATGCAGGAGTACTTCTTCATGAAGGCAATACAATAGAAAAATTACTTAACAGAGACATGACCTAACGGGCGAATGTGCAGCTTGTTCAGGGCCAGTTCACGATTGGTAAAAAGCGTTTGAAAGATTTGCTGATCATGCTGCAGGGCTGGATCGCGGCGGATGAACTCAAGCATAAGTTTGAGAATATCGAAGACCTCCTCCTTGATCTGATAGAAGACCCACTGATTTAATTTTCGGGAGGAGAGGATTCCGGAGTTTTTCAGATAAATAAGGTGTCGGGATGTTTTTGCCTGGGTAAAGTCCAGAATGCGCTCCAGGTCACTGATGCACATTTCGCCGTTGCTCATAATCAGGCTCAGGATGCGGAGTCGGGAAGTGTCGGAGCAGGCCAGAAATATCTGTGCTCCCAGGTCAATATTAAAGTGCTTTAATCTCACGTTTCAGTTACTAAAGTAGTAAAAAACCTTTGCTGTAAAACAGGTTAGGCGATTCGTAGCCTTCTCTTTATCTTTGATCTCATTGCTATGAAAAGAATCTATTGGTTGGTGTTGGTAGTAATGCTTGGAGGATTGATGTCGGTTTCGACGAGTCAGGCACAGCAGACAAAAAGAAGGATCATTCAATTATCCGGTATCATTTTGGGTGAGGATAGTACAAGAGGACTTCCAGGCGTTCACGTGTGGGTTCCTAAAGCCGGTCGTGGTACTTCTACCAACATGACAGGTTTTTTCTCCCTGCCAGTAGTGGTGGGTGACAGCGTTGTGATCAGTGCTGTGGGATACATCAAACAACATATAATCGTTCCAAACTATCCTCAGGAATTCATGACGATCATCGTGGAGATGACGACCGATAATACTTTTCTTGAGACCGTTACAGTTCTTCCTATTCCCACAGAAGAAGTTTTTAAGCAGGCAATTCTCGCTCTTAACGTGCCGATGGATGCCAATGGAATTGATAAAAGAAATCTCAATGCTGAGTTAATGGCATTGATGATGCGGACAACTCCCATGGATGGGAATCTTAACTATCGTTATTACATGGATTCGTACAATCAAAGCATGTATGATAAGTCATCGGTGCGAACGAATCCATTCCTTAACCCCTTCAACTGGGCAAGATTCTTTCGTGATCTAAAACAAAAGTAGAATCATGGTATTAAAAGACCGGAGGATTCATCATCATAGTGTCCACAGGCACAATCAATACACCTGTTATTTTCTTTAATGATTCAATGAGCAACTTCGCCTGGGGCTGTCGCCTTGCCTTGATCCTCCAGGTGGAATCAGTTGGAGCATGAGTCCCGGTTTGATTTTCTCCAATAAAAATTTTCTGATCTCCGGAAGCTGCAAAAATTGCGGCAAGTTCTGCATGCTCTGAATCTGAATAACTGTTTACATCTTCCAGAGAATAATAGAAGTCTGATATACTATCATATGGGATCTCGATCGTGTTCTCAATGAACATCCAGGAATATGTGGTGACGAGCATCTTTTTATGTTCACTATCGAAAACAGTTTTTACAGGCGGGAAAAACTGACTGTAGATCAACGTCACGGTAAATACCGGAATGTAAAGCCAGTAGAGAATATTATCGACGTATTTTTTTGTGAAAGGAATCACAAAAATGATAACAGAAAGAATAGCGAGCACGCCAATAACGAGCACTCCATTGCCCAGCAATCTTCCGGTAGCGCTAAGGTCGTCTGAAAATGCACTGGTCATTCCTTCGCTCGTAATAAATGCGTCCGTAAACGCCAGGTAATTGTTCTGGAATGGGAGAAAAGTCTTCGTTAGTTCATTTGCAGGATATTCTCGATGGAAGCTCCATTGAACGAAATACTCAAGGACAAATAGCCCGGCAATGATCAATGTGATCTTGCCAAGCATGAGCAAGCATCCTGAGTCTTTTTTCTTTTCTTCCTCTACCAGGGGGATTTCCATTGGTTGGTTTTTGTTTCAAGATAGCGATCGGAATACATCCTGCTACTCCGCAATTCTGCGTATTTCTTCCATTACATAAAAAACTTTCAATATTCTTTACAGAAGAAGGATAATTCAGTGCTGATGGCACAGATTTTTCAGTAAACATCCTTTAAATCAAATATTAGATTTTTAGGGAAGTTCGTGAATTAGTGAGCAGAAACGTTTTATATATCTCTCCAAAGGTTTTAATTACACCCCGATTCTTAAAAGCAATCCAGATAAGCTTTTCAATTTAGTTCAGGAAGATGATACTTATCGTTGATGACAACCAGTCAAATATATTCTCGTTAAGGACGCTTCTTTCTATAAACAATTTTGAGGTAGATTCAGCATCATCCGGGGAAGAAGCCCTTAAGAAGATACTCAAAAACTCATACTCTCTTATAATCCTGGATGTTCAGATGCCTGAAATGGATGGCTTTGAAGTTGCTGAAGCGATTTCGGGATACAGCAAATCGAAGGAGATACCCATCATCTTTTTGTCAGCTGTAAACGTTGAAAAGAAATTCATTACGAAGGGTTATTCATCAGGGGGGATTGATTACGTTGTTAAGCCCTTTGATCCTGACATCTTATTATTAAAGGTCAAGACGTTCTCCCGGTTGTCTGAGCAGACCCGCACCCTTCAGGCGATGGAAAAATCATTGCGTGAGGAGATAGAACATAAAGTGAGGGCTGAGCAACTTCTTAAGGAGAATGTTGAGGAGTTAAAGTCAGTTTTGGAATCTATTCCAATGGCAGCTTTCAGCACAGATTCTGAAGGCACCGTAGAGTATGTCAATCATTACTGGTGTTCTTACAGTAATTCCATTGAAGTTTACCCGGAGACAGAAGGAATTACGTTTTTCAATTGTATAGGAAGTGCCATTCTCTCCAAACAATCCTACAGTAAGGAATTAAAGATCAAAAATCTGAAATCAGGAGAATATAGGTTTCATGTCCTTCATCTCACTCCCATTATTAAGGGGGCAGCAATTGTGAAATGGGTAGGGATATTTACGGATATCCATGAACAAAAAACGGCTTCTCAGCTTCTGGAAAAGAGGGTTGAGGAAAGGACTGCCCAACTCACAGTAATGAACGATCGGTTAGCTGAGACTAACCGTGACTTGCAGCAGTTCGCATCCATTGCTTCCCATGATCTCCAGGAACCTTTGAGAAAAATTGAAGCGTTCAGTAATATTGTTTTGGAAAGACATCTCCAGGATGATCCAAAAGGAAAGTCTTTTATCGAGAGGATATCCTCATCTGCGTCCCGTCTGAGGAAGCTTATCAATGATCTGTTGAGTTATTCAACATTAGGTGTGGAGGCTACTTTTGTAAAAGCTGATCTCAATGTGATTCTTCAGGAAACTCTGAATGATATGGAGTTGAAGGTTGAGAAGCTCAATCCGAAGATCGAACTTGATAATCTTCCTGTCATTGATTGCTTTCCCGTTCAAATCAAACAGGTCTTTCAGAATTTAATTGCTAATTCTTTTAAATTCTGCAGAATTAATACCCAATGCGAATTAAGAATAACCTCAGAACGTATTGCCCACAAAGCGATTGACTCAGAAACTTCCTCATCAGGATCTTACTTCAGGATCACCATCAGTGATAATGGAATTGGATTTAATGAACAATTCAAGGAGCGCATATTTGAAATATTTCAGCGGCTGAATTCCAGAGATCAGTATGAAGGAACGGGTATCGGCCTTTCGATCGTAAAGAAAGTGATTGAAAGACATCATGGATTAATTGATGTTACAAGCATTGAGAACAAAGGGACGACATTTATTATTGTGCTTCCCGAAGTTCAGACAAGATCATTTGATCCGTCCACAAAGGGAAACGACAAATAGTTTGAGGAAACTCTATGAATAATCTTAAACGTAATCTTCTAATTGGTTTTGGTGCATCGCTCATTATTCTGATCGTAAGCTCAACGGCATCATTCATCAGTATCAGCAACCTGCTTCAGGGAGCAAGAATGGTAAACCATACCCATGAGGTGATCATCAAGCTGGATGCATTGAGTGCTTCTTTGATTGACGCAGAGACAGGTCAACGGGGATATCTCCTCACGGGACAAAAAGAGTTTTTACAACCGTACCTCGATGCAAAAAGTCGCGCCATGGCTGCATTCCATGATGCGAAGAGTCTAACCAGTGATAATTCAAGCCAGCAACTAACACTCGAGGAGTTAAAAGAAGTTATCAATAGTCGCTTCGAGTTTTTTCAGAAGAGCATTGATGCAAAGCAGTTGGGCAATGAGATCAAAGCGGAGGATTTGCAGTCAGGTAGAATGATCATGGATGAGATCAGGAGAATCATTAAAATTATCAAGGACAGAGAAGAGCAATTATTGGAGGACCGCACTGCCAGTATGAATAGGTTTGCATCTTTTACTCCTATATTAATAGTAGTAGCTGCTTTGATTGCTTTGTTGATTACCGTGCTCTTCTACGCACGTGTTCAAAGTGATTTTGCGGAAAGGACACGACTTCAGCTCGAGCTTCAGGAGAAGGATGAAGATATAACACGCAGAATAGGAATTATCCGCAACATAGCTGATCAGATATCGCAGGGAAGCTATGATATCCGGGTCGATGACAAGCAAAGTGACTCGTTGGGGAATGTGGCAGGATCCTTAAATAAAATGGCGGAATCGCTCGACTATTCCTTTTCATTACTATCAGACAAAGAGTGGACACAGACTGGTGTTGCAAAATTGAATGACGTAATGATTGGCGAGTTGGAGGTTCAAACGCTGACGGCAGACATAATATCTTTCCTGGCCGCCTATACCAATAGCAACGCTGGAGCGGTTTATCTCGCAGAAGACGATCAATTGGTTTTTAGTTCTGGATATGCCTATGCTCCAAAGAAGGAGAGAACCAGATTCAAATTAGGAGAGACCTTAATTGGACAGGCGGCAATTTCCGGTAAGCTAATTGAACTAAGGAATGTTCCTCCTGAAAGTATTTACATCAGTTATGCAACAGGTGAAGCAAAAGCCACCCATATAATTGCCATTCCGGTATTAGATGGTAAGCTCTTAAAAGGAGTCATCGAGCTTGCAACCCTTAAAGAATTTACGAAAAGGGACATCGAGTATCTCTCAACAATTTCGCATAATATTGGTATCGCTATCTCCACTGCGCAAAACAGGAAACGTCTTCAGGAACTACTGGAAGAGACGCAATCTCAATCAGAAGAATTAAAGGCTCAGCACAGTGAGCTTGAAAACATAAACAGTGAGCTGGAAGTGCAATCAGAAGAATTGCAAGCTTCTGAAGAACAATTGAAAGTGCAGCAGGAAGAATTAAAAGAGGCAAATCATGAACTTGAAGAGCGCAGCAGATTGCTGGAGGAAAGAAATCAACTGATCAATGAACGCAATGTTGAAATAAAAATAAAAGCAGACCAGCTCGAGACAAGTGCCAAGTATAAGTCGGAATTCCTTGCAAACATGTCTCATGAATTGCGCACACCGCTCAATTCTATTCTATTGCTATCCCGACTCATGTCGGAGAATAAAGAAGAGAATCTGACGGGCGATCAGGTTGAATACGCAAAAGTCATTCAAAGTTCTGGCAATGGTTTATTATCACTGATCGATGAGATACTTGATCTTTCAAAAATCGAGGCAGGTAAAATGCAACTCGAGTATCAGCACATTGCTGTTGCAGAGATTATTAATGACATGACTTCGTTGTTCAATCCAATAGCGAAAGAGAAGGGAATTGAATTCAAGGTCAGGATTAATCCATCAACACCGGATAAAATTGAAACAGACAAAATGCGGCTTGAGCAGATCATTAAGAATTTGCTTTCCAATGCATTGAAATTTACGACGAAGGGTTCAGTGGAATTAAGTATTGCTCCTGACGATCACAATAAATCCTTATTAAAAATATCAATTTCCGATTCGGGTATTGGAATAGCAAAGGAGAAGCAGGATTTGGTGTTTGAGGCATTTCAGCAGGCAGATGGATCAACCAGGCGGAGATTTGGAGGAACCGGGCTTGGTCTCTCTATCAGCCGTGAACTGGCAAAACTTTTAGGCGGAGAGATCCGATTGAAAAGTGAGATCGATAAGGGAAGCGTCTTTACCATTTATGTTCCTGTTACACGAGAATCTATCTTACAAAACTCTGATAAAGAAAAGGAACAGGAAGCTGTTGTAGAAAAGGAAGTCAAGCTGACGGTAGAAGACAAATATATAAGCACCACTATTCCTCAGAATATTCCCGATGATCGGTTTAAGATCCAGGCAGGGGACAAGGTAATGTTGATCGTGGAGGATGATGTCAACTTTGCAAAATCACTGCTTGACTACACCCGTCAAAGAGGTTATAAAGGAATTGTTGCTGTTCGTGGCGATGAAGGTGTCGCGCTTGCAAAAGAATTTTCGCCATTGGGAATTTTGCTTGATATCCAGTTGCCAATAAAGAGCGGATGGGAGGTAATGGAAGATCTGAAGGGAAACTCTTTAACGAAGCATATTCCGGTGCACATCATGTCATCACACGAGGTGAAGAATGAAAGTTTGTTGAAGGGTGCGGTCGACTTTATCAATAAGCCGGTAGCCTTTGATCAGCTTCAGGATGTATTCAAGAAAATTGAGTATGTGCTTTCTCATCATCCCAAGAAAGTTCTGATCGTTGAAGAAAATTCAAAGCATGCAAAAGCGCTTGCATATTTCCTTGAAACCTTTGAGATCAGTCTTGACATAAAGAGTGATATCAAGGATGCAATTCAGACCCTCAAGGAAAATACGGTTGATTGTGTGATCCTGGATATGGGTGTTCCCGATCAGAAAGCCTATGATACTCTGGAGACTGTCAAGAAGACTGCAGGTTTAGAGAATTTGCCGATCATCATCTTCACAGGAAAAAGTCTTTCGCAAGCAGAGGAAATGAGAATCAGGAAGTATGCTGATTCCATCGTGGTCAAGACTGCCCATTCCTACAAACGGTTAATCGATGAAGTTTCTCTCTTCCTGCATATGATGGAGAAGAAAGATGACCAGTCGGCGGCTGTTGCCAAGTATCACAAATTCGGGACGCTCGATGAAGTTCTCCGCAACAAGACGGTGCTGGTAGTAGACGATGATATGAGAAATATTTTTTCATTGACGAAAGCTCTTGAGAATTACCAGATGAAGATAGTCACGGCCGTGGATGGAAAGGAAGCACTTCGTCAGGTGGAAAGTAATTCAAAGATTGATATCGTGCTGATGGATATGATGATGCCGGAAATGGATGGATATGACTCGACCGCTGCCATCCGAAGAAATCCTAAATTCAAGAGCCTGCCGATCATTGCTGTAACCGCGAAAGCCATGATGGGTGATCGTGAGAAATGTATCAACGCGGGTGCTTCCGATTATATCACGAAGCCGGTGGATATCGATCAGCTTTTATCCTTGCTTCGTGTCTGGTTATATGAAAAAGGTCTAAACAAACCTTAGAATTCATGTCAAAGAAAATCTTAATTGTTGACGACGACAATCGTAACATTTTCGCGCTATCGGCTGTTTTAAAATCCCGGGGGTTTACATGCATCTCAACAACTAATTCAAAAGAGGGTCTTGACATGGCCTTGAATAATAAGGAGATAGGAATTGTATTGCTGGATATGATGATGCCTGAAATGGATGGCTATGAAGTTCTTTCAAAGATTCGCGAAAGCAAGGTGAAAAAGATGCCTGTGATCGCAGTGACCGCCCAGGCAATGGTGGGTGATCGTGAAAAGGTACTCGCTGCGGGTGCGGATGATTACGTCTCCAAGCCTGTTGATGTAGATAAAATGATGAAGGTGCTGGACAAGTTCTTGAAATAGATTTTGGAAAATTCGCTAGAGGTAACGGAGGCTGATGTAAAGTTCATAATGGATGATCTCGTGGAGATATACGGCTACGATTTTACAAGTTACTCTCAGGCCTCTCTCAAAAGACGCATTAATCGATTGATAAAGATCGATAAGTTTCCGAGTGTGGCGGAGTTCAGATACAACCTTCGCGAGAACAAGGATTACTTTAACAGATTCATCGAGCAGATCACCGTCAATGTTACTGAAATGTTCCGCGATGTATCTTTTTACAAGACTCTTCGCGAACAGGTTTTACCGGTGCTGGCAACCCGACCGCTCATCCGGATCTGGCATGCCGGATGCTCAACAGGAGAAGAGGTCTACTCAATGGCAATCTTGTTGAAAGAGGCAGGTCTTCTTCACAAGTCATTGTTGTATGCTACTGATATTAATCCGGCGGTGCTCATGAAGGTAAGGGAAGGATTATATTCTTTGAACCTGATGAAACAATATTCAGAGAATTACATTTTATCGGGGGGCAAAAGAGATTTCTCATCATACTATACAGCACAGTATAGTGTTGCAAAATTGGATTCTGAACTTGGGAAGAAAATCATATTGTCTACTCACAATCTGGTTTCAGATAGTTCATTCAATGAGTTTCAACTTATCCTTTGCCGCAATGTAATGATCTATTTTGATAAGCCGTTACAAGACAGGGCTCTTAAATTATTTGATCAGAGCCTGGAGACATTAGGTTTCATGGCACTTGGTTCGAAAGAGAGTTTTAAATTCTCTGAGATCAGTAAAGGATACAAGCAGCTTGAAAATAAGGAGAAGATCTGGAGAAAGATGAAAAGCACTGATTATTAATGAAAGATCAAGGTTCAATAAAGTTATTGGCAATTGGCGGCTCTGCCGGAAGTCTCTCTATGGTGCTGAAGTTGTTGCCGCAATTCAAAATAACTTCCCGGATTGCTGTTGTCCTCATCTTTCATCGAAAGGCAACCGATGATACGACACTTGTAGATGTGTTGGCCCACCGCACTGACTTTACTGTAAAAGAGATTGAAGACAAAGATGAGATTGTTCCCAATATGATCTATGTAGTTCCCGCTGAATATCATGCGTTGATCGAGAAAGATCATACTTTCACACTGGATGATTCTGAGAAAGTGAACTTCAGTCGCCCAAGCATTGATGTGACATTTGAATCAGCTGCAGATGTTTATGGTGAATCACTTGCATGCATGCTCTTGTCGGGAGCAAATGAAGACGGCGTGAATGGTTTAAGAGAAGCTCAGAGAAAAGGAGGTTTTATTATTATTCAGGATCCCAAAACAGCCGAAGTTTCTTTTATGCCTCAGATGGCCATGGATACACTCAAGCCGGATTTTGTTATGACAGAGATTAATGTGGAGGAGATGTTTGGGCTGTTACGGGATAGAAAATCATTTTAGATCAAATCGGAATTCATGAAAAACGAAAAGATTGAAGTAGTTATCGTATTTAAAAAAGGAGTTTCAGAAGCACGATCAGAGGAGATTTTAAAAGATCTTTCAATTGACTTTCGCGAAGGAATGGACAGCAGTCGTGGCAAGATTTATTTTTACGCCACAGGAGGAAAATACATATTGACCTTTAAAGATGCGGGAGAAAAAGAATTGTTTGACAAGAAGCGATTATACTTTTTACCCGAAGTCCATGAGATTTATAAGCCAGACTGGGATATCACGAAAGATTAATGCTGTATTTAAGTCGTTAACTTAAATACATTAAGTGTTTCTTTATTTGCAATAATTTCCTTTTCAAATTCAAATCCAAGCTTCTTTAAAAGTCCGATAGATTTAATATTTTCTGGAATTGTGATTGCGTAAAGAATGGAGCTCTCCGGAAACAGATCATTCATGATTTTTTTACTGGCCTCATAGGCGAAACCCTGTTTGGCATATTCCGGAAGGAATGCAAACCCAATGTCATGAAACTCAAGATAGTCGCGTTTCAGAAGAGTGATGATTCCAATAGGAACATTATTTGAAGCAAGTTTTACAACCCAATATCTTGTGGTAGGATGATTCAATATTCTATGAATGTAATCAGTTGCCAGCTCGTCGGAGGTAACGTTCCTGTCGCCAATGAACTCAAGCCAGCCAGATGAATTGACCAATGCGCGGATGAAGGAATGGTCGGTTAATGATAATTGATCAATGATCAGTGTCTCCGTTTTCAAAGCTTTTGATTCAATCAAAATATTAAAATGCTAAACTATTTCTTTTATTAAAGGTGTTCTGACCAAAATCCATCCCAGCAGGAAGCTTACTGTAACTGCCAGACTTCCTGTCATCAGAAATTTCAGAAGAGATGCGATCTCCAGATCTTTCAGTAAAAGGGAGATGGTCACGAGTACCAGTGGGTGAATGATATAAACGGCATATGCACTTCGTGATAGTTCTTTTATCAGATCACTGGTTGTATTCCATTTTGACTTCCAAATTCCCAGAAGAGCAACAATGATGGAGATGCCTAGCATTTGCTCCCACATTGCATTGATAAATGAGTGTATCGTTAAGCCGCCAAGGAATTGCGTGATCTCTGCATGGGTAACTTCTTTTAATAAATAGATACAAGGAAATCCAATGATCAATAGGAGACAAGCAATGAGCTGCCACCTTTTACCCTGCTTATATGAAAGCGATTCAAACCAACGATTTCGATAGGCGATGATGCCGATAGTGAATAGCGCGATGTACTGGGGGAAATGTGCAAACTGAAATCCAACGGGCTCGAGTGTCCAGCCGATTGGAAAGAAAATCCTCACAACGAATGAGATCAATCCTAATCCCAAAGCAAAATAAAGTATATAGGAATTATCGGGTGCCGGTAAAAGAGTTTTTGACTTCTGTTGTGATTCAATAGCGCAATAGATCGTTGTAAATAAAAGAAGTGCGGCAGTAAACCATAGTACTCCCACCTGGATCCATCCTTCTCGGTTAAAGTAATAGTCTATGAATGATACTTCTTTATTATAGCCAAGTCTGATCAATATGTAGATCGTAACCGGTCCAAGTACAAGCGAATAGAAGATCAATGGAATCCCTAACCTTTTCAACCGATCGAGCAGAAATTTGAGTGTCCCTTTTCGATCCAGCGAAGCAGGAACGAAATAAGAGGAGAGGAGGAAAAACATTCCCATGAAGAACGATTGATTGGTTGACACAAAGACGGTCAACAATAGTCCTGAGGCCAACCCATCTGCTTTTTCATTATAGTACCATCCCCCCGGTGCACCGTAAGTAATAGCGGTGTGATGCAGGATCACCAGGAACGTCATGAAGACGCGGAGGTTGTCAATATAATTTTCTCTCTCCTTCATCGTGCCAAGATAGGTTCAGAATAATTGTGTTCAATTCTACCCATCAAATGATTTTCTATCCGATGATAGACTGTAACGACAAGCATATAACACCGCAGGCACAAGGTCAGGACACTGAGCAGACAGGCTGGATCATCCGAAGGTTAAGAGAGGGGAATAGGTAGGTAATCCGAAGGTTATCCGGGAAAAGTCCCGATAAGGTCTCGATAAGGTCTCCATAAGGTCTCGATAAGGTCTCGATAAGGGTAGGGATTTTGAACCCGAACGGTGCTGAATTTTGGACGGATTCATCCTTTTTCGGGTCTTTCTGATATGTTTCTTCAATTACGTAAAAACACGGCGTGAGATCCAAAAAAAGGAAAATAAAATTAAGGCGCGTGGCCGGCACACTATTTTATAATATCAGTTTATAAAACCATTTGTCATGAAAAGATTTAAAAGAGCCAGAAAGCATGCACCCGGAATTATCCTTGGACTTCTTGGAGCTGCTGCCGCCAGCATGTTCATTAGCTTTATGATCTCCACCTCAGGAAAAAATGTGACTGAGGCTGTCAAGAATAGAATCAAGCACGATGGTGAGCTTGCCAATGATCATTCTGATTCAGAAGATGAAGGTCATGTAAATGGCAGGAAATACAAAAAGACCCGCAAACAGGAAATTGAAAGCTCAGACGCTGGCGATCTGGGTCATTCCTGATTTCATAAGCCATATATTCAATTGCGATTGATCCAATTGAGCAGGTTAGAAACTGTGGAATCAGTTCCACAGTAGATCATCCCGCATCGGAATCATCAGCAATCTTATCTTCAGAAAACAATCCTTCCATTCCGGAAGTCAACTTCACTTTGAATTTGTTGCCTTTAATGGAAATTATAATTCCCTCACCTTCAGGAGTTAATACTTTCTGCCCTATCTCGAATTTAATGGGAGTAGTTGATTTCATAACTCTTCTTTAGGTGCCATTTTTTTCTGGAGTTCTCTCGCTTCATCTGTTGTGAGATCTTCGCCAAGACCCTGATGATTGTTTTTTCTGGAGAAAACCTTTTTAAGGCTGATAGTCTTCCTGGATGAGCCGTTCTTCTTTTGCTTTTTCATAAAGAATTTTAATAAAAAGACAAAAAATTCATGCCAAAAGGTCTTTTTACATCGTAGATCCTATATACGATGGTTCAGTGTTTGCAAGTAAGAAGATATGGTTGAAAAGCGATCAGGTGTAAAGAAGTCTGCAAAGAAGAAATTATCGGATACTGAAATGCTGGATCGGCTGCTTGCTGATACATTCCCTTACTTTCTTGAGCAAACCAATCCTGAGAATGGATTGATAGCGGATAAAACAAAACCAGATTCTCCTTCGAGCATTGCGGTCGTTGGTTTTGGATTATCAGTTTATATCATTGGAGTGGAGCGGGGTTTGATTTCAAGAGAAGAGGCGGCAAAAAAAACCCTTACTATCCTTCGGTTTTTCTATAACAGCAAACAGGGAAGAGGCAAATTTGCGACGGGATACAAAGGCTTCTATTATCACTTTCTTCACATGAAAACAGGTGAGCGCACCTGGAATTCAGAACTCTCCACGATGGACACAGCGCTCTTCATAACAGGCGCATTAAGTTCGGCGTGTTATTTCGTTGAGAAAAATAAAGAGGAGAAGGAGATCCGCGAACTGGCAGACGCATTGTATAAAAGAATTGACTGGCAGTGGGCGTTAAATAAAAAGAAAAGCATAACGCATGGATGGAAGCCAGAGAGTGGATTTATGCGCAGACATTGGGACAAGCATTTTAGTGAAGCGCATTTACTTTACTTTCTGGCTTTGGGTTCACCAACTTTTCCAATTGATCCTTCTATCTATCCACGCTGGACCGATTCATTTGAATGGAAGAAATTTTATGGTATTGAATACACCTATTCAGGTCCGCTGTTTATCCATCAATTCCTACACCTGTGGCTCGACATGAAAGGTTTGAAAGATGACTATTGCAGAAGAACTGGCATTGATTATTTTGAGAATGCAAGAAGGGCAACATTGATCCATCAGGAATATGCGAAAGATAATCCAGGAGATTTTCTGCAGTACAGTGAGCTTTCATGGGGACTCTCAGCCAGCGATGGTCCGGGTCCTTTTTCAAAAGTAATTAACGGTAAAAAAAGAGTGTTTTATGATTACAAGGCACGCGGTGCGCCGCTTGGGCCCGATGATGGAACGTTATCCCCCTGGGCAGTAGTAGCATCTTTGCCATTTGCTCCGGAGATCGTGCTGCCCGCCATGCGAAATGATACCGAACGATTGAATCTTCACGATCCAAGAATTTATGGATTGAAGGCAAGCTTTAATCCGACGTATGTTCAAAAGGACAAGGATCAATTGGGTTGGGTGTCGATGTGGCAATTTGGACTGAATGAAGGACCCGTAATCATGATGATTGATAATTTTCAGACGGGCTTTCTTTGGAAGCTTATGAAAAGTTGTAGTTATCTGGAAAAAGGCATCAGGCTGGCAGGATTTCGCAAAAAGTAGATTCTTTTTAAAATCAGAAAAAATCTTCGATAGGATGCCTTTTTAGGCAGGTTTTTAGTGGATGGCACGATTCTTTAGTATCGTATATAGATCGGAAACTAGATCCGAATAAAACATGAACTCAATGACAAATTCAAACGATCAGGGAAAACCATTGCGTAAGCTGATTGATATACCAGCCCCCATTCTTAATGATTTGAAAAGCCTGGCAATGCAGGCCAACAAAAACCTGAAGACTTATATTCAGGATGTTCTTGTTGAAATTGCAGAGTCAAACCGGAAGCAAACTTCCAGGAGTCAGGAATGATTTAAGCTGTAAACCGATTCGCCGGCTGCCAAACCGGGAATCATTTATGTGATTACTTTTCTACATCAGACTTTTGATTTGAATTTCAGCGGGTTTGTTGCCATCTTGAAAGTGACGTGAAACAATCCTCGGGAAACAAATCCATCTACGCAGCTTTATTTGCCAATCTGCTGATTGCTATTACAAAATTCATTGCAGGTGGATTTACCAATAGTTCTTCCATGATCTCAGAGGGTATTCACTCAGTGGTGGATACTACCAATCAGGTTCTTCTTCTGTATGGATTAAAAAGAAGTAAGAGGCCAGCGGATAAGCATCGTCCGTTTGGATATGGAAAAGAACTCTACTTCTGGGCATTCATAGTTTCCATTTTGATTTTTGGATTGGGTGGCGGACTGTCCATTTATCAGGGCATTAATCACATCGTCACTCCCGAAGAATTGACGGATCCCTTTTGGAATTATGTGGTCCTTGTCCTCTCTCTTTTATTTGAGGGCATTTCATTCGCAGTTGCTTTCAAGGAATTCAACAAAGTGCGGGGTGAATTATCAATCTGGAATACTGTCATTACCAGCAAAGACCCTGCAATCTTTCTTGTGCTTTTTGAGGATGCCGCCGCAGTTGCAGGTCTGTTAATTGTTTTAGTCTTCATGCTGATCGCTCATACACTGCATCTTCCCTATCTCGACGGTGTAGCATCTGTTTGTGTTGGACTGCTGCTGGTTTTCGTTTCGTTCATTCTTGCACGTGAAAGCAGAAGTCTGTTAATGGGGGAGGGTATTGCTCCCGAAACACAAAAGCTTATTAAGATTCTTGTTGAGAAAGATGCGACGATTGTGCGTGTCAAGAGTATGTTATCTTCCTATCAATCTCCGGAAGCTGTTGTGCTCATGCTTATTGTTGAGTTTAAGCCTGACCTGGACACTGAAGATATTACCAACGCCATCGAGCGCATACGTGTGAATGTGAAACTTGATTTCCCCCTGGTGCAGTTTGTTATCGTACAGCCGGAGGCTTAAGCGTGTTAGCCTTTCAGGGAAGAAGTTAAATTGGAACGATTAAGACTCAAGGCTTGGAACACACACAATGCTGAAATAATAAATGCACAATATGCAATCGGATAAACAGGATCAAGCCAGTTGAATTTTGTAGCGTAAACAAATGTTCTCAATAATTCGCTAAGGAAGATATAGGTGAGGGGTCCGAAAACAATTAATGCTATCAGCATTTCCTTTGCAAAAGCCTTTACAAGTAATTGAGTGATTTGTTGGATCGGCGCACCATATAATTTGTGGATAGCAATCTGTTTCATCTTATCGCGCACCAGACTTACGCTCAATCCATAAATTGCACAACAGGAGAGCAGCAATGAGATCATCGTAAGAATTTCCGATAGCACATTGAGCCGATCCTGATAATTCAGCCAGTTCTCAAAGCGACTATCAAGAAAATGAACATTTGATTTTCCTTCACGGGATGAAAATTGCCTGGATAATTCGGAAACAGTCCTGCGAATATCAACTTCAAGAACACGGACACATAGCCAATTGTAATTATAGTCGCTTCCCAGTTTTATAATGATTGGCTTCTCAGGTTGATTGAATTGCCCACTGAGATCTTGAATGACACCACGGATAAGACTGGTGTCCCTCTTAAACATGACCTTTCCATTTTTATTAACGATGACCATTGATTTGTCATCATTGACATTAAACCAGTTCCCCTCATCCATAGTAAAGTGAAAGAAATCCCTGAATCCAGCATCTGCCTTTAATAGATAAAGTCCGGTTCCAATCTCCTGGCTATTGATACGGTCAGGGAGTTGTGATACTCCTATAACATCTACAATGTTGGGATTGTCTTTCTTCCAGTCTGAGCGCAGTATCGAAATATGTTCATTGGTCATACCGGAGGGACTATCAATGTAAATAACCTGATCCTGATTCCTTCCGGGTTCTTTGATAAGTGAATAGTTGATTTGCCGACGAACAACTACAGAGGCAATGATCAGAAAAATACTAATGCCTAATTGGAGAAAAGTAATGGTGCGCTTGAAGGTTGGAAATGTAATGGTATCCGTACGGAGCAGTCGGTTAGGTGATGCTCTTATAAATCTAACCACTAAGAACAAAGGTGATAGAGTAAGGGCTATAAAGAGTGACAAGATGGTCATCAACAAAACGATGTCGCCATGGAGGAACATGTCGATGGTTCGCAAGCCAAGAATGGATTCAATGTATGAGTGTGCGCCCAGTAGCATCATCAACGCAATAATTAACGCAATGCCTACCAGAGTAAATGACTCTTTAAAAAAATCGTAAAATAATTTACTCTGACTTGTTCCTGAAAGTTTCTTGATTGCCAACTCTTTTGATCGATAGGGGAGTGTGAGTGTGGTGAGATTGACAAAACTCGTGATGGCTAAAAAGAGAATCAACCCGGCGATACACCCTAGAATAATTACACTGTAGCTGTCTCCGTGTCTTGCATCTTCACCGAGTACTCTTGGACCAAAATATATTTCAGTAATGGTCTGAAATGAGTACTCCAGTTTCCCTTTCTTAATAGGAGATGGATTGATGATTGATTTTCTTCCATAAACACCTGTCTCATCAGGGTCAAAGCTCAAACTCTTTATGACCGTGGGATCAAAAGCCAGAAAGACATTGAAATCTTCATGTGTATTTTGTGGAAAGTCTTTGAAGACAGCTGCTATAATGGCGGTAACGGTATCTCCGGAAGTAATGAAATGCATGCTTTTCCCTGAAGCATTCACTGCGCCTGTAAATCTCATTGCAGCACTGGACGACAGAATTACCGTCGGTTCATTGGGGGAACTGAATTTTCGAATGTCTCCATCAATACTTTCAAATGAAAAAATCCTGGTTATGGATGGATCAACAGCATGGATCTTTTGACCGTCGTAAGCCTGATCGCGGGATATAATTGTTATATCCTTCATTATTTTCACCCTTGAGACGGTCAATGAATCTTTTGAATCCGCTAATTGATGGATAATATCAATTGGAATTTTGGCCGACAATCTATTCCCGCTGTATTCCTCATCCGTTGTTCTTTGCAACACACGGAAGACGCTTTTAGAATCTTTATGATACGTATCGTAACCGAATTCATTGATAGAAAACAGGATGATCAAAATGGAGGATGCCAGCGCAATCGCCAGCGTAATGATCTTTAACAGGTACACCTCTCTGTTTCTAAGAATAATGTTGATAAAAAGCCTGGAGGGAATTTGACTCATGGATTCGAAACTAATCAATAATTCAGCCAGTAATGAGTATGAGAATTGCCAGGAAAACCACGAATACTTCTGTAAAGCCCTTCACTTTCGGACGTTTGGTTTGCAATAACGAACGAATCATGAACCACTTCAAGATACTGACGGGTTGGTCATAGCCAAAAGCTGCATTGTCATGTGTTTTTCAGCAAATGACGGGTAAACGACGGGTGAAAATTGCATTCAACAATCCACCGGTACGCGTTAAACCCGTAACATTGTGCATCTAAAAAATTGACATGCAACAGCCAGAACTGGGAATACGACTCACGGCACTCCGCAAATCAAAAAATCTTATTCAGGAAGAGCTGGTGGAGAAAAGCCACGTCAGCGTGCGAACGATTCAGCGTATCGAGAGCAGCGAAGTATTACCCCGCATGTCGACTGTGAAAATTTTATTGGAAGCACTTGGAGAGAGTTATGAATCATTTTCAACCAAACCCAACCAAGTCATGGAACCTCAGAAAATTATTTTACCACACGCCTCACGAAACACTTTACTAATAGCCGCACTGGCCGGAGCTGTCTACCTGATAACTCAAATTATTCTAGGTGTCATGGATATGTCCTGGTTCATGAGCAGCCGTAGCTGGGATTTTAAAATGAATGCTATCTATACTGCACTTTCAGTAGTGATGGTAATTTCTTATTCATTATTCGCCTGGGGATTTATCGCATTGAGTAATGTGTTTGAAAATAGCTTATTGAAAGTGTCTGCCAGTGTCCTCATGATCGCTACGTTCCTCATGGGTGCTTTAGACATATATTCATTATCAGAAGAAAATTTTGATGACCTGCTGTACACATACATTGTAGCGGCTTTGTGTTTTGGGGCGTTGAGTATTGTATTTGGAGTGGCACTTATCCGATTACAGGATGGAATGGGTGAACTCGCGCGTGTGGCGGGAATACTGGAGATCGTTTTTGGTTGCCTGCTCGTGACCGTCGTCCTGTTTTTCGTTACTTATGTTATTATGATACCGGCCGTAGTAGTTGAGATACTCATTCTCTATAAAGGGTATGAATATCTCTCCCGTTCTGAATCAACGCAAGTTGCTGGCGCTTAAGTAGCTCATCATTCTTACTATTTTACTATGAAAAAAATATTGATCAATATTTTATGTATCGCTATTGCCATGATTGTTTGGGTAGTGCTTGTTTTCACCGGAACTGTGACGGGTAAGCTGCATAAATCCATCGTCCGGCAGAATGCCGCAGATTCTTTTCGTTCAGCAATTCAGGTCGAAATAGACAAGCAGTTCGTTGGCAATTTTGCCCTGGCTACCATGAAGAATGGAAGTGTTGACTATGAAGAATTTTATTCTGTTGGAAAGCCTGTGAATAGAAATACCATTTTTCAGGTTTCATCCCTGAGTAAATGGATTTCTGCCTTCGGAATTATGAAGCTGGTGGAAGAGGGCAAGCTTGACCTTGATGCGCCTGTGAGTAAGTACTTAACGCGGTGGCATTTGCCAAAGAGTGAATTCAACAATGAGGAAGTCACAATACGAAGACTCTTAAGTCATACCGCAGGATTAACCGATGGACTTGGATATTCAGGATTTGAAACAATAAATGAGATCCAATCTTTAGAGCAGTCTCTCACAAAAGCCTCAGATGCTGATAAAGGAATTAGTGGATCTGTGAAAGTGGGAATTAAACCCGGCAGTGAGTTTAAGTATTCAGGGGGGGCTTTACGCTGCTTCAATTAATCGTCGAAGAAGTCAGTCATCAATCTTTTGCCTCCTATATGAAAGAATCTGTTTTTGAACCGTTGGGTATGAAACATTCAAGTTATTTATGGAATCAATCTTTAAATGATTCACTGGTTGAATTTTACGACAGTGATGGCGCCAGGGCAAAACACTATTACTATACTTCGTTAGCTGCCACCTCTCTGTATACTTCCCTTTCAGATCTTGAATTATTTTTCCAGGCGCATCTTAGAGGTAAGAACAATGAATCCATTGGACGAAATGTTTTGAATCCTGAAACCGTTAAGTTGATGAGGAAATCTAATGCAAAGCAAATGGGAATTGATATCTGGGGATTAGGTACGGTTCTATATGCAATCACCGATAAATATGATTTCATTATTGGACATGATGGAAAAAGCACTCCCTCAATCAATACGGCAGTTCGACTGAATCCAGAGACTGGTGATGGGATTATTATTCTTGAGACGGGTCATCCCATCCTTGCAACAAAACTTGCCAGTGAGTGGGTGTTCTGGAGGACAGGCAAGGTGGATATCTTTCTTTTTTCGATGTTGATAAACCGCATGCTGTGGACGATAGGAGCAGGGTGGGTTGTGATTATTGTCATTGCGGTTATATTCAATGTCAGTCGTAATAAGAGATTATAACACCCAAACAAAGATTTCAATGATCACAACTGCAGGGACCGCAATCATTAAAAAGAATATAACCAGCATTCCAATGGAATTCCCTCCTTTGTCGCCATTATAGTGCAGCCAGACATTGATCGCTGTGAGGATCAATAAAGTGAAAAGCCGGATAGATCCAAGCAACAGTTCCGGCGGACTTTGGAAATACATAGACAATGCCAGTAAGAGGAACGGAAGATTGTAGAGAATAAATCCCAGGAAGAATGGGGGAATCTCTTTGGGCCCCTTTTTTTCTTTAACAAACCAGTAAGCCTGCATTAAAATAAAAACGCCAAGCGCAACAAAGTTGACCCATTGGGAGATCTTGAAAATGAAAAGAGAGTTCATCTTGCAGACAAGATAATCCAAAGAACCTCTAACTCACAACTTGAATTACCTGTCATTTAATCCTTCACCGGAAAGTATTTTCTTTAAAGAGTTTTGAATTCTTGACTCACGGGTTTTGGATTGTTTGGGTGCAGCAAAGTACAGGAGATACCCTCTTTGTCTTCCGGGAGTCAATGAATTGAAGGCAGCTTTCAAAGCACGATTTTTATCCAGCGCTTTTTTGAACTCATCCGGCATGGTAAATTCTGAAGTCTTTTTGAGGCTTACTTTCAAACCAGCTTCCTCGACCTTAATGGCCTCATAGACGTATGCTTTTATTGTGACTTTCAGCTTTACTATTCCGTGTACGTCGGTGAACCGGAGTTGTCGCGCTGCTTGGACATTTTTGGTTTGCTGGATCAGAATACCTTTTTTATCCTTTAATAGTGCGCCCTTGAAAAACAAAAGAGCGCAGTACTCTTTGAATACATGGATCAGAACTATGTTGCTCTTCTGAAACGTGTAAGTTGGACTGCCCCATTTCAATTCTTCGGTTAGTCCGCAATCAAGAACAATCATTCTCAATTGCTCAAGCTCTTTCTGCCACTTCGATTTTTTGAAATAGAAATCAACTTTGGGATTCATGTTGCGTTTTTAAGTTGAAGAATTAAACCTTAAGGGAACCACGGAAGCCTCTTGCAGCATAGTAAGACTCTGCACCATTGTGATAAACAAAAACCCTGGCGTATCGTAGATCAGCAAAAATCGCACCGCCAAGTTTTCTGATCTCAGAAGGTGTTTTAATCCAACTGGAAGTTTTCATGTCAAATTTGCCAAGCTTCTGCAGTTCGTGATATTCCTCCTCGGAGAGAATTTCTATGCCCATTTCTTCGGCCATATTGATAGCACTATCCTTTGGCTTATTTTCTTTTCTTGACTCCAGTGCCTCGTGATCGTAACAAAAACTTCTTCGATCTTTAGGACTTTCGATTGAACAGTCAAAGAAAATATATTCACCCGATTTTTTGTCATAGCCAACAATATCGGGTTCACCGCCTGTTTTTTCCATTTCATTAAGCGACCACAATTTTTCTCCACCTTGGATTGATTCAAGCTTTGTCAGTACTTTGAGCCATTCAATACCTTTATGGCGGTTCATATTTTTTTCAAACCTGACTTTTAAGGCATTGATTATTTCCTGACTTTGTTGTGATGACAACTTCCTTTTGATCTTGCTCATGATAAATTGTTTTAAGATTTATTGATGTGAGTTTAGCCGTATATCTGAATTTTTCTATCCGCTGGCCTGAAATACCAGGATATAATTGTTAGGATCAGAAGCAGTAATGAAGGAAATATTTCATTCACTGAACTATTGCCTGATGCGATGTGTGAAAATATTGCGCCCGACATGGCGAAGAAAAAACCCGCGTAAGCCCATTCTTTTAGTAAAGGAAATTTGGGAATAAGCACAGCTATAACTCCCAGGACTTTCCAAACACCAAGTAGTGTCAGAAAGTAGGTAGGGTAGCCCAGTTGTTCAATTGAATTGACTCCACCTGCGCCTTCTTTGGCTTTGAGTATCTGAACGGCTCCGGTTGATATCATTCCTAATGCAAGCCAGATCGTAGCAATCCAATAGGTGATTTTATTTCGCTTTGTCATAATATCTTATTTTAATTTGTTTGCGATGTCCTGAATTCTATTGTGCGCCATGTTGATGCCTTGAGCAAATGGTAGCTTGAGAATCTGATCACGGATAGCAACCGATCTGTAAACAACATGCATCGTGAGTTTGCTGGTATCAGCGGTGATCTCTTCGAATTCCAGAAATTCAAGTTGCACGCCAAAAGGCGTATTCTCCATTTCAAATGTCCTGGTGATTTTGCTATTTGGATTAAATTCATGGATGGATCCGCTGAATCTGTGCTTATTTCCTTTTGGATCAGTTGTTTCAAATTGATAGCTGCCGTGGTTTTTGTTTTCCAGTTTTAAAACTTTTGTTCCCATCCACTGCTCAACAACTTCTGCATCTTCATATGCTTTAAAAAGTAATTCCAGAGGTAGATCAAATTCCCGGGTGATGAACAATTCCTGCTTGCCGTCTTCCGCATTGATTTTGGTTTTTTGCTCCATGGCTATTTGCTTTTATATTTTTTCATGATTGTTTCCAGTTTGTTGAATCTGTCTTCCCAGATTTTGCGGAAGGGTTCAATGAAGTCAGCAACTTCTTTCATTTTTTTTGCATTGATGTGATAGTAAATCTCTCTGCCATTTTGTTCTTGTTTAAGCAACTCGCATTCAGTTAATATTTGTAAGTGCTTTGAAACAGTGGGTCTTGCGGTGTCAAAGTTGGAGGCGATGGCCCCCGCGGTCATGGCCTGGGATGCTACCAGCAGGAGAATGGCCCTTCTGGAGGGATCTGCAATGGCCTGAAATACGTCGCGTCTTAGATTCATTATGTAGCTATTTGACTACAAAATTAGTGTAGTCATTCAACTACGCAAATATTTCAACAGTTTTTTGATAAGAGTTTTTGCAAAACGACAAGACTGGGCAGATTCTGTGTTCTGAAAGATTTTATTATTATTGCACCTCGATTTTTTCGGGGTGTAGCGCAGCCCGGTTAGCGCATCACGTTAGGGACGTGGAGGTCGGATGTTCGAATCATCTCACCCCGACTACGCTCACCAAAGCAGTTTCTGCGACGGTGAGCTTTGTTCACCATAGCAATTTTTCTGCGACAGTGAAGTTCGCTCATCATTGCGATTTCCAGAACGGTAGGTTTTATTTTAGTACAGCAGGAGTTCAGTAAGGGTACTGGCAAGGGAAATAAACAAATCAGTTATGACAGACAACCAGAAATATCTTCCAAAATGGATCCTCATTGTATCAGGCATTTTTGCATTGCTTGAAATCATGGTAAGCATATCGTTATGCATTGCCCCGGAATCAGTCGTAGACACAGTTGATCTTAACGCAAAAGGTGTTGATTATCTGATTTACATGTGGGCTGCCCGCCAATTTGCTCTGGGCTTCATCTTTGCCTTTGCGACCTTAAAAAAGTCAGTTCCGATGCTGACAATTGCATACATTTTCTTCCTGGTTATGTTCGTCGGTGATTTTATTATCGGGATTTTGCAAAAGGAGAACTCCCTCATCATTGCGGCCTTGATAATGTGTTCGATCTCTTCAGCATTGATATTTCTACTGAATAGAAAATAGTTTCTATAATATCATTATTCGTTTCTAAGCGTATCAACAGGGTTATTATTAGCTGCTGAGATTGCCTGATAACTGATAGTAAGCGCGGCAATAGCAAGGGCACTAACCGATGCAACAACAAACACCCAGATGTCAATTGATGTGCGGAAGGCAAAATTGCTCAACCAATAATCAACAAGAAACCATGCCAGTGGTGATGCGATAACGATCGCCAGAACAACAAGTTTTGTGAATTCAGAGGAGAACAGGAATACGAGTTCATGTACTTTTGCTCCCATTACTTTTCGTATGCCTAGTTCTTTTATACGTTGTTCGGCAGAAAAGGCGGCAAGTCCAAATAGTCCAAGACATGCAATCACTACCGCCAGGCCTGTGAAGAGATTCAATACGACGCCCATCTGTCTTTCTGCACGAAATGTGTTTTCAAACTCCTCATCCATAAAACTATATTGGAAGATAACTGAAGGATCAATGCTTGCTATCTCAGCTTTAACACCATCAATGATCGCCTGAAGGTCATCGCTGTTTTGAACTGCTACAGGATTAAGACGCAATGCCAGATAAGATTTTCCACTTCCGAAACTCCAGTGAAGATCGTTGAGATGATGCATCACCAGTAAAGGCTGGATTTGCTCTTTAACACTGTTAAAATTAAAATCTTTCACTACCCCAATCACTTCCAGTTTCTCCTCCTTGTCAAATGCCTGTATTACAAATTTTCCAATCGGTGAATCTTCGGTCCATGTGTCCTTTGACCCCCAGCCTAATGCCCGAACTGCTTCTTCATTGAGGATGATCTTATGTTTGTCAGCCGGATTTGCCGGATCAAAATTTCTACCCGCAATAAATTCAACACCTAATAAAGGAAGATACTGCTCGTCTACACGCGCATAGCTTAGATCAAGAACAGGTTGATCCGGCCCTTCGGCTTTATAGCGATCACCTTCCCAGACATAAGGAGGAATTGAATGTGCGCGGGAAACATATTTGAACGCAGGGTTCGATTCCAGCTTAGCCTTCAGTATATCAACTCCGTTGCCTAACTGTTCCATATAGTGAAGCTGGAGAACATGATCTTTTACAATCCCTACATTCATACTACTTGTATATGAAAGCTGCTTCTGAACAAAGAAGGTGCAGATGATCAACGTGATGGAAACCGTAAATTGAAACACAACCATTCCATTGCGTATTCCTTTTCTTTTGAAACCTGACCGCACCTTTCCTTTCAATGTTTCCGCAGGTTGAAATGCTGATAAATAAAATGCAGGGTAGCTTCCCGCCAACACACCCAACATCAAAATAAATGCGACAAGGATGCCAATAAAGTATGGATTGGCAAAATGAGGCAACAATTCCAGTTGCTTGACTGCAATATTGTTGAATGCATTCAATGACAGTTGAACGAGCACCAACGCTGCAACAGCGGCTACAACAACATAGAGTGTTGACTCAACAATGAATTGTCTGACCAACGTGATCTTTTGAGAACCGAGTACCTTCCGGATTCCAACTTCTTTCGCACGATTGCCGGATCGTGCGGTTGAAAGATTCATAAAGTTGATGCACGATAATACAAGGACTAAAATCCCTATTACTCCGAATATGATAACAAATTGCGGATTGCCAGTGGAACCGAACCGGTGTTGAGAAGGCGAGGAGGATAAGTAAATATCACTGACCGGCTGAAGATAGAGCGACCATTTTTTTCCTGCAACGTATGCGTCAAAGCTTTGATTAAATATTCGTTCTGTCGTTGTTGCTGCCCACTTTGGTGGAAGCGTTTGGATCTTTGCTGTTAACGCATTAATATCAGTTCCTTCTTTCACAAGACCATAAGTTCCGAAGCCTGTCCATATCCACTTCCAGCTATTGTCTCTCATTTCTTCAACACTCGACAATGATCCAAGCATGTCAAACTGAAGGTGTGATTTGACTGGTATATCAGCAACGACACCCCTGATGGTATACGATGTATAAGTACCATCTGAATTTTTTAGTTCAATAAGCTTTCCAATGGCATCTTCACTACCGAAGTAGCGAGCTGCTGTGCTTTCAGTTACCACTAAACTATAATTTTCTTTTAATGCGGTCAGTGGATTTCCGTGAACGAATTCAAATGAGAATACCTTGAAGAAATTCTCTTCCGCAGAGAAAAACTTTTTTTCAGGGAAGTAAGATGGCTTTCCATCAATCGTAACACGAACGGTTCTTTCGCCCATGGCCAGTATCCTTGTCACTTCTTCAAATTCAGGAGCATCAGAACGCAGTGCTTCTGCAACACCTGGACCTGTTGAAGCAAACTTCCCATTCCAATCACCCCAGATCATGGGTTGATTTATTCTATAGATCCGATTCCCGTTAGTGTGGAACGTGTCGTAAGTAGTCTCATCGTAAACATAAAGTCCTATCGCCAGACAAGTAGCTATTCCAATAGTAAGTCCGCTAATATTAAGGAAAGTGAATTGCTTGTGACGAAGTGCATTGCGCCAGGCAATCCTGAACATATTGCTGATAAACATGGTGTGATTGTTTTGATGCTGTGTTGATTTTGAGAACCCGATGAGCAAATGAACGGCGTCGAAGCAGTACATGAAATCAGCGATAAATTTTCCTCTGGAAGAGCGCCGATCGTCATACATCTCGTCCAGGTCGCCAAGCAATTCCTCCAGATACAATGAATCGATAAAGCGCGATAGAATGCTATCCGTTATACTGCGTACAAATGATTTACGTTGACGCATCATGAGCCAGTATTAAGCTGTGGAATCATTCCCCACATTTTTTGACGCACTTCCTGGGAAGCACGGAGATGTTCCATTCCCTTTTTTGTGATTTTAAAAAGCCTTTTACGCCTATCGCCCCGTTTCTCGCTGCTTCCACCAAGCTCAGATTTGAGAAGCCCCTTATCCTGAAGACGGTAAAGTGTTATGTGTACAGCACCTAGAAGAATGCTGCGGCCTGAATGTTTCTCGACCTCTCTTTTAACAGAGATGCCGTAACCTGTTCCTTCCTGTATGCAGACTGCCAGGAGAACCAATTCTTCAAATTCGCCAATTCCTTTGTTGCTCATTGGTTATACATTGTATATTATACAAAATTATAACTAATAAACGCAAGGATTTTGAAAAGGTTACTGAAGGGTTAAAATTTGGCCTTTAGGACTGATTTCTACTTAATTCTGAAGTAATTCAAATCCGTGGTAGTTGTCCAGGTTTTTCCATCATCAGAGGTCGTTTCGAAATGCTGTCGAACGCGATCGGGTCCGAGATTGTAAAGGGTTAATCGTGTTATAAGATTCTTAGCGTCTGGATGTGTGACGAATTCCATCTTATTGTCTTTGTATTCTCCATTGATAAATTCAATCAGGCCACCTTTATCATCGACCCAGGTCTGGATCCATTTCTGTGATGCACTGTTGAAGAGATTGAAACTTTTCCCCGCGTATGCATTGGGAGGGGCGCTGGTCCAGTTTTCGAGAAGCACACAATCTCCCAGCATTACTTCGATTTTACTTTTACCGGCAGGCAGACCTTGAACGTTTTTCACATCCCACTCACCAATCCAGAAATCAAATGCTCGTGATTTTTCAGAATAACGACATGGATAAACAGTTTTGAGTATTTCATCCCGGTATTTCGAGAAGCGGGAATCGGATTTCAGAGCCATAAGGTTTTTATCTTCATCAAAAACACTTATCTGAGCAAATCCATTTTTAATTGATTTCTCAATCCATTGAAAAGCCTGATCCGGTTGTTTGGTCATGGCAAATGCACTTCCGAGGTAATACATCGAAAGATTGTTGTTGCCGATCTTCACAGCCTCTTCCAGATACTTGACTGCTTCTTTTGAATTTCCACTGGAGAGATATGATACACCAAGTCGGGTGCGCGCGTTCCAGTTTTGTGGTTCTGCTTCAGCAATTTTTTTATACGCCGTAATAGCATTGGACCAATCAGACGCAACGTAAAAACTGTTGGCTTTTTGCCGATCCTCCTGGGTGATGGATGATTGAGCAATGCATAAAAAGGGAAAAAGAAGGAGGAGAGCCAGTAGTTTCATAAGATTCGATTAATGTGTGAATCTACAAGGACTACATTGATATCCGCTACCCCGCTGGGGGGTAAGTTTTTCTATCGACCGCCTGCCAATACTGGTATGCACAACCGATTTGGTAGCAGCCAATTTATCTTCTTTAACTCAACAAATTTAATCACATCATTACCTTCAAAGATTTTAATAAACTGATCTGGTTTTATATTCTGAAATACCTGCACGGTACCACTGCCATGCCATTTGATTTCAAGTTCGTCAATGATGTTTGCCTTACCAATGCCAATTTCTCTTCTGAAGGGTGAACATCCAAAGCTTCCACCTGAATTTACATCACGGTAAACACTGCGGGAGACTCCATTTTCCCTGAAAGTCACTTTAACCCTTGATCCGATGGCAGCACGATTTGATTTACTTCCTTCAAGATCAATGGATATCCAGTGATTATTATTTTGCCCGGGATTCAGGAAAAATGAATTCTGATAGGAATCACCGTCATAAGCTCCGCCCATTTCAATATTGATATCCTGATCTCCATCATTATCGAAATCAGCAAAAGAAACTCCATGTCCTTTCTGTAAATGACCAACGCGTGCTGAAGTGGTGACGTCTGCAAAACGTTTTCCATCGATGTTCTTAAACATTTTATTGGGAATGATAGATTCGTAAGCGGGATTGCCTGTGCCGAGATACATGTCGAGGTATCCATCATTGTCGATGTCACCGAAGTTGGATCCCATAGCAAAAATATTTTTATTTAGTCCTGCTTCTTTCGCAACATTAGTGAACGTTCCATCCTGATTATTTCTGTATAAAAAAGTCTTGTCGGGATTGCCGGCAGGTATCCCTAAGTTTTCCGCAGCAAAATAATATGCGAGTGAATTTTCTGAAGTATAATCACAAACAAAAATATCCAGCCAGCCATCATTGTTGTAATCCCAGAACCATGTTGGGAATGTTTTTCCTTTGTCAAGATCAAGTCCGGCTTCGGCGGTTACATTTTCAAATGTTATTTCTTTCCCCTTACCTCCTTTATTTTTTAACAGCATTCTTCCTTCATTCATGCTGGAGATAAAAATGTCTTTCAGTCCGTCATTATTATAGTCTCCTGAAGTTACTCCTTTAATAAAACCCACAATATCGACCTGCGCTTTTTGGGAGATATCGGTAAAGGTTCCATCCTGATTATTAATGAATAATTCGCAGGGATGTATTTCCTGAACTGCATTACTGCCAGGGGCATTCATCACTGTTTCATTTCCAATGAATAAATCTACCCAACCATCATTGTTGAAGTCATTCCAGGTACCTGCCTGAGTGGGATGAAATGAGAGAAGTCCACTGTTAACGGTGACATCAGTAAAAGTTCCATCACCATTGTTTTTCAAAAGAGAGTTTGGCTCTTTGCCGAATCTCCTTTTCCATGCTCCTCGTAAAACGAAAATATCTTTAAATCCATCATTGTTATAGTCAGCCTGGATCATATTGAGGCCGCCGTTGATCCCTGTCAGTCCAATTTTGTCTGTGAGATCGGTGAAGGTTCCATCACCATTATTTTTGAAGTAATGCATTTTATCAGCGAGTCCGATGCTGGAGATCATAAGGTCAATGTAGCCGTCATTATCAAAATCTTCAGCTATGCTTCCGCCACCCATATTATTAACATCCAGTTTTAGGTCAGAGGCCACGTCTTCAAAAGCCAGAACTCTCACGCTGTCTGCATCACCATCGAGTCCTGGCAGCAACCATTTAGCGGGCACTTCTTTAGGATATTCTCCCAATGTCATGCAGGCAATGTTAAGGAGCCAGCGCGATTCAAGATCATTGGGGTCATTATTTAGTATAGATAGATAAAGCTCTTTTGCTTTTTGTGATGCAATGGGCTTGGTATGAATCCCTAATCCTTTTATGGGAAGTATACATGATTCAGCAGCGTGTCCGGCTATACAATTGGATCGCTCGCCTAGTCGCAAATATGACAAAGCAAGGTTTGACGTAATCAGCTTTATCAACTTGGTATTTGTTCCGTCAACATTTTTTAATAGTTGAGTCAGTGCTGCAATTGATTTCTCTTCCTGCCCGGCCTGAAGAAGATGACTTGCTTTTACATAATTGAGTGCATTGTTATCGTAGTCTTCTGAATGAAGCGCAAGGATGGAATCGACTGTGAATATCTTCGCTTCTGCATTGAAAGGATTTTGGGAATTATGTGCAAAAAGTCTTTTCTCAAGTAATAGCTCGACCATTTTTTGCTGAGCTGCCTCATTTTTTGATTTATCATTCTGGCATGATGAAAGGAGAATTATCTGCAATAAAAAGATAAGTAGGAGAGAAATCGACTTCATGTATTTGTTCAATTTGAGCTTCGAAAATACTTTAAGAAATTAAGAATTCATTAAATCCTGCATTATGTCTTTTTTTGATTTCGTTTAAAATTCGATTGAAGTGATGCCAGCGATAAAAACCGGAATGAATTTCTTTGTTTCGTTGAATAAATGAAACTTGCTTTCGTTTCTATGCTCAGAATGCGGATCTGCCTTATTCTTCTGATTTTAAATTTGCCTGCCTTTGGTCAGATCAGCCCTGAAAAGCTGGCAATGGGTCGCATGGAAAAAGGTAAATGGGCAAAGGTTGAACAGACCCTTCGTAAATCTCTTTCAAAGGATTCACTAAATCCAGAAGCACGCTATCTGCTTGCTCTTTATTTTTTTAATGCAGTAAATCCTTCTTACCAGCTTGATTCTGCTTACTCCTATGCACGATCTACAACACGAAATCTTCAACTGGTATCTGTTAAGGAGAGAGAGCGATTGAAGAAGATTCCGCTCGATAGTAATCAATTGTTAAAACTCAGAGTGAAGATCGATAGCGCTTCCTTTGAATATGCCAAACGTTTAAATACGGAGGAATCGTACCAGTATTTTATTGATCATCGTAAAGGTTCGCTTCAGCTTTCTGCAGCAGTTGAATTAAGAGATGAAGTTGCTTACATCGACGCCTTAAAAGTTAATACCTGGTCGAGCTTTCAGAAATTTCTTATAAAATATCCCTCGTCAGTCAGAATCAATGAAGCAAAAAGACGGTTCGATAAATTGTTATTTGAGGATAAAACAGGTGATCATAAACTATCCAGCTTCATCGCTTTCCATAAGCAATTTCCAAAAAGCCCATATCGCTCAATCACTGAGAAATCTATACTTGAAATGTCTACTGCTTCAGGTTCGCCTGAATCGTTTCAATGGTTTATTGAAAATTATCCATCAGGAAGCTCAGCCATTATTGCGAAAAATATCCTGTATAAACTTCAGACAACTGATGACGAGAATATTTTCGATGAAAACTGGATGACAGACTCTCTCCGGTCAATGGAGAAATTGAATAAGTCATATTGGGTGCCGATCATTAAATCAGGAAAATTTGGATTCATGGATGAGCATGGGGTAGAGGTAATTGCTCCATTGTTGGATGACATTGCTGAAGATTATCGCTGTGGTGAAATAACAGAACGCTTGCTTGTAACTTCTGCCGGTTTGCTGGCACGTGATGGAAGCATTCTGTGGAATGGAAAATTGAAGGAGGCTAAAGAGATTGGAATGGGTTACCTTTTGTTGACTTCTGATTCCGGAAATTTTGTGATGCATGAGTCAGGATTCAGAATAGGCTCTTTCGTTATGAATGCACAACCTGTCGCTTCTCGCTTTCTGGCTTTGCAGAAAAGTAATAAATGGGGATTGTTCAGCCTGACAGGAAAACAATTGCTGCCCTATAACTATGATGACATAAATGCAATTGACTCATTGATTGTTTTAGAAAGAATGGGGAAGAAAGTCCTTACTACACCATCATTGATTGCAAAGATCAATGGACGATCTTCTCTTAATGAGGATTTTGTTTTTGAAGATGTAAAGCGATGGGCTCCCCGGCAATACTGGGTTCGCAATGGGTCTTTGGAAGGAGTGATTGACCCTTATCTGAATTTTGTCATTCCACTCGATCGACAGCGGCTGAGAAAAGCAACCTTTGGGTTTATTCAACAAAGAGACGGAAAGGAATTCGTGAAAGGCATTAAGAAATTTGAGAACATTCCTTACAAGTCCATTCAGGAACAGGCAGGATGGGTCCGTTTACAAACAGAGAATAATCGCTCACAGCTTTATGATAAAGCGTTGACCAGCTTATATGAAGGAGATAGCGTCTGGTTTAAAGGTCAATTGGCCATGATGCAGATAAATGATTCCCTTAAAGCCTTTCTGCCTGCTGGGCAAAAGCTCTCATTTTCTGAAAACACGTATTTTCAGCTAAAAGAGTATCGAGATTCATCCGCATGGGTAATCGTAGATGACAGGAAAAGAAAAACTGTATATGATGCAGCTTCTGGAATTAAATTATTTACTCTGGATTTTGATGACCTGGAAGCAATTTCAAATAATGTTTTTCTTGTAACACGACTGAATAAAAAAGGACTTCTTACCGAGGAGGGCAAAGTTCTGATTCCTATTGAGTATGATGCCATTGTATCTGTTGATTCAACCCAGTTCTCCTTGCTGAAAGAGAAGAAATTTGGTTGGTATGATCTCAAAAGAAAGATATTAATACGACCAGTATTTGACCGTAACATTAAATTTTATAATTCCGGATTGCGGATCGCTTATAAAGATAAATTCTATGGATTCATTACGCTGGACGGAAGGCCTTCCGGAAATTTTGATTGGGAGGAGATACAATATTGGAATGATTCGACGGCCCTTGTGAAGAAGAATTTTCAATGGATGCTGATGAACATTCATTCCAGAAAGATATCCATGGACCGAATTCGGAATTTTACTGTTATAAAAGACACTTCAGGGGAGAAAATCTATATTGTCAAACAAGACAACGCTTTTGGGGTAATCAGCAGCAAGCATGGGATTGTTGTTCCGATCCAGTATAGTGATGTGATCAATCTGGGAAGCAAAGACATGCCACTCTATTTTACCGAACGTCATATTGAAGAAGCAGGTATTTCAGTGGTGATTTATTATGACCATCTTGGAAAGATCATTCGCAAGCAGGCTCTGGAAGCCGAAGAATTTGAGGAAATATCCTGTAATAATTGACGGGTCCTAATCTTCAGATTTTGCATTGTACACTCAGATTTCCCCACATTTTAAGTTAGAATCTTTAAACCTGAATCATTTATATTCGCAGGAATGAAAAAAGCTATGAAGCATTTGATTTTTATTATCCTGACAGTGGCTGCCTTAAGCCTTAGTGCCCAGGACAAACCCAAGTTGGTAGTTGGTATTGTAGTGGATCAAATGAGGCAGGAATATCTATATCGTTTCGAAAAGAAATTTGGCCCGGGAGGATTTAAACGGCTTATGTCCGATGGGTTCATGCTCAAAAATGCGCACTATAATTATGTGCCAACATATACCGGTCCGGGACATGCTTCGGTTTATACAGGTACTACACCTGCCATTCATGGAATAATTGCAAATGATTGGTTTGATAAGACTTTAAAGAAAGCCGTGAATTGCGTTGGCGATGAGAATCAAAAACCTGTTGGGATTGAAGTAGGGAATGGCGACGTATCTCCCTGGAGATTACTTTCCACAACTATTACAGACGAATTAAAACTTGCCACCCAAAAGCGAGGTAAGGTTATTGGACTTTCTATGAAAGATCGCGGTGCGGTTCTTCCGGCTGGTCACATGGCTGATGGCGCATATTGGTTTGACTCACCAAGTGGTAAATTTATCAGCAGTACTTATTATAAACCAGGCTTGCCTCTGTGGCTTGAAAAAGTCAATTCATTGAATCTGGCAGATCAATACCTTAATCGGGAATGGAAGACTCTCTTGCCGGTTGAGCAATATACAGAGAGCGGTCCTGATGATTCTCCATATGAGAACAGAATAAAAGGCAAAGAAGAGAAGCCGGTGTTTCCATACAATCTCAGACAGATGAGAACAAAATCAACCGGCTATGAATTGATTGTAGCATCAGGCTTTGGTTGTGATCTTTTAACAGATGTTGTGAAGGCAGCATTGGATGGAGAGGAGCTTGGTAAGGATGAGATCACTGACTTTTTAACGGTCTCTTATTCAAGTCCTGATTATGTGGGTCACGCAATGGGCCCCAACTCAGTAGAAATTGAAGATACCTATCTCCGCCTCGATAGGAATATCCAGGATCTTTTGAGTGAGCTGGATAAGAAAGTAGGAACAGGACAGTATATCGTGTTCCTGACCGCAGATCACGCTGTTTCTGATGTTCCTCAATATCTCAAGGACAATAAAATTCCTGCGGGATTATTCCGTGAATCATTTGCAGAGGCAGGTATTAATGATTTCCTGAAAAAATACTTCCCAGACAAAAAGATTGTGGAGAAAATCAGCAATGATCAGGTGTTTTTAAATCAGGAAGCCTTCACAGGAGATCCCAAATCAACCGGAGTTGACAGGTTAATTGTAACAGAATTGATCACTCAGTATCTGATGGGTACAGATGGTGTTGCCAATGTATTCACCTCAAGTTCGCTTCGTTCTTCCGACTACGGAGAGAAGGGTCTCAAGGGAAGTGTTGTTAGAGGTTTCAATCCCAAACGTTCCGGTGATATTGCATTTGTGCTGGAGCCAAACTGGTTATCAAGTTCTTATGTAACAGGAACTACCCACGGCTCTGGATATACGTATGATACTCACGTTCCGATTTTATTTTATGGGTGGGGTGTAAGAAAAGGAAGTTCTTCACAACTTCATGTTATCACTGATATTGCGCCGACGTTATCAGTTCTGCTGAAAATAAAATTTCCCAGTGGCTGTACTGGTCAGCCGATTACAGAAATCACGGATTAATTACTTCTTCACTCCAATCTTTCAAATAACACATCATCAAATCTCAAATAATTATGAGTGAGAATAAATTTAAACCGGTAATGGGACTTTGGGATGGAACGATGATCGTGGTTGGATCCATGATTGGTTCCGGTGTGTTTATTGTCGGAGCAGATATCCTGAGAAATGTCGGCAGCGCAGGATGGCTGGTAGGAGTTTGGTTGATCACTGGATTCATGACAATTACTGCTGCGGTCAGTTATGGTGAGTTGAGTGGGATGTTCCCAAAAGCAGGTGGTCAGTATGTCTACCTTAAAGAATCTTATAATCCACTCGTTGGATTTTTATATGGCTGGAGTTTCTTCATGATCATTCAAACCGGAACGATTGCTGCGGTAGGTGTGGCGTTCTCCAAATTCCTGGCTTACCTCGTGCCTGCCGCAAGTGAAGATATTATTTTGCTGAGTCTGGGTTCAATAAACATTTCACCGGCACAGGTGATATCCATCGTCCTTATTATTTTCCTGACTTATGTCAATACACGTGGAGTAGAAGGAGGAAAGTCTATTCAAAGTGTATTTACAGTAACAAAGATCGCAAGCTTGTTTGGCCTTATCGTTTTTGGATTCATCATGATGGATAAAAATGTCTGGGACGCCAACTGGACGAATGCCTGGGATATGCATAAGCTAAATGCTGATGGAACTTTTGAAACCTACATGACCATTGGCGCCTTCGGTGCAATAGCCTCTGCCATGGTAGGTTCAATCTTCAGCAGCGATGCATGGAACAGTGTGACCTTCATCGGTGGTGAGATGAAAAACCCACAACGAAATATTGGTCTCAGCTTATTTCTCGGGACTTTCATTGTGACGATAATCTACGTCTCAGCGAATCTTATGTACACAGCAGTGCTGCCGTTAGGTGAGATTGCTTTTGCTGATAAAGATCGTGTTGCAGTGGCCGCCTCAAACGTAATTTTTGGAAATGCAGGAACGATCGTCATCGCATTAATGATCATGGTATCTACATTTGGATGTAACAATGGATTGATCCTTGCGGGTGCCCGTGTTTGCTATACAATGGCCAAGGACGGATTGTTTTTTAAACAGGCAGGACAGTTGAATAAGTTTGGTGTTCCTCAGTATGCACTTTGGGTGCAATGCGCACTTTCATGCTTCTGGTGCCTCAGTGGAAAGTATGGCGACCTTCTGGACATGGTATCCTTCGTGGTGGTATTATTCTATATCCTTACCATCATTGGAATTTTTATCTTAAGAAAGAAGCGTCCTGAAGCGGAACGTCCTTATAAAGCTTTTGGATACCCCTTCTTGCCGGCTATTTATATAGCGATGGGTACAATGTTTTGTACACTTTTGATTATTTATAAACCCAAATTCACCTGGCCAGGGCTGATCATAGCGTTGATTGGTATTCCGGTTTATTACTTAGTGATGAGCCAGAAGAAGGAGGCTAAGGGTTAAATTGTATTATCGAATCTTTAGATTTTCAAGTTGACTTTTAATTGTACTGAGTCCTTCTGAAAATGAGTGAGGTTGGTAGCCCAATTCGCGTTTTGCTTTTTCTATAATAAACCCTGTCTTTGGCGGCCGGTTTGCTGTTTGTTTGAATTGGGTTGAATCTGTCTTTTTTATCAAGGCCTTATCCAGCTTGAAAAAATCTGCTGTTTCTAAGGCGATATCATACGGCGTCATCATCTTTTCGCCAGAGATATTAAAAACTCCTGTAGCTTTTTTCTTTGCGGCTAACATGCTGCCCATCGCAAGATCTTCTGCAAGGGTAGGAGTGCGCCATTGATCATTGACAACATTGATGGTTTTGCCATCCTCCAGACTTTTCTTAACCCAAAGGACAATATTGGATCGGCTCATATCAGGTGTAACTCCATACACAAGTACGGTCCGCAAAATTGCCCATCTTAATTTGCTTTGTTGAACGGCTTTTTCTCCAGCAAGCTTGCTTTCACCATAATAACTTATAGGATTGGGGATAGCGTTTTCATCAAGAGGACCTTCTGTTCCGTCAAAAATAAAATCTGTCGAAATATGGATCAGATGCGCGTTGATTTGCTCACAAGCTTTTACAATATGTTCAACTGCAGTAACATTATTTAGCCAGCAGATTTCCCGTTCAGTTTCACATTGATCTACCTGAGTCATCGCAGCAGTATGAATGACTACATCCGGATTGACAGATTTTATAACCCTGCTAACTTGTTCCTCATTCGTAACATCCAGTGGTTCAAATTTTCCACGGGATAACGCATAGGTAAGCTTCCCTCTGGCGGTGGCTATCACTTCGATGGTAGGATCATTTTCAAGCAGAAGGGTAAGCTTCTGACCTAGTAACCCATTAGATCCGGTAACGAGAATTTTCATTACTTCTTTTCAACGACTGGAAATACATAGCCGTAATCCTTTGTGATCTTTTTCTTTGACATCTTTTCGATTGTGACGCTGATCATCCTTACATCTTCCAAAGGTCGATCCAGTGAATCTCTTGGCACAGCAGCGATTTTATCAATTACTTCCAGCCCCTTAATTACTTTTCCGAACACAGTATATTCTCCATCCAGATGAGGAGCTCCACCGGCTGTCGTGTAGATTTTCTGCTTATCTTCTGATAATGGAGGCTTTGTTGTCTTTATACCCGTTACTCTTTCAACACGTGGTGCAAGTTCAATGATCCGGTTTTGATAGGCATTCATATCTCCTGCATAGTATAATTTATTGAGCGAGTCGAGCAATGGCTGATACTCCAGTTGATCAAACATTTTCCTCAGACCTGTCATCGTCTTAGGTACATCACAAGTCATGTTTCTAATATCATCAGGGGTAAGAACAGCTCCATCCACAATATAAAACTGACTTCCGCTGGAGGCTTTAGTAACATTTACATGATCACCCTGACGGGCCGCTGATAGTGCGCCTTTTTCATGGAAATGATTGGGGAGAAATTCAGCAGGAATAGTATATCTTTTTCCTCCACGGCCTAAAGACTCACCCGGATTAGCATGACGTGATGCTGAATCCCCCGTCTGAATCATGAAGTCAGGAATAACGCGGTGAAATAAAAGGCTGTCAAAATAATGCGCCTCTGCAAGCTTGATGAAATTCTCTTTATGCAGTGGGGTATCATCATATAATATGGCAATCATTTCGCCATACGGTGTCTTGATTTTTACAATAACATCATTTTTCTGTGCGCAGCTTGTCATGAGCACCAGAAATGTGAGGACAACGGTAAATAGTTTATTCATGGTTCTGAAAAATTGAGTTCGCTAAAATAGTAACGTCAGGGGTAAATGAAAAGTATTTCAGGAATTCATCACCTTCGATAGCTGCAGGGACAGATCAAGGAATATCATCTTTGCGCTTCCATTTCTTTCAAGATGGTAAGTGGCGTCTGTGATCAAGTGGTTGGCTCTTTCAATCCGGCTAACGGTCATTACTTTGCTGAAATCCTGAATGAATTTCTGTTCCGCATCACGACTTCTTAAAATAGAATCAGCTCCCGACAATGTAAGCAATGCCTCACGCATCATGGTGAGAGTATAGTGTAACAACGATTGCTGTTGGAGGCGATCGGCTTCATGAAATTCATCCATCAATGCAAGGAACGTTGCATAATCACGCTTGAAGCACGCACGCATCCACCGGGCCATTCTTTCGTGATTGTCTTCTTCCTCAGTTTCGATCAGTGATAATGCTAACCGCACATTTCCCTCAGCATCCCCAATGATCTTTCTCTTTTTCTTTTCCTCTAAACCTGGTTGCTGCGAAAGGAATTTTTCCAGATCATCATCCGAAAGAAGAGGAACAAGCACATGCTGTGTTCGTGATAAAATTGTAGGCAACAGTCGTTCTGCATTATTTGAAACGAGAATAAAGAATGTATTAGGAGGTGGTTCTTCAACAATTTTCAGAATGCCATTTGCGGCAGATGAGTGCATGTATTCCGGTTGCCAGATGATCATAGCTTTGATCGGACTTTCAAATGGTTTTAATGAAAGTGTTTTAACGATCTCACGACTTTCTTCCCGCGAAATGATTGCCTGCTTGTCCTCTCCTCCATAAGACGTTGTCCAGTCGCTCACATTTCCAAAAGGTTGCTCCAGCAGAAATGCCCGCCAGTTCTTCATCGTGTCAGCACGAAATCGATCATCATCTTTATCGGCCTTTACATTGGATACCGGAAAAACAAAATGTGTATCGGGATGAATGTATTTTAAATTCTTGGTGCAGGCAGAACACGTTCCGCAGGCATCCGTCTCGCCACGATTGGTACAATGCAAATAAGTAACATAGGCGATGGCAAGGGGAAGATTAAGTGCACCCTCACGTCCCATAAAAAGTTGAGCGTGTGCGATCTTGCCATCTTTCGCTGAGCGAATGAGCTTTTGTTTTATTTCATTAAGTCCTGGGATGTCGGAGAATCTCATGATTTCTTTTCCCAAACGCGTTCACCTGCGCACTGATCAAAAACATTTTTCAATATCTTCTTATCTACTTCTGACAATGTAATGTTTCTTCTTTCCATGGCTTTCGCCGCCGTTTCATAAACTTTATTCAATTGATATGTCATGAAGCCTGCGGCACCACCCCACGCAAAAGATGGGATGAAGTTCCTTGGATATCCGTCACCAAAAATATTAGATGCAACGCCTGCCACAGTGCCCGTATTAAACATTGAATTAATTCCACATTTGGTATGATCCCCCATCATCAATCCGCAAAATGTTAATCCTGTATTGGCAAAGCCCTGCTTGCCATAATTCCAGAGCTTCACATTATCATAGTTGTTCTTGAGATTCGAGGTGTTGGTATCCGCACCCATGTTGCACCATTCACCAAGAACAGAACTTCCCAGGAATCCATCATGAACTTTGCTGCTATAGCCAAAGATCACCGCATTGCTGATTTCACCGCCGACCTTGCAATAAGGTCCTACCGTTGTATCGCTGCGCATCTTGGCCCCCATATTCACTACAGATTCATCACCAACAGAGAAGGGGCCACGTATTAAAGAACCTTCCTGTATCTGAACATTTTTACCAATGTAGATGGGTCCTGTTGATGCGTTAAGAGTTGCTGCTTGTATCACGGCACCTTCTTCAACAAAAATATTTTCAGGAGAATAAGTCCTTGTGTGGGGATCACTGATCCCTGCTGATTTTCTTCCTTTTGTGATCAGGTTAAAATCGGAACGGATCTGAGCACCATTGTACTGGAATATTTTCCAAACCTGATCGATTAAGGTAACTGTGCCGCTGTATTCTTTTTTTGAAGTTGGATTGTTCCAGTCTTTGTTCCCCGAAACACAAGCTAGGATAGTACCATCTTTTGTTAACGCTTCACCAATCTTAAGGTCATTGATGCTTTTTGTAAGCTCTTCATCCGGGCAAACCGCTCCATTGATAAACAGATTTTCAGATGCGCTAGAGAATAGAAATTTTTCAGAGAGATAATCCTGCGTCAGGTATGAAGCAGATGTGCCCAGGTGCTTCTCCCATTTTTCGATGATGGTGAGAATGCCGATTCTGATAGCTCCAACAGGTCGTGTAAAAGTGAAAGGCAGGAGATTCGTACGGATGGAAGGGTCATCAAATACAATTGGATTCATCGTGCTAAAATAAAACTTTTATTGAGCTTAACCCTGATCTCTGGCAGGGCTCCTAAAACACAAAAGGCCTCACTCGGAGACCTTTTGTTATTATCTGGAAAGAAAAGCTTAAGCCTTCTTTGTGTATTTCTTTTGGAATTTTTCCACACGACCAGCAGAGTCCAAAAACATCTTCTTACCCGTGAAAAACGGATGTGAAGCTGAGCTAACTTCGACCTTAATGACAGGATATTCCTTACCATCGGTCCAGGTAGTGGTTTCCTTTGTTTTTAGCGTAGAACGGGTCAAAAACTTGAAATCACTTGATGTGTCCCAAAAAACCACTTCTTTATACTCTGGATGAAGGCCTTTTTTCATTTGAATCTTTACTTTTTCGTTAAAGGACTGCAAAGATAAAAAGCCTGCAGCGATTTGCAATGAGGGTTTTAGAGATTGTTAAAAAGATCGATTTCAGTTGTATTTTTGATCCAAAATTAGGCCTAAACGGCTTGCATGAGCACAAAAAACGCCTCAGAACTTTATCCCGGTATTTCTCCAGACTCCAAATTGTCACTCATGAGCCGGGCACTGGTACTCTTTATAGTAAGCACTATCGCCACGGGAGTTTCCGGTCAAAGTACCAACGCCTCCCTCAACGAAGAATACTATCATAAGATCGATCGCTATGAGATCAAGTCAGGAGTGATCACCAAAGAGCTTTTTACTTCCGTCAAACCTTATAAGCGTTCTGCTATTGTAGCAATGCTGGATTCGCTTCAGTTAAAAGAGAACGTTTTTCAATCGCCATCCGACCAGTTTAATCTCGAATACCTTCGCAATGACAACTGGGAGTGGTCGCAATCACAAACCAACGAAAGCAAAACACCTATCTTAAAAACTCTCTTTCGGAAAAAGTCAGATCTCTATCATGTTGAGGAGCCTGACTTCGATCTTCATATCAATCCTGTCCTCTATGTCGGAATGGGAAAAGACTCCCGTTCCAACAGTTCCCTTTTTATAAATACCCGTGGTGTGGAGATCAGGGGGATGATCGACAAGAAAATCGGTTTCTATACTTATCTAAGCGATAATCAGGCAAGGCTTCCCATGTATGCCACAGAATTCTCAAGCCTGTATGGATACTATACCGTTCCGCACCAGGGGTTCTGGAAAGACTTTAAAAATGGAGGAGTGGATTTCTTCGAGGCTCGTGCTTACATCGACTTCAATATTTCAAAGCACATTTACATGCAATTCGGCCACGACCGGACGAACATTGGAAATGGCTTTCGTTCTTTGATCATGTCTGACTTTGCACCACCCAGTCAGTTTCTTCGTGCCAATCTGAAGATCTGGAAACTTAACTATTTGTTTCAGATGAATCGTATGACCGCAAGCTTCCCTTCATCACCAACCGGAGCTTCTGCAGGAACACATTATCCGGAGAAATATGTTGCCTTCCATCACCTCAGCATGAATCTTGGTAAGAAATTTAATATCGGTGTATTTGAATCCGTCGTGTTTTCACCGCAAGACTCAATCAATGGTGGAACATTTGAACTGAACTATCTGAACCCTGTTATTTTCTATCGGTCCATCGAACAGCAAAATGGAAGCTCTGACAACGCGATCGTTGGTCTGGACTGGAAATGGATTGTTGCCAAAAGACTTTCACTTTACGGACAGTTTGTTCTGGATGAATTTGTATTGAACAACATCACTTCCGGAAATGGCTGGTGGGCCAATAAGTTCGCCATTCAGGGTGGATTGAAATACATTGACGTAGCAGGTATCAATAACCTTGATCTGCAGATGGAGGCAAATGTGGTGCGGCCATTCACCTATTCACATGCCAACTTCTATACAAGCTATACAAATTATCTCCAGCCCATGGCTCACCCCCTGGGTGCCAATTTTTATGAGCTTGCCGCGATCATTCGTTATCAACCTATTCCCAGGCTGAATGTTACTGTCAAGTCATTCTATGTTAAAACAGGAAGAGATGAGACGGTGGATGGCATGGCTGTTGACCTTCCTTATGTAAACTGGGGAGGAGATATTAATAAGAGCTATACAACCCGTCAGCAGGAGTTTAACAATAAAATAGCCCAGGGTTACGACAATACAATTATGTTCACGGATGTAATGGCCTCCTATATGTTCAGGCATAATTTCTTCATCGATTTGAAGGGAACATTCCGATCCAGCAAAAGCCCGAAAGCAGCTTTTGATAATAATTCAACCGTTACCTCTATCGCATTGCGGTGGAATATTGCTTCACGTCTGTACGATTTTTAATTCCTTCCATAGAGAATGAAGAACTTCTTTCGAATACTTTCTTATGCCCAGAATACAGGTCAGAACATCACGTTCTTTTTTGTTTTTGCGGTGCTGGGAATTCTCTTCGGCGCATTGAATATTCTTCTGGTCATCCCAATGCTGGGTGTTTTGTTCAAGCAGGGAAAGGGCGCTGTGGTGGTGCCGCCCATTCCATCCTTTGAGCTTTCTTCAGATTATGCTGTCAAGGTATTCAATCATTATTTTTTAGGAGTCGTTCGCGATAAAGGTCCGATCGATGCATTACTGTTTGTTTGCATATTGATATTCTCTTCGGTTGTGCTGGCCAGTCTCTTTCGTTACCTGGAAAGGGTCTTTGCTACCAAACTGCGCGCCGACATTGTCAGGAATATCCGGATGGACATTTTCAGAAGTGTCACCAAACTTCACATAGGATATTTTAACAACGAACGCAAAGGTGATCTGATGTCCAGGTTTACAAACGATGTCCAGGAAGTGGAAGTGGCGGTCATGGGCAGTCTTAAGGCTGTTTTAAAAGAACCGCTTACCATCATTATCTATTTTGCAATTCTGTTTACGATCTCTGTAAAGCTTACATTATTCACATTACTGGTATTGCCTCTGATGGGTGGTGCTCTTGCGGAGATCATCAAGCGATTGAAAAGACAGGCCGTTCAGGCTCAGGAATCTCTTGGAAAAATTGTCAATATCCTGGAAGAGACATTAAGCGGCATGCGTGTGGTGAAGGCATTCAATGCCCGCGGATACATTATTAAAAAGATGGATGAAGAGGCTGGTACTTATCGCAGGCTGAGTAAATCAATGGCGTACAAGAATGAGCTTGCATCGCCGGTCTCCGAAATGCTTGGAGTAATGATCATTATCGTACTCATGTTCTATGGTGGAAATCTTGTTTTGGATGGAGTTCTTGAACCGGAAGTCTTCCTGGGATTTCTGGCATTGTTCACCATGATCATCCAGCCAGCTAAAGAATTTTCCAATGGCATAACTTCCCTTCAAAGAGGACTTGCATCTTCCAAACGTATTTTCACTTTGGTCGATACCGTTCCATTGATTGAAAACAAACCAAACGCTGTTGTTCTCAGTGGATTTGAAAAGAACATCGAGTTTAAGGGCGTCAGCTTTGCCTATGATTCAAATCTCGTATTAAGAGATATCAATCTTTCCATCGAAAAGGGCAAGACGGTTGCATTGATCGGACCTTCCGGTGGAGGCAAGTCAACCCTCGCAGATCTTGTTCCGCGTTTCTATGATCCAACGCAGGGAGATGTCTGCATTGATGGCAGGTCATTGCGTGATTATGAAATTGAATCTCTCCGCAAGCACATGGGTGTGGTAACGCAGGAGTCCATCTTATTCAACGATACGATCTTTAACAATATCGCTTTTGGCATGCCCGGAGTGAGTGAGGAAGCCGTCATCAACGCAGCTAAAATTGCCAACGCACACGACTTTATCTTACAGACCGAATCAGGATATCAGACTTTTATTGGAGAACGTGGATCCAAACTTTCAGGAGGACAGCGCCAGCGACTGAGTATTGCCCGTGCGGTGTTGAAAAACCCTCCAATTCTTATTCTTGATGAAGCAACTTCTGCTCTTGATTCAGAATCCGAAAAGCTGGTTCAGGAAGCATTATTCAATTTGATGAAGAACCGTACTTCATTGGTTATCGCCCACAGGCTCAGCACTATTCAGCATGCTGATGAGATCATTGTGATCCAGGACGGGAAGATAGCTGAGCGCGGTACGCATGACGATCTCATCCAGCACAGGGGAGTATACTGGAAACTGAGCACAATCCAGAAAAACTGACATCGGTACTGCCATTTGTCATTCTTCGCATTTGCCATGATTTTGATTTAACAGAATTACAGTAAGTTTAAGAGAATTTTATCCGATGAATAGAAAGCGACTTTATCTGTATCTGGCTTTTGCGGCGTATCAGATCGGTGCATTTATCTTTACAGTAATGGTGGACGGCCACATGGATCTGCTGGGTCTGCTGAAATATATACCCTGGTTTAAGTATGTATCATTTCTCGGCCTTGCTTTCTTTCTCGTCGATTTCATCTGGTTCCTTATTGATAGGCGAACAATTAAAAAACGCGAGGAAGAGCTTGTGAAAGAGAATAATGTGCTAAAAGCAAAAATCTACGACTTCCAGGAAGCGGCGAAAGGTGCCGAATCATCAAAGAAAATATGAGCTATCAATCGCTGATCGAACAGGAACTTACTCAGGCGTCGGATGTTTTATCTGCCTTCTTAAAAGACAAGACTACTTTAGGTAAAATTGAGTCAGCGGCCAAAATGATAGCCGACTCTATCAATTCAGGAGGAAAAGTTATATCGTGTGGCAACGGCGGCTCTCATTGTGATGCCATGCACTTCGCTGAAGAGCTCACGGGAAAATACCGTGACCATCGCAAGGCCATCCCTGCCATTTCAATCTCTGATGCCAGTCACATTTCCTGCGTTGGAAATGACTATGGTTATGAGTTTATTTTTTCACGATATCTCGAAGCCCTTGGTAACAGAGGCGATGTGTTATTAGGATTGAGCACCAGCGGCAACTCCGCAAACGTTCTGCAAGCCATGAAGGTGGCGAAGGAAAAAGGTATGATGACCATTGCCCTTACCGGAAATGATGGTGGAAAGCTTGGACCCGTTGCAGACATTGAAATCCGTGTTCCTCATAAAGGCTATGCCGACCGGATACAGGAAGTTCATATCAAGATCATTCATATCCTGATGCTCTTGATTGAGAAGCAGGTAAAATAGTTTTTGCTTCTTCCGGATAGCGGCTGCTATCAGGAAAACCTTATTAAAATTCCTCCCGATCTTTCTCTCCGCTCTCCATTCACAGGTGAGTGTCTTCCCTGATTGCAACTATTCTTCCCCTTGGCCATATTAGCGATCATAACAATCAGATCGTGGTAGCGAAAACTTATGGGAGTGCAGTCTTTGGAGTGGATGCACGAACCATCACCGTCGAAGTAAATGTCACACAGGGACAGCACTTGTATATCAGCGGTATGCCGGACACGGCTGTAAAAGAAAGCGAGCATCGGGTGGAGTCTGCAATAAAGACGGCCGGCTTTCACATGCCACGTAATAAGGTCGTGGTAAACCTTGCGCCCGCTGACATCCGAAAGGAAGGCTCCGCCTATGATCTTCCTGTTGCATTAACGCTTCTTCAGGCTTCGGGTCAGATCATTGGCATTGACATGGAAAGGTATATCATCATGGGAGAGCTCTCTCTTGATGGAACTCTTCGTCCCATTAAAGGTGTGCTTCCTATCGCCATTCAATCAAGAAAGGAAAACTTCAAAGGGTTTGTTCTGCCAAAAGCAAATGCCCGTGAAGCAGCCATCGTTAATAATCTGGATGTGATAGGTGTGGAGACTTTGCAAGAGGCAATTGATTTCTTTGAAGGAAAGCTCAAGATAGAACCGCTGGTCATTGATACCCGTGATATTTTTCAAAGCAAAGCCAATACCTATGACTCTGATTTCAAAGATGTACAAGGTCAGGAAAATATCAAACGTGCTTTGGAGATCGCAGCAGCAGGCGGTCACAATGTTATTATGATCGGTCCGCCCGGTGCTGGTAAAACCATGCTGGCGAAAAGATTGCCAACCGTTCTTCCGCCATTGACATTGAACGAAGCACTGGAGACAACAAAGATTCATTCGATCGCGGGCAAGATCGGTAAGGATGCTTCTTTGCTGACTACCCGTCCCTTCAGAAGCCCTCATCATACAATTTCTGATGTAGCCCTTGTCGGTGGTGGAGGTAATCCTCAACCCGGAGAGATATCATTATCACATAACGGCGTACTGTTTCTTGATGAGCTTCCTGAATTCAAGCGTACGGTGCTGGAAGTCATGCGCCAACCTATGGAAGAACGCAGGGTGACCATCTCGCGTGCAAAAGTGTCGATCGACTATCCCGCGAACTTTATGCTCGTTGCCAGCATGAATCCCTGCCCCTGTGGATATTATAATCATCCCGATAAGGAATGTGTTTGTGGTCCCGGTGTTGTTCAACGCTATCTCAGCAAAGTAAGCGGACCATTGCTGGACCGGATCGACTTGCACGTGGAGGTAGTGCCCGTTAGTTTTGATGAAATGACGGCACAGCGGAAATCAGATACCAGTGATCAGATCCGTGAACGTGTTGTAAAAGCACGGGAAATTCAATCAGAAAGATTTAAAGATCAGAGTAGTATTTATTGCAATGCCATGATGCCGTCTAACATGGTCAAGGATATTTGTGTTATCAGCGAAGCGGGGGTCAAATTATTAAAGACCGCAATGGAGCGGCTTGGACTTTCTGCAAGAGCCTATGACAGAATCCTGAAAGTTTCCAGAACGATTGCCGATCTTGCCGACTCAAAAGAAATTAAAGTTGAGCATCTTGCAGAAGCAATTCAATACCGAAGCCTGGATCGCGAAGGCTGGGCTGGATAGGAAATGAAAAAGACAATTTTTCTTTACGGACTTTCACTGGCTGCACTCGTAGCGGTTCTCAAGTACTTTGAGTACAGACTTTTTATCCGTGACCTTTCCATTGAATTTTATGTAGGGGTGATCGCTATTCTTTTTACCGCGTTGGGTGTCTGGGTGGGGTTGCGATTAACAAGAAAAAAAGTGGTGGTCACGTATCCGGATTTCAAACTGGATTCCGAAACCCTCAATCGACTGAGCATCAGCAAGCGGGAACAGGAAGTGCTGGAACTGATTTCCCAGGGACTTTCCAATCAGGAGATAGCCGACAAGCTTTTTGTTTCAGTCAGCACCATCAAATCCCATTTGTCAAACCTTTTTCAGAAACTGGATGTCAGCCGTCGCACGCAGGCAATACAACGCGCCAAAGAACTCCGCCTCATCCCTTAAGAACTTTATTTTCTTACAGCATCAGCCTGATGCCTGCTTAAAACTCCTTCTTTAGTACCGATTAGTTCAAATTCATACTTTCGGATGAGTGCTTTTCCTGCGTTACACTTCATTTTTGAGGTATAAATCGAAAAACAAATGACATCCTTTATCTTTTCCATCCTAATCCAAATACTCATGAATCATCCCAATCTGGACGGTCAGTGGCAGGCGCAGAGTGCAGAACTCGCAGGCAGTGCTTTCCCGGCAGAAGTAACTAAAACCATCTTCCTGAAACTTAGCGGAGAATCGTATGAAATGCAGAATGACAGAGGTACCTCAAGATTACTCGAGGGTAATAAAATGGAGATCACCGGTAACGAGGGCCCTAACAAAGGCAAAGTTTTCAAGGCCATTTACAAACTTTAGGAAGATATGCTAACGGTTTGCTATGACTTGTCGGGGGAATCGTTTCCCACTTCATTCAGGACCACTGCAGGCACAAAGCTTTTCCTGGTAACATATAAATTGATAAAATAACTCTAAGCCTAAGCCCGATGAAAAAAATAATTCTGATTTACGGACTGATCTCCGGAGCTATTGTTTCAGCCATGATGTTTGCAACGATTGGGATGGTTGAAAAGGGAGAGACCATGAAAAATGGTGAGATCATTGGTTACACAACTATGATCATCGCTTCTTCTCTCATTTTCTTTGGGATAAAGTCGTATCGCGACAATCATCTCAATGGCATTATCACTTTCCTTAACGCTGCCAGGATTGGGATATTGATTGCATTGATAGGTGCACTCATGTATGCACTATCCTGGGAAGTGATTTATTCACGGACAGGTGAAGAATTCACCAAAGTGATGATGGAAAAGCGTTTTGAGGAGATTGAAAAGAGCGGTGCAAGTCCTAAGGAAATTGAGGAGACTAAAAAACAATGGGAAAGCTTTGGTGAGATGTATAAAAACCCTTTGATCCGTTTCGGGATTACATTGATGGAGATCCTGCCTGTAGGAATAATCTTTACGTTGCTAAGTGCTGCACTCCTGAAACAAAAGAATTTTCTCAGAAAAACTCCCTTGCCAATTAACACCTGAGCATGAGTAAAATAGTTTTCACATTTGGCCTGAGCGCGGGTATCATTTTTCTGACATTCATGTTTGGTGCGATTCCTTTCAGGAAGAGTGGTATAATCACTTTTGAGAATGGAGAGATCATCGGTTATGTCTTGATGGTGATTGCCTTCTCAATGGTGTTTGCAGGCATAAAACTTCACAGGGACAGGAACCTGGAGGGATTAATAACCTTTGGTGAAGCATTGAAAGTTGGATTGCTGATCACCTTAATTGCAAGCATTGGCTATGCCGTGGCGTGGGAATTTTATCTCAAATTTGCTGCTCGCGATTTTATGGATGAATACACTGCATTTCGTTTGCAAAAGGCGGTGAATAGTGGAGTGAATGATGCGGGCATAAGGAGCCTGTGGGATGAAATGGAGCAGATAAAAGAATTATATAAGAACCCGCTGTTAAGATTTGGGATGACACTGACAGAAATTTTGCCCGTAGGTATTCTGATCAGCCTGATCAGTTCGGTATTACTTAAAAAGAATGAATTAATAATTAATAAACCCATTGTACATGAGTAGAGTTAAAGGAATAAATGGGGTCTTTATTAAATCTGAAGATCCTGATAAATTAAGAAGCTGGTATTTGAAACATCTTGGAATCAATGGGATGTTTCACTGGATTGATGTTGAGGATAAGGCAGCTCATCATACAACATGGAACGTCCTTCCTTCTTCTTCAGAGATATTCTCCAGAACAGAGAAGTCATATGTCATCAGCTATTGTGTGGATGACCTTCATTCCATGCTTAAAGAGTTAAAAGCGCAGGGTGCCAAAACACTCGGTGAAGTCACTAATGACGATAATGGTGAATTTGTAAGTCTTCTCGATCCGGAAGGAAACAAGATCATCCTTCGTCAGGCCAATACTACTGGATCCTCAAAGATTCAAAGCAATCCTGAAAAAGTCACCGGACTTGGCGGTGTGTTCTTCAGAGCTAAAGACGTTGCCACGATCAATGCCTGGTATAACAAGCATTTGGGATTAGCCACAACAGAGTGGGGTTATGTATTCAAATGGATGGATCCGAACGACAAGGATGCAGCAGTTCCGGCAGGTACTGTATGGTGCCCTTTCAAATCTGATACTGAATACTTCGGGCCTAATAATAAACAGTGTATGTTGGATTACAGAGTGAAGAATCTTCCTGAACTAATGAAGACGTTAACAGATGCTGGCGTTGAGACTGTGGGGAAGATTGATGAATACTCCTATGGAAAGTTCGGATGGATCATGGACCCTGAAGGAAATAAGATTGAACTTTGGGAAGCAAAGGATGATGGGTTTTAAAAATTGAACAATTACTAATATTTGAAATAAATGCAGATCAAGCTCACAAGTGTCATGGTGTCCGATCAGAACCGCGCCATGAAATTTTACACAGATATTTTAAAGTTTAAACTGAAGCATAATATCCCAATGGGGAATGCCAGCTGGCTCACCGTTGTATCTCCCGATAGTGATGAAGTAGAGCTGTTGCTGGAACCTATGGACTTTGCGCCCGCTGCCGTTTTCCAGAAAGCATTGTTCGACGCTGGTATTCCTATGGCAGTATTCAATGTCAGCAATATTCAGGAGGAGTATGAACGAATGGAAAAGCTTGGTGTTGTTTTCAAGTCGGCACCCAAAAGCATGGGGCCTGTAACCATCGCCGTTTTTGATGATACCTGCGGAAATCTGATCCAGTTGCTTCAGGCATAAGTGCCCGATTATATCTTCAGATTTTCAGGGTAAATTTGCATGTGCTTAAGATTCTCAACACACAGCAGACAAAGGAACTGGACGCTTTTACCATTCGCGAAGGTGGAATGAAATCCATTGACCTGATGGAGAAAGCCTGTCAGGAATTTGTCATCTGGTTTACCGAGAGATTTGATCACCTCAACGTTGTTGGAATTGTCTGCGGAAGCGGTAACAATGGAGGAGATGGGTTAGGAATTGCAAGACTGCTGAGCGATTCAGGATTTTCCGTTAAGGTCTTTCCTGTAAAAGGAAAGGAGACCGAAGACTACAAAGCCAACCTGAACCGGCTTCCAAAGAAGATCCATGTTGCGGAATTCATTGAATCATCCGATGAGAAGATTTTTGCTGAATGCACGATTCTAATTGATGCATTATTTGGTTCAGGATTATCCCGTTCAGCGGAAGGTGTTTATGCAAAAGCAATTAATGCCATTAACCTCCATCCTTGCATTCGTATTGCGGTAGATATTCCTTCAGGACTTTTTGCTGATCAGCATTCGGAAGGAGCCGTTGTAAAAGCACATCACACAGTAGCTTTTCAGTTGCCAAAGCTTGCATTCATGTTTCCGGAGAATAACTCCTATACAGGACAATGGCATCTCGTTGATATTGGTCTTAATAAATCCTTCATTAAGGAATCGGCATCACACTACTTTTATCTCAAAAAGAAGTCAGTAAGTAAGATACTGAAGACGCGATCTGTATTTTCCAACAAAGGCGATTATGGAAAGGCATTGATAATTGCCGGAAGCTTTGGAAAGATGGGTGCATGCATATTAGCTGCACGCGCCTGTCTTCGCGCTGGAGTTGGATTGCTCACCGTGCACATTCCAAAATCAGGATATTCCATCATTCAATCATCTGTTCCGGAGGCCATGGCTTCTGTGGATTCGCTTGATTTCTTTTCAGGGATCTCATCAACAGAGTCTTTCGATGTTATTGGAATCGGACCGGGATTAGGTCAGGCACCTGAAACGTTGAAAGCACTCAGTAAAATTCTTGATCAGGGCAAACCCCTTGTCATTGATGCAGATGCATTGAATCTGATCAGTGCCAATCGTGAATTATTCAACACAATTCCATCAGGAAGTATTCTCACACCTCATCCAAAAGAATTTGAAAGACTGGTGGGATCATGGAAAAATGATTTCGAACGACTTCAGAAACAAATTCACCTTGCAAAACAAATCAAGTGTGTGATTGTGCTGAAGGGCGCCTGCACTTCCATCGCCACACCGGAAGGTGAAGTCTATTTTAACAGCACCGGAAATCCAGGCATGGCTACAGGTGGAACAGGTGATGTGTTGACGGGAATCCTCACAGGTCTTTTGGCCCAAAATTACTCTTCAAAAGAGACGGCAATTCTGGGGGTATTCCTTCATGGATTGGCGGGGGATCTGGCAGCCCGGGAAAAAGGAATGGATTCCCTGATTGCGGGAGATTTGATTGAGTTTCTACCCCTGGCTTTCAGAAATCTTGCTGGCTAATGCAGTTCGTCTACGATTTTTGGAGAATTATCGCCAGATTTTAAACCTTTGGCTTCCATTTTGCATCTAAAGGGTATCTAACGACGTATATCTGCATTATGAGGTGTGTGAAGGCAATTATTTTTAGTGTTTTCCTGCTTTTGATGGGCCAATTTGCGGTTGCCCAGCAGCGTGATACCTTTTTGCAAGGTCAGGACCCTATAAAATCGGTGAAAATTTTCCCCAATCCTGCCACAGACTACATCAGTGTACAATTTGAGACCCCGACAGCAAAGAATATGAAGCTCACCCTTCATAATATTATCGGAAACTCATTGGAGGTAGAAACTGAGATCGTTGATGAATTTGAAATTCGTATCAAAGTAAAAGACCTTCCTACCGGCGTTTATCTGCTGGCAGTAAAAGACAACTCCAATTCCCAGAGCTCTTTCAAGTTCCTGAAGCGCTAATCCATTTTATTAGTCAATTCGTTTCTCTATTTTTCAGGACCCTTAATCCTGAAAATTGAAATACATCCTTGCCGTAGACATTGGAACAACGAGTGCCAAGGCCCTTGTTGTTAGCCAAAAAGGTGAAGTACTGGCAAACGCCCAGGAATTTTACACCACTCAACGCCCTATACCGGATTATGCGGAGCAGGACGCTGAGGTGATCTTTCAGGCTGTCAAAAAGATTATAAAGATGGCGGCTGATAAAGTCAACGGAAAAGTTGATGCTGTCAGCTTCAGCACCGCCATGCACAGTCTGATGGGCGTGGATAAAAACGGAGAAGCGCTAACACCACTTATTATCTGGGCGGATCTACGCAGCAAGAATGAGGCGATAGAGATCATCAACAACGGTGGTCAAAAGATCTACGAAGAAACCGGTACACCAATCCATTCCATGTCTCCTCTGTGCAAGTTGAGATGGATCAAAAAAAATCAACCACAGATTGCAGCCTCTGCATTTAAGTTTATTGGTATCAAAGAATATATCTGGGGAAAATTCTTTCATGAATTTATCATCGATGACTCTATAGCGTCCGCAACCGGACTATTCAACATTGCTACACGCACCTGGTCGCACAAGGCAGTAGAGATGGCCGGAATTTCTGTTGAACAACTTTCAACTCCCTGTTCACCACTAGCGGTATTTGAAAATCCCAGTGAAGACCTTGCAAAGGAGTTAGGTCTTCCAGCCAGCGTGCAGTGGGTAATGGGTGCCAGTGATGGTTGCCTTGCCAATCTTGGCAGCGGTGCCATGGATGAGAAGACCTTATCACTGACAATTGGTACCAGCGGTGCTGTCCGAAAAGCAGTAACGAAGAATACTCCCGATGCCCAGGGAAGATCATTCAACTATTTACTGAATGACAAGACCATCATCACTGGAGGAGCCACCAACAATGGAGCAATTCTCGTCCAGTGGTTCGCAGAGAAATTTCTGAAAGAGAAAGTTAATGTTAAAACATTTGGTGAACGTGCCAGTGGTGTCGTTCCGGGATCAGCAGGGTTAATATTTCTTCCTTTTGTTTTGGGAGAACGGGCTCCGGTTTTTGATCCTGAATCTTCAGGTGTGTTCATTGGTGTTCGTCAGCGTCACACGACTGAACATTTTATGCGTGCCATACTGGAAGGTGTCGGATACTCACTTCTTTCTATTGCAGAAGTAGTGGAAGAGAATTCAGGATCTTTTGAAAAGGTTATCGCAAGCGGAGGCTTTATCAAGAGCCCGCATTGGGTACAGATCATCGCCGATATATTTGGCAAAGAGTTTACGGTCCGTGGAACAGAAGATGCGTCGGCATTGGGTGCTGCCCTTATTGGATTTGAAGCCTTGAAAGTGGAAAGTGATTTCCAATTTCCAAATGAGCGTGTCTTTAATCCGGATATGATCCTTCATAAAAAGTATCAACAGTATTTCTCAGTCTACAAGAACCTCTATCCTCATCTGGCATCAGATTTTCATTCTTTAAATCAGATTGCTAACAGTTAAGTATGGCATTGCTGATCGTTACCGGCTGCATTGTTTTGTTGTTGGTTTTGATTTTGCTGAAGCTTAATCCGCTTCTTGCCTTATTGATTGTTTCGATCATTGCCGGACTTTCTCTTGGCATTGCTCCGGAGCTTGTCATCAAGTCAATTCAAACAGGAGTGGGAGATACACTGAGTGGACTTGCCATGGTGCTGGGACTTGGTGCCATGTTCGGTAAGATGATTGAGATGAGCGGTGCAGCGCGGCAGATCAGCGAAACACTCATTCGTAAATTCGGAAAGGAAAGATTGCCATGGGCGATGATGCTCACCGGACTCGTTGTGGGCATCCCTCTTTTTTATAATGCAGGCTTTGTCATTCTCGTTCCATTGGTTTTCTCTGTAGCCTTCACATCGAAAGTTCCTTTGCTATGGGTAGCAGTTCCGATGGCTGCGGCGTTATCAGTGACCCATGGATTTCTTCCGCCTCATCCTGGTCCAACGGCGATCGCATCCATCTTTCAGGCAGATCTTGGTAAGACACTTTTATATGGAATGGTGCTGGCGCTACCCATCGTTATCGTTGCAGGACCATTGTTCGGTTCTTTCATGAAGAGAATAAAGACCGGCGAGATTAAAGTATCCACTCCTGTTGAGACTTTCACTTCACTTCCTTCTGTTGGATTGAGTTTTGGACTTGCTGTGTTTCCGGTTTTTCTGATATCACTTGCAACTTTTGGAAAGAGCTTTCTCGGTATAACCAACTCATTCATATTACTGGCCGGCGATCCTGTCGTTGCCTTGCTCATCTCTTTATTACTGGCTTGCTACTTTCTTGGTTTCAGAAGGGGCATGCAGATAAAGCAGGTCATGAATTTCCTGGGAGAGTCCATTTCATCCATGGCAATGATCATGCTGGTGATCGCAGCGGGTGGAGGATTTAAGCAAGTGCTGATTGATAGTGGTGTTGCTCAGGAAGTAGCGATGCGTGCCGGTCAGCTTTCACTTTCACCATTGGTGATGGCATGGTTGATCGCTGCATTAGTTCGTGTATCCGTTGGTTCAGCCACAGTTGCGGGCACTGTAGCAGCTGGGATTGTTTCATCTATGGCTCATGGCCCTGGAATATCTCCTGAATTAATGGTGCTCAGCGTGGGTGCAGGAAGCCTTATGTTCTCTCATGTGAATGACACAGGTTTCTGGATGTTTAAAGAATATTTTAATTTGTCCCTCAAACAAACCTTTTTGTCCTGGTCAACGATGGAAACGATCGTTTCGGTGCTGGGTTTAATCGGTGTGCTGACATTGAATAGCTTTCTCGGTGGCGCTGTCGCCTGATCACTCTAAAGTTAGTAACATGCAAATCGGATTAATTGGCCTCGGCAAGATGGGCTTCAATCTCGCACTGAACATGACGCGGAATGGTCATTCTGTGGTTGCTTTTGATGCTAGCAAACCTGCAATGGAAAGGATCCAGAAAGAGGGAGTGACCACTGTTTCTACCGTGAATGATCTTGCCCAATCTCTCAAGGGACGCCGTGTGATATGGTTGATGGTTCCTGCAGGACAGGTTGTTGATATCATTATTAATAATCTTAAGAATTATCTGAAGGCTGATGACATTATCATTGATGGTGGAAATTCTTTCTACAAGGAATCCATTAGCCGCGCTAAGGAACTGGAGAAGATGGGTGTTCACTTGCTGGATTGCGGAACCAGTGGAGGTGTCAATGGTGCTTTGAATGGAATATGCACAATGGTGGGCGGATGGAAAGAAGCTTTCGATTATTGCAGTCCGTTATTTAAATCGATTTGTGTGGATCAGGGATATCTCTATTGCGGAAAGAGCGGCAGTGGACACTTTGTGAAGATGGTGCACAATGGCATCGAGTATGGAATGATGCAGTCTATTGCGGAAGGCTTTGAATTAATGAACAAGCATAATCCTTCCATGGATATCGCTTCTGTTGCTAAAGTCTGGAATCACGGATCAGTAGTTAGAAGCTGGCTGCTCGAGCTTACACAACATGCTCTTGAAAAAGATAAGAACCTTGAATCGATCAAGGGTGTCATGCATTCTTCCGGTGAAGGAAAATGGACGGTGGAGACAGCGTTGGATATGGGCGTGCCCATGCCGGTTACTACCCTTGCACTATTAATGAGATACAGGTCTCAGCAGGAAGATACATTCTCCGGAAAAGTTGTGGCAGCTCTCCGCAATGAATTCGGAGGACATGATGTAGAGAAGAAATGATATCCTATGTGTTGGACATGATCAGCCCAACACATAAGACTCAACAGATTTTAGAAAGTAAGACTCAGTGTCAACGTTTCACCCTTTCTCTTCAAGATCACTGGTACGGTCTGTCCTTTTTCATATTTACCCAATACAGCCATATACTCCTCAATATCCTTGATAGTATAGTCTCCGATCTTGGTGATCACATCTCCTGTAAGAATTCCGGCTTTGCTCGCAGGTCTGCCATCGGTAACGCCATCTACTTTTAAGCCTACTTCATCAGAGGAATAGCTCGGCATTACACCCAACGTAACTTTGAATGCAGATCGTGTGCCCATGGTTGTTTTGCTTTTAGTAGTTAAGAAAGCAAGTCTTGGCTCCTTGTCGGAAGCTTCAATTACCTTGATGATAACATTCAGCACGCTTGCTTCGCCCTCGAAATTTATCTTATCCCAATCGTCAGAAGGTTTGTGATAATCACTGTGTGATCCGGTGAAGAAATGAAGTACCGGCATGTTCTTCAGATAGAAGGATGTGTGATCGGAAGGTCCTGTTCCTGAAGAATCTGTTTTGATTGGAACTTCTGTTGTGCTAAGCTTTTTTAATAGTGGTTCCCAGAAAGGGCTGGTTCCTGTTCCCATTACTTCCAGTCCTTTTTTAGGATCCAGTCTTCCGATCATATCCATGTTGATCATGTAGTTGACTTTACCGAAGTCTACGGTTGGATGATCAGCAAAGAATTTGGAGCCAAAGAGTCCGAGCTCTTCACCGGAGAAAGTGATAAAGAGAAAATTATTCTTTTCAGTGACCTTGTTGGTTTTGAAATAGCGTGCAAGTTCAAGGACACCAGCTGTTCCGGAAGAGTTGTCATCGGCACCGTTGTGGATTTTTCCACCGGAATTGGCTTCCAGTGAACTGCCTTCGTTGCCAAGGCCCAGGTGATCATAATGAGCACCGATAATAATAGTGTTGGCAGCTTTGTTGTCGAGATAACCTACAACGTTATAGGCTGTTCCTTCATTGCCGGTTCCATGTACGCCCGACTTGAAAGCGAATTTCTGTGTAAATAATTTTCCATCACCTTTTGGCTGAAGTCCGAGTTGTTTGAACTGATCCTGGATGTAGGCAAGGGCAAGCGTTCCGCCGGCGGTACCGGTGCCACGACCTTCCAGAGAATCGCTGGCGAGTATCTTGATATGTTGCTGAATTCTCTTTGCATCCGGTTGTTGTGCCGAACAATAGAAACCTGAAAGACATAAAACTGAAATAAGTGCTGAGGGGATTAGCTTGCTCATGAACGTTTATTAAAATTGGATCGCAAGGTAAGTTTCATTTCAAACAGAAATTGTCGGTGGACGTAGTTTTTTTGCTCTTCGAAGGGAATAGGTTAATTTTGATTTAAACCGCCACACTATGAAACCGCCTAAACTTGTTCTTTTGACAGATTTTTCTCCTCTTTCAAAAGTGGCTATGAAATTTGCTCTCAAGCTGGCGGGTCCCCTGGAGGCAGAGTTTACAATCCTAAATATTATCAGAATTGACGGCGCACCCAAAGCCAACATGCGGTTGAAGCAGATTGAAAAAAATCTTGCGCAGATCGCTGAAGAAGAAGGTGAGCAACTGATTCAGGAATTGCGCAGCGAGGTGAAAGGAAATTACAAGCTGCAATTCAAAGCGATCCGTTCCCATACGGTTGCCGAGATGGTAAAGCGATTCACGGATAAGAATCCTACCAACATGGTAGTGATGGGATCGCGCGGTGCTTCAGCGTTGAAGAAGGCGAGAATGGGTGGTACTGCAGTGGCTGTGATTGATGAAGTCAATGTACCGGTGCTGACCATTCCTGATTTTGCCAAGTTTAAGGATCTTGAACATATCGTTTATGCTTCTGATCTGAAGAACGTTCAGAAGGAGCTTGACATCATTGTTGAATTTGCGAATATCTATGGATCAAGCGTTCACATGATTCACGTTGCTCATGCAGTGGACAAGAAAATTGAAACGGAAGCAAACAGGGTGGAGGATATCATTGAGAAGGCTGGCTACGGTGATAAGGTCGACTTTAAGTTGATCATTGACGATGATGTTACGGTGGCGATCGACCGATATATTAAAGAGACGAAAGCAGATCTTCTTACGACGTTCACGCATCATCTGAGTCTATATGAAAAGCTTTTCGCAAAGAGTGTGACACGTACGCTGGCGTATATGGGGACGATCCCGTTGCTGGCGGTGAAGAGAAAGTAGGGTAGCATTAGGAGCCTGGAGCTTTTGCATTGGAAAAGAATGCATGACGTGACCATGTAGCCTTAGTGTTACATGGCAGATGCAGTTAAAGCTGCGGAAGCATAACCAAGTGCGTTTGCTTTGAAACTCAAATAAAATCGTTCATCATATTGTTGCGTACGGCACGCTGGTCGAACTAAACATAATCTTTCTACAAAGATTGGGTCCCGCTGGGACCAGTATCTACAAACATGTCCCATTGGGTTATTAATGGTCGTGTATCAAAATCACTATGACATCTCTCATTGCCGTTAGTTAACTGTCCTGGAGGGACCAAATATTTGTAGTCAACATCATCAGAATTTACACCGGCGTGCCGTAGGTACGCAACATTTTTTTTATGAAGACATTGCAACCGATGAATTGGATAGCCCACGGTTTTAACCATGGGCTATAAATTGATATCAATACCGGTAACCATTTCTAATGGTTTTCTAAACGCAGACTAATTTTGAAACCATTAAAATGGTTGGGGTGATAATACCCTATCATCATCCCCACGGTTAAAACCGTTGGCTTATAGAACCCATCAGCGAAGCTGATCTTTCGTGTCAATCTGCATTCCTTTCTCAAGCAAAAGCTGTATTGCTTTTTTATCTGTAAATCCGTGATTTCTGTTCCTGTCTAAGTTTTTCATATGCCGTTTGTTTGTCAGGCCCAAATATGCAACGGCCGCAAAACCAAATGTCACGAACTGTTACAAACTGTTAAGAACTGTTACGAAACTACACGAACACTCACGATCTGTTACAAACTGTTAAGAACTGTCACGATCTGTTAGAAACTGTTAGAAACTGTTAAGAAACTGACCGCCTCGTCCGGAAGCGGGCGACAAACGCCCCAAAAACGTAGGGATTTTAGTACCTCATCAGCGAAGGTGATAATCCATGTCCCTGTAGCACTAAGGCTACAGGGCTTCGCCGTTCATCGCTCATCAGGCCACATCATATAGCTTTTTAGTGCTATATGGTTCCGTTAAAAGGCTTTTTTAGTTTGTTTTAAGCCCTTTGAATAACCGACTTATACCAGACGCTTGCCAAAAACCTCCAAATCGACCCAAAATCGCCACTTTTACCATTTAATGTCAGGTTTGAGACCCACTTTTCTTCGTTTTTAGCTCAATTTGAGGGTTTTTTGAGGTGTTTCTCGAACGTTTCTCGGACGTTCCTCGGACTTTTCAGCTACCATTGCTTGCTTTCTCTGATGTTTCTCTGATCGCTCTCTGATGATTCTCTGATAAAAACGCTGGATTCTCTGATAAATCTCTGATTCACCTCTGATCACTCTCGGTTAAATGCCTGTATTTTACCTTTCAGTCTCTGATACTTCTCTGATTCGCCTCTGATCACTCTCTGATGTTTCCCTGATTCATGTCGGATCTATCTCCTTCGACTCTCTGATTCATCTCTGATCCTTGCCCATGCTTACCCGGAGCTTACGCGATCTCTACTCAGATGTGATTCAGACTCTACCCGGTCTCTATTCGGATCTTACTCAGTTGTTTGTTCGGTAACTCCGATTTTCTTTTTCCAATAAAGGTAGAATGGTACTCCCGTCACCATCAATCCCAATCCAAGCAAAGCTTCTCTCGGTCTTTCCATCAGCGTGATCGCTACCAATGCCATGCAGAACAATATGAACAATGCCGGCACTACCGGATAACCCCATGCTTTGTATGGTCGCGGTGCATCAGGCATCTTGTAGCGAAGGATGAATACACCCAGCGTTGTTGATCCGTAGAATATAAAGGAAGCAAAGATCAGCATGTCGGTCAGCTGTTCAAAGCTTCCGGATAGCACAAGAATGCTGGCCCATATCCCCTGAATGATAAAAGCTTTTGATGGCGTGTTATACTTTGGATGGATGTATGCTGCTGATTTAAAAAACATTTGCTCGCGTGCCATCGAGTAATACAATCGCGGAGGCATCAGCGCAGTGGTGTTTGTTGCTCCGAACGTTGTCAGGAGAATCAGAATTGAAATTAATAATCCACCCGGTCCGCCCAGGAAATGTTTCACAACTTCAACAGCAGCAATCGTGTTTTCTGTTTTACTAACCGCTACCATCTGATCGATGGGCAGAACAAACAGGTATGTAAAGTTAATGCTCACGTATATCAGCATCACAAACAATACTCCAAACACCAACGCGAGAGGAAGATTGCGATTCGGATTTTTTATTTCACCACCGAGATAGCCGGTTGTCGCCCATCCTTCAAAAGCCCAGAAGGCCCCGATCATCGCAGCAAACATTCCTTTTATCAATCCTACATCATACCATGGCCGTTCGACAAAACCTGTTGCATTGGTTTGAATATTTTCAAAACTTCCACCACCAATTGTCAATCCCAGAACGATGATAATGACAATATTAATGACCACCAGGATCAGGATGATGCGACTGAGTCCTTCACCACCTTTCAATCCGCGAAGGTTGACAAAACTTAACGCTGCGATCAACGCAATGGTCAGAAACTTCACTCCGAAATTGTCAAACGGAGTGAAGACTCCAAAGATTGAGATCTCCGAAAGGTAGGTGGGCAGAACCGGTAGCGGTACTAATGAATTAAATGATTGAGAAAATACATACGCGATGGAAGCAAGAGATGCAGACCGGATCACCGTAAAGGCGGTCCATCCATACAGGAATGCAAAGAAGCGATTGTAAATTTTCCTATAGTAAACATATTCACCACCTGAATCTGCCAGCATGCTTGCGATCTCTGCATTGCTCAATGCTCCGCACACAGATATCAAACCAGCCAGCATCCATGCCAGCAGAACAAGTCCCGGTGATAAAAGTTCGATGGACATGATCCCGACCTTTTTATAAACTCCGGAGCCGATGACAGAACTAACCGTAAGAATAAAAGCCGAGAATAACCCAAGGGATTGAATGAGGCGGCCTTGGGGTTGATTCATGATAGAAATTAAGAATTAAAAATGAGGAAGCGTCATGACCATTAAAACTCAGCATTTCCAGGGAATCTCGGGAACGGAATCACATCCCTGATATTCGTCATTCCACTGACGAACAGGATCAATCTTTCAAATCCCAAACCGAAACCGCTGTGAGGAGCAGAGCCGAACTTTCTTAACTCAAGATACCACCACAGGTCTTTCTCAGGAAGATTCAATTCATGAACACGTTTCAGTAAATTGTCATAACGCTCTTCACGTTGTGATCCACCAATGATCTCACCAATACCCGGAAATAAAACATCCATAGCGGCAACAGTTTTTCCATCTTCATTCTGGCGCATGTAGAATGATTTGATGCCAGCCGGATAGTTGTAAAGAATAACCGGTTTCTTAAAGTGCTTCTCCACCAGAAAGCGTTCGTGCTCGCTTTGAAGATCTACACCCCACTCCTCAATAAGATACTGGAATTTCTTCTTCTTGTTTGGATTGGAGTTCTTAAGAATATCAATGGCTTCTGTATACGTAAGTCTCTGGAAATCATTTTGAACAACAAACTTCAGTCTGTCGATCAAGCCAAGTTCGCTTCTTTGCTCCTGAGGCTTTGCGGCTTCTTCTTCTGCAGCACGCTTATCCAGAAATTCAAGATCATCCTTACAGTTGTCCAGTGCATAGCGCACGAGATATTGCAAAAGATCCTGAGCCAGTTGCATGTTATCGTTGATGTCATAGAATGCCATCTCCGGTTCGATCATCCAGAATTCAGCAAGGTGACGCGTAGTGTTGGAGTTCTCAGCGCGGAAGGTTGGTCCGAAAGTATAGATCTCGGACAATGCCATCGCATAGGTCTCACCTTCCAGCTGACCCGATACGGTCAGATTGGTTTCCCGTCCGAAGAAATCTTCTTTATGATTGATGTGTCCTGATTCATCCAGTGGAGGTTTGGTAAGGTCCAGCGTTGTTACTTTAAACATAGCTCCGGCGCCTTCTGCATCAGATCCTGTTATGACGGGAGTATGCACATAAAAGAAACCTCTTTCATTGAAGAAATTATGAACAGCGAAAGCCATTGCATGACGCACGCGCATGACCGCACCGAAAGTATTGGTCCGGGGGCGGAGGTGAGCGATCTCCCGAAGGAATTCCATCGAATGTTTCTTCGGTTGAAGCGGAAACTTTTCTGCATCGCTGTCGCCGAGTATTTCGAGTGACTGCACTTTGACTTCAACGCTCTGACCTTTTCCCTGAGATGCGATCAATTCTCCGGTAACGGAAACGCAGGCTCCTGTCGTAATTCTTTTAAGAGTTGCTTCGGGTTCTGAATTCAGTGTGACGACAGCTTGTATATTATTAATGGTAGAACCATCATTAATGGCAATGAACTGATTGTTGCGAAAAGTACGTACCCAACCCTGGACTAAAACGGTTTGGCTGGAGGGTGAGGTAGAAAGAAGTTCCTTGATCTTCGTGCGCTTCATAGTATTTAGAAATAGGGTTGCAAAAAACGCCATTTTGGAGGGGAAAGCAAAATGCATTTCCCTCATATCCACTCTGATATACCTTTAATGATTGGATGGAACAGTAATAATTGTTCATTGGCTTAAAATTTGCAATTAAAGATCGACACGCTTTTAACTCCATCTTTGAAATGGTAGTTTTGACGATTCAGAACCCGATCAATGCAGCGCCTAGGACTTAGTCAGAATCTTCAGCAAAAGCTTTCACCCCAGCAGATACAATTTATCAAGCTGCTGCAGGTGCCTACGGCCGAACTTGAAAACCGCATAGAAGAGGAGATGGAGATCAATCCGGCCCTTGAAGAAGGTGCTTCCGATGAACCCGAAAATAATACTGAAGACAATTCCGGTGATGACAGTGAACAGGCAGAAGCGCCAACCTCCGAATCAGAAGATCCACAGAAAGAAGGTGAAGTAGACATCAAGGATTATCTCCAGGATGATGACTACGGCGGTTATAAGTCACAGAGCGATGGAGAAGAGGATGAGGAACGCGAGCTCCCGATCCCGATGTCATCTTCCCTGCATGAAAATCTTTCTACCCAGCTTGGATTCCTCGGTCTCGATGACCGCCATTATGCAATTGGAAAACAACTCGTAGGAAGCATTGAAAGTGATGGTTACATCCGTCGTGATCTTGATGCGATCGTTAATGACCTTGCCTTTTCACAGAACATTGAGACCAGCATTGAAGAAGTTGAGCAGGTATTAAAAAAGATCCAGGCTTTTGATCCTCCGGGTATCGCTGCGCGCAACCTGCAGGAATGTCTGTTGCTTCAGCTTGAACGAATGGATGACGGTCAGGATGTAGATGTGATCGTTGCCAAGCGCATTATTAAAGAGTGCTACGAAGAGTTTACCAAGAAACATTATCCGAAGATCCTCAAGAAGCTTGATCTGGATGATGAAGATTATATTAAGGATGCCATTGATCTCATTATAAAGTTAAATCCGAAGCCGGGTGGTGAGATGACCAACAGTCTGGTCAAGAATCAGTATGTCATCCCTGATTTCATTCTTACGAATACGAATGGCAAGCTGGATCTTGCACTGAATTCACGCAATGCACCGGAACTGAGGATCAGTCGCTCGTACACGGATATGTTCAAGGCATATGACAAGAGCGACAAGAAAGATAAGAAGCTGAAGGAGGCTGTGACGTTCGTTAAGCAGAAGCTTGATTCCGCAAAATGGTTTATCGATGCGATCAAGCAGCGTCAGCATACGCTGATGAGAACGATGCAGGCGATCATTGATTTTCAATACGATTATTTCCTGGAGGGAGATGAGACGAAACTTCGTCCGATGATCCTGAAAGATATTGCTGAGAGGATCAACATGGATATTTCAACGGTGAGTCGTGTGGCGAGCAGCAAGGCCATTCAGACGGACTTTGGAATACTACCTCTTAAGTATTTTTTCTCAGAGGGTATCTCTACTGATTCGGGAGAAGAGGTGAGTAGCCGTGAGGTGAAACAGATCATCAAGGAACTCATTGAAACAGAAGATAAGAACAAGCCATTCTCTGATGAAAAGATCGAAGAGATCCTGAATCAGAAGGGTTATAACATCGCCCGAAGGACAGTGGCGAAATATCGCGAGCAGCTGAATATCCCGGTTGCCCGGTTAAGGAAAGAATTATAATCCGAGATGTAATAGAAATGCAAACCGTAGCGAAGATCGTTTCCTATATTTTCCATCCGCTTTTATTTTCGACGTATCTCGTATTGATTCTGGGATATACCATTCCAAGATTCATAGCGTTGCCAACGGCGGCATTGCTTCCTTTTGCAGGATTTGTTTTTGCCATGACATTCATACTGCCGGTTGCCAATCTTATGATGTTCAAGGCATTTGGAACCTTGCCCTCCCTTCAGATGCCGACGCGCGAGGAAAGATTACTTCCCTTCACGCTTATTACGATCATTTATATTGTTGTTACCATCATGTTCTTTTATAAAGTGAAGATGAATATTCATTTTAATAAAGTGATGGTGCTGGTGGCTGCGATGGTGCTTGTGGCTACGGTTGCTACGTTATTTCAGAAGATCAGCATTCATAGTCTGGCGGTATGCGGAGCACTGGGTATTATGGTACCGCTGAATAAGGCCGTTGAGAATGGATCGATGCTCTGGCCAACGATTGGTGTGCTGCTGGTGGCGGGTACTGTTATGTCTTCAAGGTTGTACCTCAATGCACACACGCCACGGGAAGTAATGTATGGAGCGGTGACGGGATTTTCGATCGGCTTCTTCGGAATGATCTTTCTTTTTTAAGTAAAATTTTAAAGCTGATATTTTATGGCATTTCAATTTCTGAAATATGAAGTAGCAGAGGGTGTTGCTACCATCACATTAAACCGTCCTGAGTTTTACAATGCGTTGAATGATGAGATCACTTTTGAATTTCAGGATGCGTTGAAGGCGGTTGCCAAAGATGATGCGGTGAGAGTGGTGGTATTGACGGGTGAGGGGAAAGCATTTTGTTCTGGGCAGGATCTGAAAGCGGAGCCGACAGGTAAGAAGCGATCTTTTCTGGATTCACTTCACAAGAGATATAATCCGATCGTTCGTGCGATGCGGGGATTGCCGAAGCCGATACTTTGCAGATTGAATGGAGTGGCAGCAGGAGCAGGATGTTCGCTGGCGCTGGCGTGTGATATGATCATAGCTTCAGAGGATGCAACGCTTATTGAAGTGTTTGTGAATATTGGTTTGGTGCCGGATTCAGGGTCGTCTTATTTTCTCCCGCGACTGGTAGGCATGGCCAAGGCGTTTGAGTTGTGTGCGATGGGAAGCAAGGTTAAAGCGGCGGAAGCCCTGCAGCTTGGATTGGTTAATAAGGTTGTTCCGGCGGCACAACTGGATGCGGCGGTAAAAGAGTACACAGATTATTTCGCGAAAGCGCCGACGAAAGCGATCGGCATTATTAAGAAGATGTTGAATAAGTCAACGACCTCTTCCCTGGATGAGATGCTGGAATACGAGGCATACAGTCAGGAGATTGCGGGAGGATCGGAAGATCATAAAGAAGGAGTCAAGGCGTTTCTTGAGAAGAGGAAGCCTGGGTTTGTTGGAAAGTGAGAGAGTCGTTCTCTAAATCGGGTTATTTCCACTTGCTTTAATCAATCCTCTCAAAGTTCATTCTAGTATGACAATCAAGAAAAGTATTTTTTTTGTTTTGAATATTTTGCCATTGGTATTCGTGGCGGACAACGTTCAGGGACAGTCACTAACGTTGACAAAGGAGCAGGCAATTGAAGATTTCAGATGGTTACGGTTTGCGTTGGAATATGTGCATCCGAGATTGTATAAGTATGACGATAAGAGAACAGTGGATGCACGATTTGATAGCATCAATAGAAGAATTAGTAACGAAATATCCGGGCTTGATTTTCTTGCTCTTGTAAGTAAGGCAAATGCAACAGTCCGTTGCGGACACCTTTACACGATTCCTCAAGGGCAATTAGCAAAGGACGTTTTGGAGAAAAGGGTATTGCCTTTTCATATCAAGATATTGGAAGACAAAATTTACATCCTAAACGATTGCAGTAACTCGTCGATTCCTGGTGGCTCGCAAATATTGGCTATTAATGGAAAAAATGACAAAGAGATATTTGATGCTATCATACCTGGAATAGCTTCAGATGGATACATCAGGACCAGAAAGCTAAGATTGATGGAGAGGTATTTCTTTTATCCTTTCCATGGCTTTGACCTGTATTACCATCTCTACGTTGACAGAAGTGATTCTTTTAAAATCGACTACCTGGAATATGGCACTCAGAAAAGAAAAACCGTCACCGTAAAAGGTATATCAATTTCCGAGAGACAAAAATTATTAGCGAGGAAATATAGTATTGACGAACAAGCCTGGTTTAAAGAGCCTTCTCCGAAATTTAAAATTGATAAGCAAAATGACTATGCGATCCTGACGCTTTCTCGTTCATTTTACGATAAGACAATTGATCCAAATTTTGACTCATTATTGAGTTCGGCCTTTTCCAAAATCAGGAGCGGAGGTATAAAGAATCTGATTATCGATCTCAGAAATAATGAAGGCGGTGATGAACGCCAACAGATAGAATTGATTTCATATTTATACAATAAACCATTTAAACTTTATCAGAATATCTATTTAAGTCATTTAGATTTCCGACCATTGAAACAGGTTATTCTTGAAAAGGATACATCGAAATTGTTATACAACAACGATGATGAATATATGAGAAGAATCAATGATAATCTCTGGATCAACAACTACGACTACAGCGATAATCTTATATTGAAAACTCCAAAGGAGAATGTTTTCACCGGCAAATTGTATGTATTAATAAATGGTATTTCTTTTTCGAGTGCTGCCGACCTGGCCTCTGATTTAAAAAAGACTACGGACGCGGTTTTCATTGGAGAGGAAACGGGAGGGGCGTATGAGGGACCTACCGGTGGTGACAACATCGTTATTCAATTGCCGAATAGCAAAATAATGATTCGGATTTCTCCAAACATTCAAATTGGACACATGTATCAAAAGCACCCGATAGGTCGTGGTGTTTTACCGACCCACACCCCTAAATATACTATCAAGGACATCCTGGAAGGCAAGGATTTAGAAATGGAATTGGCAAAAACATTGATTCAAGGAAAAAAGTAATCACCGGGCATTCAATACCTGTGACAGAATCGTAGCGAGTATTTCCATTTCGTACAAACTCCTCACTTCGTTGTTATAGATTATTTTTGTTTTATCCTCATCACCGGGACCGAGGAAGCCAAGCAAAACAATTTTTCCTTCCACATCATTTGAATTGATCTTTCCTGTCAATACATCTTCAACAGAGTATCTCTTAACTGTTTTCAGATCGTAGGAATAATCAATGTCGATTGTTTGTAGATTTTTGCTTAAGAATTCTGATGTCTTTGAGCTGTCAAAGGCCATAGCAGTCTGAATGGAGAAATGATATTCAGTATCCTTTTGTGGTCTTTCATTTACCTTTCGCCAAGCAGCAAACTTTATCTGGCTTTCATCTTTTTCCAGGATCAGGTTTGTAAATCCGGTGGTTGAGCGTGGAGGTAGAAAGGCAGCATGATTCCCTGAAACCATGTATTTCTTTTCACTGCCGGCGGCCACGCTTTTAATTAATGTTGCCATGACCAGGTTCTTGCAGCCTGAGAGCTCTTTAATAAGAAGCTTGTCTTTATTATCTCCATGACTTTCCTGAAATATCAGATCGAGGGCGACGACTTTTGGATTGAGCTTGTTGATCATCCCCAGTTGTTTGGCAATTCCCACACGGTCGAGATCGCCGACATTTATTAATATGATATTCGGGTCAAAGGTTTTTGCGCTTTGGGATTGGCAGAAAGGAGCAACCAAAATCAGAAGGAGGGTAAGGATCTTCATAATCAGTTGGATTTGAAACTTCTTAAAGCTGAATACGCAGGATTTGGCGGAAGTAACTTAACGCTGAAGGCAGAATTGATGCACTAAAAGCATGCTTCCTGAAATAAAAAATGAGGCAGCCACGTTTAATACGTAATTGCCTCATTAGTAGTGAGCCTGCAGGGATTCAAACCCCGAGTCTTCTGATCCGTAGTCAGATGCTTTATTCAGTTAAGCTACAGGCCCGTTTTTGTTTTCCTTAAAAACAAGTCCGCAAATTTAGAACATTAATCTATTTCACAAAAAAGACGGTTTTGCCCCTCGCTCAAAAAGCCTATTTTTGGGGCTTTAAAATTCAAAATATCTATGGTAGTTCGATCGGTCATGTTGCTGGTGTTCGTTTTGGCGAGTGTAGCAGGGTATTCTCAGCAGCAGGATTCAATTCAGGCAAAGGCAGTCTCTGTCCCAACTACTAAGAAAAAAACCTCAAGACCTGATATTCCGGGATCAATTGTCGTTGAGTTAGGTCTCAATTTTAAAAATGGCGTCGTTCCTCCTGACTTTCAAAAAGGATTCTGGGGCTCCAGAACACTCAATATTTATTATCAATACCAGATCAGAATTCTTAAGTCAAGATTCAGCTTTACTCCGGGAATCGGATTGAGTCTTGAGCGATGGAAGTTTACGAACAACTACACACTGACCAACTCTCCAGTACCTGATGGAGTGTATGCTGGAACCTATGCACTGGTTCCTGCCAATAGTCTTTATCCAGGCGTTACGATCAACCGTTCACAGCTGATCAACAATTATATTGAAATGCCGCTGGAGCTTCGTTATGATACGGCTCCTGAGGATATCGCAAGAAGTATCAACCTTGCCTTTGGTGCACGATTCGGAATCCTTTATGACTCTTTTACCAAGATCGATTTTAGTGAAGGTGGTGAAGACAAGAGCATCAAGAACAAGCAGAACCACGGTATGAATACACTTCGCTACGGATTGTATGGCCGCATCGGTGTTGGCGGCTTTGGTATTTTCAGCTATGTGAATATGTCGCCGATGTTCCAGGATAATAAGGGCCCGATTCAGACATCTATGAATTCGGTTACCATTGGAATTTCTGTAAACGGATTCTAATCATTTAAGAGATCGTTTTACGCCACACATCTGCATCCTCATGCAGATGATGTATTAGTCACTCATCAGATCCTATCAACCGGTCATAAAGCCGGTTTTTTTATCCCTTCACTAACGTGAATTTATATTTCACGACGCCTCCCAGGTGACTAAATCCGCCCTGGCCCAAAATGTCACTTATATGTCTGTGGTCATCCTGCTGCTTTCAATAGATTTGTTGCACTGAGTTGCCTATGGAAAAAACAAAGATCATTTTTCTTGTTCTCCCTCATGTTCACCTTCTTGATCTGGCCGGCCCTGATCAGGTGTTCTTTGAAGCGATGGGAATGGGAGCGCCCATCACGATTCACTATTGCTCCTATGATCCGTCTCTTTCAACTTCTTCACACGTCGGGATCGCCAAGCTGAAAATGTTCAGCAGTATAAAGATCAGCAAAGGTGACTATGTCATTATCCCCGGTGCTGAAGTTGGATTTTTGATCTCCCCGGTTATCCCATTTGAAAAGGAGATGAAGAAGTGGCTGACAGAAGGATATGATCGCGGAGCTCATCTTTGTTCTATATGTACCGGTGCATTTTTTCTTGCGAGGCTAGGACTCCTCGATGGTAAGAGATGCACTACTCACTGGAAACGTACCACTCAACTTGAAAGGAAGTTCCCAAAAGTTAAAGTAGTGGAGGACATTCTTTTCACTGAAGACGAACGTGTTTTTACCAGCGCGGGAGTAACCGCGGGCATTGATATGGCATTGCACATCACGGGAAGACTGAAAGATGATTTTTTCTCATTCAAAGTAGCGCGTGAGCTGGTCGTTTATATGAGACGGCAGGGGAGTGAATCGCAGCATACTGTTTTTATGAATTACAGAAATCACATTCATTCCGGTATTCATAAAGTTCAGGATTTCCTCCAGGAGAATATTCACAAAAGGTTATCGCTTGTCAGACTTGCAGAAGTTGCCTGCATGAGCCCCCGCAACTTCACACGGATATTCAAGAAAGAAACGGGCGTTACGGTCAATGCTTACATGTCATTGGTAAGGAAGGAATACCTGCTGAAGATGATGGCCAATCCTGATGTTACCAGGAAGCAAATGGCAACCCTCTGTGGATTGAAGAGTGCACGTCAGGTGATCCGTTTATTGAAAACCGTTCCACAATAGAATTATGAGCCGATTAATTTTAACATTAGCATCTTTATTGATCCTTTGTCCGGGATGTAAGGATGATAAAAAAGCAAGTTCAATGGAAACCACAAAAGAGAAAGCCCTTGTCATCAACCCGTCTTCAACTTCTTCAGAGAATGATTTTGATTTCCTGGTGGGTAAGTGGAGTGTGAAGAACAGCAGGTTGAAGAAAATACTCAGCAATGAAACGGAATGGGTTGAGTTTGATTCTGAGTTGCATATGCGTAAGACGCTGGCAGGTCTGGGCAACTTTGAAAACTATTATGCAACACTTAATGGAAAGCCTTTCGAAGGTCAGGCCGTAAGGTTGTTTAATCCCCAGACAAAGTTGTGGATGATCTACTGGATGGATTCCAACAATGCTAAAATGGATGAACATCCTGTTACCGGTTCCTTTGAAAATGGCATTGGTAAATTTTATACCCGGGATTCTTTCAACGGCAAACCGATCATCATGCTCTATCAATGGGATGCCACTGATCCTGAACATCCTGTCTGGTCCCAGGCTTTTTCCGATGATGAAGGCGCGACCTGGGAATTCAACTGGAAGATGATCCTGTCAAGAATATAATCTGATCCCATATTAAACACGATTTTATGATACGTCTAATAACGTTTCTAGTGGCTTGCTGTGCCTCATTTCAGGCAGAAGCCTTCTATCAGCAATCTGATAGCATTAAGAAACTTCCTGCCAAACAGCTTTCCCGTCAAAGGAACATCGATGTAAAGCACATTGCATTGGACCTGCGTTTTGATTTTCATGCGAAACAGGCAAGAGGTACAGCGACGATTATCTTGTCGCCTTTGAATCTTGCCAGCAAAATTTTACTGGACGCAGGGATGCTGAAGATCTATTCGATTGTTTTAGCAAACGGAACTCCTTTGAAGTTCAATTATGCCGGCGGTGATATGGATGATGGACTGGAAATTATGCTGGACAGATTTTATAAAACCGGTGAGGAACTGACATTGAAGATTGATTATCAGACCCTTCACGAGAATAAGGCAGACCCTAACAATATCTGGGGAAGTTTAGGAAAGGGTATTCGTTTTTTTGAACCAACATCCACAACTCCCATCAAGCGGCGCCAGATATGGTCAATGGGAGAGCCCTTGTCAAACCGGTACTGGTTTCCCGGATATGATGGATTGGATGACCTTCGCACAACGGAATTCACAGCGACCGTTGATAAAAAGCTGATGGTCATCTCCAATGGAAGTCTTTTAACATCAAAAGAGAATTCTGATGATACCGGAACTTTTACCTGGAAAGCAGATCGGCCTTATCCAAATTATCTTACCTCTTTTGTTGTTGGTGAGTATATCGATGTCATTCAGAATTATGAGGGAGTAAAACTTCACACCTATGGTTATCCTGATGAAAAAGAAGCCGTGGAGGCAACGATTGTTCGTCTCCCGGATATGGTAAGATTTTTTTCAGAGAAGACAGGTGTAAACTATCCAACACCTGATTATGCACAGGTAATGGTTCAGGATTTTCCTTTTCCCGGGCTCGTCGGGCAGAATGGTTCATCCATCATATCAGATAACATGATTGATGATTTTAAGACGCATACTGATTTCTTTTATCTGTGGGATGGAATTGAGGCGCAGTCACTGGCCTCGCAGTGGTTCGGCAATCTGATCACACCTAAAGACTGGAATCACTTCTGGCTGAACAGATCTTTCAGTCACTATTTCGACGGACTTTACAATCAGTATAAAAATGGAAAGGAAGAATACCTGCTTAACTATCTTCCTTTTGATCTCAGTGTGACGCTGGGTGACTGGAATTCGGGATACCGGCATCCCATTGTTACTGATCATTTTGCAAGCATCTCTGATTTTATCTCCGATAACTATGCAGGCTCACGAGGTTCTCTTGTTTTAAGAACATTGCACAAGCAGCTCGGAGAGGAGAACTGGAAAAAAGCTATTCAGTATTACGTAAAGTCCAATGCCGGAAAGCAGGTATCAACGGAGGATTTTAAGATTGCGATTGAGAAATCAACCGGTGAATCGATGGATTGGTTCTTTGATCAATGGATCTACAGGATGGGACACCCTGTTTTTGAAGTCACGCGGTCGTATGATAGTAAGAAGAAGCTGCTGACGATTGTCCTGAAGCAAAAACAGAAACTGGATAGGAATGATGAGTATCCTCAGGTTGAGTTTTTTAAGGGTAGTATGGAGATTGAGATCGATGACAGGATTGAAAAGATATGGATTGAGCCAAAAGCGGAGAACACTTTTACATTTCCATTATCTCAGCAACCAAAGCTTGTGCATGTTGACTTTGAAAGTGCCTGGATCAAGGAGATTGTATTTGAGAAGACAACGGATGAGTTGATCTATCAGATGCTGAATGATAAAGACATTCTTGGGAAAAACTGGGCAATGGGAGAGTTAGTGAAAATTGCCGGAAAGAAAGATGCTACTATTCCTGACAAGCAGAAGATCTATGAAGCATTCCGAAAGACAATATTAAGCAACTCGTACTGGCGGTTGAGATTTAACACCCTTGCGCAATTGCGACGACTAATGGCTAATGATCCTTTCACTACTTTGGACGACGCCACATCCGGCATGCTCTTGTCAGTTATCAAAAGTGAGAAGTCATGGCTAAGGACGTCAGCGCTTACATCTCTTGGGAACAGTCGTGATGCGCGCTATGCCGACTTGTATATCAATTATCTTAATGACGAAAGCGAAAGAGTTATCAATGCTGCTGCTATTGCGTTGGGTAAGACGCAAAGTCCGAAGGCGTATGATGCACTGGTGGGCATGGCCTACAAACCATCCTGGAAAAGTCAGAGCATGATCAGTGCGCTGAATGGGTTGAAAGAATTGAAAGATCCAAGAGGAGCAGACCTTGCTATGAAAGCATTATCTGATATCCATTCGCCCCGTTGGTGGCTTGCGACGCCCATCTGGGATTATCCAATTGCTGCTGCTGAAACGTTAGTCGCGTTGGGAAAAGGTAAGGATGCATATCCCATGATCTTTGAAAGATTCAGGAAGTCGATGGTTGATAATGACTACAATGACATCTTTGCCAACGTCGTGCTGATCACAACGTTGGCCGATCCGCGGGGGCAGGAGGCTTTTGAAATGCTGAAAGTGAAGTTCAAGGATGATGCTAACGCAATGGTGGCCGTGAGTCAGGCTGAATCACAGTTCGCGGAGAAGATCAAAAAATAGTTGGGAGAGGCTGGTTTATTGAAGCGTCTTGGTATTCCAGCCTTTGAATTTCCAGATGAAATAGACGAGGGATATTGAGATCAGTATAGTTCCGGCGATGGATAAGATATATCCGGCGGAGATGAAGAACTCCAGCCAGCTGAGGTTTGTGTTTCCAAACTCTTTGAAAAGAAGGACTCCGATGCTTCCTACATATCCAAAAGAATCGGCGAGGTACATCAGAAATCCAATGGTGCTGACATATTTAAAGGTTGCAATAATGCGATCAAAAAAGATGCTGTTGAACTGGATGTATCCAAAGTATAAACCCATTCCCACCAGCACCATCCACGTTGGTGCTTCGATCAGCTTATTTTCAAATGCAATGGTGCTGACTCCCACCATGATCATTCCTGTGATAACGATCAGGTGATTGATGATCATTGCCCTGAAGTTGTTCTTGATGATCATGAGGCTTCCGATGACAATCAAGACAATAAAGGCTACGATAGATTCAGTATATGTGAAGATGCTGGGCTTACCACCATATCCCAGTGATGCCCATATCTCTGCCGAAAAATTATCACGGAAGTCGCGATAGGCGGTGAGCATTGTATAGGATAATATTAATAAGATCAACCCCGGTGCAAATGTCAGTGCCAGTTTTATCCGCTCGGGTCCGCTCATCGGACTTCGTTTGGTGCGCAGTTCTTCGTCTTCCGGAGTAGGCGGAGGAATTTTATTCAGCATCCATAAAAACAAAACAAGGGGAGGGAAGAAGAGACATGTTGATACGAATGGCATCCAGAATTCTGATACCGCCCAATCGATGATGATAAAGCCACCGATTGTTTTAGCGAAGCCTGCAGAGAATATGAAGCTTACTGATAAGCTGGCGCCCAGCACCTCAGTTGATTTTCTTCCTTCCAGATATCCGAAAACAATTCCCCAGACCATTCCGAGTGGAAGACCATTACAGAAAAGAAAGATAAGGTTGTAGGGAGTAGGCGTTAATGCAAATCCCAGCCAGGCAATTCCGGCAATGCTCACCATCAAAAGAATTCCTTTTGCCCTTGCATGAGCGCCAAGTTCGGATACGATTTTTATTCCTATAAACTTTGAAAGCATGTAGCCGATAGCCTGTGAGATCACCATCCATACTTTGAAGCTATGTCCTCCCACTTCGATGCCTTCATAGGTTGCCACACCGAATGTTTTCCGCAAGGAGAAGATGCAGGTGTAAAGACAAAATGCGGAGAAGGCCACATAGAGTGTAAACCAGAATCCATTTGTGTTCTGAAGCCAGCGCGTTATCGGATGTGTGGAAGGGGCGTCTGGAGTCATTTAAATAGTTTGCTGATGATTCAATTGCTGAATATTATTTCCTGTAATCCAATGCAGGCTTCCTGTTGCCGATCAATGCTTCATACTTGAAATTTTCTCCGCGCTTCTTATTGAATTCTTTCCATGATTCATCGATGAGTGCCTGATTGGTAAACAGATCCATTGCTGTAAGCGCCATGGTCTTGGCTGCTACCATCATTCCTTTGTAACCAATGCTGGTTCCGCCGGCGGCAACAGCCTGCCAGCTGTGAGCGGATGTTCCGGGAACCCAGGTTGCAGTACTTAGTCCTACGGTAGGAACTACCCATGATACATCACCAACATCGGTTGATCCCGAACCACCTTCATCTCTCGCTTTTAATGGAGGAATAGTTTGAGTAGACTCCAGTGGCAGTGCCTGGTCTTTGAATGTTTCCTGGATCTTCGTTGCGAATTGTTTTTCAGACTCTGACAATGTGTAGCCTCCGACTGTCTGGAGGTTGGCATGCATTGTTTTGGATAGTGTTTCATTTCCAAGAAGATCATACACGCCTCCGGTGATTTCTATTTCTACACGCGTTCCGGTTCCCATAGCCGCCCCTTTTGCCGCAAGCTCCACCCGTTCCCATATAGATTTTACGTTATCACGATCGGGATTTCTTACATAGTAGTAAGCTTCCGCGAAAGCGGGAACAACATTGGGAGCTTCTCCACCACGGGTAATGACATAATGAATGCGTGTCTCCTGCGGTACATGTTCACGAAGCATATTGACCATGTCATTCATGGCTTCAACACCATCGAGTGCTGAGCGTCCTCGTTCAGGAGAGGCGGCAGCATGTGACGCGACACCATAGAATCTTACTTTACCATTTTTGTTCGCCAGTGAAGAGCCATAGTCAACACCATTTTGTGAACCCGGGTGCCAGTTGATAACAGCAGCAACATCGCTGAACAATCCTTCACGGACCATGTACACTTTTCCTGAACCACCTTCTTCAGCAGGTGTTCCATAGAAGCGAAGTGTTCCTGTTTTTTTGTTGGCGATCATCCAGTCTTTAACGGCGATGGCTGCTGCAGCGGAAGCTGTTCCGAATAAGTGATGACCGCAGGCATGACCAGCGTTTTTTCCCGGGATAGGTTTTAGTTCCGCGACTGCATCCTGTGAGATTCCGGGTAGTGCATCATACTCTCCAAGAATTCCAATCACCGGTTTTCCGGAACCATAGGAAGCGGTGAAGGCGGTGGGAATGCCGGCGATGTTTGCCTGTATGGTAAACCCTGCATCTTTTAATACTTGTTGTAATAATAGAGAACTCTGTACCTCCTGATAACCTACTTCTGCAAAGTCCCAGATCTTTTTAGCGGTAGCTGAATACTGATCATACTTTGAGTCGATGGATTTGATAACATCCTGCTTGGTTTTTTGAGCCAGCAGTGTTGTCGATAAAAAGATCAATGTCAAAAGAAAGATGGGTGCTTTCATAAAGGGTAGATTTTTCTTTAAAAGACCAATCTACAAAATTAACCCACGATTTTAACCCACGATTTTATCTGAAGAGGGGGTAGGGATTATGTGTGCGGCGGGACTAGAATTTTTCGTTGCCTTCCTTTCAATTCTGGTAACGATAACAATGAGGACGATGACGGCCACTGCCAATATGAAATAGCTAAACGCCCGGAAGATTTTCTTCATGCGTTTTTCCTGTTCATGGCGTTCAAGAATAGCACCATAGTTGCGGAAGCGGTCTGTGCCGCGTGCCGTAAGTTTTTGCCGGCGAAGACGTATCTCGTGCTTACTCATGATACTTCAACTTAATGTTAAAATTCGTGCGCAATTTATCCAAAGCGCGATACGTGCGCATCTTTGCGCCACTTTCTGTCATATCCAGAATAAAAGCAATTTCCCTGAAATCCTTGTCTTCGAAAAATCTCAATTCAAGAACTTGCAGCATTTCTGTCGGCAGGTCTTTCATATAGGCTAATAGCCGCTGGATAATCTCTTCATCCCAATCTTCGTCACTGCGTTCTACGAGCTCGCGTACTTTTAGTTCTTCCAGGCTGTATACTTTCTTCCCTTTATTTTTCCGGTAGAATTTATTGATCTCATTGGCGGCGATTTTGTACAGCCATGCAGAAAAGGGAAGGCCTCTGAATTCATATTTCGGTAAATGATTCAGCACGTTAACGAATGTCTGTGAACTTAGATCACCTGCAAGGTCTTCATCCGCTACCTGTCTAAGGATATAGTAATAGATCCTGTCGAAATACTTTTCATAAAGTTCGCCAAAAGCCCTGGGATCGCGCTTGGACCGCTCGATAATCTCATGCTCTTTGCGGATCTCATCCTCCGTCATTGAATGGGGGCTATGTCAGTATAATGCCTGATCTGAAAGATAGTCACAAGAAATTTACCGTAACTTGGGGTGACAGAATTCACGTGTTATATCACGAAGTTTGAAAGTTGATGCAAAGACTGTCTGTACTCATTTTTTTTCTAATATTTCTTTCGTCAGCGAAGGAAATATACGCACAGCAGTTTACTCTCAGGCAATACACTGCAGTAGACGGGCTTCCGCAATCGCAGGTAAACGCCATCATAGAAGATCAGTTTGGCTATCTGTGGATCGGAACTTCCGGTGGAGGTCTTGCCCGGTTTGATGGAAGGGAGTTTAAAGTTTATTCAACCCTCGACGGTCTTCTCAGCAATATCGTCACGTCTATTTTTATTGACTCTCATCAGAACATCTGGATTGTTCATCCCCGTGGAATGACACGGTTTGACGGACAGACCTTTAAGAAATTTCAACCGGAACGATCCAATGAGGTGCTCAAGCGGATCCGTCGCGTCGTAGAATTCAATGATACCATCTTTATGGTATCCACTCCCGGAATGATCGGGAAGATCTATCATGACTCTGTTTACTATTGGTCAAAGAATATCCTTCCTTCAAAGACCATTTATTTTACGCATGTCACTCCGGATCACAATATCCTCTACTATCTGAACGATCGTTCCTTTCTGGTTCCGACGCTGGAAGGGTACAAGAAGTATCCCCATTCAAAGATCTTTACAAAAGCATACAGCATTTTCAACCATGCAAGGGAAGTGTGGGTGGATACTGATAGCGGATCCTTTGCTTTGGATTTAAAGAATGGTGAGTTGTCGCGACGAAAGAAGTTAATGGATCGTTATATCGTATGTTATGATACGGTTCAGGATGTCTACTGGACCAGAAATGAACGGACCTTATTCAGAGAGTATAGCAGGAATGGAAAAATAGAAACTGATACTGTTCTTCAGAATGTTCCGATCATGCAGGTTCATCTGGATGCGGAGGGCAACACATGGTTTGGTAGTGGCGGCAATGGATTGTATCGCTATTATCCAAAAGACTTTGACCGTGTTGATAACAATCTTTTTCGTGACGTGATGGCTATTGAAAAAGACGCAGACAATTCTCTTTGGGTTGGAGCACGCGGTCTGTGGAATCTTTCAAAAGGAAAGGCAAGAGCTTTTCCTCTGCCCAACGGAGATGATGATGGAGTACATGCGATCAAACGAAGTCCTTCCGGTGAATTATGGGTAGGATCTTTCTCCGGTCTTGGAAAATACTCTGAGGAGAAAAATGAGTTTACATGGTTCACGCGTGAACATGGATTATCCAGTGCTTACATCACGGCAATAGATTTTAATGAAAAGGGCGATGTATTTATCGGTACTACGGGTGGGGGCCTTAATTTTTATGATGGTAAGAAATTCGAGGACATCAGTGCGCGAATAGGTTTACAAAGCACTAATGTCTTTGCGCTTTGCTACATGCCTGCCCGCAAATCTTTGTTCATTGGAACAGATCTTGGCATCAATGTTCTTAAGGATGAGAAAATAACTAACATTCCATTGCCGGAGTTTGAGAACACGAATATTCTTTCTCTTGCCAACTATCGGGATACTCTTTTACTGGCCGGGTCGGGAGGAGCAGGGATCATGGTGATTGATCCGCAGCATCACACTCAAAGGTTGATCGGTCCGCATGAAGGTCTCTCTTCCGGTTTTGTATTTTTTGTGACATCGGACGATGAGGACAGGATCTGGGTTGGGACAGAAAAAGGTATAACAAGGATCACTCTTGACAGAAATCTGCAGATCGTAGAGCGCCGGGATTTTGGATATAACAATGGACTTACAGGAATTGAAACCAATCAGAATGCATACTTTCTTTCCGGCAAAGAGAAGTACTTCGGATTGATTGATGGTCTTTATCAATTTAATGAATCAGAAGGTCAGTGGTTTAAATCATATCCGGTTCATCTTTCTGATGTTGAGATTCAATATGGCGAAGCATCGAGTCGCGAATTTGGAAAAAGTCAGAACGGATTCTTTAAAATTCCTTCAGGGCTGATTCTTCCGTCAGACAAGAATCACATTACTTTTCATTTCAACAGAGTTGACAAGCGCTATCCGACTTCTGTACGTTACAAGTATTTCCTGAAGAACTTTGATAAGACATGGTCGCAGGAGACGGCCTTGGGTCGTGTGACGTATAGCAATCTGCCTCCGGGCAGTTATGTTTTTACCATTCTTGCGACAGACAAATCGGGAAGCTGGAATAATACACCACTGGAATATGCTTTCACCATCAAGGCGCCTTTTTACAAGACGATGACCTTCTATACGCTGACATCGGCGTTGCTGTTGGGCTCGTTTATACTTTTCACCCTGATGCGTTTGAGAAAGAATGTTTCGAAAGCTATAGAGATAGAGAGAATCCGGCAGCAGGAACAGGAATCTTTGAGGAAGGAAATTGCAAGGGATTTTCATGATGAGATGGGCAACCAGCTGACCCGCATTATTAATTATGTCAGCCTGATGCGACTGAGCGGCAACGCAAATGGCACCGATCTCTACCACAAAGTGGAGGAGTCGGCAAAATATCTATACAACGGAACGCGTGATTTTATCTGGGCAATTGATCCCGTGAATGATGATTTGTCTAAGTTGTTCCTTCATATCCGCGATTTCGGAGAGAAGTTATTTGAGGAAAAGGAAATTCAGTTCAGGGCATACTACGAATTGAAGGATAAGGTGAGGCTTCCTTATGGGTTTAGCAGGGAAGCGAACCTGATATTTAAGGAGGCGATGACGAATGTTTTTAAGCATTCCGGTGCTTCCAATGTATCGTTTTCTTTGTATAACTTAACGGATAGCTACAGCATGGTGCTGGAGGATGATGGAAAGGGATTTGATCCTGAAACTATCAGGTCCAATGGAATAAAAAACATTCGTTCTCGGGCCGAAAAAATTCAGGCTTCGTTAACAATAGGAAAAGCAGAAAAGGGAACCGGCACACGTATTGAATTAAAATTTTCAACTTTAAAAATAAAATCATATGATCCCCACCACAAAAAAACGCGTATTGATCGTTGAAGACGACGCGGAAATACGCAACAGTTTTGTTTTGATCGTCAATAGCTCACAAAAATTTGGTGTGGTCAATGCGTATGGTAGCTGTGAAGATGCAATCAAGCATCTCCACCAGGATAAGCCTGACTATGTGCTGATGGATATTGAGCTGCCTGGAATGAATGGTATTCAGGGAACGAGGATCATTAAAGATAAAAGTCCGAATTCCGAGATCATCATGGTCACAGTTTATGAAGACAATGAGATGGTGTTTGAAGCCATGAAGGCAGGAGCGACCGGCTACATTACCAAGAGTGCGAATCATCTTGAACTATTGGCGGCATTGGAAGAAATCTCCAAAGGTGGTGCGCCGATGAGCAGCAAGATTGCCCGTCTTGTGATCGACAATTTTCATATCAATCCAAACTCTCCTCTCACCAAGAGAGAAACAGAAATATTGACATTGATCTCTGAAGGGAAAACGTATACACAGATATCAGAGCAATTGTTCATCTCAAAGGAGACTTCAAAAACTCACATAAAGAATATCTATTCAAAGCTGCAGGTGAACAGCAAATCCCAGGCGCTCGCAAAAGCAGCTCAGGAAAAATTGATTTAAAGCGGGGGGTCGTTGCCTTTGAGTAGAGTCAAAGTGCTAAACGATAAATCCCTTACAAAAGGTGATTCCCCGCAATTTCTGGATGATTAGCTTTACTTCAGATTTTGGGTAAAGGTCCGGTGGCTGCTTTCAAGTTCATGGGTGGAATTGGAGCAGCCACCTTTTTTTTCCTCCCATCCTCATATCCTTGAAAACTCCTCTTTGATTCCTTAGCTTTTGGGGTTTTAAAATCCCAAAATGAAAAAGACTCTTCTACTCCTCCTGATCGGGGCTTCTTTCGCCTCCTATGCACAAAAGAAAAAGGATCAGGATACTGCTCCTCAGCAACAGGCCGCACCTGCAAATTCCACCATTGAAGGAAAGACTGCCGGAATGAAGAAATTCCAGGGATACTTTGACTTTTATTATGATGAGAAACAGGACAAGATATTCCTGGTGATCAATAAGTTCGACACTGAATTTCTTTATGTAGAATCACTCACCGCCGCTGTTGGATCAAACGACATCGGACTCGATCGGAATCAACTCGGTCGCGAGCGCGTTGTAAAGTTTGAACGTCGCGGACCTAAGATATTGATGACAGAGATCAATCTTGCTTTTCGTGCGATCAGTGACAATGCCGCTGAGCGCAAAGCTGTTCAGGATTCATTTGCACAATCTGTGCTATGGGGTTTTACTGTAGTGACAGAAGAGAATGGAAATGTTCTTGTAGATGCATCCGATTTCTTTTTACAGGATGCTCATGATGTTATAGGAACACTCCGAAGCTCTCAGCAGGGGAGTTATTCATTGGATAAATCCCGCTCAGCATTTTACACACCACGTATCAAAAATTTTCCTCAGAACTCAGAGTTTGAAGCGACACTGACTTTCACTGGTCAGCCGACGGGAGGGTTTATCCGCAGCGTTACACCAACTGCTTCTATTGTTACGGTCAGAGAACACCACTCATTCGTTCAGCTTCCTGACAACAATTACAAACCAAGGAAGTTTGATCCGAGGGCGGGTTATTTTCCAATGTCTTATTATGACTATGCAACGCCGATCAGTGAACCGATTGAGAAAAAGTTTATTACACGCCATCGTCTAGCCAAGAAGGATCCCAGTGCCGCAGTAAGCGAAGCAGTAAAACCTATTGTTTATTATATGGATCCCGGTGCACCGGAACCTATTCGTTCCGCTTTGATCGATGGAGCCAAATGGTGGAACCAGGCATTTGAAGCGGCCGGATATAAGGATGCCTATCGGGTTGAACTGCTGCCGGAAGATGCAGATCCAATGGATGTGCGATATAATATCATCAACTGGGTTCACCGATCCACTCGCGGCTGGTCGTATGGAGCATCAGTGACAGATCCACGCACAGGTGAGATCATAAAAGGACATGTTAATCTTGGTTCTTTACGCGTTCGTCAGGATTTCTTAATAGCAGAAGGATTGCTTGCTCCATATGAGGATGGTAAACCTGTTTCAAAAGAAATGGAATTGATGTCGTTAAGTCGGTTGAGACAACTTGCAGCACATGAAGTTGGACATACATTAGGAATCTCCCATGCTTATTCATCGAGTTCGGAAGCGTTGGCATCCGTTATGGATTACCCGCATCCTTATGTAAAGCTTACCAACGGCAAGGTGGATCTGAGCGAAGCGTATGATACCAAGATCGGTGCATTTGATAAAGTAATGATTGCTTATGGTTATCAGGATTTTCCTTCCGGAACAGATGAGAACAAGGCACTTTATGATATTATCCAGAATTCAATAAAAGCGGGATATACATTTTTGTCAGATCAGGATGCAAGACCTATTGGGGGTGCTCATCCTTTTGCGCATTTATGGGATAACGGAAAGAATCCTGCAGAAGAATTGAATCGTGTAATGGGAGTGAGGGCGGTTGCGCTAAGAAATTTTGGTGAGAATAACATCAAACCAGGAATGCCGATGGCTACACTGGAAGAAGCTCTGGTGCCGTTGTATTTCTCTCATCGGTATCAGGTGGAAGCTGCTGTAAAGATGATCGGCGGTCTTAATTACCGCTATGCTTTGAGAGGCGATGGTCAACCTGTTGCGGAATTGCTTACCCCTCAGCAGGAGTTGAATGCCCTGGAAGCATTGATGAAGACTGTTGAACCTTCTGCTCTGGTATTACCTGAAAGTTTGCTGAAGATCATTCCACCGCGGCCTTTGGGATATTCACGTCATCGTGAATTGGTTAAATCAAAAACTGATTTAACATTTGATGCATTGTCAACGGCAGAGACAGCGGCAGATCTTACCTTCAGTGCGATTCTTTATCCCGCCAGAGCCAATCGCATTTTTGAACATCATTCACGCGATGCCAGACTTCCATCTCTGGAAAGCCTGATTGACAGAATGATCAGTGCGACGATAAAGGCGTCCGTAAGACCTGGTATGGAAGGAGCCGTTCAGATGTCGGTAGATCAGACTCTGTTGACCAATCTCGCCAAGCTTGCCCTTAGTAAGGATACGAGTGTTCCTGCAAAAGCAATTGCGTTGTTAAAACTGGACCAGCTTAAAGCATGGGTAACGGCAAGGGCAAATGTTACCAATGAAGAAGAGTGGAGATCTTTTTACTTTCACATGGCATTCCAGATCGGAAAACTTCAAAGCAACCCAGAGGAATTCAAGCAAGACACTCCATTGGCAGCACCTCCGGGAATGCCAATAGGTGACATGGATCCGGATTACTGCGGGTATCGATAGATTGATGATCTCCATTCAGGGACTTACATATTCCTATAATCCTCAGAAGAAGATTTCCTTCCAGGATTTTGCTATTCAGAATGGAGAGCATTGGTTACTGCTTGGACAATCCGGAAGTGGTAAAACTACATTGCTTCATTTGCTGGGCGGACTTTTGAAATCACAGGAAGGAAGTATTCTTGTCAATGATACTGAGCTTACCAAACTTTCCGAAGCAGCATTAGATCGCTTTCGCGGAAAGTACTTTGGATTTGTTTTTCAGAAGAATCATTTGATCACGGCCCTTTCGGTGAAGAATAATTTGCTGATGTCTCCCTTTCTTGCAGGATTAAAGCAGGACGAGCATCGGGTTAGCGAAGTGCTTACGCAACTGGACCTGATTGAGAAAAAGGATTCAAGTATTAAAGAGCTCAGCCATGGGCAGGCACAACGTGTAGCGATTGCAAGGGCAGTGTTAAATAAACCCGCACTGATCCTGGCAGATGAACCTACTTCAGCACTTGATGATAAAAATTGCGATCGCGTGATCGATCTTTTGTTGGAAGCATCCGCACAGAACAATGCGACATTGATCGTGGCGACTCATGATCAGCGTTTAAAATCGAAGATCAAAAATCAAATCATATTGTAATTCCCATATGAATCTCATTTCACTTGTATGGAATTATCTCAAAGCCAGACCACTGAATACAGTGCTCAATATTTTTTTACTGGCGCTGGGCATTGCTGTTATCACTGTGTTACTGTTATTCAACAATCAGCTTCAGGAAAAAATCTCTTCCAATGCAAAAGGAATCGATCTTGTTGTTGGTGCAAAAGGCAGTCCGTTACAACTGATCCTTTGCAATATCTTTCATGTTGATTTTCCTACCGGCAACATTAAACTATCTGAAGCCGAAAAGGTGATTCGACATAGAATGGTAAAGAAGGCAATTCCATTGGCACTGGGAGATAGCTATAATGGTTACAGGATTGTTGGAACCAATCATGTCTACCCGGGTCTTTATAACGCAGCCATTCAACAGGGTGATTGGTGGAAGAATGATCTGGATGTTACGATAGGATCCACAGTTGCAGAATTATCCGGATTAAAAATCGGGGATACATTTGCCAGTGCTCACGGTCTTTCAACAGATGGTCATGATCATGAAGAGAATCTTTATAAAGTGACAGGAATTTTAAATCAGTCCAACACGATCATTGATAATCTGATATTAACCAATATTGAGAGTATCTGGAGAGTTCATGCGGAGACGCATGACACGATTGCAAAAACCGCATCGGTTCCTGGTAATCCTTCTGCTCTTGTTCCATCCATTGAAGCAGGAGATTCCATCCGGGAGATCACATCATTGCTAATTCAGTATCGGAATCCCTTAGCGGTCATTCAACTTCCCCGGTTTATTAACAGTAACAGCAATCTGCAGGCAGCATCACCTGCCTATGAGACCGCACGATTGTTTTCTATTCTGGGTGTTGGAGTAGAGGTTATTAGAGGCTTCGCTCTGGTTCTCATATTTATTTCAGGACTTAGTATTTTTATTGCCCTTTACAATTCTTTGAAAGAGAGGCAATATGATCTTGCTATTATGCGATCCATGGGGGCGAGCCGCAACAAGCTGTTTATTACAATTGTTATGGAAGGAAGTATTCTAACGTTGCTGGGAAGCATTGCGGGACTTGCCCTTGGTCATGGCGTACTTTGGATCTTTACTATTATGGTCGAGGAAAGTCAGAAAGCGGGCGTGTCCGCAACCGTGTTCTATGCAGCAGAAGGCTACATTCTGGCAGGAGGGTTGGTATTAGGAATTTTATGCTCTCTGATTCCTGCTATTCAGGCTTACCGGACTGATATTCATAAAGTGCTGGCCGGTAACTGATAATTTTAAGGAATGGTATAATTTTGGATTCTATCATTCTGCTAACAAATAAATCGATGAAGAAGTATTTCGCTGTTCTCTTATTCACAATGACTGTAAGTTCTGTATTTGCTCAGACAGATGGATGGGTACTCTTTGCCAAGACGAAATTTGAAGCGAAGTACAATGAAAAGCAGGCGGAGTATTTCCTGTATCCTGTATTTGCTCAGGAGTTGAAAGACATGGTGGGAAAGGAGATCACGCTGGAGGGCTATTATATGCCGATCGATGTGGAAGGAGATGCCTATATCATCCTTTCAAAGTTTCCGTACAGTCAATGTTTTTTTTGTGGTGGTGCGGGACCTGAATCAATAGCAGAGGTAACGTTTAAGGTAAAACCTGAAAAATTTACGATGGATCAGTTTATCCGTGTCAAAGGAAAAGTAAGGTTGAATGAGAATAATATTGATCATGGCAACTTCCTCCTGGACGAAGCCACGCTGATCAAGAAGTAATAGAAACGGCTACCAGAGATTCTGATAGCCGTTCTTTTTTGGTTATAGTTTTCAATGCTTATTTAAAAGCACATCCGTTAGGAGCAATCCCTACTTCATAGGTTTTTATCAAGGTTCCGGCAGGATCATATACATCGATGCTTCCTTTTGAACTGAAGTTTGGAGCATTGCAGCCAATTACATTTCCTGTAAAGGGATCAACAGCGATGCCGTAATAGTTCTTTGACTTGAATGCTTCGGTAGGTAGTGCAGTGGATGTAGTTGCTATTGAATAGATGGAGCCATTGTAATTGTAATACAATGTTGCCCCATCGGGAGAAATATCCAGATTGGAAGGCCCATTGTAAACAACTCTGTCTACTGTAAGACGCAAGGTCTCAGTATTGGTTGCAGAGATCTTGCTGATTGATCCTTTGGTGCTGTTTGCTGAGTTTCCGTAGTCAATGTTTCCTGAAGCAGAAACCCAGATGTTTCCATCTTTGTCCTTAACAATGCTGTTAGGATTGTCTCCGGTTGTGATGGTTGTCACAATTGCGTCAGTATTGGAGTCTATTATAACTACTGTATTGTCTTTATCGTAACCACCTGCGTTAGCCACGTATACAAGATTATTTACTTTTAGCATTCTATTGGCTCCCTTGCCAGTTGGAATAGTTTTAGTGACTTCAAGTGTTGTTAAGTCAATAACTTTTACGGTTCCTGTTACGCCGTCAAATCCCCAGTCCGTTACGTATCCTTTTTTAGCTGAGATGCCTAAAAAGTATCGTGGGCTTTCCACGCTTGTTACACTACCGAATGACTTCAGGTCATCTGTATTGATCACTTCTATTTTTGAAGAATTCTGAACGACAATGTATCCCTTTCCTTCAAACACGGTCATGGATTGCGATTGATCACCAAGCGGTCTGCCGTTAACAGAGGAGAACAGATCATTTGTTACTTCATCTGTTTTGCGATCGTAGAATGAGATTGAAGTATTGCCATTACCGAAACCACCCTCGTTGACTATAAAAAATCCGGAAGCACCGGGCTTGACAACAGCATCAGAATCTGTTTTACAGGATTGGATGAATACCAGTGATATCAGGATCACCGCGACACTCAGCTTTCTAAAAAAATTAAACTTCATATTGAATTTGGTTTAGTAAAATGTATTGTAACTCCTATTTTAAAATTGGTGCGAGGCAGAGGATAACCTGGTCGTGCCTGATAATCGACATTGAAAATGTTATTCCACTCACCACTGAGTGTAGTTTTTATTTTTTTTACCTGGAATGGTTTACTGAGTGAAGTATTGAGAATGTTATAGGAACTCATCGCGAATGTGTTGGAGTTATCACTATCCGTGAATTGAGTACCCGTGAAATTGTCAATGATGTTCAGATAGAATTTATTCCAGATTATTCTGACTGTACCACTGGCCTCATGAAGAGGTGTCAGTATCAATTGCTTGTCAAGCTCATTGGTGTTGGCTTCATAAACACTTTGATTAGTGGCCTGCGTGAAACTGTAATGGCCGGAGATCATGACATCAACCTTGCCTAACCTTTTACTTATTGAGGTTTGTGTTTCAATACCTCTTGACCAAACTTTCTTAATATTATGCGGTGAATAAATTCCGCCGGCACCAGGAATCCACTGGATCCAGTTGTCAACGTGATTGCTGAACACGGCAGTTTTAAATGTCCATAGTACGTCGGAAGCGTATGTCTGGTGAGATGAGAAATTTAAGCCGGCTTCGCCACCGAGAGAGATTTCCGTCTGAAGATCCGGATTCCCCAAGGCACCTGATCTCCAGTACAGATCATTGAATGTTGGAATGCGATAGTTTCTGGAAACATTGCCATATACTTCTATTCCTTTTTTGGTTTTGTACTTCGCTGTCAGGGACGGTGCGAGGGGAGTGGTAGTACTATTAATGATCTCATTTCTGATTGAAGTAATAAACTCCCAGCGCGTTCCACCTTTCCATTTGTATGCTCCGAAAACGGCTATCCTGTTTCGTACAGGATTTAATCCACCAAAGGCATCTACTTTCCCCTGTTCGAAAGTATAGTTCGCGCCCGTTGTCAGACTGGCACCTTTGCTAAATGAAAAGTTGGCTTCAAGATTATTTATAAAAGTGTCAAATACACTGGGGGAGATCAGATCGGTAACGGGATCCTGGTAGTTGAGATCATAATGGACAAAGGCACCCTGATAGTTGAGATCAAATGAATTCTTTGTAAAGTTCCATCCAAGTAATGCACGATAAAATTGATCACGTTCTGTTGCTTCTGCCGGCTTGGAGGTAAAAGTGGCGTTAGGTACTTCATAAAGATTGTCCTGATACCAGAGCTTGAATGTTAGAAGATGCTGAGAGGAGATCTGCCAATAGTTTTGCTGTAAAATTCCTTTTTGATCAAAGCCCGAATGTATTCTTCTGTCAATCCGTTCTGGAAAGAAGTTCTTGTTGAGATACTCAAAATCATTTTTAGCCTGACTGGTAAAGACCTTTGTGGAGGTAATGAATTTTTTGCCGCTCCAGCTAACTCCGAAATCCTGGTAGTAGTTTCCAAAAGAACCCACATTCGCAAATGTTTTTAATGTTAATCCGGAGTTGAAGCTTGCCTTATTGTTGAGTTGGATGGTTCCACCGATGGATCCATTTCCATATAGACCGGCAGAGCCACCGGATTGAACCGATAGTTCATCAATGAAGCCAACTGGTACCAGGGAAAGATCAGATTGTCCTGACAAAGGACTTATGATGTTGATTCCATTCCATAGTATGGCGGTATGATTGCTTCCGGTGCCGCGAAGGGAAGCGGTTGCCAATCCGCCAGGTCCATAACTACGGATGTGACCGTATCCGAATTTGCGCAACATATCCGCGAGGCTTCCGGAGGAAGACAAAGCACGCGTCATGCTGTCCACAGGAAGCGCGTATTGACTCGTCGAATAATTGTTAAGTCGGCTTTGTTCAATGATCACATTCTGTAACAGTCTGACAGAATCTTTCTGTTGAGCTGAAACATGAAGTGAAGCAAAAGCACAAACACCGAAAACAATTGTTTTCAGTTTTGCAATCATCAAAATTTTTAACCTAAAATTTCAAGTGACGTTTCCTTCTTCCCGAGGTGATCGTCTTACTATTTTGTAGTGGCAGGTCTCCTGACTTGTGTCTGGTTGCCGGCCTTCCCATCCGCTCGTTGGCGAATAGTGACCCGGAATCGTGGGGCAACCTTTAAATGACACTTACAGTAGCGGGAACTGTTCCGGATTCACACCGGATTCCCTATTAATCTTATTGATCTCGTCTGATCATAAGAACCAATACGAGTGCAATGATAGAATATTTTTCTAAGATTTTAGTAATGAAGATCATTTAAAAGGTGTCTGCCCATCTGATTGCGCGATTCTTGCCCGCTATAATCAGAGCCGTCGAAACTTATTTTTTGATAATTGGAAAAAATAATTTAGACTTGCCTAAATTTTATAATGCGTCAACTGGTTAATTTCCGCCTTTTACTCTCGGTTTCCTTCTGGATTCCGGTAATGGCCTATGCCCAAAGCAGGGTCATTTCTGGTTCTGTGGTGGAATCGGAAACAAAAGAGGCGGCCAGTTTTTGTCACATTTCACTTCTTCATACTTCGCTTGGTACAGTTTCTGACATCAACGGTAGGTTTCAAATTGAAATCCCTTCAGGAATTGATGAACCTTATCTGCTGATATCTTATGTTGGATATAAGCATGATACGCTCCGTGTTACTCCAGAACGTAACGACTACAGTATCACTCTTGTAGCAGAAGAAAAAACCCTGGACGAAGTTGTGATCACAGGCCTTTCAAAGGCTACCATCATCCGTGAAAATCCTGTTGCCATTTCCCTGATATCTTCAAAGCTTATCGAAAGAACTATTGAAAGCAACATCATCGATGTTCTTTCACAGAATGTTCCGGGGTTGAATTCTGTAAAGACAGGTCCTAATATTTCAAAGCCTTTTATCAGAGGACTTGGATATAATCGCGTGTTAACCCTTTACGATGGTGTTCGTCAGGAAGGTCAGCAATGGGGAGATGAGCATGGCATTGAGGTTGATGCTTACAATATTGAGAAAGCTGAAGTGATCAAAGGACCGGCAAGCCTTATGTTTGGCTCAGACGCCTTAGCAGGAGTGGTGAGCTTGTTTCCGTATGCCCCCGAAGAGAGAGATGGAATTATAAGAGGTCGCTTTGTCTCAGAGTACCAGAGTAACAATGGGTTGATTGGGAACGGTATCCGAATGAGTAGTGGCGGCACACGATGGCAATGGACTTTGAGCGGATCCTATCGTAAAGCAAAAAATTATTCCAATGCAGTTGATGGAAGAGTTTATAATACAGGATATGATGAAAAGAACCTTGCGGCTTCCGTCGGTTATAAAAGTAAAAAAGGATTCACCAACGTAAGTCTTACGCTGTATGATAACCTTCAGGGTATCCCAGATGGCAGCAGAGATTCATTATCAAGGAAATTCACAAAGCAGATTGCTGAAGGATCGTTTGACGATGTTCAAAACAGACCGATTGTTTCTGATACAGAACTTAATTCATACGACATAAGTCCGTTGCATCAGCATATTCAACACTATCGTGCATATGTCACCAATCAGTATCAGATAGGTAAGGGTGATATGAGTGTGTTGCTTGGGTTTCAACAGAATGTTCGTCGTGAGTATAATCACCCAACAGTTCCATCACAGCCCGGCCTCTTTGTAAGATTGAATACTATCAATTACGGTTTTCGTTATAATGCCCCTGAATTTTCAAACCTTGAAGTTTCTTTTGGTGTGAATGGAATGTATCAGGACAATAAAAACAAAGATGCTACAGATTTTCCTATACCAGACTTTAATCTTCTTGATGTAGGTTCCTATGGATTCATAAAATGGTCTAAGGATCAATGGACGGTCAGCGGTGGTGTCCGCTATGATGTCAGAAATGTTACCAGCAATGACTTTTATGTGAGAACGAATCCACAGAATGGATTTGGACAACAGGCTTTATTACCCGATACCACCAATTCAAAACTTCAGTTTGCAGCACTTCGTCAATCCTTTAATGGTGTCTCCTTAAGTATAGGAACTACTTACCAGCTAAGTCAAAAGCTCAGTCTGAAAGTTAATGTTGCCCGTGGATACCGCGCACCAAGTATTCCTGAGATCGCGTCAAACGGTCTGGATCCAGGAGCACATATTGTTTATATCGGTAATCGGAATTTTGTTCCGGAATTTAGTTTTCAGCAGGATATCTCAATAAATGGAGCCTTCAGGAATTTTAATGCTTCAGTAAGCCTCTTCCATAATTCTGTTCAGGACTATATTTATTTGAGTCAGGTCGTCGACGAGCATGGTAACCCAATTGAAATACTGCAAGGGAATAAAACTTTTCAGTATCAGCAAGGGTCTGCCCAATTGTATGGAATGGAGACGTCTCTTGAAATTCGTCCGTCCTCTTTAAAAGGATTGACCATCAACTCAAATCTTGCATTTGTAATTGGATCAAACACAAAAAAAGAGTTTGAGAATAAGGGAACTGATGGTCAGTATTTGCCATTTATTCCACCGCTAAAGATAATCACGAGTGTGAGCCAGGAAATACGATTGGAAAGCAAACTGTTTCCAATGATCAATGCCAAGGCAGACATTGATTACAGTGCCACGCAGGACCGCTTTCTTGCACTTTACAATACTGAGACTAAGACACCAGGATTTACTTTATTCAATGCTGCATTGGGAACAGATGTACAGCTTTCAAAGAAAACTTTAGCGCAGATACAATTCCAGGTGAACAATGTCTTTGATTTTGCTTATCAATCAAATCTCAGCAGACTTAAATATTTTGAGTATTTCAATCAGTCACCTAACGGTCATCTGGGTATTTATAGCATGGGAAGGAACTTCTCTGTAAAGGTGATCATTCCGTTTTAAGTCTCATTTGGTGATAATCGCCTCTGACTTTCTCACCAGCATGTAGTTCTGTTTTTTTGTATCCCAGTGATATCCTATTGAAAACGGTATTTCAGTTTTAGAGATTTTCGTTTTGTATGCTGAGTCAAGATCCCGTTGAAATCTATCTGCGAATCCTTTTACCGGTGTTTCATAGTCGCCAAAGAGTTCTAGATTCCAATCTAACCTGTTTTTGAAATCCTTATAGGGTATGCCAGTATCATCCTGAAAAAGTGATAGAGAGTTTTCAACAATTATCTTTTTTATTTCTGTGAAAGGCTTTTTGTGCAGCAGATAAGAAGCAGATTTGATAAAAGTGTTGTAGGGACCTTTCCGTGCAATGAATTTTTGAAATTGGGGATTTTCTTTTAATCCATCATTGGAAACATCCACATTCACATAATACAGCTGCTTGATTTGTCTGGTGAGAATGTTTCTGAACTTAAGTCGTACCCCGGGAAATTTATGAGAATGCAATTGACTGCCAGGAATGGATATTTCAGTTCCGGTAGAATCCAGGTAAAAAAAGCTTTGCGCCAGAAGCTCATGTCCTGTCCGTTCAATAAAAAAGTAAAGGGGGGGTAAAACGCCCTTCACGTTCTTAATATCCTTACGCATTTTTAACGTGATGAAATAGCTTTTTCTGAAAACATCTTTCATTGAATAGGCAAGGCTATCAAAGAAGCGATCGCGCAACTCAGTTGTAAGAGTATCAAGTCGCGGGACTTCCTGGATGGGTTCCAGTGCCGCAAGAATGTATTCCGAAACCATTGGATACAAATAGTAAGCATGCAAGAAATCCGGTCCTGAAAAAGGATAGAAGAGCTTTAATGAATCATTCAGCTTTGAATTCAGATTTGATTCCTGCCATTCACCCATTTTGCTGAAGCGTTCCGTGTCAATACGGTTCCAGTTGGAGTCGGTAGAGGATTTGAAATTTTCCCAGTAAGGATCTTTTTCGAAGAGAGTAAAGACATTGCTGTCTCGCTGAGAGATGCCTGCTATGTAAGCAGCCAGTGCATCCAGACTTTTATCTTTTTTAACAGTATCGATTTCTATAACCTGCAGAGTGTCCAGAGCAGGAATTGAATCTGTTGGGATGGAAGTGGTTTTTTCCCTGCCTGAGTTGCAACTGACAACAATGATTATCAGCAGGAGCCAGATGCTAGCTTTCAATAGTTTTATTTTTTGAGACGCTAAAGTATAGAATTGCGCCAGGAACCATTGTGGCCAGCGAATAGAAAATTATTTTAGGATCCTCCCTGAACATGTAATATATCATCCAGCTGGTAACTACGATGAAGATGATGGGAGGTAAAGGATAGAGAGGAAGTTTGAAAGGCTGATCTTTTTCACGCCTTCTCAGAATAAATACTCCTGCTACTGTGATCATAGAGAAGATGGAAAGACTGATTGATATGTATTGAATAATTTCTTTGAATGAGCTCACCAGTACCAGAAAGATTGACCATCCTGCCTGAAGAAGGATTGCCCCGTAAGGCATACTGTGACGATTCTTTGTTGCAAATTTTCTAAACGCAGGATAATCTTCACCCATTGCTTCTGTAATGCGCGGTCCGGCAATCGTCATAGCGCTTAATGTGGATAGCAATGCGATGCTGAACAATGCCGAAAATATCTGACCGATTGTACTTCCAAACAGTTTGATGGCAACTACGTTTCCGATATCATTCTGTCCCTCCAGTTCTTTGAACGTCGCGACAAACATGAACATGCTATTCAATGCCAGATAGATGACCAGCACAGCAATGGTTCCGATCAGCAGAGCTCTTGGAAGGTTTTTGATGGGATTCTCAAGATCTCCGGCAATGTAAGCCGCAGCATTCCATCCAGTGTAAGCATAAACAACAAATACCAATGATACAGCAAAGTCTGGCGTCAATATAAGATCCAGATCTCCGGATTGAGGAAGGAAACTGATTCCGGAGTTGACGCTTCCTGAAAAGAAAAAAGGAGCCAGGCAAAAGAACAAAATGAGAAACAATTTAAGTGTTGTTAGAATAGTCTGGGCGATTCCACCAACTTTTACTCCAAAGAGATGAACGGCGGAGATCAATACAATGCTGGCAACAGCAACAATTTTTTCTGAAATATTAAACAGAACAGAAGAATAGGATCCTATGGCAATGGCTACGGCAGAAATCGCTCCTGCAAAACCAACAGCGGTACTCATCCATCCACTGATGAATCCAATAAAGGGATGATAGATCTTCGCAAGATAAAAATACTCTCCTCCTGATCGCTTGAGCGTTGTTGAAATCTCGGCATAGGTAAGCGCGCCGCTGAGTGCAATGATTCCACCTAATAGCCAAAGCATAAGGATAACAAAGCCTGAGGGGAGTGGGCCGACCTGATATCCGAGTGATGTAAAGACACCCGTTCCGATCATATTGGCAATCACCAATGCAATACCGACACTCAAAGTATATTTAACAGGCTCTTTCAAAAGATATAAATCAAATTGTTCAACGTGTGTGATGAAATCAACACAGCGAGAAGATGCGAATATTTTTTGATAATGTCTATCAAAAAGTAAATCCAAGATTTACATAACCTTTGAAAGTTTTAGATTGATCGCTGTAGATCAGGGAGATTTCGATGGGCCCGATAGCAGATCGGTAGCCCCCGGAAAGGGCATAGCCACTTATGAAATCGTGATTGGGATTAAAATTCCCCCGATCAATAAAATCAAATACTCCAACATTGGCCCTGAAGGTGGTGACAATATTGGTGAAAGGTTCAAACTGGAATCCTGCCATCACTGCAGAAATACTGCTGGCGTTCACTTCATTCTCTCCTAATCCCACAAAAGGAATCTGGTTACGAATGAAATCATTGATACCACCTACTGAATAAAAATTAAGAGAAAGTTCATTGTAATTGAGATTGATCCCACTGTTGAACTGACTGATCAGAGTCCATCGCTGACCTAACGGGAAATAATGACCTGCTTTAATCTTGATCTGCTGATAGGAAGTCAGGCCAAGATTAACGGTGTCTGAAGAGACAGGCAACCCATTCAGAAGTAAACTAAGACTTGGATTTTGCTTGTAGATCATGCCTGCCTGAACATCTACAAATGATCCTCTGTGTGGAAACACTTTTGTATTAAGGCTATTATGTTGAAAGAAGAAATAGCTGTTCCAGTAATCATTGGTGCTGATCAGATCCAGGTTAGGAGCAATCACAGGATCAAGCTTCAGCCACTCATGAGAAGTTCCCACACCGATCATAGAAGTTGTTCCAAACAACCGGTAGATTTTCATATCGGCATAGGAATAAAAGCTCCGGTAATCCTCTTGCGGTTTGAAATAGCTGTAAATGGGAAATCTGAAGCGTTCATGATAGAAAGACAGGAGTGCGCCCCATCGTTGTTTCTTACCGAATGCCTGATCGTGACGTAGCAGCATTCTAAAATTGCTGCTCCAGTTTATTTTAGCATAGCTTTTAGATCGATTGAAAATTAGATTTCGTGTGGCCAGTGTAGTGATCATGGCAATGTCGGTATAGGTATGATAATGAAGTCCCACTTTGAAATGGGTTGGGGGATTCTCAAGGATCTCATATCTTAATAATACGTGACCTTCCGCCTCCTGTGGTTCAACAAAAAAGGAAATGCGTCTGAAGTTGCCGGAGCTGAATGCTTTTCTTGCTGCTTGTGAAATTTCTTTTCCTGAATATGATTTGCCTGCAATCAATCCAAGCTTACTCACGAAATCCGCATAAGAGCTTTTAAGGAGTCCTTCTGTTACAAAGCCATCAACAATTACTTTTTCTAAAACGGGCAATCTGTTTTTTTGTGGCTTTGCCTCTGGGTAAAGTGCCTGAATCGAATCGGCTAGTCTTTTAAAATAGGGATAGTATTTTCTGCCCACCTCATTTCCGATATTGATAATGCTGTCAGTAGCACCGAAGCTTGCTGCAGAAAATTGCTCCAGGTCAGGTTCAATCAACAGATTGCATAGCTTCTTCTCTTGTTCAAAACCATCAGCATCTTTATAAAATCCAATCTGATAGATCATATCGATTGGTGACTGAAGTTTTTCAGAAGACATAAGTCCATGAGACAGATTAACTCCGATAATATAATCTGCGCCCATTTGTTTGGCGTTGCTGGCAGGAAAATTCTTTACGACTCCGCCATCCACCAGTTTCTTATCCTGATAAGATACCGCTGAAAAGATGGAAGGAATGGCCATGCTGGAGCGCACAGCTTTTACGATTTCTCCCTGGCTTAATACTACAGCTTTTCCTGTTGCCGCTTCTGTCGCAATGCATTGGAATGGGATGTTGAATTTTGAAAAATCCTTGATCTTGTGGACAGGATAAAACAACTCACCGAAACGTAACCATATCTCCTCTGCTTCAATGAATCCTGAATAGAACTTTGCTTTCCCACGCTCTAAGGGAATCTCAACGGCATAGTTGGAGTATTCCTTCTTTTCATTCATGTTTACCAGATCGATTGGCGGCTTGTTGGAAAACATACTTACCCAATCGATCTTCCTGGCAATTTTTTCTATTTCGTCACCAGAATACCCAACAGCATATAAAGCCCCCATGATGCTTCCCATGCTTGTGCCAGTAACCATGTCAATTTTAAGTCCGGCGCTGTCAATAGCTTTCAGAATGCCAATATGCGCCAGGCCTTTTGCGCCACCACCACTTAAAGTTAATCCTACCTTTGGACGATGGGATTGTCCCTGTAATGCAACACTCAAAATCAAGAAAACAAAAAGGTAAAATCCCTTCATTGATCGGGTGGGTAGATTAAAGAATTCCTAAATTACTTCTTCGGCGCCAAAATCTCTGCAATCATTTACCACAATCATCTTGTGATATTTCCATCACGATCGAAAAATGACTCCCTGAATGACGGTAATCAGTGATCCTGGTGTTGTGCATCAATAATTCTTGCCATACAACTAATTCTCATTGAATTTGCACGATCTGCTCATTACCTTACCGTTATAAAATGATATGAAATGAAAAAAATGTTTTTATTCCTGTTAATGGCGGGTCTACCTCTTCTCGGCTGGTCTCAGGTTCCCGATTCTGTTTATGCCAGTCAGAATTATGAAAAATTCGAATATCAGATTCCAATGCGTGATGGCACTAAGCTCTTCACCGCTGTTTACGTTCCAAAAGATAAATCCAAAGTATACCCCATGATGATGCAGCGCACATGCTACAGTGTTGCTCCTTATGGTCCAACAAAATTCCCAAGGCGTACACTTGGTCCTTCAAAGTATATGATGCGGGATGGGTACATTTTTGTGTATCAGGATGTGCGTGGCAGATGGATGTCAGAAGGAACTTTTGATAACATGCGTCCTAATATTCCGGGTAACGACAGAAAGAACAAGTCTGCAATTGATGAAGCATCGGATACGTGGGATACTATAGATTGGCTCATTAAAAATGTAAAAGGAAATAATGGTAAAGTAGGTCAATGGGGTATCTCTTATCCTGGATTTTACACCGCGGCAGCTATACCGGATGCTCACCCTGCATTGAAGGCCTCATCTCCTCAGGCTCCTATCTCGGATTTTTTCTTCGACGACTTCCATCATCAGGGAGTTTTCCTGCAAAGCTATCTGGCAGCATTTCCTGTTTTTGGATATCAGCATTCAGGACCGACTACCAAAAGCTGGTATGACGATAAGATTGCAAAATTCTATGAGACACGCCCAAAGGATGGTTATAATTTTAATCTTAATATCGGTCCGTTAAAGAATGCTACAGAGAAATATCATAAGGATAATTTCTTTTGGCAACAGACCGTGGATCATCCAAACTATGATGAGTTCTGGCAAAAGAGAAGTTTGCTGCCTCATCTCACAGGAGTGAAGCACGCCATCATGACAGTAGGAGGTTGGTATGATGCGGAAGATCTTTTTGGTCCATTAAACATCTACAAGAAAATTGAAAGCAGCAGTCCTGGTACTTACAACACTATTGTTATGGGGCCGTGGAGTCATGGTGACTGGGCAGGAGAAAGAGGATACCAGATGATTAATCACATTTATTTCGGCGATAGCATTTCAACTTTCTATCAGCGTGAGATCGAACGAAAGTTCTTTGGATCAATTTTGAAAAATAATCAACCTACTGGTTTGCCTGAAGCGTATATGTTTGACTGTGGTCTCAAGCAATGGAAGCAATTCGCTGAATGGCCACCAAAGGGAATTCCCCCGGTAAAGTTATATTTTCAGGAGAACGGTAAGTTATCTGTGAATGTTCCAACAAAAGCTGAAGTTGTATTTGAGTATACCAGCGATCCGGCGCATCCGGTAGCCTATACTTCTCAAACGGAAGGACTTGTTTTCACTCCGCGCAGATTCATGACCGATGACCAGCGAAATGCTTCTACGCGTCCGGATGTTATCACATTCCAAACCGATCCGTTAGCAGATGATATTACGCTTGCGGGTGAGATTGCTGCGCGCCTTAAAGTTTCAATGACAGGTACAGATGCTGATTTTGTTGTAAAGCTGATCGATGTATACCCTGATGACACACCAAATGATAAAAGAAATCCGGCCAATATTGTTATGGCGGGCTACCAGCAGCTTGTTCGGCATGAAGTATTCCGTGGTCGCTTTCGCAATAGCTTTGAAAAACCTGAGCCTTTTAAGCCGGGCGAGATCAGCGATGTTTCTTTTGCTCTGCAAGATATCCTGCATACATTTAAGAAAGGTCATCGTGTGATGATTCAGATTCACAGCACATGGTTTCCATACATTGACAGAAATCCACAGAAGTATGTTGAAAATATCTATAAAGCCAATGCGGAGGACTTTATTAAGTCCGAGATCAAGGTTTATGGATCTTCAGTAGTTGAAATTGGTGGAGGAGAAAAGCTGAATACTAAAATTGACGGCGTAAAGAAATAGTTAATGAAAAAGCTGCTGATTCTGATATTGTTAAGTGCTTCGTTTGCAACCTATTCGCAGGCGAAGTACGACACGCTTCCCAATTTACCTGAGCATTATGCAACGCGTCTTGCAAAATTCAAAAAAGAGCCGGTTGCTACAGGGAAGATTATGTTTGTTGGAAACAGCATCACAGAAGGAGGAAACTGGAGAAAGCTTTTGAAGGATTCCAGTGTTATGAACCGTGGTATTTCAGGGGATAATACTTTTGGCTTGTTGCAGCGAATGGATGAGATCATGCGTCACAAGCCTTCATCCATATTTTTATTGATAGGTGTGAATGATCTTTCAAAGGACATTCCTTCAGAACGTACAATTGAGAATATTTTCGCTATTGTTGGTAGGATCAGATCAGCTTCTCCAAAAACAAAGATTTTTGTGCAAACTCTTTTACCTGTAAATCCTTCTGTAAAGAATTTCCCTACGCAATTCGACAAGCAAGAGAAGATTACGGAAATCAATGATCAGTTAAAAAAGTATGGTGGACCGTTGAAATACACATTTGTGAATATTCATAACCATTTCCTTGCAAAAGGAGTATTGGATGCTAAGTTTACCTATGATGGACTGCATCTCAATGCTGTTGGATATAATCATTGGCTTGCTTATTTGAAAAAGAACGGGTATTTATAAGCTTACTGAAATATGAGAACGTGGGTGTTATTTTTTGGGGTGTTGATGAGCATTGAATGTTCCGCTCAGTTTAAGAATATTAAAATTGCTGATGAGTTGAATGGATTCTCTCCTATAAATTCCAGCATCGCGATTAATCACAAGGATTCAAAAAATATTGTAGCAGCAGTTTCTTTAAATCGCTCTGTTTATACACTGGATGGCGGTACTACTTGGGCGGAGTCAAAAGTTCCATCAGTATTCGGAGGTGGCAATCCTTTGGTTATTTCTGACATGAAAGGACACTTTTACTATTTCCATCAATCAGATCCTGGTGGAAAGGGAAAAGGAAACGAAAACTGGATGGATCGGGTAGTCCTCCAGAAATCTGATGATGGTGGTGCGACATGGGGAGAAGAAAATTTCTTTGGATTGAATCCTTCTAAAAACCAGTCTCACTTTACTCCTTCCATCAACGCTAAAAAGTCAATTCTTTATTCCGCATGGACACAGTTTGACCAGTATGGTTTAGATGATGCAAGCTGTCAATCAAGCATTCTTTTCAGTGTGTCATCGAATGGTTCAAAATGGAGCAAGCCTCTCCAGTTGAGTCAAACCCCAGGAGATTGTATGGATGGTAACAAGACAGCCGCCAATGCGACCGCCGTAGTTTCTCTTGATGGGAAAATGTATGCGGCATGGACTCTGAATGAAGTCATCTTCTTTGATCGTTCTTATGATGGTGGAGATACATGGCTCAGTAATGATCTTGCTATTGGTAAACAAATTGGTGGATGGGCTTTAAGCAATATTCCTGGCGTCAAGCTTAGTAATAGTCGCCCGACGTTGATTATTGATACGAGTCCAACAAGAGTTATGAATAGTCTTTACGTCGCTTTCGCGGATCAAAGAAACGGAGCCAACGATACTGATATCTGGTTCATGCGATCTGTGAACCGAGGCGATAACTGGACGTCGCCATTTCGCATTAATAGTGATGGTAAAGGCCATCACCAATTCTCACCTGCAATCGCTGTTGATGCCAGCTCGGCATTTATTTATGTCGTTTATTATGACAGGAGGAATTATGAGGACAATCAGACGGATGTTTACCTTTCCTATTCATTCGATGGAGGAAATGTTTTCTATGAAAAGAAAATAAGCGAAACTCCCTTCACACCAACGGACACTGGATCACTTGGTGATGTGATCAATATTGCGGCTTCTGACGGAATCATTACACCAATATGGTCACGCATGGATGACGGAAAGGTGAGCGTTTGGACTACAATTATTAAGGTAGGTGATTTGTCCAGAGGAAAATAGATCTAACAATCTTTTTGTTCAGGATCACAGGTTTCTCCTGCTAATACTACCTGGTCGCCAATCTCAGTCAAAACTTTAATAAATGTTTCTGTTGGCTGAGCGCCTGATAATCCATATTTATTATTGATGATAAAGAAAGGAACGCCACTGATTCCACGTTGATGATTCATGCCTTCAGCCAATTCCACTTCGTCAATTCCTTTATCAGAATTCAAAAGATCTGTGACTTCCTCTTTTTCAAGCCCGGCTTCAACGGCAATCCTGATCAGGTTATCATTTTTGGATAAATCAATTCCATCTTCAAAATAGGCCTTCATAAAGGCTTCATTTACTTCCGCCTGTTTACCTGCTACTTTAGCGAAAGCGATAATGCGATGAGCATCTCGTGTATTAGGAGAAATCCGTTGTTGGTCAAAATCGAATGAAAGGCCTTCCAGTTTGGCTGTATTGACAACATTGTTGGTGAGTTGTCTGAATTTTTCTTCACTTCCGAATTTTTTTACCAGATAAGCTTTTTGATCAACTCCTTCTTTAGGCATCTCTGCGTTTAGCTCAAAGGGTGAGTAGGTTACAGAAATATCGTATTCACTTTTCAATTCATCTACCGCTCTTTCAAATCGCCTTTTTCCAATGTAACACCATGGACAGACTACATCAGAGACAATTTCAACTTGTATTTCGCGCTTCTTCATTTGATAATTTGGTTCATAACAGCCTCTCATCTCTTGAAAGTTCCTCAAATGATGAAGTTTTGGGCGTAATCCATACTCATTGGAGATAGCCATCATTTTTACAAAGCTTCTTATTACCTTTGCCGCCTAACCACCGAAAAACAATAAATTATAATGGTAGCCGAAAAACTCAACTATAAGGTAAAAGACCTTTCATTGGCCGAATGGGGCCGTAAAGAGATCAAATTAGCAGAAGCTGAAATGCCAGGTTTAATGGCAATCCGCGAAGAATTTGGTTCAAGCAAACCACTTAAGGATGCCCGTATCGCAGGCTGTCTGCACATGACCATCCAAACAGCAGTTTTGATTGAAACATTGAAAGAACTGGGTGCAGAAGTATCCTGGTCTTCTTGCAATATCTTCTCTACACAAGACCACGCTGCTGCAGCCATCGCGAAAGCTGGAATTCCTGTTTTCGCCTGGAAGGGAATGAATGAACAAGAGTTTGACTGGTGTATCGAACAGACTTTATATGCATTTAAGGATGGCAAGCCACTCAACATGATCCTTGATGATGGTGGTGACTTGACTAATCTTGTATTGGATAAGAATCCTCAGTTGGTAGCTGGTATCCGTGGTATCTCAGAAGAGACTACTACCGGAGTTCACCGCCTGATCGAACGTGCGCAGAATGGCAAGTTGCCTTTGCCTGCGATCAACATCAACGATTCAGTTACAAAATCAAAGTTTGATAATAAATACGGCTGTAAGGAATCATTGGTAGATGCAATTCGTAGAGCTACTGATGTAATGATGGCTGGTAAAGTTGCTGTCGTTGCCGGTTACGGAGACGTAGGCAAGGGTTCAGCTGCTTCCCTTCGCGGTGCAGGTGCACGTGTGATTGTTACAGAGATTGATCCTATTTGCGCCCTTCAGGCTGCAATGGATGGATTTGCTGTTCGCAAGATGGACAATGCTGTTAAGGATGCAGACATTATTGTAACGGCTACTGGTAACCATGGAATCATCCAGTCACGTCATTTCGAGAATATGAAAGACAAGGCTATCGTTTGTAACATCGGTCACTTCGACAATGAAATTGATGTTGCATGGTTGAACAAGAATGCCGCTAAGGATGAAGTGAAACCACAAGTGGATCTTTACACTATGAAGAATGGCCGTCAGGTTATCTTATTGGCAGAAGGTCGTTTGGTCAACTTAGGGTGCGCGACAGGTCACCCTTCATTTGTAATGTCGAATTCATTCACGAATCAGGTTCTTGCTCAGCTTGAACTTTGGATGCACACTAAGAACTACAAGAATCAAGTGTACATGCTTCCTAAGCATCTGGATGAAAAAGTAGCAAGCCTTCATTTGAAGAAGATCGGTGTGGAACTTGAAGAGCTTTCTCCGGAACAAGCAAAATATATTGGTGTGGAAGTTAAAGGGCCATTCAAGCCTGATTACTATCGCTATTAATAGATACAACTAACTCTCTGCTTGCAAAACTTAGAGTTGCCCATCCTGAGAAATCGGGATGGGTTTTTTTATGTGGCTTTCCTTCTATTTAGGATGATAAACTTTCTTTGCACTCTTATAAACTTCCTCCTTTTTCAATGTCATTTTCTTGGTCTTCTGCTGAGTGAATAATGTCATCTGATCATCAAAGTGTGGGTTGCCTGGAACATTGGATGCTCCATAACAATTAATGGTTTCGATCTCTGGTCCATCTTTGGTGAACTTTACCAGTTCGATGTAGGATTCTCCCTGTTCACCCTTCACCATTCCGTTTTTATGCTCTCCTGATCTCATTGCAGCGATCACATCGGGAAGTCCTGCCAATGGAATATTTTTATCACCGCGAACAAGCTTTTGATATTGACCTAACGTGCTTTCTTCAGCTTTGAAATTGCTAAGCATATATTGTCTGGCGTAGGCGATCAATTCAACGCATTTTGCTTTTGTCAAAACACGGTAAGCGGCTCCGTTTGATTGCTCTTCAACAACTTTGTAGTATATGATGGCGAAGATTGCAGCGCCTTTGCTGTCAACAGTAGCTTTTCGATCCCAGTTATTGAGTTGGTGAATAGTGCGTGCAAGAGATGGGTATTCTGATTCTTTTAATAAGAACAATGTGTCACAGGAAGTCTGATATCTTAATTTCTGAGGAAGCTGAAAGTCATATTTAATGCGTTTAAAATCATCATAACTTACTTTGGAATATGATTTCATCAATTCCATAAAACGTTCACTTCGGTTATTGTCATTGGTTTCATAACCCATCGTAGCATCATAGTCAGTGTTTTTGATGTTGTCGTTTGCCGAGGTTGCATTGAAAGGAGAGTGGTTGCTGTTGAAGAGATAACCAGAAGACGGCTGAAGAATCTGAGGCAGATCATTTATCGGATGAAAATCTTTCCAAAGAGTTTCTGTTGTGTTGCCAGGCAGGGTGGTAGTCCATGTGAATTTTTTATCACGGATAGGAATTCTTCCATTGCTCAAATAATAGATGGTGTCATACCGATCGGCATACACAATGTTGTATCCTGAAATCGCTGTCATCGAAATAACTTTTTTGAATTCTGTAAAATTCTTTGCCTTATTCATTCTGTACCATTGCTCAAGGCCACGTATTTCCATTAATGCTCCGGTTCTGACAGCGAATGCTCCTTTTGCTGAAATCATCACCGGACCATAAATGCTGTTAAAAGCATCTCTCTTGACCGAAAGCTGAATTCCTGCGACTTTGACTTTTAGTCTCACTACTTTTTTCTCAAGATCTTTCCATTCCCCATCAATCTTGTATTGATTTTTATTGAGAGGATTTATCTCAAGCTCATAAACATCCAGTTTGTCGGGATAGTTAACTGTGTGGGCCCAGCCAAGATTTTCATTGCATCCATGGAGAATGCTTGGTGCTCCTGGAAATAAAGCGCCTAGTATATTCCACCCTTCTTCGCTGCATAGATGAGCTTCATACCATGCAACAGGTCCTTCCAACGGTTGATGAGAGTTGATTGCCAGATAGGTATTTCCATCGGAGGTAATTCTGGAGTTGAATGCGTATGCATTGGATCCGCCTGGCTTTAAACCTGAGGGAATTGTACTGTTATTAATTCTTGTCAAGGCTTCGTCTGCACCAGCTGAGATCGCCAATTGCAACACAGAATAGGTGAGCATGTCTTCGGGCGAGACAGGAAATAATCTCTTCAGAAGAACTTCCTTTGGATGCTTTGTTGCATAAGCATTAATTCCATCGCAATAGCTTTGTAAGATCTCTTTGTATTGTTGAGAGATGTCGCCTTCATATCGCTGATCTACGATTTCGCGACAACGCAGGAATTGAATAATATAGTCTACCGTGGCACCAGATTTACCTGCATACTGTCCCAGCATTCCTTTACTTGCCAGAAATCCTTTTTGAATCGTCTCAAAATCATCTTCCGAATGGGCCCACGCTAAACCGTACGCTACGCCGTTATCCTTTTTAGAAAATATGTGCGGCACTCCCCATTGGTCTCTTACGATATCGATCTCATCAGGATTGATTTGAGTCTGGGAAAATGAATGGATGCTGATAATGCTGAAAATAGCGAGGGCAAGGATGTGCTTCATAAGTCGAAGCTAACAAATCATCTTTACTTAATCTTCAATCTTATTCTAGTCGCGGCACTTATCCAGCAGATTGCTTAATTGTGTGGCTTCTTCTTTTGTAAGCTTAAGAAGTGTTTTCTCAGATTCGTGGATTTGCGTATCAATGAGTTCAAGTATTTCTAATCCCTTTGCCGTGATCATCACATCTGCGGCACGTTTATCATTGGGACATTGTGATTTTGAAATAAGATTTTTCCTGATCAGACGATCCAGTAATCTTGGAATATCTGAATTTCTATCAAGCATTCTTGATTTGATTTCTACTCCAGAAATTTTATGGGGATGCTGTCCGCGAAGAATCCGGAGAATATTAAACTGGGATGAGGTGATCCCGAAAGGTTTAAAAAATTCCTGTTGCTTGCTTAATAGCCAGTTGCCGGAATAAATGATATTAAGAGCTGCCTTTTGATAGGCATTCCTGAAAGTTGTTTGCTTGATCTCTTCTTCAATTTTCATATGAAAAAAGAAGGGGAGCTTGAAGGCTCCCCATTTTCTTTATTTCTTCTCAGCTGCAGGAGCTTGTTCTTTATCCAATTCGATCTTACAAGTGATTTCAACATCATCACCTAATACTGCGCTTCCATCCTGAAGTTTGCTTGCGAACTTCACACCGTAATCCTGACGGTTGATCTTGCCAGTCAACTTGAAACCTGCCTTTACACCACGACCTGTGTCGATTGTACCACCGTATGTTACGTCAAACGCAACATCCTTTGTTACACCTTTCATGGTGAACTGACCTTTCAACTGGTATTTGCCACCAGCCTTTACCAGATTTCCTTTGAAAGTGATTTCAGGGAATTTTTCAGCGTCTAGAAAATCAGCTGATTTCAAATGTCCATCGCGTCTTTCATTTTCTGTATTGATTGAAGCAGCTTTTGCTGTAAAATTTACTTCTGCACCATCGAAGTCAGCAGTCTTGCTCACAACCTTTGCAGAGAAGTCCTTGAAGTTTCCGGAAGCTTCAGAAACAACCATGTGCGTAACACTGAATCCAATGCTCGAGTGTACTTTATCGATGTTCCAGGTAGTCTGAGCGGATACCGCTCCAGCCATCAAAATGAGGGCGAAAAGTGCATTAATTTTTTTCATAGTTGTGTTTGATTTTTGATACCACAAACCTAGTGAAGATTCAGAAACATATGTTTAAACATGCATTATTTAGTTTTAATAGCCTGATTATCAAATAGAAATAATAGCATTGCCCAATATGAGCAGTAAATCTTAACACTTACTAATACCACATTAGTGGGTAGATCTAGGATTGGAGATAAAATTCTGATGTTAAGGCACGGTATTCTTCTGACCACACCATTCCAGATTTGTAAAGTGTTAATGAGTCTGTTTTTTGCTGTCTTAAGCTCATCCCAAACTCCATAAGGGATCGTTCCTGTGGTTTATCATTTCTTGAAAAGAAATCAGTAAGCTTGTTAAGATGCAATCGGTTCTGACTTGCTTTTTGATTAAGTATCTCAGCCTCCTTGGTGGGAAGAATGACATTAAAATTTCCATTTGGTGAGATCATTCGGATCACAGATTCAATCAATTGATTAAAATTAAGTTGATCGTCATGCCTCACATCTCTTCTTGAGGTATCCGGTGGCAATAGGCTTTTTGTAAAGAAAGGTGGGTTACAAACAATGAGATCGTATTTCTTATCAGGTCGAAACTCCAGAATGTCTCTATGAAAGACTTTTACCTTTTCTGACCACGGTGAACTTGAAACATTTTCACTGGCTTGCTCCGCATCTTCTTTCTGCAACTCCACAGCATCTATTCTTGTATCGGACGCACTTCGTTGTGCCATCATCAATGCAATCACTCCTGAACCCGTGCCGATATCAAGTATGGACTTGGCGTTGTCAACATTTGCCCATGCTCCAATCAACACAGCGTCCGTTCCAACCTTCATCGTCGCACGGTCATCACAAACCTCAAACTGTTTAAACCTGAAAATGCCCAATTCTGATTCTTCTATTTCCCAACGGCCTCAATCACACTTTTCGCGAACTCTAGCGTACCAGATCCATGATGGCTTACACCCAATCGTACAATTACAAGTTTCTTCGATGGAATGATCCACACATACTCATCTTCAAAACCTTCTGCACCATATTCATCCTGGGGAAGTCCGGGATGATAACTCTTTGATGGATCTCCCTTGGCACCAGCATTTAACCAGAACATGCCTCCATACTGACCAATCGGAGAAGCGGGTGCAGGAGTTGATGTAAACTTTGACCAGCCTTCAGGAAGAATGCGTTCACCATTCCACATTCCATCATTGAGGAAAAGAAGCCCGAATCTTGCCCAATCTCTGGCACTTGCATATCCATACGATGATCCTACAAATGTACCGGAAGCGTCAGGCTCCAGAAGTGCATGATTCATTCCTATCTTACGAAAGAACTTTTCATACGGATAGCGATGATACAGGCTGTCGCCCACCGTTTCTCTTATGATCTTTGAAAGAATATTGGAAGTTCCGCTTGAGTATTCCCAGAATTCATCGGGTTTATGTTCTGCTTTTTTCGATGCCGCATATCCACCTTTATCGTCGCTGTGCATGAACATATTGTGAAAATCTCCGGGGAGAAAATAAGATTCATTCCACTCCAGTCCACTGCTTCCCTGCATTAGATTTTTAATGGTAATGACTTTTCGTTCATCATTTTGCCATTCAGCAACCGGGGCTGGCTGATCAAGGCTTAATTTATTTTCCCTGATTAATGTTCCAAGCAGTGCATTGGTTAAGCTCTTTGTCATGGACCAACCCATGAATCTGGAATTTTTGTCGAAGCCAGAAGCGTATCGCTCGCCTATAATTTGTCCATCATATAAAACGATAACGGCTAACGTATTTTTTGGCTTTTCAGGATCTGTTTCAGCAAAGGCTTTATCAATGGCCACTTCAATCGCAGCAATTACTGTATCCTTTTTAATATTTCCGGAAGGCCAGGGGATTGAGTCCTGATTTACAGAATCTGGTTCTATCAGATTGAATTCCTGATTCATCACTTCTGATTCAGGGCGTTCCGCCAGGAGTGTGCATCCCAATCCTGGTCTATAAACAGCTTTGCTCGTTGACCACAATATTTTTGCCGTGACGGCAGAGGAATCAATGAATTCGATCTTCGCCTTGTTCATCCCTGGAAATACTGCGAACTCTTTCTCAATGACACTCTCTGGAGTGCGATCCAATACAAACACACAGGAACACATAGTCTTCGCAGCCATTCCCGACATGATCGGTAGAAACGTTACCGATGCATAGATTATACCTACCAGCAGCAGGCATCCAATCAGAAGAAAGAAATACTTGAAGATCTTTTTTACCATACGAACGTGATTTATTCATGAACTAAGAGCCATGAATTTATAACTCATAACTCAGAATTCATAACTTAAAATAATGCTCAGATGGGTTTGAACTGCTCGAAAGCTTCTCTGCAATCAAAACAATAGTGTAGTGATCGGCAAAGTGTTGGACCAAAAGGGGATTTCATCTCGGTATGAGTTCCATTGCATCTCGGACAAATGGCATGTTCCAGAATATCCAGGTCGTAAATAATTTCCCTGGTGGACGGAGGAGGGGCAAAGCCAAATTTTTTCAGAGCTTCTTTTCCCTTTTCAGTGATCTTATCGGAGCTCCAGGCATTCCTGAAATTTATATCAACCGTTACGTCTGTGGTTCCATGCTTTTCCATTACGGCAAGGATTTCTGTTTTCATATAATCCATTGCCGGGCAACCAACAAAAGTGGGTGTCATTTCAATATGAACTGAATCATTGTCAATGCTTACACTTGTGATTACACCAAGATCCACCAATGAAAGGACGGGGATCTCAGGATCTTTGACTTCCTCCAGCCAGGAATAAATTACATCAGTTGTCAATTTAGTGGTTGACAAACTCATGGATAAGTGATGTTAAACGATGCCGGTATGATCTGATTGATATGATGCTTAAGATGTTTCACATAGTCTTCAGCAAGCCACTCCAATGTGTGTAACTGGACGGATTGTTTTCCTGTATCCGCGGTGCGCGTATAATTTTCTACCGACATTGATTTCAGAACGGCACAGATCTGCAGGTTAAGTAATTTCCACAGTTGTATAACGTCAGTTGAAGGTTGATGCTGGTAATCATTGGACGTTACCCAGAAATTCTGATCGTAAGTTATTTTAGGATTAGCCTCGTATTGGGCAACCACAAATCTTCTGAGGTTGCTTTGTGCTGAATCAATTAAGTGCCCGACTACCTCTTTCTTGCTCCACTTTTCCGGCGCAGGCCTATTCACAAAATCACTTTCTGATATTCGGGTAAAGCGTTCAGAATAGGCGATGACAATTTCCTGAAGTTCGTTGATAGTCTTTTTCATTGTGTCAAATTTACCATTCTGCAGTGGGATCAATGCGAAATACTTCACTCATTTCTTCCAACATAGGCTGAAGGTGTTCAGTGTGTTTCCCCGACCTTCCACCAAAGGATGGGATAATTATTTTCAGATCGGGAAGCTGTAACTGAGTTTGTAAGAGTACTTCCTGAATTTTAACTTTCCATTGATCTGCCAACGCTTTCTCTCCTGCGAAAATTCCATTGGCGATAAGATCCTTTTCAAAAGGAGATTCTTCAAAGATTCCAAGGGCATACGGCATCGCCTCTATTAATGATGACTGCATTCTTGAAATACTCTCTTCAGTAGCAGATCCCAACTGTTTCATCCAGGTATTTGCATGTAGAGTGTGATAGCGAAGCTCGCCTCTTATCTTTCCTGCCAGTTGTGAAAGAGGCTCATACGACGAACGTGTAAGCATTTCCCAACGCAAGCTGTCTGCGGTATCAAACAAAAAATGGCGTACAAGACTAAAATCGTATTCCTGATTGGGCAATTCCACGAAAGTGCAATTATGAAACTGATTGGCATTTCTAGTGAAAGCAACCGTGTCGGGATTTTGTTCTCCCAACTGGTGAAGAATTGTATAGAGGGCAAGACTCTGTCCGACTTTGTCCTGCGCCATCGATGAAAAGGCAATGTCTTCCTCCAGCAAAGGTCCCATGCCAGTCCACTCGGAATTCCGATGTCCGAGGATCAGAAGGTCATCGGCCATTTTATAAAGTAATTCTTTGAGAGCGAGTTCGTTCATAGTTTCTTTTGTTGAAACATCAGGCGATAATGCAGAGCATAATAGATCCCAAGGGGAATGACGATATAAATGATAGATCTGACATTATAGAATAAGTTCAGCAGGACCAGAGCATAGATGCAAAGACATGCAACGATCTTAATGATCTTGAATCCAGGATCATAAACATTCATGGCCTCCGTAAGTTTTCCTGTAGCAAGCAAAATAAATCCTCCGTAAATAAGATAATGCTCTGTATCCATCCGGTTCCACATCAGAAAAACCCCAGCCATCATTAAGACAACTGCAGAGACCTCCAATATTCTCTGATATACTCTCCAGTTCATGACTCTACTTTTGTTTCTCTAAAAACACTTTCAGTTTTTCTCCACCTTTATAATCGCCAGCGTCGCGAAAGCGTTTTTCGGGTAGGGTAGTCCAGAGATCCATATCTTCAGGTTCTGTAAATCTTATTGTTGAAGACCGAATTGCCCATACATTATAGATCACTTTTGAATTCAGGGTCTGTTTTGCAACACTCATTGCTTCCTCTGCTGAGCCTGCCTCTACCGTGCCAGCATGAACGTGCTGCTTTCCTCTCTTTGTAAGATGATAGATTTCAAACGACTCCTTTGTTCCTGATGATCTCACATCCTGAATCAAATCATAGACATTTCTATTTGCATCGGTAAGGGGTGACACAAAAACATCACGGGTGTCAACGACATAAAGAGAGACACAGGTGAATCGCCTTGTAAATGTTTCTTTGGCAAGAATATAAGCAAGCTCAAGATTGGGTGAATGGATGGCTCCCTCATGCTGAAACGGCTTTCCGTCTTTGGGTTGAACAAAGACTTCAAAAGACCCGAATTGATCCAGCGGAACTTTCGGCTTAATGACGCCCGGTTCTCCTATCAATGGCAGACGCAGTACACGTGGATCAAGTGATTTCATATCACGCAAGCGGCATTACATAAGCAGTCTTCGATGTAGTGAGTGCTTTACGTACCCAACGACCACGCTCTTCCGCGATTCTTCTTACTTCCAATCGCTCTTTATTGCAAGGACCATCTCCGTTGATGACTCTTTTAAACTCTTCCCAATCCGGTTCAGTGTATTCCCATTTCCCATCAGCATTTTTCTTAAGCTTAGGATCTGGTATCACAAAGCCGAGTTCCCAGATCTTTGGAACATACATATCCAGAAACTGATTTCTCATCTCATCATTGGTTCCCATTTTCACTTTCCAGCGCATGAGTACTTCTGTGTGAGTTGATATTTTATCGGAAGGACCAAAAAAATGCATCATCGGAGGCCACCATCTGTTTAATGCTTCCTGGAACATTTCTCGCTGCTTCGTTGTGCCGGATGCGAGATAGATCACGCAATGATGTCCATATTTCAGGTGGAAAGATTCTTCTGCACAAATTCTATCGAGTGCCCTGCAATATGGTCCATAACTTCCCTTGGCATTCGCCAATTGATTAACAATGGCACCAGCATCAACAAGCCATGAGATAAAACAACAATCAGCCCATGTGAATGTAGGGTAGTTGAAGATGTTTGAATATTTTGATTTGCCTGTGATCAGATCATCGATCATTTGCTCTCGCGACTTACCGAGCGTTTCAGCAGCACTGTATAAAAGCTGAGCATGGCCCACTTCATCCTGAACTTTGGCCATCAAAGCCATCTTTCTCTTAAATCCAGGAGCTCTTGTAATCCATGTTCCTTCCGGTAATGCTCCAATGATCTCGCTATGTCCGTGCTGTTCGATCATACGAATCAACTGCTTGCGGTAAAGTTGAGGCATCCAGTCAGTAGGTTCAATCTTTTCTCCACGGGCAATGCGCGCTTCAAACTCTGCCAGCTTGATGGGATCCTCCAGTGCAACGCTGTCAGTTTTGACACCTTCAAACGTATTTCCTCCTCCGTACATATCGATCAGTTTTGCTTTGTGCCGTTTGATGAGGAAAATCAGCTGATCTTAATCAGAAGCTTCCCTAACAATCGTTTGCAAAAATAACAAAGAAGGACGAGGAATGTTGCCTTTCAGAGAGTAATTGAATGAAACGGCGGAATCGCCGGATATTTTAAGGCTTGACCCTTTTAAGACCGTTTACCAGCATATCGGATAATTGCTGGCCCAGGCTCTCAGGCACAATATTACTTTCTGGATCATACCACTGCGGCATCCAGTTGAGGGATGAGAACAGTGTCATGACAGCAAGTTTTTTATCAATATTTTCCTTGAATTCCCCGGAATCGATGCCTTCCTCGATAATCTCCTTAAAGCGATTGATATAATTGATCCTGAGTAGCAGGAATTCACGCAAGTAAGGTTGGCTCAGGTGACGATGCTCATTCATGAAAACTGCGGAAGCAGTAAGATCCCGGGCCATCACGGCAACGTGGGCTGTAATACCTTTTCGAAGCTTTTCGCTGGCTGGCCCTTTCTGTTTTTCAACTTCGTCAAGAGCCTTTCTGAACTCGGTAGCCATGTCGAAGCACAGGCTTTGAAGGATTTCTTCCTTTGATTTAATGTGCGAATAAAGACTGGCAGCCTCTATTCCCAGTTTTTGAGCCAGATCACGCATAGAAGAAGCAGCATAGCCCTTTTCACGGAAAAGTTCAGCCGCTTTGCGGAAAATCTGCTCTTTGCGCGTTAGGTTCACAACTGGTTCCATCTACTATTCCTATTATCTTTAAGACCTGAATATCAAAATGAAATTTCTTTCTATCAAAGAATACTTCTACAAACTTAATACTATCGGCTTCATCCTCCTACTGATGCCGTTGATGGTGTTCATATTTTTGTATTATACTTTACCTGAGAATGTGCCAATGGTTTCAGATCAGGAGCAGGAGGCAACACTCCTTTTGATTGTGCTTGTCATTTTCTTCATCGACCTAACGACCGTTCACTGGTTGTGGTCGGTAAAAATGAAGAAGATTGAAAAAGAGATTGAACTTGCTAAAAGAATGGATGGCTATTATTCTTTAACCATCATGAAAATGGTCATGTATTGTGCTGGTTCGCTGATGATGGCCTTTGCTTTTTATCTTACCAGCAGCATGATGTTCACTGCATTCTTTCTTGCTATTTCAATTGTCATTGCTTTTCAATGGCCAAGCGCTTCAGCATTCTGCAAGCACTTCAGACTTCATGGAAGAGAAAGAGAGATGATCATGACCGGAGGAGATGTTGTAACAAAAAATAAGCGAAGGTAGAATTCCCTCCGCTTATTCATTCAGGATAATTAAGACTTACAATGTTATTCCAAAGCTGAAGGCCTGAAGCTTGGGACCTTTATTCTCAGTAAACAACTCATTCATATCATAGTTGAAGAAGATATCAGTATCACGAAACCCGATCTGAAGACGAAGTCCGTAGCGAATATTGTTCAGATATAAGTTGTCATGATGATGTTCTCTTCTTTTGTCACCGTTATCATAATACATCTGCTTGGTATAGCTGTCGATAAGATATCCTGCATACGGACCAACACCGATCCTGAAAGAATTAAAGTGATTGTTTCCGTCAAAGAATGTTGATTTTTTTGAATTGTCACCAAAGTCAAGCATCGGTACGGCGGAGATATTAACATAGGCTGCTGTAAGCTTGCTCTTCTGGAAGTCCACATCGCGCTGATCTTCTGAGAAGATAACACCATTGTCGTCTTTTGAGATAACAGTTTTGGTATTGTTGAACTTGAAATTATACCAGCTCACGCCGCCGCCCCATTCCAGGAAAAGTTTCTTCGCCATTCTTGTGCGCCAGATGGAATTCAATCCTACATACCATGATCCCCAGGGTTTCACACTATAAAGTTGATTGCTTGCATCCGGGAACTTTCCATCCTGAAGATAGTTGTTCATACCTACGTCGATATTGAACGAGCCATATGTCTTACGATTTTTTCTTTCGCGGCGATGATTGCGACTGAAATTATAATTGTCCTCATCGTTGTCCTGGTCGCGTATCCATTCCGAATTCGAGTTGGATACGGTCGTTGTTGGAATGGTGTCTTTTAGATATTCTACCGAAGACTTGGTCAACTTCGTGCTATCACCTTTCTCCAGCTTCTGCACCATGTCATCCATCAGTGCCTGAAAATTGTAGTGCTTCAGTGTCTCGAGATCTTTTTTATCCTTTATAGAGAAGATCACCTTGCTCTCTTTGCCCACACGGATCACCACAGAGTCCTGTTGAGCATTTGCTGAGGAAAAATATCCAATGAAGGTGGTTATAAGTACTGCGGCTCTTAGTTGCTTGTTCATATTATTATTGCTTTTTACCTGTGTTTTTCTTTTTTAAGTCAAGTGCAAACAGATCTTCTTTCATTACTCTGAAACCGGTCAGCGGAGCATCACCATTTTTTATGTCTTTGGCGAATTTCATAACCTTCTTCAGAGAGTTATCTTTTTTGTCAGAGGCTATCATTTCTTTATGTGTTAGCTCTGGTGTTGGTTCAATCTCAGGAAGCGTATAGGTTAGCACAATTGATTTTCTTGAGTCTACTGTTGCAACTGCTTTGGATTTACTTTCTTCTGTTTCCGTCAAGTCAATTGATTCAATGCTTTTCTCTTCTTCTTTAACCTGTGCCACTTCCCTCTGTTCTTCCTTTACATCAAGATGTTGAATCGGTGGAAGAGGTTGCTTCGTCGATTTCTTTTTTCTTTTTGATGTTGAATTTGAACTGATCGTTTGCTGATCATGCTCCTGAGTTTGATCAGGATTTGATTTCTGAACCTCTTTATTCATTTCTGATTCCGGAGATTGTTTTTTCTCTGTTAATACAGGAGCAGTGGCATCCTCATTCCTGACAATAAATATTCCGATCAGAAAAGCACCGATGAGAAATACGGCTGCCCATCGGAGCCAGATCAGTCCGTTATTTTTTTTTGAAATTCCTGCCTCGACTTTGTCCCACGCTCCGGCCGAAGGTGTGACAGAGTGATCGATCAGTTTTTCTTTGAAGAATTCATCAAGCTTGTTCATTTTTCTTTTTGCTTGGGTTGAGTACTTTTTTCCAATTCCATCAACTTTGCCTGCAAGTGTCCTCTCGCTCTGCTCAACTGTGACTTTGATGTGTTTTCATTGATGCCAAGGTGATCCGCAATTTCTTTGTGAGAGAATCCGTCGATGGCATACATGTTGAAAACAATCTGATATCCTGGTGGCAGCCCGGCTATGAGTTTGAGAAGATCTTCTGTTTCCAGATGAGTACTGAGGCTGGTGTAATCGGGTTCATGATCTGCAGCTGCAAGATCAGTCTCCAGATACATGTTTTTATTCTTACGTAAATAGGAAAGAGACTCGTTCACTACAATCCTCCGTACCCAGCCTTCAAAGCTTCCTTCCCCTTTAAACTGATCGATGCGATCAAAGACTTTAGTGAAAGAAGTTACAAGTACATCCTCAGCTTCCATCCTGTCTTTGATGTAGCGGCAGCAGAGAGAGAGCATTTTGCCTGCCATTTGCTCATAGAGCTTCTTCTGGGCAGAACGTTCGTTTCTCCGGCAGCCTTCTATCAGTTCCTTTTCGCGCGCGCTGTAAATCTGGAAGTGCATTAAAGTTGTTTCACCAATAAGATGCAAACCTCTGGGGAGAGGTTGCTTGGTATACGGAAATTATCGAAAAATGGCCTAGTAGGTGGCCTCGTAGTCAATAGTGATGGTTAGCCAGGGATATTCACTCTCCCTTACCACTACAGGGTTGATGTTATTCTTGTCGTCAAACAGGTTGGCATAGAAGCCGTTTTTTTCCTTCGTAAACACAGAATAGGAGCCAGGCGCAAGCTTTATTTTGAAGCTGCCGTCGGGTTTAGATAGAATACTTGCAACGAACTTTGTTTTAATATCCCTGAAGAATGGGCCAATCTGAGTTGCATCTTTTATGGTCGTCAACTCATATACCACAATTTCCCGGGTGGTTCCCTGATTCGGAGAAAGGACAGATTCAGGACCCGGCATTTGATTCCCTGACACCCAGAATACCTGACCCCGCAAACCTTGTTTTTGAGAAAACGCAGTAAGCGAACTAAGTACTATCGCGAAGAGAAAAACAAACTTCATGAAAGGTCAGGTGGTACGGTGAAATTACTAATTTCTTCCTCTGAATAGATTAAACATCCACAAAGATTTTTCCAGGAGATTTCAATCGAATTTTTTCTATAAAAAACATAACAAGTGTTAGCATCGGGTGGCGAAGAATTCAATCCTCCCGCCGCTAAAAAAAATCGTACCTCGTTATTAGAGTTTATCCTCATCGCATCAATCCATCACGGTGCAAAAATGGCATTCGTGGACGGATAAATAAATTGTTTATACATGATTGGCGGAAAAAAAAGCAAGTAAAAGGAATACTTTAGGCGCTTGTCCTCAATAAAAGTCCCCCACCATACAGTAGTTTATACAGTGCCAACATCATCCATTGAAGCTAAAGGGCGATTGAAAAAATACCGAGCACTACGCACGAATTCACATTAAATGAAAAAAAACTCTAACGCCTAATGAGGGATTTTAAGCCAGGAAAAGATATGATCGGCTGAAGATAATGAAGTGCCTGAGTGTGGGTTCAAACTCAGGCACATAACATCAATTTTAGTTCTTTATGATTTCTGGATTTCCGCGATGCGTAACACTGCTGACAATTCCTTCCTTGATCTCTAACCGTTCCGTTACATTGACTTTTGCAGTGGAGGCTCCATGGGCTTCTACAATGCAATGTTTCACCTCATAACCAAAAGCACGCAGACCGGAAACGCCGGCAATGTCGGCCTCCAGAAATTTCCCACTGCCTGATAACTCCAGAGATGATGCTCCATTTAGATCAACATTTAAAGTAACAGCATTCAGATCACCCTCTCCGACAATGGCCCCGTTCAACTGAATATCCACTTCATTTTCGTCAAAGCCCTTGAATTTCAATTTCCCGGCTCCCTGCATCCTGATGTCGTGAAGTTCAGGCATGGTAATAATGATCCTCATCTCATTGTCACTTTGGGAATTTTTCTTCCAGAAGACTTTGCTGTGATTATCATAGTCGACCACCAGTGTCCCTCCGTTGGTATATATTTCATATCTCCTTTTTTCAGATTCTGGTCCTTTTAATTCGACTGCATAATTTTCACCTTTTTCAATCCTTACATTCAGAATTCCTTTGAGGTCCAAGGAATTAAAATCGCTGTATCCAAACTGATCCGAAGCTTTGTTAGTGCGATCCGTTACAGCGATAGAACAACTTGTACATTCAAGACCCTTGTCAGTCATCTTCCAGGTTTGTGTATCCTCATTGAGCGAGAAATCATAATCACGTACATCAACGATATCCGTGTTAATCATTCGCCATAGCTTTGCATCCACTACAAAGGGTTGATTGTAAGGAATCATTACATCGATATCGAGTTGCTGTACACGGAACTTTGAATCTTTCTTAAAGGTCACATCCGAATCAAACGCAATGATGCTGTCGGTCTGAGCTACATGATATTCGACCATCTGAGCATTTTCCATCGCGATTTTTCTTGATGCTCCCTGCGACTTAAATCTTTCGATCAGCTTGATCTCTTTGCCATCATAGCCCTTGAAGGAAAGGGAAGTCCCGTTATAATCATCCATTCCTGTTTCATTGATATTGAAGACTGGAGTTTTTCCCTGGATATTAAATGTAAGCTCTTCCCTGAACTCACCCTTCTCTTTAAATCCATATATGATTTGTGGTACACTGAAGCTGACCACAGCAAGACTTACAAAGAAGACCACAAACAATGACCATCCAACAGCAGCACGGAAGACCAGTCTTTTGGCAATGATGGAATTACCAATCAGCATCAGGAACAGTGCCGGAATGAAAGTAGCCAGGAATCCAAAGATCAGGGAGAATGTTGGAAAGCTATTGCGGATCGCTGCAAGCGGAAGGTTAGGAGTATTTCCACCCCAATCGGAGAAGAAGTTCCAATCCGGTGCATGAAATAGTCCGATCAATATTCCGAATGCCATCAGCAAGCATAGGATCAGCAATAATCCGGTGAATGAGATAGATAATCCGATTGCAACGCGAAGAATATCAATCAGAAGACTTAAAACCGGACCTAATACTTTCCCCAATGCATTCAAAACAAGGGCGATGGCTCTGAATGGAAATAGAATGATCCTTGCCAGAATACTTTCATCACTTTCCTTTTCATTCAATCCTTTCTTAACGGTGGATTCAATGTTGGACAGCGTCACAGGTTCGCCCTGCATTTTCATTTTTTCGGTAATTGTTTTAGCCTCTGGAAGCACGATCCAGAGGACTATGTATAATACGATACCAACTCCACCAAAGATGGCTGCGATAACAAACAGGAGCCTGATGATCGCGATATCAGCGCTGAAGAAGGCTGCCACACCAGCTGCCACACCACCCACAACTTTCTTGTCGGGGTCACGATACATCTTTTTGATGGATGCTTCATCTTCAAAGTGAGAGATCGGCAACACAATCCATAATACTATGTAAACCAGTAGGAAGATCCCTGATGTGCCGACAACCAATAGTGCAAACAGTAATCTTGGCCATACCGGATCAACACTGAAGTAATGCCCTAAGCCGGCGCATACACCACCCAGGATCTTTCTGTTTTGATCACGGAAGAGTTTTCGTGGTGCTGATGTTGTTGAGGATGATGATTGCTGCTTTGTTTCGCGTGCAGGTTCTCCGGCAGCGAATTCTGTTTCTTCTGCTGCTTTGAAATCACTCACGCTACCCATGGTCGAAATAAGGCTGCTGACATCTTCGGATGTGATGACCTGTTTTCCATCGTTGAGCTTGGACAGAAATATCTCGGCAATTCTGGATTCAATGTCAGATAGGATCTCGCTGTTGTCATCAAACGAAGCGAAGTACTTATTAACAGAGTCCAGGTATTTGCGCAGGGTATCGTAACCGTCTTCCTCTATGTGGAAAATTATACCGCTGATGTTGATGCTGATGTTCTTTTTCATATCTCTACTAAAAGATAGGAGTGTTGGATTAATTTTTAAACGCTTGCTTTTGATTTCTGTGTGATCTGGTCCGTTGATTGAACCAACTCATCCCAGGTGTCGGAAAGTCCCTTCAGAAAGTGAGATCCCGTATCCGTGAGCTTGTAATATTTTCGTGGCGGACCCGATTTGGACTCCACCCATTTATATTCCACCAATCCTGCATTCTTTAATCGTGTGAGAAGGGGATAAAGAGTTCCTTCCACCACAATCATGTGTGCCAGGGTCAGTTCTTCCAACATGTCGGAGGCGTACACTTCCCCCCGCGCAATGATGTGAAGGATGCAATATTCCAATATGCCCTTCCTCATCTGTACCTGTGTGTTTTCAAGATTCATACATACACTTTAAAATAAGGCCCCTGTGACTTATACGGTAAAGTACTATGCATGGCCAAGTACTATGAGGATATTTTGCATTATTTTTATATTTCTTGGATTTCGGGCAAAAAAAGCCATTTACATCCTTACGAATTGCTGTATTTACCTTATTTACTGGACTGATTTTAACGGAAACGGCTTTGAAGGGAAAGATTCGGGTTTACACATTATTATGTCTGATGGCAATTGCCGCCTCGCCAGCCATAGCCCAGTTTTCCAATGAATGGATCAACTTCACCCAATCCTACTATAAAATACCCGTTTCTCAGGACGGTATATATAGAATTTCCTATGCTGATCTTCAGGCAGCGGGTGTTCCCATCGGAAGTATAGATCCAAGGAAGATCAATCTCTTTCACCGCGGCAACGAACAATCGATTTTTGTTCAAGGGCAGTCAGATGCTTCTTTTGATCCCGCCGACTTCATAGAATTTTATGGCAGAAGAAATGACGGTACTCTGGATGCCGACCTTTATAAACCTTCTTCCTTACAACCCCATCCATATTATAATTTATTCAGTGATACCACTTCTTATTTCCTTACCTGGAATTCTCTTCCGATACAGGGAAAGCGCATGTCTCTGTTTTCAGAAACCAATAGTTCAAGTTTACCGGTAGAAATCTATCACACCGAAGAACGTCTTCAGGTTTATTCCAATGAATACTCCGGTGGCCTTACAGTCCTTGGTGAAATACAAAGCACTGCCTTTGATCAGGGAGAGGGCTGGACAGGATTGAACATTTGTAAGAATCTTTCAGGATGTACAGGTCAGCGGGACTTTCTTATCGACAATATCGTAAGAGGTGTAACTCCGTCAGGAACACCCCAGCTTGAACTTCTTCTTGCAGGTCGTGATGATGTTAGTCACCAGGTGGAGGTATATGTCGGACCTAATGCAGGCGGCTCACGACTGGTGATCGCTCAAGGTTTTGCCGGGTATGAGACAGTAAAACTTACTTCTTTACTCGACTGGTCGGATATCGGAAGCGATGGAAAGATGATTGTAAGCGTTCGGTTGACATCTACATCACGCGATCAGCTAAGTCTATCGTATGCAAAAGTTAATTTTCCCCAGAGCTTTGACTTCAATGGAGTTTCCTCTAAAACAATAAGTCTTGTTCCCAATGCATCTCAAAGATCATACATTGAAATACAAAATTCTCCAATAGGCGCACGCATCTGGGACATTAGTGATAAGAACAATGTCAGCATGATTGGTACAACTCCCATCTCCGGTGGTACCAGTGCCGTTACACTTTCCGGTAAGAAACTATACATTTCAGGAACCACACTTTCTCCAACGCTTCGCAAAGTCAGTTTCCGATCGTTCTCTCCTTCATTACATGACTACATCATCATTTCAAATCGTTCATTGATGAAGCCAGCCCTCGGTTACGGGGATGCAGTTCAAAGTTATGCAGCGTATCGTGCCTCTTCTGCAGGTGGAGGTTATGATACACTCACGGTTCCTGTGGATCAGCTTTACAATCAGTTTAATTATGGTGAGACTTCTCCGCGGGCGATCTATCAATTCATGAAGTACATGGTGGGTGGTGGCGATCCTAAATTCTTATTCATCATCGGAAAAGGACTGGAAGTCTCTCAGGGATTCTATCGCAAGACTTCATTCTTGCCTGCAGATCTTCGTGACCTTGTACCATCTGCAGGTATGCCAGGAGCTGACATGGCTTTTACGGCCGGACTGGATGGAACTTCATTTGAACCAGCAGTGCCTACCGGGAGACTGACAGCAAGCACACCGGTACAGGTTGCTGCTTACTTAAATAAGATAAAAGAAACAGAAAGTCTTCCCTTCAATGATCTCTGGAGAAAAGACCTGCTGCATCTCAGTGGAGGTATTAATGCCGGTGAGCCAGAAGTTTTCCGGCAGTATGTTGATGGGTTCAAAGCAATTGGTGAATCATTTTATCTTGGTGGGAAAATAGAAACGATCTCGAAGCAAACATTAAATGTTGAGCTTATCAATGTCAAAGACCAGGTAAACAAAGGTCTCGACCTGATTACTTTCTTTGGTCACTCGGGTCCGGGAACAATTGATATTGATATCGGATATGTCAGCGATCCAACATTAGGATACAACAATGCAGGAAAGTATCCCGGATTTCTGATCAATGGATGTAACGCAGGAAGATTTTTTGACAACCGTGTTACTTTCGGAGAAGACTGGATGCTGACTGCTAACAAAGGAGCTAAGTCTTTTATTGCCCACAGCTCATTTGGATTCACAAATACATTAAGACTGTATTCTGATATTTTTTATTCAGTTGCTTTTGGTGATTCAACATTCATAAGAAAAGGAGTGGGAGAAGTTCAGAAGGAAACCGGTAAGAGATATCTTTCTCAGGCAGGTGCCGATCTTACCTCCATCACTCAGGTTCAGCAGATGATGTTGCTGGGAGATCCTGCCGTTGCTCTCTTCGGTGCGCGTAAGCCGGATTATGAAATCAATAGCGGATCGGTCTCAATTGTTTCCATGGATGGAAATCCTGTCACCGCGCGTTCTGATTCATTTGCTATTGACATTCGTGTTCGTAATTTCGGAAGGGCTCAACCGGGTTTGGTTGAAGTGCGCGTGACGAGAACACTGAGTGATAATTCAGTAGTTGTTTATAATTCCCAGGTCGATCCCATTCTTTATACCGATGTAGTGAGGTTTGTCGTGAAGAAGGGTGGAAGCACAGCGGAATCCGGTAGTAACAATTTTGCTATTACCATCGATCCGAACAATCTTATCCCTGAGCTTGATAAGACCAACAACACAACTTCGGTTGGCTATTTTATTCCATTGAATGGAACAAAGAACTTATTCCCTTCCAACTATGCCATCGTCAATACAAGTTCGGTTAATCTGACATTTCAGAACACAGACCTACAGGCAGACACACGATCATTTGCCATTGAGATTGATACTGCCGCTACTTTCGACAGTCCCTATTTAAATCGCAAAGTGATCTCAGGAAAAGTGATTGCAAAAATGCCTTTGACTTTATTAACGGAAGATTCACTGGTGTATTACTGGAGAACAAAAATCAGCAATCCCCAGACCGGAGAAAGCCGTGAGTGGGTGAACTCATCTTTTATCTTTATTCAGAATAGTCCTGAAGGATGGTCACAGTTAAAATTCCCTCAGTTTACGGAAGACGCGCTGGTAGGCCTATCAAGCGATCCTCAAACAAAGCGATATCAGTTTCTTGAAACAATGTCAACGGTTGAGATCAGAGCATTGGGAAGTGCCAACGCTGCACCGTATTCACAAACATCTCTAAAAGTCAATCAGGAAGAGCTTAATGTTTCCACTCAGGAGCAATACTGCCGCAACAATACTCTTAATCTTATTGCGTTCGACAAAAGTTCAACAGCAGCGTATGCCGGGATTCCCTTTGCCAATTTCTTTGATCCCCGTGCATGTGGTCGCGCTCCGCAGATGATCAATAATTTTCTGGCAACAGAACTTGAGACGGGACATCAGGATGATCTTGCGCAGTGGGTGTCCAATGTTCATCCCAGCGACTCGGTTGTGATTTTTTCTATTGGCGATGCGGGCTATGCATCCTGGACGACGGGCATCAAACAACAGTTGAGTTTTCTTGGTGTGGGCACCAATCAATTGAATGGAGTTCAGCCGGGTGAGCCCTTTGTCATTTTTGGAAAGAAAGGATCACCTGCGGGAAGCGCAAGAATTTTCAGGCCTTCGCAGGCACCTGCCAACGCACAGCAAGTCATAGTGAATAAAACTATTACAGGTCGCTATACACAAGGCTCACTATCATCTGTTGTGATCGGTCCCGCGGAAGCATGGTTGCAATTGACGTCACGTGTAGCGGAAGCAACAGCAAACGATCAATACAGTGTGGAGGTAAAAGGTATTAATCTGGCGGGACAGGAAACTATTCTTAAGAATACAACAGCTGGCTCCATTACATTAGCGGATATTGATGCAAGGATCTATCCTTATTTAAGATTGACTCTTAAGACAACCGATGTTGTGGATCTTACTCCATTGCAATTAAAAAAATGGCTTGTAACCTATAAGCCAATGGCGGAGGGAATATTATTGTATAAAGGAGCGAAGCAGCAGGAGATAGTTCAGGAAGGTCAGGAGTGGAAAACCCAATATGCATTCACTAATATCTCTACAAGGAATTTTCTGGATTCATTGCTGGTACAGGTCTCTGTCTTCTCAAGCGCAAAGCGATTGACGCAGCAAAGCTCATTTCGCATTAAGCCTCCTGCCCCTGGAGATACATCAAAGTTCTCAGTTGCTGTAAAGACATCCGGGAAGGCAGGACTCAATGATGTAACTGTCTTTGTCAATCCCAAAGTCCAGCCGGAAATGTATTATGACAACAACCTCCTGCCTTTGTACAGTCATTTGAAAGTGGAGGCGGATACCCGTTCTCCTCTACTGGAAGTCACTATTGATGGAAGACAGGTGATCAATGGCGACATTGTTTCTTCTTCACCGATAATCCTGTCGAAAGTCATTGACAGGAATCAATTCCTTTTCAAGAAGGATACAGTGGGTATTAATTTATTTCTGCAATCCCCATGTGCACTGCAGAATTGTTCATACAAACGAATCAACTTCTCGCAATCAGATGTAAGCTGGAAACCAGCAACGGCAACCAGTGATTTCGAGATCGCATACCATCCAAATAATCTTGCCGCAGGTGAGTATTCATTGAGGGTAGAGGCAGTAGATGCCAGTGGTAATAGAAGCGGAAGCGAGCCTTATGAAGTAACCTTTATTGTCACCGACAAAGTATCCTTTGTGCTTCAGTCAGTTTATCCGAATCCCTCTTCTGATAAATTCAACTTCAGAATATTACTCTCTGGCAATTCGATGCCCGACAATTTTCAATTGAATGTTTATTCAGCAACAGGTACTTTGGTTAAAACTTTTGGTTCCGAGGCGTTGAATGTTATGAACATTGGCACAAACGAAATATCCATGAGTGCTCTTGATAATTCAGGTAGCCTGCTTTCACCGGGGATCTACCTGTTCAGGATCGTAACTTCGATACAAGGGAAGGAGTTTTCAAAGAGCGGCAGACTGGTGCTGATACGCTGATTCTTTTATATTGTTTAACTATGGATCAATTTTTTCATATCCGCATCATCATTGGAATGGTTTTGGGTCTGGGCATTACCCTTATTCTGAAGGGTCTCAGTAAGTTCATTCAGCATCCTGGTCGATATAAAGTGTATAGTGTGCACATCGCCTGGTCGATCTATGTCTTCATGATGCTTACGCATTTCTGGTGGTGGGAATTTCATCTTGCGTATGTTGAGGTGTGGACTTTTACCCATTACGCTTTCGTCATTTTGTATATCGTCATTTATTTTCTTCTCTGTGCGATCCTGTTCCCGGATGATATAGACGACTACCCAGGCTTCAAGGATTATTATTACTCACGTCGTTCATGGTTTTTTGGATTGCTGATACTCATTCTGCTCGTGGATGTTGGCGATACGTGGCTAAAAGGCAAAGAATATCTTGAGCATTTGGGAACAGAGTATTTTTTACGAACTGCTTTTCTTTTGGTGCTAAGCGGACTTGCCATTAAGATCAGATCGGAGCGATTTCACATGGTAGTGGTGGCCATCTTTATCCTGTATGAGATCCTATGGACATTAAGAATGTACATGACCTTACAATAATCAGCTATCAAAGAGACTTATAAATCCCTTCATCATTTTTTCAATGCTCTTACCTGCAATCTCATCAACCGGCATTCCCTCCTGATTGAATTTGCTGCGTGCTCCCTGAATTAATATTGAGGAATCCTCATTCATTTTAGATCCAACAGTAGTCATAATAAGCTTAAGCGATTCAAAAGTCTTTTCTCCGATACCCGATGCCACAATTAATGCTGTAGGTTTATCCAGGAAGACCGTGGTGGAAACCGTCCATTCAATTGCATTCTTCAGTGCGCCCGGGAGACTGAATACATATTCCGGTGTGCAGATGAGAATTCCATCCGCCGCCATGATCTTATCCCGAAACTTTTTTACAAATGGTGACAATGAATCGTCAGCGATGTCAGGATTGAAGTGGGGCAGGTCGGAGATACCCTGATAAAGCTCAAGTTTGAATTCGGATGAGTAGGTTGTTGCAATTCCTTTGAGGATTGCTTCATTGGTTGAGTTGCTGCGCGTGCTGCCGCAGATGGCGAGCACAGATTTTTTGTGGATCATTGTGCGCTAACGCAAATTCCGGTCAGCCAGTTCGTCTGAAGTTGGGAATTGTCAGTGTTACGGAAGTCCCCTTGTTTTTTTCTGAATTCAATTCAATCCTTCCGCCCATCATGTCGATGGTCTCTTTTACAATGTAAAGTCCGAGACCCGACCCGTCGCTTCTTTCGGTAGCGCGGAAGAACATGTCAAAGATATTTTCCTGGTATTTCTTCGATATACCGATACCATTGTCTTCGATAACAATCCTTGCTTCCGATTCATTTTTAAATACTTCTACCTTTACAAATGGATTATCCTTTGTAGCATCATAGTATTTAATTGAGTTGGAAATAAGATTCTGAAGCACAAAGTTCATGCGCATTTTTCCGCAATAGAATGAAGGACCTTCATGAATAACGATGTTCTGACTGATGTTGGTCGCTCCATTGATAAACTTCATGTAATCAAATGTACCCTGAAGGAGGTCTTCAAAGTTGATCTCATCGGGTTCTTCTTCCAGTCGTGCGTTCTTTGAATAGTCAATGATCTGACGAAGGGTAGTATCCAGCTGCGTGATGCTTTTTTCGATCATCTCAAAGTACTGGGGCAGCTCTTCGGTGGTTTTGTTTTCTATCTCCTGACGTGACAGGCGGACCAGTCCCAGAACAGAAAGAAGTGGTGCACGAAGATTATGAGAAGTGCTGTACACAAATCTGTCAAGCTCCTGGTTCAGCTTTTTCAGTTCCTGATTCTGAAGCATCAGTGAATGATTGGCAATGGCCCTTTCACGCTCCGCCTTTTTTTTGTTGATAGCATTATTAATAGCAGAAGGAAGTCGTGCGAGATTGGACTTTAAAATGTAATCGTCAGCGCCAAGATGAAGAGAGGAGACTGCAAACTCTTCTGATACCGCTCCCGTAACCAGGATAAAGGGAGTCATGGATGATTTTTCCTTGAAGATGCGGAGTGCTTCACTGGAGTTAAACTGGGGTAATGCGTGATCGGACAGAACAATATCCGGCTGGAAAGAATCAATGCTTCTGATAAAATCTTCTTTTGAATCCACACGCAGGGATTCAAATCTTATTCCTGCTTTTTGTAAAACACGCTGTATTAAAAGTGAGTCCTCTTCAACATCCTCCAGCATCAATATCTTCAGTTCCATATCCATCCTTACTATCTCGTCTTTATTTCTTCACTGGCGGTTGATTTAAGACCAGCCAAAAAAGTCCCACCTCAGTAACTGCTTTTACAAATTGATCAAAATCCACAGGCTTTACGATATATGCATTTACTCCAAGCTGATATGATTTGATGATATCGCTTTCTTCTTTGGAAGAGGTAAGCATCACTACTGGTATGATCTTTCTTTTCTCATCTGCCTGTAATCTTCTTAGTACATCAAGACCATCCACCTTTGGCATTTTAAGATCAAGGAGAATGAGGCGGGGCATCTGATTTGCTTCATTAAAGAGATAGTCTAATGCCTCCTGACCATCCTCAAGATGTAACAACCGGTTAGCCAGATTGTTTTTCTTGAGCGCGCGAATGGCAAGATTTGCGTCATCAATACTATCTTCTACCAAAAGAATTTCAACGGCATTGTTCATTCTACTATGTTGTAAAGCGGTTTTGTATCAATTTGATAACGTTCACATCATAAAATTCAATAGAATCTTATCGAATCTTACATCTGTACTTTTTGAAAAATTCTTTGCAGACAGAAGAGTAGAATTTTCAAAAGTATCTATAGAATCCTTTAGTTATTCTAAAGAATTCTATAGACAAATATTGAAGTGTAGGCTTGAGGTATTAGGAAGTTACTGTTATAAAAGAGTATTGTCTAGTTTTCACCAAACTATTTAAATGTATTTGTGAAAAATGCCTGATTAAACGTTATGATCGGTTTTGATCAATCAGGTGTTCATAATCCGCCCAATGATCGAGATTGCTTCTTTCGATGTCTCAATGCCGTGACCCGTTTGTTTCAGAACAAATACCTCCTTCAGGTTCTTAATGCACTTCGTGGCATGATCGATTGATTTCTGATAAGGAAATAGCAGATCGTTTTCACCTTCCAGTAAATAAACATCTGAAGAAACCTTGCTCAGCTCCGACAAAGGCATTTGATAAGGTTTTTGAGCCTTATCTATGAATCGCGTCAGAGCCATCATTTCGTAATCGAGAATGAGCTCTTCAGAATCCGTCGAAAGCTGGTGATTCGGTTTACAGAACACGGCGGCGTCCAGGAATGTCTTCACATTCTTTCTTGATGGGAACAGGATTGGCAGCATATTATAATAAAGATTCTTCAGCGAAAGCGAGAAGGGCTGAAGGCATCCGGGATTCAGCATGATAGCTTTCTCTACTTTTTCAGGAGCTACTATGCAAAGTTTCATGCACACGAGCCCGCCGAACGATGCTCCCGCCACTACTGCTTTTGTTAATCCCAGCTTTGTGATCACCTCGCTTGCCCATAGTCCATAATCATTGGATTTGATGTCAGGGGTATTGCCATCACTCAGGGAAGGTTGTCCATTCGTATCTACTAAAAAGATGCGATAGTTTTTCTGTAAAGGTTCAAGCGCATTGTCAAAATCCCAGAATAAGCTGCAGGTACGGAAACCCGGAAAAATGACCAATGGTTTAAGATCTTTTTTATCTCCGCTAAGGCTCCAGACCACGGTCTTGCCAAGCGAAGTCTCCAGATCAATGCGACCATATTTCTTATTGTTAACCTTTTCGAGTCTCACGACCCAGTTTTCGAAGTACTTTGAATCTTCAGGGGTTTTGAAAGAACAGGTGCTGTGGATCTGCATTCGGAAATTTTGGAGAGTATACGGAGAGAGGACAAAGAAGTTGAGAACCTATCAAGAGTTATAACCTGATTCTCACGCTTCCAGATTGTCTCCCAGAAACAGGCGATACTTTTTTTCTGCCTCAAGAAGATTGCGTTGATTCTCTTTTGACAATGAACTGAATGGAAAGGAATTAATAGTCAAAGCCTTTTTAGTGACGGTGCGATTCCAGGTGCCTTCGATCTTTCCGTTGATGATGATCATGCGGTTGAATATTGGATTACCGCGACTGATCTGTTTGGCAAATTTTTCTTTGTTGAAGATATCACTTCGTCCACGATAGCTCATTCCATATTCATCGTAGTCGGGCATGAGGAACGTAGAATCACTCGTTGCCATGGAATAATCTCTTTTATAAAAGATGAATTCCCGATCGTTGATCTTCTCATGGATGAACTTTTTATCCAAAGAAGCAATACCATTGCGTGCATCTTTAGCAGTAAGTCCCGACCAGACAGCAAAATCCTGAACCGTAGCAGGCCCGCGACTCTTGAAGTACCGGTGCGTGAGTTCATTCAGGGCTTCTTCCCTTGATATAGATTTTACAGGTGGGACACGTTCCTCAAGCAAAGCATATGTGAATTGTTTGCCGACTCTCGGCCCACTGCAGATGACGCCTTCCATCTCTGCGTGCATGAGCATGTAGCTCAACAGGAATTCATCTGTTGGTATTTTAGCTTTTTCGAGAGCTGCCTTCAGAACATTTCTCTCCAGGTGATTCCCACCCTGAAGCATTTTGGTAAAGATGTCAGCGCTGCGATTGAAGATCTTATCGGTGAGCTCTGACTTGCGAAACATGAAAGCGCTTACTGCATAGACTCTGTCTTTTGTTAACGCTAGCATCCACCGGATGTCGGCAGGTGAGACGAAGTGCCAGGTAGGACGGAGAAGATGGGTTCGTAAGATGTGACCTTTGTTAAATGCCTTTTCAACGTCAGCATCTTTTGTGCCGGGTAATCGCAAACCGATTGCCCATTTGGCCATTGCATATTCCTGCGCCTGCATGGCTCCCAGATATGATACAATATCCTGAGGCTTCTTAAGCTTGTGATGGGAGATATGTTGATTAAGAAGACGGTAGGGGATGATCATTTCTAAAATTAAAGAAAGGAATAAACGTTCTATCAACTCATCAGAAAAAAATAAAGGCCAGAGACTGGCCTTTAAAATAATTGGATCAATATTGTTTTAGTGCGCGCCTCCCGGACCATGCACATGTCCATGAGCGATCTCATCTTCAGAGGCATCACGAACTTCCATGACTTCAACATCAAAGTTCAGTTCAACACCGGCAAGGGGATGATTGGCATCTACCGTTACAGAATCAAGAGATATCTCTGTAACAGTAACCACGGCACCACTGTCAGTCTGGAACTGCATTCCTTTTTCAACTTTCTCGCCCTGAAATGCTGAACGTGGAACTTTTTGCATCATCTTATCATCCCGCACACCATATCCTTTTTCGGGTGATATTTTAAGCTTCAGCTTCTTTCCTTTCTCCTGGCCCTCGAGCCCTTCTTCCATTCCTGGGATAAGATTCCCTTCGCCATGGAGGTAATACAATGGCTCACGCCCTTCACTGCTGTCAAGTACTTTTCCTTTGTTGTCAGTCAGTGTGTAGTGGATCGCAGCCACCTTGTGTTTTGATATTTTCATTGGGTTAGTAAATGTTTGTTTCTCACGGCTGATCTTTCTGTGGCAGTCCTGGGAAAGTTTTTAATGAATAATAATTAAGATCAGAAAGGTAGGAATTCAACTTCAAAAACCATTCCCTGACCCATTTATTTCGGGCTGATCTTCTTTAACGTCTTGTCTAGCGACATTCCTTCCACTTCATAGGTGTCCGTATGATTCAGGGAACATTTTCCCTAAGGATATGCTTTTGCTTGTTGAGTTCAAGTAAAAATCTGTAAGACATCCATGAAAGGATAATTAACTTCACGCCATTCAATGCATAGTGTGTTACATTGGGATTGGTATAAGAATTTTCCTTTGTAACCCTTACCAGTACAGAAATAATTTCCTTCCGTCTGAAAATTCATAATGACCGAAGGTGAATAGACTATTTCTGAAAAACATCTCCCATCAGGTTGGTAAGCTGAGCGATGAGGCCACAGATGGAAATTATAATTGCTGCGTAGAAGATCTTCATGGGTAGAGTAGGTTAGGTAGATATAAAGCAAGTTTGATGTGGATAATTGCGTTATGGCGCTTGTGGGAAAATCAAACTTTCGGCATATTTGCAGCCCCGTTCCAGTTGCTGAATATGAGCAACCGAAGCAGAAGCCCAAATGGCGGAACTGGTAGACGCGCACGACTCAAAATCGTGTACCGTAAGGTGTGCCGGTTCGATTCCGGCTTTGGGTACTCAAGGTAAAAAGAGCGAAGAAATTCTTCGCTCTTTTTCTTTTGTAACAATCTGAAAGAGAATCAGCTACAAGGAATTTTATTAGTTCGATAAATCTGCAGCATTTTATCTGCTTTTTTTGCTAAACCTGATAATTGAATTGATTTCTGACTTTCAGGGTTCGATTCGTCTACGGGCCGGATCGATTGCATACCCTCAATGATCACTTCCAAGCTATCTGTGTCCCGATGATATCGCAATCCATCAGGGAAGACGATGTCAGCAAGTTTCCTTTTACCGAAACATGTCAAAGAGTTCCAAAGGCTTGCAAGGCTAAGGCATTCCCCCACAGCCTTGTCAAGAAACAAAGATGAATTCCGGAATTCAAGTGAGGTCATCATCAGGTGATTTTCGAGTTCCTGTTTCTCTCTTTGCAATTTCGACAAGGTTAAGTTGAAGACTTTCAGATCAACATATCCAAGATCATTGGACTCCTGGAGTAATTTGATTTCCTTAACTACTTTACGGTGATGCGATTTGAGTTTAATAGAAACTATTTTTTCAGTTGTAGTTAAGGTTTCACAGGTCTTTTTGAAATTACTTTTCAATGGATCAAGGAAGTGGTCTTTCAAAGGATATGTTTGAAGGAACTCTTCAAATAGTTTGTGAATAAAATTAGCGTTGCGATTGTTGCAACATGCCATCGTTTGACATTTATAATACGACAAGCGTTTCTTTTTTATCAGATATCCAGTCATGCTGATTCCGCATTTTCCGCACTTTAAAAATTGCCTTAACGGCATGACTTCCGTTTTGGCATGCTTGAAGCCCTTAGGTATTGTTTGCATTACATAGTTGACTTTTAAGAACACCTCTTCGGAGATCAAAGCTTCGTGCTTGCCTTTTATGATCTTTCCGTCTAGCAATTTGTGAGATATGTAACCGCAATAGAATGGGTTCCTTAGCATATCTGTTAATACCTTATTTGAGACTTTGAATCCCTTTGATGCCATTTGTCGGGATATCTCAGTATTAGATATGGTGTTGGAGGCCTTTAAAATAAAGATCTGTGCGACAGACTCTGCGTTTTCATCAAGTTCAATTGGTTTATCTCTTCTCTCCGTGCGACGATATCCTAGTGGCGGCCTACCCATCCACTCGCCTCGGTGCAGTTTTGCCTTCATTCCGACCATGCATTTTTCCCTACGCAAGTCATTATCGTACTGACTGAAAATAAAATGAATGCTCTCCTGAAGTTTGCCGGAATAACTGTCTGTATCAATTTGCTGTGCAACGGATAGGATGGAGATCCCATTTCGTTTCAGTTCTGAGGAAATAAAAATTGCATTGCCGCCAGTTCGACTAAAGCGATCCAGGCTGTATACAAGAATGAAAGCCACTTTTTCTTTATGAGCCTTAATGTAATTCATCATTCGATTGAATTCTTTGCGCTCGTCCGTTTTAGCACTTTCATACGTTCCTCCGTAGAAGCCGATAACATTAAGGTCATGGCTAAGCGTGTATTGTAGGCATTGCTTCTTCTGTGTTTCCAGACTTTGATTGTTGAGAGCCTGTTCCTTTGTTGATACTCGCGTGTAAATAATTGTATTGCGGGTTTGTTTTCTGTGGCGATTTGCGTCGACGGGTCTGAGATTTTTAATCAACTCAACAGTAATGCTCATATGAATAAATGGTTGGTTTATCCGGGCAAGCTAAGAGTATTCGCGAACTGAAAATTCATTCAATAGTGCGGATTGACTAGATTATAAATGTGTGTGTGCTGAGTTATTAAGATGGAATATCCAGCCTCGATAATTTTCTCTCCTTCAAACTTATGGTGGTACTGAAAAATCTTAAATTCAACGGAGTTTTATTTCAACAAAAGTGTAAATTGAAGTCAATTCAATCGGACTTTGTGGGGTGGGTGCTCTAAAAACTATTGAATTTTGGTGTTGTTCTCGCGGCAATTATGAAAATGTGAGGATCATTCAGTGCTACGCTCATCGATTCCTTATACGCGTTGCTACTTGCACTTAAAGATGAATATCGTGAGCACCCACTTTCCCAAAGATGACACCAGAAGAAATTAAAGAATTAACGGACAGATTTTTAGCAATTAAAACGCCGAGACAATTGGCTAAAGTATTGGATGTGGAATTCAAAATTTTGACATACTACTTATACAAGGTCCCGGAACTTAAAAAATATAATGAGTTCGATATTCGAAAGCGAAATGGAAATGCAAGAAGAATTATCGCACCAATAGGTGGGATTAAGCGAATTCAAAGGTCTTTAAATTTCATTCTCCAAACTTTATATCCAACCAAGAAGGCTGTACACGGGTTTACTCTTGGCAAGAGTATCAAGACGAATGCCTTAGCTCACGTAAAGAAAAATCTCATTATTAATATTGATATTAAAGATTTTTTTCCGTCGATACATTTTGGACGAGTGATGGGTTTAATGATGGCTAGACCGTTCAATTTTAATGAACCACTAGCAAGAGTAATTGCACAAATTTGCTGTCATAAAGCCTCCTTACCGCAAGGTGCCCCAACATCACCAATAATTTCCAATTTCATTTGTAGAAAAATAGATAATGCTTTTCTAAGACTAACAAGTTACAACCGATGCACCTATTCGAGATATGCAGATGATATTACAATATCAACTAATCAGAAGAAGTGGCCTACAGAAATTGCAAGGATTGAAAATGGAAAGGTGCTATTAAGTAATATTATTCAAGGAATTTTTCATAGTAATGGATTCTTGATAAATGAAGATAAGACTAGACATGCGACGAGGGTAAACAGACAGGAGGTTACTGGCCTTGTCGTAAATGAATCCATTAACATTAATAGAAAATATTATCAGCATGTTAGGGCCATGATTCACGCAGTTGAAAAATATGGTATAACTCTCGCTGCAAATGAACACTTTTTGAAGTATAATATTAAAAGTAAAGAACCCGATAATATTGAACTTTCCTTTCAGAATGAATTAGTGGGAAAACTTGGTTTTATTGGATTTATCAAGGGAAAGGAAAATTCGACTTATAAAAAATTAGCGGCCAGAATTAACACCGCTGAGCCTGGTATTCGACTTAAGATCGTTCAAAATGAAATTGATGAAGCAGCAAATCCAATAATTTTTGGTGAAGGTAAAACAGATTGGCGTCATTTAAGTAAGGCCTTAACTAAATTGAAAAAAGAGGGAATGTTCAAATCGTTGTTCCTCAGATTCAACAGGTATGAAAACCTTGAGATTAATAACGAACAATTATTAGACATATGTAAATCCTTGCCTAAAGGTGAGCCATCAAAAAAGATAGTTATTTGTCTTTTTGATAGAGACACCAAAAAGATTAATAATGCGGTTGTAGAAAACGGAAAAGACTTTAAATCTTGGGGTAATAATGTTTTTTCCCTGCTGATGCCAATACCAGTACATCGGAAATTTGATGAAATCTGTATTGAGCATTATTACCTTGATACAGAATTGAAAAGAACCGATCATGATGGGAGAAGGATATTTACATCTGACGAATTCGACAAGGTTACAGGAATTCATAAACAAGAAAATCTTCAATATCCATATATCGGATATCTTCAACCAAATTTCCCCAGGATTATCGATTCCCATGTGCGCAATGATATAGGGCAGAACGTAGCCTTAAGCAAAAACAATTTCTCAAATAATATTTTGAATGATGTACCGCTTTTTGATGACTTCACCTTTAGTCATTTTAAAATAATCTTTGATAGAATTGAAGAAATAATCACATCTCACCCAGTTGGTTGATTTAATTCGAGGCTGTTAGGATGTACTTATGCAAATAAAGCGTGCTTTTTGAGAGGGCATTGCAGTCTCAAATGCACAAAAGATTGCTTTTTTATTCAATCTCGGGTTTCATGACGATCAAACTCCCTTAAAAACTCATTTTCCGGAATACCAAGTTTTGTAAGTTCCCGACGTAAGGCTTTCCCAAGCTTTTCTAAGTCGTCCGCAAGCGCGATGTTCTTCTTCGAAATGATATGCCAGTCTTCCGATATCAGGATCTCCAGTAATTCTTTCGAGAACAATGGCAATTGATTGTCCATCTTCTTCTCGAGCAAGCGCTTCATATCTTTCCTTAAGACGGTCAAGTTCTTTTCGAGTTCTCGTAGGTTCGAATCTGAGATTGTCTTCTTTCTCTCGAAATCGTGCTCTAAGTTCTTTTTTTCCAGTCTGTAAGCGTTCAATATTTCGTTCTTCGGCTTCGATATCTCGTTCAATTTGTTGCGCTTCTCTTTCAAGTAGCTGTTGGACTTCTCTCGTTCGTTGTTCAGAAGGCTTTCTATTGCTTCGTCGTTCTTTGTCGATTCTTGTTGCAATGTCATTTTCTGCTTCAGCAAATTTTTCTCTCTTGCGGCGATATCGTTCCTCCAACCTTTCATGGAGTTTGTCAAGGCGGAGGCTTTTTGAAGACAGATCTGTTCGGCTTCGATCAACCTCTGATGTTTCAGGTTCAAACTCGACCTCGATACGTTCCGTGATTGTTCTTCGAATTTCCTGCTCATCTCGTTCAAGTTTGATTCTTGCATTTGCAGCTCCCCCAATAGCATCGTTAAGTGCTCTCGAAGCTGCTGTGTGCGATTCTGATTCCAGGCATTTGTTAATCGCTCGTACAAGGTTTCCAATTTGGTTCGTTCTGCATCGGGTAGATTCTTCAAGAAATTCGCTTTGGTGCTCATCAAGTTCTCGTACTGGTTCACCAGGCTTTGGGGAAATTGGTAGTTTGTAGGTAGTTCGCTCATATTCTTTATTAAAAATCCATTTCGTGCTATTAGTTCTCTGAAAGACGGCTTGGATGGCTGCCTGAGATTCGGTTGGTATGCGGACTTGGACTGCATCAATTCCGATGGCACTCAGGTATGCACGTTCGTCGTCGGTTTTAGGTTTATATTTTTCAACCAATTCAATGAGAAGAATTGCGTTTTCGGCTTGATCAAAGAAAACGATGTCTGCTTTGAAAACCTCTTTTAGAAATGGTGTGTGTTGTTTGTGTGACCATCCAATACTTAAATTTTGATCCTCATAAAAATACACCGCTGCCTCAATTTTATAAGCGTTAATCGTCTGTGGACTACGAATGCGGTTTGGCGCTCCTTCAACACCTGGCGGCGGTTGCTTGAAGACCGAGGGCACTTTGATTGACTTCGTTCGTGCCAATATTTCCTTGGCAATCTTGTTTCGCTCCTTGGGATCTGAATATGTGCATCTGGCCTTCCACTGCACGTCTTTGGCATAGTGACGAAAGAAAGGTCTCTTCTTAGTGCATTTTACAGCAACCATTGCAGTCTTACAGTCCTCGCATGGGCAGAGATAATCATGGAGCCCACTTTGCGCATCTGTAATGTCAATTCTATTCCCGGCCTTGTCTAGCGCAAAAGCACTACGCCGATTGCTACGATTATTTGGCTCTATTACCATCAAACCTTTCTTTTTAGGGTGAATTCGGCCTATCGAATTGTTTTCAAAGCAAAGGAAGAATAATATTTGGAATAAAAAATGTTAAAAAGGAAAATTTTTTTAACTTTGAAACATGGCATTAATGTTAACACAAGAGGAGGTCAGCACGATTGGAGGCGACCACTTCAGCAGAATCGCGTCAGTCATCGAAGGCGCATTTGAAGATTATCAACGGTCGCTTAGCAGTATTAGCGCAGCGGGCATTCGGACAGATTTAAGAATTCGAACTGCTGCTTCTTTAGTTCACGACATGATCTCGTCGCGTTCAAAGCTTGAGTTCTCAAGCGAGGCAAGGATAAAAGTTGGTGAGTTTAACGGCATCTTTGGGATGGTTATAGACCGGAGAATTTTTGTCCGTTTCAAAAAACTAAATTCAGAACTCAAGACTTCTAATATTCCGACACAGCAAGCCCAGGGTTTTATCAAACAACAGTTGGAGCTTCCGGGATTTGGCAAGCTAACGCTATTGACTGCTGGGTATCTTCTAAGTCCCACAGGAACAGCCATTCGTAACATTTATCTGACGTGCAGACGTGGAAATGATATAATTTGGCATCGTGATCTAAGGGGTGGCGAAAGTGGATCAATACCACTATTTGGACCGGATCTTTCACCAAATGACAGGCCGAAAGTACCAACAGAGCGTCCACCGCTTGTAGTTCTTAAAGGTGGTAAAAATGATTCTTCACAAACAGGAAGTTGATAGACAGATTAATGACCATTAATTCTGAAATGATTAGGCTCGCGCGTGAGTCCCGCGGGCTGAGTCAGGCTGAGCTATGCGACAAGTTGCAAGTTGCGCAAGGCACTATCTCGAAAATCGAGAATAAGCTTATTGATTGTTCAGCAGATCTTGCTGAATTGATAGCGACTAAACTTGAGTACCCGCTGACTTTTTTTTACCGTACTGAGCTTATCTTTCCCGCTAGTATGCACTACTATCGCCGAAAGCTCACCCTCGGAAAAAAGATATTGAATAAAGCCGAGGCGCGAATGAACATTCTTCGGATGGGTATTGAGCAATTGCTTAACGAAGTGGAGATTCCGGAGCAGTCATTTGGGCGATGGGATGTGGAGCATCTTGGTAGTCCAACAATGGGAGCACGCTTCCTGCGCGAGTCGTGGCGATTGCCGAAAGGGCGTATCGATAATATCACCTCATTATTGGAGCAAAAAGGTATTATCATCTTTCATTTTGATTTTGGCAGCGATAAGTTAGATGGTCTAAGTTTTTATACACAAAAAGGCCACCCAATCATTTTCGTGAATAGAACTCTGCCGGGAGATCGACTTCGCTTGACGATTGCCCATGAGCTTGGACATCTTTACATGCACATAGGGCAGCCAGTTTCTTTGGATCGTGATGTTGAAGCTGAGGCTTACGAATTTGGAAGTGAATTTTTGGTTCCTATAGATGAATTCAGCGCAACAGTCACGATAATTGATTTAAAATTTCTCGCTGACCAAAAGAGGTATTGGAAGGTCGCAATGTCAGCTTTAGTTGTAAAGGCTCGAAAGAATAATATAATAACAGAGAACCAAGCGAAATACCTTTATTCCCAATTGTCTGCACTCGGATATAGAAAAAGCGAACCAGTTGAATTAGCGATTGAAAAAGAGCATCCCACGCTGATTAAAAATGTGATGGATCTTTATCGCAAGGAGCTAGGCTATTCTCCTGAGCAACTCGCTGCAACCGTTCATATGAGTATGAAGGATTTTGATGTTGAATTTGATACACATCCTTTTGGTCTTCGGTTGCTGCGGCGCAATTAAAGTATACGCGAATTTCCATGTTCCGGCTCAAATTGTCTTTGATTAAAGATTGTATTTTGATGTTAGCGGGTACCATAGGAATGTTTTTAATAAAAGAAAGTCTCATCAATATTGACGTCTAGCTATGGCAAGTAAGTCTCAATCAGAGTTAGAAGAAACCCTCTCCAGGTTATACCTGCGACTGAATGGATACATTTCAATGAATTATTTAATTCATTCTGAGAAACATGGGCGACTTACCTCAGAACTCGATATTATAGGCATTCGGTTTCCCTTCCACTCTCAAAAAGATCGAAAGGTAGAAACAAGCCCTTTTTTAGAAGCCAGCTTGGATCGCATTGAAGTAATGATCGCTGATGTAAAGGGAGGTGAAATAATGAAGTTCAACGAAGCACTTACAAAGGAATTGGTCGGCGTCCAAAAGATGCTTTCCTGGATTGGAATTTTTACGGAAGAGGAGTTGGTAAAGTATGATTCTATTATCCAGAATGAGCTTATTGCCGTTAGTGAGAAACCGATCGATAGGTTTCGTTTTCTGGATATTGATTTGAAGAGTGGTCGCTATCGAATCAAGTTTATTATTATTAACGTAAATGCTGAAATGTCAAAACCCGGCGAGTTAAAATATTTGCATGGCGAGGAGGTTTTAAGTTATTGTTGGGAGTGCTTGCGACTAAATGAGGTAGTGGATACCTGTTCTCGGAGATATAATTATGAAAATTGGGGTAATGAATATGAAGGAATAGTGCGATATTTTAAAAGCCGTGAAGAAAATCATGGTACGATTAAGGCATTTTATGATCACTTCAAGTCAGAGCGCCTTGACCCCGACGTCGCCTCAGCTATGAGCACCTGAAATTTATCTAAAGGTTCCTTTTAGATAAACTATAGGAACCTTTAGTTTATTCGTCTGACTTGGATGAAATAGTAATAAAAGGGTTATTGGCGTGTAATGTTTCCGGTTTTTACTTGAGTTTAATTTCCCTTTCGCTACCTTGTACATGGACGATACGAAACTCCCCAAGTCTTGAGTCTTCCTGCCTTTATTATCACCGTTTTAAGTACTATCATCGTTTTTTCAGAGCAGAGTGTTTCTGTGAAACACCGTTCGAAGACTTTTTATTAGAACATTGATCTCAAATACAGGTTGCTTTTAGACATGCTACGCAGCGCTTTTTTAAGAAAGAAAATTTGATAAACAACGTAGTGGATGTGGCAAAAAATTGAACTTTATATTATTTCACTTGTCTTCTTGTTTCTGCTTATTGGGCTGAACCAAGTTCCAGTTTGCTATGGCCGAAATTGTGATTTTTTAGGATTTAAGGAAATACTTTTTGAGTGGCCCCCGATTATCTTATTCTGTTCTATAGGTGTGGGGTTATCGATTATTTTTTATTTCAATTTTAGGTATCGTATTGTTAAAGGAGCAACACTTCCAGCTGAAAAAATTAAGGCAATTAGTAGTTTGAATTATGAGAATCTGACTTTTCTAGCAACGTATATTATACCACTGGTATGCTTTGACTTGGATTTTCATTTAACCACGAATAGAAATTTCGTGATGTTAATATTTGTGTTAATTCTGATTGGTTGGATTTATGTTAAGACAAACATCTTCTACACGAATCCTACGTTGGCCGTTCTTAACTTTAAAATATACAGAATAACAACTGACGGTCGAAGTGACATTATCGTGATATCAAGGGATCGGCTTGATGTTGGGAACCAAATTCTGTTGAATAAGATGGATGATAAAATATTTTTTGCTTCAAAATACAAATAATGAAAAACTTTGCTGCACTACATAAGAAAATATTGGAAGGGAAGCCTCCCTACCTCACGATGTACTTTGTTTTTAAAAATGAGGAGACACCGTTTACTCCAATCATTCGACTTGTTGATATAGATAAATCAGTAAGAGAGGATCTGGCGACTAAATTTACTTTATTCTTGGCGGGTTATTCCGATAGGGATCTTTCAGTAGGTAATGTGAGTACGGCGGATGAACGACATTATGATGCATTCATATTTGACATTGCACTTGTGTCGCCTCTGGAGCAGTTGGAGGAACTTTTAAACAAGCCGGACGTGGATAAATATGAATATTCTAAAGACGGAAAGAGGAAGCTCGATGGCTACATTTTTATCATGGGTAATGACAAAGTGAAATTCTCTTTCTACAAGGAGCATTACCCAATGGACGCAATAAGGCGAGATACCTACGCAATATTTGGAAGAAGTGGATCAAGATTCGTTTCTGTGCCGGATGAAGAAATTTTTAAGTTAAACAGTAAGATCGATTTCTTGCTTTACGATAAGGTTTTGTACGTTCTTAACGAAAAGGTAATGGAATCAAACTTTAAAATTCACAACGTTTTGAAGAAGAAGGCTGAAAAGGTTGTCGATGTGTTGAATAAAATGTCACTGGTTGAAAATCCTGAATACTTAAATCAGTTGATTAGCGAAAAGCCGGCATTTGCACGTAAGGTTCTTCGCGTAAATGCAGATTCTCCAGTAATTAAGTTACCGTTTAAGGATATTAAGAATTTTATTACGCGGCACCCTCACTTAAACGGTAAGTTAACCTATAATAAGAAAGGGGACAGGATTAAGCTGGATACTAAGGTCTCAGCCACATTGTTTGTTAAATTAATGGATGATGATTTTCTTAAATCTGAACTATCCCAACAGCTTTACAGTAGTATTTCGAAGGATCGGTTGGTGGATACGGCAAACACTGACAAAACCGCGTCTGGTTCCAAAAAATAGAAGAATTGCAGAATGTTTTCCCTATAAAGATTGAATTTATAAAAACGCTCCTTAAAGGAGTTATCGCTATCGATGTCTTTTGGCCATAAGGTGGTTAAACCCAAACAATATTTTGTCAATCTTTTTTTATCAATCCTATTTGACAAGCTATATCGCTTATAAACTTTGACATAGGTCGTTTGTGAATGTCTTTTTCATCTGTGTAGGTACCAGTTAGTAGCCGGTTTACTATACTTTTGTCCTGAAACATTTTTGGAAGTGAATTTGCCAGCATTTCCTTGTAAGCATCGTTGTAGGATACTGCCTTTAAAATTAACTCCGCAACTACATCTTTCTGGGTGTCATAGATTTTCTGAATAGCAAATAGGGAATCAAATGATTCAATTCCCTTGGTTGGGGGTGGTTCAGTAAATTTGAATTCGATGTCCTCCAGGTTCCGGGTTAACATGTACTTTGCCTGACAGCCGGTTGCTAATTTAAAATGAAATGGTGATGGATTGGCTTCCGTGTTTGAGTAAAGGTTGAATTTAATTTGTTTTACACCTTTAACGTTATTGCAGTTAGCGCATACTGGATAAAGATTAAATAGAGAGATGCTGAAACACGGGTATTTGATTTTTGGAAGATAGTGGTCAACTTGAAATTTAGCTTGCAGTTGCTTTTTTTTCCGCTCGATGGTGACGGTGAGTTGTGAGTTGCAGTACACGCATGATTTAATTCCGACTTTCTGAAAATATTTCGGATAGAAAACTGTCCGTAATGAAGAATATCCTAGCCTAGAAATTATTTCATCTCTGAATATCTTTTTCGACTTCGCCTTCATTTTGATGGGGTCGATGATTCTGTCAAAATCATTCTTATATTTATTCAAATCACTATTATTGGCGGTAATTAAATTGACACCCAGTGATTTGATGTGTTTTACATATTCGATTTCGTCGGGATTGATAAGGGTTACTGATAAATTATCCAGACTTGCGACGATTTCCTTGTGATATTTTGAAATATCTTCTTGAAGTAAGAAGATTATCTCATCTATATTTTTATTTGGGATTGAGATCATTATTCAGGAAGATTTCTTTTTAAATTTTCTAATCTGCTGACTTCTTCGTTAATACTTGACTTTGTTTGAAGATAGGCATCAGCGTATAGGTCGTTCAGACCAGTGCGTATCAGAGGTTCGCCAATAATATCGATCAGTTTTCTAATTTCGAGTTTTTTTTGAAGATCTATGGGGAGATTAGGATTTCTAGACTTGATTATTTTTGTCAAAAATGAATGTGCCATCTTTATTTTTGATTTGGCGAATTCTCCCATGTATCCGTCTGAATCTAGGAAAAAGCTATTGGACAAGAGATCGTGAATATTTCCTCCAAAAGTGTTGGTGACTGGGTATCGCTGAATTGCTTTTTGATTTAAAAGATCAAGATATAATGTATTCTGTTCTGGGATATCTGATAAGACAAAAGGGGAATGTGTAATAAAGATAAAGTTTATTGAGTTGATCAATTTGAATTTGGCTGCGGCAAGGCTATCGATTAAATCTTTAATAAAACGACGCTGAAGATCGGGGTGGTAATAAAGTTCTATCTCATCAAATATTATGTTAATATTTTTGTATTTAATTAATTCGTTTTGATGGTCTATAGTTTCTTGATTTTTCAAAACTGACTCAATATTCTTTAAATGATAAATTACCGAAGCTAATGCGTAAGTTTTTTGTTTTTCGCCGGAGCTTAATTTTGAGAAGAGGTTTTCTGGTTGCGAAAATTCAATGTCGACCGAAAGGAATGAAGGGGGTGCTAACTCTAAAGCATCAATACCGTTGTTCTTTTCAATCTCTGAAATCGTTGAAGAGAGCTTGCTAACATTCAATGAAAAGACTTCTTTGTCCTTTGGCAGTGCATCGAAACGAAGAAAATTTATAGCTTGTTTTAATTTAAAGGTTATGTGGCTCTTATCGGCCCTCAATGCTTTAAGGTATTTGATCATTAAGGCGTTTGTTCCTCTATTTTTATAGCCCCTGTATTTCAAGTAATGTTTGTATTTGGCAATGATTGAATGGAGTTTTCTGAGAATGTATTCTTTGGCGTACTTGTTAAGAAGGTTATCAGCCGGGATGAATGTCGGATCGTTATAAAATACTTCATAAATACTGGGAAACACATATGACTTCACTCCGTTTGTGAGTACTAAAGAAATCTTTTTTGATTTCTTGTTAACCTGAAATTTGTCATAATTTAAAGAGAAATGAAGTTTGGTTGGAGTCTTTGGAGAACTTCGGAAGAAGAAACTTTTAACTTTAGGCTCTAAAATATTCACGAGCATACGTGACTTTACTAAATGATTTTCGATGTTTATATCGATGTTTCCCTCATCGCGGAAAGGGTTCAGAACAATCGGCGTTTGATATGCGTCGTTTTTATGGAAAATGGCCTTAATCCAAGGCCCGAGATCATTCTCATTTAATGCATAATGCGAATAATTAACAACGATATTGTAGAAGAGGTGTTCTAGTATTTTCTTTGAATCAACTCTTTTTTCTTCGTCAAAACCAATGAATGACTTTTTGAATTTATAGAGTGTATTTATGCCTGACTTTTGCTCAAGTTTGAAGATGTCTTCATTGTTTGTGAAGTAGATTGCTATGTTTATATTCTCTTCGAACTTGTATAAGAGACCGTTTTCATCCTTTTTAGGTAATAATCTTTGTTGTTTTGCAATATTGTAAAATGCGACATAAAGCAATTCGACTAAGCTGCTTTTACCCGATCCATTTTTTCCGACGATTGCTGATATGTTTATTTTTAACTTTCCTAGATCATATAATCGAGGTGGTTCTTCTTTTAGGGTTATTTTCTCAATTCCATTTTCGTCCTGTGTAATCTGATAATTATTGAATAAATAATATGGTTTGTTTGTGCTTAATATTTTAAGGAAATACTTATTGCATCCTTGGAGTGGAGTGATGGCAATAATTTTAAAGCCGGTGTTATTCATTTGGACGAAAGGTTAAGGAGGAAATGGTTTATGAAAAGTTTTGATATCAATCCGACTCGGCGGTTTATGCATACTAGTTAGTTCTAAGCGGTTTGTAGCGAATCATTTTTTATTATGGAGCCCTAAAGAATCGCTCATTAAAGCAACAAAAAATACCATTAAATTCTTTATTTGTCTGAGTAAGTTTTCATGATTAGTATATTTAGCTATAGTTCAAACGTAGAACTTTTCCATCCTGGCTATAAAATTAGCAGCCATGGTTCTGGTTTCATTTTAATAGCGATTAAAATTAGGCCAGTGAATTTGATCCATGCCCAAAGTAATGTCCTGACTAAATCTTGCGCTAAAATAACTCCCAAAGTGTTAACAGCTTTGTAAATTCAGATTTACGTAGCCATATATTTGAATAAATATTCGTCGACGTGCACACTAATTGATTCAAAGGGTCGCTTTGGATAAGTGAGCCCGCAAGCTAATTTGTTGCGATTTGGGAAAATTCGTACAAGAATTCTAGAGACATTTTTCTTATAAATAATCACTTTGGAATTTTGAGAGATCTTGAAGAAAAAAGTTCGATATTCGAGACCCGTAGCGTACGTAAGGAATCCCATCATTAATGGTTCGGGATTTTTTTACTTATTTTGATAGTTTCATCTCTAGAACGACAGAGCAGTGGCAAGTGTCTGCATTCAAATAAAATCCAGAAACTCTAAATAGGAAACAACCAAGGTTTACACACCAAGCCGAAAAATGACCACAGAAGAACGGTATCAAGTTTATGAAAAATGATTTATGGTCGTGGAAACCTACCTACCCTGATGAACTGGCGTATGAACTTATAACATTGATGGGTAACAAACCAAAAGACAAACGGAAAAATGACGATAATGAAATTTGATCCGCGCCGAGTCTTGCAATTCACTGTGACCTTCTCCGACCTATGAGGTACTGGGAAGCACTACTTATCTCCTGGCAAAACATGGGAAGGAATGGGTTGTCGATTCCTTTTGTAATTGGAAGCCAAGAATTTTTACCAGATAGCTACGAGCTGCAATCGGTCGCCGAGTTGCTTGAAGATATTGTGCAGACAGAACGAACTCGTGTGTGCATTTCCTTGTGCCATGAAATCAGTGCGTTGATTTTAAAACCCATTGGCGATCAATTACCCAACAATGGTTTTTTCCCCACTCACAATGGATCTCATCAAGGACATGTTTTTGTAATTAACCTGACCGAACTGCCAGACGATATGGGATTAATCAGCGAGGTATTGACAGAACGGTTTGAATACGAAATATCTCATGGTCTCTTCTCCAAAAGGGAGACCGGATCATATCAGAAGTTCAACGCTGCTGACATTTTATTTATAAAAGAAACATTTTTACAATACGAATTAACATCCGATACCCGAACATTATGACAGTTATTAGTAATCTTTTTGCAATCGATAAAATTGCGGTAGCGTCTGATGGTTATATTACCAAGGAGGGCGAGGTGCTGCGTTCGGATGTGCGAAAGTTTGTAAAATTTGATCAAGCAAACTGTGTCGTTTCATTTTTCGGCTTTGCCCAATTCGATACGTGGTCGATCGATAATTGGCTCAACCGAGAGAATGAATACCTAAACGAAAATCCAGACAAGCATACTACTCTTGAATCACTTTCGAAGTACCTAGCCAAACAGCTTGAATCAACGTTAAAGAACGGTTTACCATTGAAGCAAGTGCTAGAAAAGAATATTGGCCTTCATGTCGCTGGATTTGAACCAATTGCTAACGGTACACTAACTCCAGAGTTATTCTTGATAACAAACTATCGTCTCGATGGTGAAGGGAAATATTGGTCACCAGAGCCTTCACTATCTTGCTCCAGGCGCACCGTAGTTGATTTTATTCCGCCGGACCGAAGGGCGGATTCGGTAGAGGAGCGAAGACAGTATATTTATGATACGATCCTATCCAAAGGCACGACGATTATCTTCAATAATGGCGACCCAGTCATGCACAATATTTTCTTCAGTGGATACAGTTCAGCGATGCTCCGCGCCCTTCAAAGTGATCTTCTTAAACCAATGGAAGAAGGAGACGTTTTAAAAAGATTTGTTTCCTGGCCAATTGAACGCGTCAAGGATTTTCAGGCCGAATTTTATAAGAAAGAGGAAATAACTGTTGGAGGGACAGTGTCCTCTATGATTCTCACTTCGCAGGGGTGGTGGTATTAATTGAGCATTTTAGAAGATGTGTGAATAGTAATCAAAACCACTAATGGCAGCCTCAATGATCCTTCAAGATAGTGTCAATTGATCCAAACTCGTGAATTATTTCATCGTTGCCATAATGATATGCTACAAAACAACTTGGGATCAATGTGTTTTGAAACGTTGGTTTTACTTTTTCGTAGTAATCTATAAAAGACTCAATAAGTTCCTTTCTTCCCCATAAGATCGGTGCAAGATAAAAATCCGGGCGTTGCTGAATTCCTTTCGTTTTTAACTTAGTGGGAATTTTTTGCATTAGAATATTCTCGATCGCGGCATCATCCAATTTCTTGTCTATCGGTAAGTGTAGGCTAACAACTTCAACTAAGAGGTAACTGCCAGTGGCATCGATTAAAAATCTGAAATCGATTTTGCTACCTTCTTTTTCTTGGGTAACACGCGGAAATTCAGTAGCAACAAGTTTATATCCCAACTGTTTTTTGATTGCATTCAGAATACACAGTTCTCCTAAGTGGTTGAGATATTTCAGGTCTACGTTGGTTAACAGGCCAAATATATTGTCTTTAATTAAGGTTTTCTCGTTGTCATCAAGATGTTGAGCCAGCTCTTCTAACAACCTTTTGATAAACAAATACATTGATTTAGCGTGTGGCTTTTCGAGGACAATACCCATGATAACATCGACCAAAGAGGTTTCCACGAAAATGCCTCCGCCAGTACGTTCGATGCGTTCACGTCTTTTATTTAAGGAGCGTTGCGTGACCTTACCGATCGTCAACCAGTCAAGTGGTTGATTTCCTAGAAGTTCGAATAGTATAGGTAGAACTTTGCGAAACAGTGGTTCTAGATTCTTAAACTGAGATATCGAATTCATGCTTACCCTTTGAAATGTTCTCAATTCTGAAATCTAAAAGATGCATTTCTGCCCTTCACAGTAATGCTTAATTTATTCAAAGTAAACTCTGCCGCTGCCAGGGAATCGGTTAGTTTAAAGTCAATCCTTTGCAGCAGACGATGCGGGTTGTTATCAAGATTATAGGTAATGTCAATGTCCCTTCCACGAAATGTTCTGCCCTGAAGTTGGAATCCAAAATCCTGCAAGTGCTGGGTTAACATGTGCAACTCTTTTTCAGATACAGTCAGATGTATCGTCTCAATCTTTTCAAAAAGCTTCGTGAACCTGATTGAATCAGGTGATGTCTTACGGACGTGAGCACGATAGTATCTCATATAATCCCAGTATTCGATCTCACCCTGCAGATCTTTTTCCGTGAAGCCCGAATAAAGCATATCTTCTTTGGCGTTCTCCAAAAGGAATACTCGTAGTTGCAGCGAGTCAGCATCGTAAATCGACAACGCAGTAAACCAGGGGTAATTGACACCATTATCCAGAATTGTTCGATCTTTTCGATCGACGCTGTCTTCAGTTTGTGACCAGCGTTTATATAAGGAGTCGAGCGTGCCCATTTTGGTTGGCATGAAGCCGAGGCCGACATTCCCTAAAGTGGATCCGGGATAACCTCCCGGCTTGAATATCTCGAGGTAATGACCTTTACCATATAAATATTTTCCTGACCAACTTTCGTCTTTGGAATCACTTTGACTCTCAACCACACCTGAAAACTCTTTTAAGAAAGAATTGCTGCCAGACAAAAGTTCGTATGTGGTGCTGTCAATCACAATATACAAATGGTTGAACCGTATGTACTGTTCGAAACTATAGTCTGGTGACTTCTCTGTGTTGCGTGAGCACGACCCGGTTCCGATTAATATAATGGCGAAAAGAAGCGTGACTTTATTTCGAAGAGTCATAATCAGGATTTGATACAGTTTGGAGGGGAGTATCTAAATACAGAAATTTCTGACACGTTTGCAAAGAATTGAACGAAAAGCAATGTAATGAAGTTATTGAACGAGAATACAGGATTGAATCTGAAGAAAGAACATTTATGAAGAAGATAGGATTTTTATCGTTTGGACATTGGTCGAACCACCCTGCTTACAAAACCCGTTCAGCAGGAGATACTTTACTTCAATCAATTGATCTGGCCGTCGCTGCCGAAGAAATTGGATTAGACGGCGCCTACTTCCGCGTGCATCATTTTGCCGCTCAGCTGGCTTCTCCATTTCCTTTGCTCTCCGCCATCGGAGCCAAGACAAAAAAAATAGAGATCGGAACAGGTGTAATTGATATGCGTTATGAAAATCCACTCTATATGGTGGAAGACGCTGGAGCTGCAGATCTGATTTCCGGTGGACGATTGCAGTTGGGAATCAGCAGAGGTTCTCCTGAACAAGTTATTGAAGGATGGCGCCACTTCGGATATGAACCAGCCAAAGGTGAAACGGATGCTGAGATGGGTAGAAGTAAAGCGCTGGAGTTTCTTGAAAAGTTAAAGGGCGTAGGCTTTGCCCAGCCTAATCCTTATCCGATGTTTCCCAATCCTCCAGGCTTGCTGCGCTTGGAACCACACTCGGAAGGTTTGCGTCAACGCATTTGGTGGGGAGCAGCTTCCAATGCTACGGCAGTTTGGGCAGCAGAAAATGGAATGTTCCTTCAAAGCTCTACCCTGAAGTTCGATGAAAGCGGTAAGCCTTTTCACATACAGCAAGCCGAACAGATCAGGCTGTATAAAGAAGCATGGAAGAAAGCCGGACACAAGAGAGAACCGCGTGTGTCGGTGAGCCGATCTATTTTTGCTTTGGTGAACGATCAGGATCAGTATTATTTTGGTCAGGAAGGAAAGCAGGTAGACAAGATCGGAATGATTGAACAGGACAAGCGCGCCATTTTTGGAAGAGGCTATGCAGCCGAACCGGATCAACTGATAAAAGAGCTGGCGAAAGATGAGGCAATCCAGGAAGCAGATACGTTGCTGTTGACGATACCCAATACCTTAGGAGTTGATTACAATGTGCATGTGCTGTCATCCATTTTAAAGCACGTTGCACCGGGACTGGGTTGGCGTTGATTTATTGTCGTTAATCCTGGCAGCAGGTGGACCTCTCTAATTCTGATTGAATGATCGCCTGAATTGAAGTGGGGAAACTTCAGTTCTGACTTTAAATAGTTTACTGAACGACTGCGGATGTTCGAACCCCAGTTGATATGCAATCTCAGCTATTGATAAGGTGGAGGTAGAAAGTTTCTCCTTTGCTTTTTCAATAAGCTTTATGTGAATAAACTCCTGAACGGTTTTTCCCGTAAGGACTTTCAGCATGCTGCTAAGATACTTTGGCGAAAGATTCAGTTGGTCTGCAAAATAAATTACCGTCGGAAGACCATTACCTGTTAAGGTATTGTCACTGAAATATCCTTCCATCAGATCTTCAAGCCTGATCAGAATCTGATGGGCAGATTTTTTCCGTGTGATGAATTGCCGGTTATAGAAACGCTCTGAATAATTGAGAAGGGTTTCTATCTGGGATATTATTATGTTCTGACTGAATTTATCAATGTTGGCATGGTATTCCTGCCGGATATTCTGTATGACTGTCAATAGTATCGTCTCCTCTTTTGGCGATACAAACAAAGCTTCGTTGAGCGAATATCCAAAAAAGTCATGTTGCTTAATGCCTTTCGCTAACGGTGTGTTCCAGAGAAAATCCGGATGAATGAGGAGCATCCACCCTGACTTATCGTTAGAGGCGGGCTTGTCACGTTGAACACTAAATACTTGTCCCGGGGCGATGAAGAATAACAGTCCCTCGTCAAAGTCATACTCCTGCTGCCCGTATTTTATCTTGCCATCAAAATTTCTTTTGAGAGAAATAAAATAGAAGTCCAGTACCCACCTCGTGTTGTTAAATTCCGGTGGAAGCTTTACATCGGAATAGTCTATAACACTTATCAACGGATGCTCCGGCGGTGGAAGACTTCTTGTGCGGTGATATTCGGTGATCGTTTTAACCCGTGTAATTTCTGTCATAGCAATTCTTTTGTATTCACGCTCATCTTTATTTCGGAATGTCCGGTCACAAATGCCAGGTTAGCTTTCATTGTATGCTGCCGCAAAATCCTTAACAAAGGTCTTTAATTTAACTAACCCAAGTTCCGGTTTATGGTTATAATAATCGACATATAACGATCCATCGCCTTGTGCCGCCTGTAATTCCACAAACCCTTTTGCGATCTGTTCATTAAATCCAGCCTTTAGCCAGCTGTTCAGTAATTGTTCATCCGTGATCACCTTCCATTGAAGGTCCGGCTTTCCGATCGCCTGACCAATTGCGCTTGCGATTTCGTTGGGAGAGATCTCATCACTGGCAACATAGCGCACGGTGCGACCTTGAAATGGCGAGCCGGTTTCGGCTGCAATAACGCTTGCAATATCGGTTGGAGAGACCCATGGTTCTTTCATGTCGCCCCCATAGTTGGAGATAATAGCTCCCTGACTTTTAATAGTATGAATGAATGACATCATATTAATGTAGAATCCTACAGGGCGGATAAACTTAATGGCCACATCTTCCGGCAGACTTCGCAATATCGTTTCAACATTGTGATGAAAAGCCAGAATGCCGTTGCCTTGTTTCATGTCGGCACCGATGCTGCTCAGGTGTATCACGTTTTTTACGCCAGCCCGTGACACAGCTTCTTTGTAATTCTCACCAATCGCGCTGATGCCGCCGATGAAGTCTACACTTTTATCAAACATATCACCGACGGCTTCCATTGTTTCCATAAGATAGACGATATCAGCACCGTTGAATGTTCGCGTTAAAAAGTCTACGTCCTGGATTCTGCCGATCGCGGGCGTTGCACCCAACGCTTTTATGTCCTTGGCTTTTTCATTGCTGCTGCTGATAACCGTGACTGAATGTCCCTTTTTTACCAGCTCAGGAGTAAGCGGTTTGCCTATGTTCCCCAGAGAACCTGTGAGTACGATGTTCATAAATCCATATTTTGTTTATGCAAAACTCCGGATCATGGGCACGGATAAAGTAGCGTAAAGGCTAAATGTTGTAGTCAAAAAGATTTTTTTCGTCAGTGCATATTTAAGTATCCACAATCCGATGATTGTCCGTATCGACAAGCATACTGCACAGATACTACAAGGTCATGACTCTGAGCAGACAAGCTGGAACATCCGGGAGGAATAGGGAGGAGATAGGTAGGTAATCCGGAGATGATCAGGCAAAAGTCTCGTTAAGGTCTCGATAAGGTCTCCATAAGGTCTCGTTAAGGTCTCCATAAGGGTAGGAGGTTTCGGGCCCGGGTTGTGTTTGAATCTGTAATAGATTCAGGCTTTTCCAGAATTTAACCGGTATTTCAATTACGTAAAAACCGTGGCACAAGTCAAAAAAATGATAGAATAAATTAAACAGCACTCGACAATCATCCGATGATCATCCGTATCGGCAAGCATACTACACAGATACTACAAGGTCAAGACACTGAGGAGACAAGCCGGAACATCCGGGAGGAATAAGAGAGGAATCGGTAAGTAATCCGGGGATAATCCGTGATAAGTCTGACTAAGGTCTGAGTAAGGTCTGAGTAAGGTCTGAATAAGGGTAGGGGGTTTCGGCCCGGGGTGATGTTGAATTTTTAATGGATTCCGGCTTTTCGGACAATTTCACATCGTTCTTCAATTACGTAAAAAAGCTGCTTTGTGGTTAAAAAAGATTGGTAAATCATAATTAAAAAATTGCATCACTATTTATTTAATACACCAGATCCTGGTTGGGTTAAAGAAGTTTTAAAGAGTTTTTGCAAACAATGAAACCTTTATCGTAATTTTACGATTACAGGATTATGGGACTTACCAAGACAGAAGAATTTACAAAAGCGCAAAATGAACTGGCCTCATTAACGAAGGCATTGGGTCACCCTGCCCGCATTGCTATTCTTCAGTTTCTAATTAAACAAAAATCATGTGTATGTGGAGACATTGTCGATGAGCTTCCATTATCCCAATCAACCGTGTCTCAACATTTAAGTGAGTTGAAAAAAGCAGGACTCATCAAAGGTGATATAGAGGGACCATCTGTCTGTTATTGCATTGATGAGAAAGCCTGGGCAAGGGCTCAAAAGTTAATTGGCGGCCTGTTCGAAACGTATCAGCCTGCAAACTGCTGCTAAAGTATTTTTTTGACATAACTGATCGCAATATTACGATTACATTAAACCAAAGAACATGAACACCTTACAAACCTCAGAAGACATCAGACTAATGGTAAAAGAGATGTACTCGAAAATTGCAGGGCAAAGCAAAGAGAGCAATGAGACATCCTGTTGCGGAGCTACAGGATGTGGAACGATTGATCATACAGTGATGGCCGAAGACTATTCAAGCCTGAAAGGATATTCTAAAGATGCTGACCTTGGCCTGGGTTGCGGACTACCAACGGAGCATGCTAAAATGAAAGAAGGTGACATTATTGTTGATCTTGGATCCGGCGCTGGCAATGATGCGTTCGTAGCACGTTCGATTGTTGGAGAAAGTGGAAAGGTGATCGGCATTGACTTCACCGAGAAGATGATTGAGAAAGCCAGACTGAATGCAAAGAAGCTTAACTATTCAAACGTTGAGTTTCGTCAGGGAGATATCGAGAACATGCCGCTTGCCGGGAATACAGCGGATGTTGTGGTGAGCAATTGTGTGCTGAATCTTGTTCCCAACAAGAAACAGGCATTCGCAGAGACTTACAGGATTTTAAAGACGGGTGGACATTTCAGTGTGTCAGATATTGTATTGATTGGCAATCTTCCTGAAGGATTACAAAAGAGCGCAGAGATGTATGCCGGTTGTGTATCCGGTGCGATCCAGATGGATGATTATCTGGGCATTATTAAAGAGACAGGCTTTACAAACCTTTCAGTACAAAAGGCAAAGCGAATTATACTTCCCACCGAAATCCTGAAAGACTATCTCTCAGATGAGGCAATCGAAAGATTCACTAGGGGTACGGATGGAATTTTCAGTATTACGGTTTATGCCGAAAAGCAAGACTCAAGGTCGTGCTGTGGTCCGGATTGTTGCAACTGATTACCTAATTACTATGAAGATCATTTCTATGCAGCCTGAGCACTGGGATCAGGTCAAAACAATTTATGAACAAGGCATTGCTACTGGTCATGCAACCTTTCAAACTTCTGCACCAGAGTGGGATGAATGGAATGAGAGTCATCTGGCAAAGGGCAGATTGATAGCTATTGATGAGAATAGTAATGTGTTAGGATGGGCAGCATTAACACCAGTTAGCGGACGATGTGTTTATGCGGGTGTAGCAGAAGTAAGCGTGTACCTGAGTGAGAGCGCCAGGGGAAAAGGAATTGGAAAGACTCTTCTGGCAGAACTTATAGGAACAAGTGAGCGTGATGGATTCTGGACATTGCAGGCAGGCGTGCTTCGTGAGAACATTAGCAGTATAAAAATTCATGAGGCGTGTGGATTTCATATAGTAGGTGTTCGTGAAAGGCTGGGTCAGTTAAAAGGTACCTGGCGGGATGTTGTACTTCTTGAGCGCAGAAGTTTGGTGGTAGGCGTCTAACTTTAAATAATAAACGAATGTCAATACCCTCACTAAGACATGCTTCATTGGTTGCTGAACTTGAGATCACGGTAAAAGCACTTGTTTATGATTTCGACGAAATACCAGTTGAACGTAAAGAGGTTTTGAAACAGCTTACGGCCTTCGTTCAGAATAAAGTTAAAGACGGAGAAAAAGTCTATTTGAATTTCATATGCACTCATAATTCGCGACGGAGTCACCTGGCACAGCTATGGGCTCAGGCGGCGGCATACTATTATGGAGTTTCTGGAGTAGAGTGTTTTTCAGGAGGGACGGAGACAACGGCCTTTAATCCCAGGGCCGTGACGGCAATGCAGAATGCTGGCTTTGAAATTATAAAAACAAAAGAAGACTATAATCCAATATATGAAGTTAGGTATGCCCGGAATGCTCCGGTTGTCATCTCTTACTCTAAAAAGTATGACGATCCCTTCAATCATAATAAGGATTTTGCAGCAATCATGACATGCTCTCATGCGGATGAGAATTGCCCGCTTGTATTGGGAGCTTCAGCCCGAATCGCGTTGACATACGATGATCCTAAAGAATTCGATGGCACCCCGATCGAGTCGGTCAAATATTCAGAAAGGGTAAGGGAGATTGGGAGAGAAATTCTGTATGCATTCTCGCAAGTAAAAATCTAAATCTAATATGCACATTGATACAATTCCCTGGACCAGGATATCCAAAGAGCTTGTTGCTTTTGTGTATCGGAGAGTAAAAGATAAATCCCTTGCTCAGGACATGGTGCAGGATGTCTATTTGAAAATACATTCGAACATGGGACAACTCAAGGATAGGGACAAGATGATGTCATGGATCTATCAGATCACAAGAAACGTGATCGCCGATCATTTTCGCGCGGCTTCTAAAAAACTCATTCCGGTATCAGACTTGGAGGATCAAAAGCATCCGTTAAATGATTGCGTCGAGACGTGCCTTGGGGAGATGCTTTTTGAGTTGCCTGATAAATACAGGCAGGCCCTTGAACTGACAGAAATGCAAAATCTCTCCCAGACTCAACTTGCCGAGCAGTTAAGTATTTCATATTCAGGCGCTAAATCAAGAGTACAACGAGCGCGTACGATTTTAAAAGGGAGGATGGAGGAGAGATATAATATTAAAACAGACTCGTACGGTAACATTGTAGTTTGTGAAAACAAAACTCCTTGTAGTTTCCCTGTTCCATTTAATGAAATGAAAAGCAGTTGATAAACTGCTTTTCAAATTTACTAGCAACATCCGGTGCGGATGCCGCCACAGCAGCTGTCATCACAACCGCCCGGGTCAAGAAGATTTTCCATTTGTTTTAATCGGTAGATTTGTCATCAGACAACAACCTTTGTTGCTCGCTTTAATGACGATTGCTCTCCGGAAAAGACGCAAACTTTATTCTTGCGTCTTTTTCACCTCGTCTGCGTCTTACTGATAAAAACAATTCAAAATGAAACATCTATTGTTATTTGCCTCAATTGTAATGATCAGTATGATATCCAGCTATGGTCAGAAAACGAAAACGTTAACCCCATCACGTGGCCATTATAAACAACTAGAGGCCTTCAGTGGCAAGACAAAATCTTCCAATGAAGGAATCGACAAACAGAAATTTATTACTGATAAGGAAACTGTTGAAAAGAGGATGAGTCTTAAGCCGATCTACCTTAAAAATATTACGGCTGAAGATTTCAAAATCCCGGATGTTCCTGCAAACAGTTCAGACAAGACAAGGGCAGAAATCAATTATCTGTTGGCATTGCAAAAGTATCGAAACGAACAGGAGGTAAAAGAATGCCTATACCTGGCGGACATTTATTATAACCTGAGAATACAACCCAATAATCCTGATTACCCTCGCTATCGTAGAAACCTGTTTCACATCGGTCGTTCTGTTGGTTCATGGTTTAATCCGGAAACTCTCCCGGTAACAGCCGACTTAATGGCTAGGGTATGGCAGGATGCGAGTTATTTTATCTGGTCTTTGAAATTCAAGTATGCAAGGATACGTCCCGTAGTGATTGATCCTAATGTAAAAAACCAACAGGAAACTGATTGGGCTGCTTATCCAAGTGGACATGCAGCGAATTCCTACATAAACGCTTACATCTATCTGGAACTTGCCCCGGAATTCACGGACGTTTTTGTCAAAGACGCTTATGACATGGCTCATTCTCGTGAAATTATCGGAGTACATTATCCAAGCGATTCGGAATCCGCCAGAATATTTGCGAGGCAGTTTGTAAACCTTCTCTTCCAAAACGAAAGTTTTCTCAAAGATTTTGAGAACGTAAAGAAGGAGTGGGCAATGAAAGCAAGGGAGGATTTTAAGTAGGCAATCTTTGGATTCAATGGTGAACTGTTTACCTTCGGATCTTAAGCCTTCCAAAATGCAGACCCGCTTTCATTCATTGAATTAATGAAAAAGCTAAACCTTATTTTTATCCTGTATTTTTTAATCTGTACTGCATTATGTGCTTTTGGGCAACATGATGATGTTATAGACAAAATAATAAATAGCAAGAATGACTCTTTATTTAAAAATGTAGAAGATTACAGACTATATGCTCTCACATATAAAAAATCAATTTCTGATATAAGAAGAATTGAGAGGCAGGCTGATAGTGTCCGGAATATCATCAGGAATTCTTCCTTAGTCATGGACGAAAAAAGAATTGCTCTTGAGATCATTAACATGTCCACCAACGATAAGCCCGGTGATTCTTATTCAAATGTAAAAGAACTCGATCCTTCATTAGTTTCTTCCATGAATAAACTTGTGTCGTTAGAGCTTATTTATGAATTGGAAAGGAATTTTAACACTCAGCTATCGACAATAAAGAAAACCAGGCTGTGGACAGAAAGGGTATCGAAGTTCATTCACAACCAATCCATTGATTACTTCAATGCGGATAAGGTAAAAGTCCCGGATTCTGTCTTTCTATCAGAAATAAAAACATACACTTTCGGGAAGAACGATGTGATCGCCGATATCGGTGCAGGATCCGGTTATTTTGAAAGAGTCCTTTCTATGTACTGCGATCATTTGACGGTTTATGCCAACGAAATCAATTCCTCAAATTTATCCCAGCTCAAAACCAGGCTGAAGTTCTTGGAACTATCCGACCAGAAGGATATCACCTATCATGCAATCCTGGGAAATGAAAATTCAAGTCTGCTGCCCTCCAATACTTTTGACAAAGTCATTGTAAGGAATACCTATCATCATTTTTCCAATCCGGATAAAATGGTTAAGGATTTTAAAAGGATACTCAAGAAAGACGGCAAGCTTTATATCGTTGATATATTAACTGACGAAACCGACAAAGAACCCGAATGTAAATCTCATCTTACGAGAAAGGATTTCATGAAGGTGATCAATGAAAATGGGTTCCGTTTAGTTAATGAAACTAAGTTGGATTACGACAATTTCAAGTGTTTCGAGTTTCGGTTGATGTTATAGGAAGGAAAATGTATTGGAAGCAATTCGGCCATGCAGTTTTTTGAATGGGAAACGAAAGTTTCTTTTCTGCAATGATCGAATTTTACCTTAAAAGCGCTTTTGAATACCATTATGAACTGTTTAACTTCGAATCCAATAAAGATATATAGGCCACTAGTGGCTTATAGCCAAACGTTGTGGGCCATTTAGGCGGACAGCGAAGTGCTAACGATAAAGACGGACAACAAAAATATGATTAAACAATTCTGGGACTGGTTTACAAAGCAACAAGCGGGATTAAGAAAGATTACTGACGGGGACTACGACCTAATTGACAGTATACTCATTGAACTAAGAAAAATACAGACAGGACTTGCAGTTGAGTTTGAGAAGCATGGGGACCTTATAGTCATGACTATCTCAGCTGACGGAGTTGAAGAGAATTTTGACATAGTACAGGAAATTGTGAATCACTCACCAACCATTGACAAGTGGAACTTTGTTGCTTTCCGACAACCTGTTTCGAAGGAAAACATTAACAAGATTACAATAACAGTTAAAGGCATCGAACTCGACCCCAAAAAGTTAAAGTTTCTGCCAATAACTGAGGACGACAATTTATACATCCAAATATTTTCTGGGACATTAACCGATGACAATAAAAGTGACATTGGATATGGTTGTTTAATGCTGATTGACAATCTAATCGGAGAGTATGACTGTGTGACCAAAGTTAGAGGATACGAGTTTTACAATTTGAGTGAATCAAATGACTTTGCGGACGACTTAAAACCGTTGACAGAGATTCGTGACTTTCTGGACAACTATTATGGGGTGGATGCTTAAACGGCCCACAACAAAGTGCATAATCAATGGCGGGGTTCAGTGTAAATTTGTAGTTTATTTTTTCAAAATACGTTTGGTGTCGTGGGACAGTGATGCGCTTCGAATTCCCGCCACTGCTTATGCACAAACGTTGTGGGCCATTATGTCGGAGAGACTCCTTGGAGATAGCAATGAAAAGAAAGACGATACTATTGACGACTTCAATAATTTTCATCGGACTGGTGACAATTGTCGTGTTGAATCCAGAGTATGAAAAAGTCTTAATTCATAGAGGCCACAGCATTAAGTACCGACAATACTTAATGGGAAAAGCACTTTCCAATTCCAGACATCGTCCGACAAATGAAGAGTTGACTGATCAGGCATACATGAGACTAGCAAACAGACTACTTGACGACTATTTACAGAACAGGGACTCACAATTAATTGACGAAGTAATAAATATCAGCATCGATCACAACTTGAGATACAGGATAAAACAAATAAGCGCGGACTCATTAATTCAAAATCGAGAAAGTGTATTGGACACAACATTGTGGGTTATTGACCCATAACGGCCCACAACACCGTGTATATTCCATGGCGCTGGAGTGGAGATATTAATTTTTAATTTTGCCAGCGCCACGTCATATACACAAACGTTGTGGGCAACTCCAATAGAAAAATGAGGTTAACCAATTTAATAATCACATTTATTTTACTTGTCTCCTGTGGGGAGAAGGAAGCAGAGACCCAAGCAATTGAGTTTTGGGGGTATTCTGAATTTAATGACGAGTTCTTAGCTTATACTATAGAGGTTCCACTTGGAGGAGAAATCATTCCTTATGATGGAAAGAAAATGGAGGGCTGGGAAGAATGGGAGAGAAAAATTCATGTGGTGTATAAAGACGGCTCTGACATTTTTATAACTAATCAATATACATGGGGAGCGTTGAATGCTCTAATCAGAATTCAGATTGGCGACACAACGATGACGCCCAACACAAAGCCAATTAAAAAAGGGATGTTTAATTCTACTTTCTTCAAAGAGCAAAGAGTTAATGCCATAGTTGTTGGTTATGAGTTCGTTCCATCGGACAAACTTGAGTTATTTGAGCGATGTTTAAAATCTCTAAAAGAATCAAAAGAATTAAAACGAAGGATTTTAAAGGAGATGGATATCGTGAAGGATTCTACGATTAACAATGGCTAATGGTGCCCGCTGCCCACAACAAAAGCTATAAGCCATTGTTTTATTAATTATTTTTAAAGGCCAAAACAACGGCTCATAGCCAGACGTTGGTGGCACATGCCTTTAGACAATGACATCGTAAAGTAATCAGACATAGTCATACATGACGAACAATTTAAAATCCATTTTATTTTTAGTAATCGCCATCGGACTTGAATTTTTTATTTTTTTTATGCCGAGAGAATTAATGTACTCTGACATGGAGTGGATTAAATGGATTTGCATGCTTGGAGTGATTTTTATCCTTATTCCAGTATGTCTCTACAATGGACTTAAAAGAATTATCTCTGCATCGTGGGTAGTCCAGTGCATATTGTTAATTTCAATTCCCTTAAACGGATTCACCTTTGGTCTTTACCATCAAGACAGAGAATTAAAAGAATTAAAATACGATGGACTATGGACAACTGGAACTGTCATTGACAAGGAGTATAAAAGTGGAAAGGGACCAGACTACTGGGCAGTTCAACTAGAGTACTATGTGGACAGTGTACGCTATATTACAAACTGGGAGGAGGATGAGAAAAATGAAATTGAAAAAGGACAAATCTTAGACGTGATTTATTTGGACGGCTTTCCAAAAATATATAGAGTCAACACAGGAGTCGCAACCCGAGAGGATTATTTTGAGTAGGCACGAGCCACAACAATGTCTATAAAACATATGCTGTATTGTAGATTCTTAACGTTTGTGCATTTAAATTTATTTATCAACGCGGGACAAAGATGTAGGTATTTAAACGCATACGTTTTATAGACTAGCGTTGGCAGCAAGCCGTTTTGGACAAAGTAACATACGACAAAAAATGATAAGAGCGATAAAATACATATTGACTACTTGGACATTATTCAGTTCGACTATGGTGTTCTCACAGACAATCAAGTTTGACAAAAGCAGACTCGAATTGGTTAATGTGACCATGGCCATAGAAAGACTGACCGGAAAGGAGACGGTGAAGGTTATCAAAGACTCCACCGTAAAAGAGTTTGACGAACCGACTTTTATAAAAATAAAAGGGACGGACTTCAAAAACGGCATAATTGAAGTAAAGGTACAAAGCCGACTTTTGAAAGATGCTCCTGATTTTGCGCGAGGTTTTATCGGAATTGCTTTTAGAATTAATGACAATAATTCAAATTTTGAGTGTATTTACCTTCGCCCAACAAATGGGCGAGCGGACAATCAACTAAGAAGAAATCGTTCGACTCAATACTTTTCCTTTCCTGACTTCAAATTTGAGCGACTGAGAAAAGAGTTCCCTGGGGAATATGAGTCGTATGCCGACATGGGATTAAACGAATGGATAAAAATTAAAATTGAAGTTAAGGGCAAACAAGCCAAGCTGTTTCTCAACGAAAACAAACAACCGACACTAATTGTAAACGACTTAAAACACGGGGACAATAACTCAGGGACAGTTGGACTATGGGTTGATATTGGGACGGAAGGTTTTTTTTCCGACCTAAAGATTACTCGGGACTGACAAGCAAAGAAAAAGAGTTGAGTTAAAACGGCCAGCTGCCAACAATGTGCATAATCAATGGTTCAGTGTAATTTTGTAGTTTAGTTTTTCAAAATACGTTTGGTGTCGTGGGACAGTGACGCGCTTCGAAAGCCCAGCCACGTTTCATACACCAACGTTGGTGGCAAGCCTTTAGGACATGACGACAAAAGAAAAGTTTACGACATATTATCGACCGTGGCTGATAGCAATGTTATTAATATTTGGAGTCCGATTTGCGTTTGGACTTTTTGATGAGCCCAAAAGAGAAAGAACAATTAGTGCCAATGGACTTAGTTTACTAATAGGACTAATAATTGGGACATCGCTTATATGCGGTGGAATCTATCATTGGTTCTTTGAAGTTTATAGACCAAAACGACTGGTCAAACTTTTTAACAAAATAAAAACTCTGGACTTACAAGAATTCGGACTTAAAGTAGACGAGAACGAAGAAAACTTTAACGGACATTACAAGGGGTACTACATAACGGTCTTTCCCGACAGCACTGCTGACACTGGAGATTGGATTAGGACAAATGTTTTCATCATTCCAAAAGCGACTCAAGAAGAACTATACATCAGACTTGCAAAAAAGTACGATTTCAACTCGGGGGACGGACTAGTTTGGTTTACATGTAAGACCAAAATGAAATTCGGAAGGGTGCCGAAAATTGAGATTATAAAACAGGACATTAACGAACTAGTTGACGCTTTGAGATACGAAAGGGTTGATCCATTATTAGTGACCGACTAAAAGGCCAGCCACCAACACAAGCTATAAGGCATTGGCCTTTTTTGTTTATTTTTAAAATTAAGGTAAGGCCAATGCCTCATAGCTAGACGTTGCCAGCAATAGCGCGAGACAGATGAGACTACTAATAGTAATACTTACGACAATTATTTGGCAGACGACTTTTGGACAGATTGTCAATTCGTTGTCGGCTGACAAGACAGGAATGTTTTATTACTCGGTGGACTCTTTGATAAAGAAGATTGAGAAGGAAAAAAGAATAAAAAAAATAATTTTAAAGGCAGATTGGTCAGCAATTCAAGATTTTCCGGAGACAATTAGAAGCATCAAAATAGTTAAACAAGACAAGACGAAGGATTATAAAACAAAGGACTTTGGTGATAATGATGTTTTATTCGAAATCAGCGGACTAACAATAATTCGTAACCAAGTTACTTTATCCATTGGGACACATGAGAAAAGAGGTAATGGGATGACATTCTTCGCTGACGGAGCCTACATTTTCTATTTCAAATATTTACCTAAGACAGAAACGTACAAACTGACACAAATAAAAAGTGGAATAAGATTGTAAGCGCTACAGCTGGCAACACCGTGTATGCGCCATGGTGCTGGGGTGGAGATAATAATTTTTATTTTTGCCAGCACCACGTCACATACACAAACGTTGGGTGGCTCTCGTGGCTAGGGACATCGAATACGAAAATTCAATAAATAAACCATTTGACATTTATTCCACAGACATTCTTTCACATTTGTAGACATTGACAATTCACTGCCATGGCATCAGACCAGAAATTTGTAGACTATATCCTTGACCAAATTGACACCTCCGGACAAGTTACCTGCAAGAAAATGTTTGGCGAATATGGGCTGTATTTTGACAACAAGTTATTCGGCCTTGTATGTGACAATAAACTATTTATTAAGCCCACACTTTCGGGGAGACAATTTATCGGGAACATTGTTGAAGCGCCACCGTATCCAGGAGCAAAGCCAAGTTTTTTAATTTCGGAAAAATTGGACGATCGTGATTGGCTAAAAAAATTGGTTAAGGTAACTGCTAAAGAATTGCCAGAACCAAAACTCAGACAAAAGAAACAAAAGGATAAATGACATCGAGCACTGAGTAACCCAACAGCACACAACAAAAGCTAGACGCAATTGCTAGGCTCGGTGGTGGTAAAAAAGTTTTTAATACCTAATTTTAATTCTACAAAGTGGACAGTGAAGCAGTTTCTATACCCGCAACTGCTTTTAGCTAAACGTTAGCGGTCATGCTATGACGACAGTGCAAACTCAAACGACAGGACATAAAATGAAAGAACTAATTGCAGTATTTATTGGTAGCGGACTTGGCGGACTTTCACGGTTCGGACTTGGTAAGTGGGTTGACAGTTGGCACAACCATAATTTTCCATTCGGGACTTTTGTAGTTAATGTGGTGGCTTGTTTCATTTTGGGTTTTGTAATCGGACTTGCTGACCACAAACAAATTCTTTCACCGACAGCACGGCTGTTTTTAGCAGTTGGCTTTTGCGGTGGCTTTAGCACCTTCTCGACTTTCAGTAGCGAAACACTGACACTTTTCCAACAAGGACACAACACAAGTTTAGTGCTTTACATACTTGGTAGCATTTTGCTTTGTGTAACGGCAACCTTTAGCGGACTTTTTATTGCGGAGAGAATTTAATCTTGACAAATGAAAAAGATAACAATTTTAATCACTTTGTCAGCTTTGACAATCACAAGCTGCAACAATTCTAAAGACAACAAAATGACAGCAGGCAATAAAACGACTTCTGTATGCCTTTCCTTTCAGACAGAAAGCTATTTTTTGGTTATTGATAAATGATCTCAGAGAAAGGGAGCTGATATAAATTAATTGCCGGCAACAAAAGCTAAACGCAATTGCGGGGAAACGTTTTCCAATGAAAAGTAATTACTAAATTTAGTTCGCACACGTGGGACAGAAATGATTTCAAAATCCCGCAACTGCTTTTAGTTAGACGTTGTGAGCAAGGCTCAGACATAACAGTTTCAGTTTACATAGGCAAAACAAAATCATAGACGTTGCTTAATGGCACTAAGGATCTCTCTTCTAACTGTTTTATTGATAATAAATTATACTGAAACAGTATGTCAAAACAATTCCGATTCAGTTAAAAGCATCGTAAATGACATAGCACAGAGACACATACTTCAATATGAAAAGATCGGTATTAGCGGTGAAGTTTCTAACCTCTGGATCAATTATCAAAAATTAAAGCAATTCGCTTCGGAACAAGAACTTATTGACAATATGTCTCATGAGAGCAAAATTGTGAGATGCTATTCCTTTATGGCACTAAACGAAGCAAATAGCAATAAGATTTTCGAAATCCTAGTTAATAATCTAAAAGACAATGAATCGATAGGGATTCAGGCGTTTGATGTTATCTATTCTCGAAAAGTAAGTGATTTCTATTTATCCTCGATTCTTCCTGGCAATATCTCACCCAGTGAGAGGCTTCGTCTTGACAGTATGATATTAATAGATCAATCTATCCAACTGGCTTATAAAAATGCACTATTAAATGAACTTCCTGCAACTGACAAATATTATGGGATCATTAGGCAATATGCTGAACTAGGAAATGGTGACGCATTGGTAACATTAGCTCGATTTCAGAGAGAAGCTGATAAGGATCTTATTCTAAAGACATTGGATAGCAAAGGCAACCAATATTTTGCTTTTAAAGCAATTCGCGAATTCCCAGACAAGGACTTTTTCAAGCCTTTGACAAAGCAATTTTATAAACGGTGGTACAGAACTCATTACAATTACTCTGAATTGAGAATGATTTACCAGGCCTTAGCTAAGTTTCCAGAGCAAAAAGGGACAATTAAAATTTTCAACAAAACGACAAAAGCTTTGGGCCGTTGGAAACGAGACTATTTCAGTACATATGTAAAAGTCGCAATAACGAAGTATCCCCATAAGAATTTTGACTACCTAGTTGAGAGAATTGATTTGAGCGATTTCAATGAGAGAGCGTTTAAAGACTATTTTGAAATTGACAAATGAGTTATTTTGCGGCTAATACCCGGCGCACAACATAAGCTATAAGGCGTGGCGGCACGGTTGACATTTAATTTTATGTTTTGGTGTGCCGCCACGCCTTATAGCCGAACGTTAGCACCAATACTAATACAGAATTATTTTGGAACTAGGTGCATCATATGCTTTATGATACAAACACAATGAAGAAACATCTGATCATCTTATCTGCTATCATTCTCATTTTTATAATCGCTGGATGTTCAAAGGAACTCAAAGGGGACCTGATCATTAAAAATATTGCAGTGATCGATGTTTTGGATGGCACTATTGATAATTCGATGGATATTGTAATTATTCAGGATAGAATAACGGAGATTATACCACACAGGGAAAACAATACGTATTTAGCGAACGAAATTATTGATGGCAAAGATAAATTTATAATACCCGGATTGTGGGATATGCATACGCACACTTGGTGGGCCTACAAAGAATTCTTTCCGTTACTGATGGCTAATGGAATAACCGGAATCAGGGAAATGTGGGGTGACCCCGCGGAAGTTAAAAAAATTCGAAACAAGATTGACAGTGGATTAGTGACAGGGCCGGATATTATAAGTTCGGGGGCAATCATTGATGGTAATCCGCCATTATGGAAAGGTTCTGATATTGCCGACTCTCCCGAGAAAGCAAGAGCCCTTGTCAGGAATCAAAAAGCTCAGGGCGCTGATTTTATAAAAGTGTATTCCTATTTGGAGAGAGATGTCTATTTCGCCATTGCCGATGAATGCAGAAAAGAAGGAATTCCCTTTAGCGGACATATTCCTTTTAAAATTTCTCTTGAAGAGGCAATCCATGCAGGTCAAGGAACACTGGATCATTTTTTTGGAGTTCTGGATTTCTGTTCCACGGAAAAAGAGTTCCTGACTACAGCGATGCACGCTACCGATAAAAATGATTCTCTTTTTGAGGCGCGTAAATTTTCAACCTTCCTAACCAGGATGCGGTTTGAGAATAAAACATATGATCCTTCGCAATTATCGAATCTAATGTCACTCTTAGCAAAAAGTAACTCCTGGGTATGTCCGACTATGATTGCTGCTGAAGGTTCTATCGATCGATCAACGCCTGACTTCAAACCCAAGGACATAATCAATTATATGCCCGACTTTGCAGTTGAAGATTGGGCGCCACGCAATGATTCCGCAAGTATAAAGTCGCGCGTCAGGAACAGAAAGATAGAAAGTGATTGGTACAAGCAAACCACCTCCCTCTTCAAACCATTAAAAGACGGAGGAGTAAAATTTCTTGCCGGTACTGATTATCCAAATCCCAATTGTTATCCGGGTTTTAGTTTGCATGACGAATTGCAAATTTTTGTTGAAAAAGCTGCCTTCACTCCCCTTGAGGCGCTTCAAACGGCTACGATCAATCCGGCATTATTCCTTAAAATAGACAAGGATATTGGAACGGTGGAGATTGGAAAAAAGGCTAACCTCATAATACTTAATGCTAATCCAATGGAGAATATTAATAATACCAGACAAATCGATGGCGTTATCTTGAGAGGTAAATTTTACAAATCAACTGTATTAAATGACTCTCTTGAACAAATAGTTCGGAAGGTTAATTCAGCGGATCAGTGACAACATAGAGACTGAGCGGCACAGGTGCTTTCAAAGTCTATAAGTCATTTGCCTTCTTTTGTTTATTTTTATTTTGGGTGAACAAACGGCTTATAGCCAAACGTTGTGGGTATCTATCCTTAGACAAATTTCTCCAAATGAATAAAATACTAATTGTTGTAACCCTGATTTTAATTTCTGGATTTGAGGTTAAGAAATCCCAAAAATTTAATTATCGGATATCAGGAAACGGTAAGCCAACAATTATTGTCGATCTGGCAATGGGAGAAACTCTTCAAAGTTGGCACTCCCTTCAGACAAGACTATGCAAGTTGACAACCGTTGTGACTTATGACCGATTAGGACTCGGGAAGTCAGACACCACAAGTGTGCCAAGGACAATTGAAAATTTAAGTATTGAGTTGAATGAGTTCCTGACGAGCAATGGAATTCCAGGACCTTATTTATTGATCGGACATTCGTTAGGGACTTCTATCCTAAGAAAATACCAAAATGATCATCATGAAAATGTTTTAGGTATGATTTTGATTGATCCGGTCCATGAAGACCAATTTGATAGACTTATTGCAATTAAATCTAAAGAGGATCAGGAAAAGACAATAAAATGGAGAGAAAAATTTGAAATGACACTTAAGACTGGAGAGAGAAATGAAGCCATTATGTACCATCAACAGATGGCGGCAATGAGAGATGTTAAGTATCCAACCAATATACCAATAACAATAATCGGTTCATTTCGGGTAGGACCTGGGGCGAGCGAAGAGGATAGACAAATCAAGAAGGAACTTTTCAATCAATGGTTAAATCAGGCCCCACAAATAAAGTTAGTAGCAACAACAAAAAGCGGACACTATATTCAGGATTCAGAACCGGAGTTATTGATTGACGAAGTAAAATTGATGATTGAAAAGTTAAGAACAGAGTAAAGATAATTCCGCTTTGTCATAATCACTTAAGCTTCGCAAGCTGAGCTTTGGCATTCTCATTCACCGGATCAATTTCAAGCACACGTTGGTAACATGCCTTTGAACTTTCTTTATTTCCGGCAGCGAGATACGCTTCTCCCAAACTATCAAAGCAATTAGCCGATTGCGGAAACAGGTTAACGTTGATCCGAAAAACTGTGATCGCTTCTTTAACATCTTTGCGCATCAGAAACACATAGCCACAGGAGTTTAAATCCGTCTCACGACCGATATCAGTCCTGATCTGATCGGCCAGCCCGCGCGGACTAACATTATCATCTGATAGGATTCCCTGCGCAAGCCACGCGTTGATCCTGGCATAACCTTTATAATTATGTGTGTAGGATTGTCCCGTGATAATTTTGAGCAGATCGCGTTCAAGCGACTCCACCTGGAACTCAACAATTCTACCCACTTCTTTTTCTTTCTGATAAACAATAAAGGTGGGGACACGATAGATGTTCAGTCCCTTTTCTTCGCGCTTGGGTCCTTGCTTATAAACCTCCAGTGAATCATAAACACCCAGTAGTTGAATATTCTTTTCCGCAAAGCCAGCTTCATGAAGCACTTTCATCATGCGTGGTAACTCACGTTTGCTGTCGCCACACCACGAACCAAAAACGATTTTTATGGTAAATTTTTCAGGCACTGATTTTTTGAGCTGTGCGACAACTTCTGCATTGGGTACATAACCGGTATAGCCTGGTTTGTACCATACGGAATAGGGTTCACGCTGCAGGTCGCTTGCCTGGCAATATCCGAGCAGGCGTTCGTCACGCTTTTGGGCAGCTGCGCTTATGCACACAATAAAAAATACAAGCAGTAAAATGTGTTTTCTCATGGTCGGTTAGGTTTCTTCAAAGCTATCGGCTTGCTTCCGGTAACGATGTTAATGAAATCCTAAAAGATTGTCAGCGAGTTGTTAATACACGCTTTAACCCCACCGGACTTTTATAAATTTGCCACATGTTTGAGTTTCAGAGATTGCAAGGAATGACAAGATTCAGTTTGTATTGGGCATTTGGTGTAATGGCAATGGTTCATTCTGCATCTTCACAACAATTAGCATCGAATGATGATCCGCGTTTAAAGAAACCAACGTTGCTGTGGACGGTCGATTGGAAACCCGATGATAGACTGATTGCAGTGGGAGGTGATGACAGCCTGCTGCGAATTTATTCAGCGAAAGATCTGACACTTGTGAGAGCGTATAAGGTTGGAGGGATGATCCGTCAGATGAAATGGCATCCCACGGAAAGCCTCCTGGCGATTGCCACACACAATGATGCGATCAGTGTGCTGGATATAAGCACGAACAAGACGACAAGACTCAATGGAATAGGACATGGGGCAAGGGGAATTGATTGGAATTATACGGGGCAGCTAATTGCAACGGCAGATAATGATGGGCTTGTGAAGATCTGGAGTAAGGAAGGAGTTCTGAAAAGAACCATTGCCAAAGAAGATGATAACAGCTATTTCTCAATCCAATGGCATCCGTCACGAAACATCCTTGTCGCAAGTGGTGATGATATAAGGATCATGGATACCACCGGATTCACCATGAAGACTATCAGGCATAGAAAGGAAAATACGGGAGTGTTAACGCTAAGCTGGCATCCAACGGGCGATTATTTTGCATCGGGGGACTACGGACATAATGAGGAAGGTGTTCCTTCTCTTATTCAGCTATGGAAGATTGATGGATCTTTGATCAGCACACTCAACGGTAGTAAGGCAGAATACAGAACTATACAATGGAGCAAATCAGGTAAGTCTTTGGCTTCAGCAAGTGATGCTCTCAGGATATGGAGTAACAAGGGTGAATTATTATTCACAGGACGATCATCAGAATTGCTGTGGGGCCTGGACTGGAATTCAACCAATGAACAGATTGTCACCACCGGAATCAGGGGCACCATCTCTCTTTGGACAAAGAATGGAAAATTGATCAAATCGATTGGTCCAAAGCAGTAGATCATACTTACACAAAAAGAAATTACGCAGTTCTTCGTATAACAGCCTGTATTACTATTAAGCAAATTTGTTCAGACTGCTTAATATCATCATATGTACAGGATACTAATAATGCCCGTCTGCATTCTTATAATTGGATTGACACGTGCTCAATCTCAATCAGGTCACATGCCTGCAACACCTGCCATGTGTGCGTTCTTCAATACTGACAGAACACGTTGCCTGACCGTCTCATCTGGTGAAGCTGTGATGTGGGATTACGTTCAGAAAAAACCTATCTGGACAAAGAAGGCAGAAGAGCTGGGGAAGTTCATTGACCTGTCGTTCGGATCTGTCACCACAGACCCGTCACTGACCTATATGCTTAAACGCAACAACACGGACAAGCCTCCCTTTATATACCTGGTAAATCTTAACACGTTCGCGCTTACGAACTGGGGATGGCAGGACAGGCAGTTTGCCGCCGATGGACAGATACCAGTGCGCGACTGGACGCTTGGAAAAAACAAAAGTGTGCTTTACATGATAGACCCGGTAAAGCTGACGAAGGAAAAGATCGCGGAGGACTTTGAATCTTTTTGGTTTGAAGATGACAAAAATACCATCGTCATGTACAAAGAAGATAAAAAAGGAGGGAAGGTACCGGTTGCCTACTATGACGTAAAGGAGAAGAAATTAAGAACAGGAAAGACTGCCAAAGCAAAGACCGATGAAAATCCAAAATTCTATCGCGTATCGCTGACGCAACGCAATGATGCAAGTAACAGAATGATGACGTCGGTGAAGTGTGAGGATGAAGCATTCAAGCCGGTAAAAGAATTTCAGATCAGGAACGCAGGAGCCGTTTATCTGTACACACCCAGTATCAGTCGGGTATCACTACAAGACAACACCGTGACGGTTGTTGAATATGCTAATATGCCTGGGAAGGCTAAGATGTTATTTTCGTTTGTCAACACTTATAATTACCTGACGGGTGAGCTCCTCGAAAGCATGGAGCTAACGGATACATCTGAAACAGGTTTATCGATGGCCGATGCCGAGCTCAAAAAACGAAAGGAGGCTGCGGAAGAACAAAACAGAATCAATAATCTGCCGGAGAATATATTGAAGCAGCGTATCAACATGCTGTCCTTCGAACCATACTATATTAGTCTTAAAACAGGACATATCTATAAGATCCAGGCAGACAAAGGTCCGTTCGAGAATAAGCTGGTGAGTCTTGAGGCTATCACAGGACTTGGCAATTATCAGGTCTTTGAGAACATTGATAACCTGGAAAACAGATCTTACTACAAGGCAATAAAGAATTATCAAACCTGTCCCGTATGTCAGGGAAAAAGTGTGACACAGACCTATAAAGAGCGTGAGATAGATCAGACCTTAAGCTCAGGTCGAAAGATTGTGGAGACCACCGTAAACACCCAGGCATGTACACGGTGCGGAGGATGCGGGGTGGTGCCAAAGTAAGTTGTTGATTATGTTTTGTGGAATGTTGTCTTTCTCTGCATCTTAGAGATAAAACAAGGTTATGACAACTTTTCTAATCGCCCTCACCGGCTTTATCAGCATGGCAAGTTCTTTATTCAGCCTGGAGCTCCCGAAAACCTGGGAAAAGGATTTTACAATCGATGTATCCTATCATGGCAGCATGAGCGGAGGCAGGACCAGCATAAAATTCACATACGACAGTTGTATATATATCACTGACTCGAACCAGGCGCCAAAGAAAACCAGGGCCTATCTATTAACTCAAAAGGACCGTGATGCAATCCTTGGGAAACTTCGCTCCCTGAAGATTGATAAGATCGATACCAAAAAGGAATTTGTGGCGGTGCATGATGGCTGGTCGCAATCAATATGCTTTGGATTTCACTGTATAGAAGGCGGCACTTCCGTTGAACTTACCGATGAAGACAAATCAACGTTTCTTACTGCTTATGCATTTCTTGAGCAGTTCGCGATTGACAACACCAAAAAGGTAAAAACAAAAGTTAAGTAGCATGAATTTAAAATCGTCCCTGTTCTTTTTAATCGCAATACTCATTTCTGGTTATGCAAGTGCTCAGGAATGGGTGCCTGTGGGTGGTGGAATAAATTCAGAGTTCAAGGATCAGCACAATAATATTTATGACATGCTTGAGTATGAAGGTGAGCTTTATGCAGTCGGGTCATTTACAAAAGTCGCGGGCATATCCATGAATTATATTGCGAAGTGGAATGGTGGAGAGTGGTCGGTAGTAGGGGATGGACTGAATGCGATGGCCAGCAGTCTGTGTATTTATAAGGGAGAACTGATGGTAAGCGGCTGGTTTACAAAAGCCGGATCTGTTAATGTCAACCATATTGCAGCATGGAACGGAAAGGAATGGCACGCGGTAGGCAGTGGCTTTGATTCTCATCCAAATGACCTTGTGATTTATAAAGATGAACTATATGCGGGTGGTGAATTTTCAACTGCTGATGGTAAGCCTGCACGAAACATTGCAAAGTGGAATGGGAAGAACTGGTCTGCCCTTGGAAAAGGTGTCGATGTGATTTCTGTAATGGCTGTGTATAAAGATCTGTTGTACACCAGCGGCTGGGCGATGGACAATGGTTCGGAAGGCATCAACATGTGGGATGGAATGAAGTGGCTGAAGGGCGGCTATGATGTAGTGGGGGTTCCTAATTCCATGATCGTTTATAAGGATGATCTTTACTTTGGAGGATACTTTCCTCACAAGGGAAAGAAGCGTGAGACCTGTATCTACAGGTTTGACGGCAAGAGCTGGCTGAATACCGGCAGCAAAGGGACCGACGGACACATTTATTCAATGCTCGAGTATGACGGAGTGCTTTATACTGCTGGATTTTTCACGGAGGCGGAAGGGTTGAAAGCAAATAATATTGCGAAATGGGATGGTGAGAAATGGATGTCATTTATGCCGGGAGTGAACTTTCATCCCCATGCACTTGTCATGTATAATGGATACCTGTATGCAGGCGGAGGATATTCTTCTTCAGAAAGCGGGGAGATCAATAAAACTATGATTGCGAGATTTCAGATGGAGGAAATCTTTGATATTATAAGATAACATCGCACGATTTTTATAAACTGCAATGATGTCAAGAGACGAATTAGTTCAGCTTGTGAAGGAAATTACCGCAGTGGAGGGCAAGACAGAAAGAGAGATCAATAAGTTGATTGAGTTGTTGAAGAGCAATGTTCCGCAACCTCGGTTACTGATTTGATTTACTATGATAATTTGTCTGTGGAAGAAGTGGTTGAAAAGGCGCTGAGCTTCAGAGCTATTGAATTGTGAACTCGGTATTTGTCAACCAGTTCAATGTTTACAATCAATAGTAGAAAATGAAAAAGAATCGAAAGCTGCCGGAATAGCATTTTCATTCTCAGAAAATCCCTGGATTGCAAAGATTCCAATATAACGGGGGTCGATATTGAAATTCTTACTGATAACTTCTTTAAAAGCAAAACCCTCCGATGGTCCGGTTCTATATAAGAATCTGTAAAGCCCATCCTGTCGTTCGATCTTCAATGCAGCAGTTGTTAGATTATTGCGAACCAGTGCTTCGTTCGGTTCTTCTACCGTGAAGATTGTTAAATGGGCAAATTCTTCCGGTTGACTTGTGCTGCCGCTTTCAGATGAACTGACGCCCTGAACAATTATTTCCGGCGGTTTCGAATAGCCCCCGAAAAAATCATTATACGAAATGGATATTCTCACAACCTTGTGACTGAACGTAGAATCTTCTGACAAAAGAATTCCGGCTTGTTGCCAGTTCTTGTCAGGAACAAAATCGTTCAAATGGATCTCAGTGGAAAAGCAGTCTCCCAATATTTTCCGAACCAGCAGGTTTCTTATGCCCGATACATTTTTTGCGTCGGGCCAGTTGTCGCCCTTCAGGGTGTATAATGATAGTGATCCCTTTTTCTCTCTTCTCTTTTCCCACCATTCGTTATCTGGATTCTGCAGCCACCAACCGTTCTCTGTCAAAGAATCGTATGAGAGGAATGTGAAAGGTTCATTGAAATTGGAAACCGGCTGCCCGGAAAACGGATAAAGTAGCCATGCCAGTATTGCGATAATAACGACAGAGAGTATTAAAAGCATTCCGGTTTTTCGTCGTGGCGAAACTGATGGAATCAGATTAGTATCTTTCTTAAAAGATTTTTTATACTGAAACCAGTATGGAAAATGTCCCTCATTGTTTTTTCGCTGGATCTCATCAGTCCTGGGCGCATCCAGCACATACCTTGCCAGGACATCCAGTGTGGCAATCGATGGATTCTCTTTTGATTCTTTGCTCTTGAGAATATACAAGGAATAATTCTTGAGACTTTTCACTCCCAGAAGGAGGCCGGTCTGTTCCAGGATCTTATTCGAAAGCAGTTTACTGTCAGTTTCAGAAAGGGCAGTCGTTAAGGGTGTCCCAAAACATTTATGACATGCCTCTTTAAAAAGCTCAATAAACACAATCTCATTAATGTCCCTCATTTCTGAATGATTATCTTTTAAATCCGGATGATTTCCATGCCAATTCCAAAGGTTTCCACCCCAATTACGGATGCGGGTTCGCCTTTGATGGTCTTTTGTGTCAAATCAACCAGCCATCAATTTTATGAAATTTTTGTTCGTTTCAGTCACCTGCCTTTGGTCAGTCGTCGGATTTTCTCAAAATGTGCAACTTCATTATGATCTGAGGCATACCATCGATCCGGAGTCTAACCCGATGAATTTCCCCAGCCTTACCTTCGAGTATTTTAAGAATGTGGATACCGTAGGAACGGGATCTTTTCTGTTCAAGACTCAGCTTGATCTAAAAGGAAAAAGCAACAATGCGGGTCAGGTGTTTACCCAAATATCTCAGTCACTGCGATTCTGGAAACCGAAGATATATCTTTCAATCGGCTATAGCGGTGGATTGGGAGTGACTACAACTTCTTTCGGATTTTATATTGCGAATTCTTTAAGCGCGGGAGTTTCTTATTCCACTCAATGGAAGGGTGCCTTCATTACAAGCAGTTTGTTGTACCGCTACAATGCGTTTGATGCTCCCAGCTTTGATCCACAATTCACTTTTTATTTCGGCAAAGGATTTTTCAACTACAGGATCTTCGTCGGAGGTAGTTTTGTTTTCTGGACCGAAAATCGAAATCAGGGGAATGACTTTACGAAAGACCTCAGTGGCAAAAAGCTATCGTTTTTTGGTGATCCACAGATCTGGGTGAAAGTCAAAGGTGGATTGTCACTGGGTTCACGAATCAACGTCTTTTATCATACGCTCACGGAAGAAGACATCCTTCAGATTTATCCAACCGTTGGCGCGAAGTATCAGTTTTGATTTATGATTTTATATTTACTTCAGGCTTTTACTCTTCAAAAAGACTAACGCGGCGTTTAAGATCAGGATCTCCTTTCTTCCATTATGGAGCACAATCAGCTTAGACTGGAAGTAAATGAAGTTGAGGGAGATGCAATACAATACTTTCTACAAACAGGGTAAAGCTCCGGAATTGAAAGAGCTCACCCGGCATTTCCAGTTAATGTCTGCCAGATTTTATGAACGACTAAAAGGATTCGGTGAAGCTCCTGGCGGATGTGACCTTTCTGTCAAGATGATTGTTCATTATGGTTCATTTTCAGTTTACAAGATTAATGGATTTACAAAGCTGTATGGAACTCCGGTAATAGAAGCGCATCGTCTGTTAAAGAATTCTGTGAATGCGGGTCATTATTTACTGGTATCACAATCCTATCTCGATTCTGTTGATGCTCCATCAGAAGGAATTGGTTACGGAGCCATCAGCTGTGAACAGTATGATATTGGTAACATTAGCTATCGTTATTTCACAGATGTTTAATGATTATATCATGTAGGTGATGAAACTGTTGGCCTACATTCCTTTCTTCATCTTTTCAACTGCGTCCCATCCTTCCGGCGTCACGCCCATAATTTCTGTCGCTACTCCCAGTGTTTTATAAGTATCGAAGAATGCCATCCGCGCAATTGGGTGGTCAACTTCACTGATCATTTCGTAGCCCTTTTCGCGCAAGGCGTTTGTTACTTTATTGAAATCACTTACCGGCAAACGGTAGGCAAGATGTTGCGTGCCACCTTCAGGATACCGGGCGAGGTAATCATGAAACATACTTTGACCGGAAAGTGGTTGTACAAGTTCGATAAATACACCTCCGTTATAAGTTTGCGTGGTTAACCATTCTGATGCCACCACCTCGCCTTTGTAAGTCATGCCTAAATCCTGTGCACGTACATGTTGTGGTTTGGGAAAACCTGCGATGCCTAAAGTGTTCGTGAGAAAATCTGCAGTGGCGTGTATATCAGGGATTACCCAGCCGATCTGGGCGAGTTCTAAATTCGCGGTGATTTTAATGCCATTCATCTTGTGAGCGGTTAGTTCAAATAGTAGAACGAAGTTAAGTAATGCTGTGGTATCATTTTGGTATACAGATCACCATAAAATCGAGCCTTATGAGAAAGCTAAAATTGAAGATGTCAGTGTCACTTGATGGATTTGTCGGTGGACCTAAAGGTGAATCAGACTGGATGTTTGAAATTCAGGATAAGGAAGTCAGCAAACTTGAGGTCAGGGAGATCTGGAAAGCGGGTGTTCATATCATGGGTTCTCGCACTTTTCGCGACATGAAGGCCTACTGGCCTACGTCAACTGAGATTTATGCGGCACCTATGAATGAGATTCCCAAGATTGCCTTTTCAAGAAAAGGAATACCGAACAAGGAATGGAATAAGACAACTCCAGGCTTTAAAGATGTATTGAAGTTTGTTAAGACACCTCTTGTGAAGGCTGCTGCTGATTCCGACTGGGATGACAGTCCTATCCTGACAGGCGATTTAGCAACTCACATCAGGAGACTCAAAAAACAATCAGGTAAACCTATTCTTGCCCACGGTGGGGCTGGGTTTGCACAAAGTCTCATTGCTACAGGTCTTATTGATGAATTTTTGTTCCTTATTTATCCGGTAGCAATTGGTAAAGGATTGCCAATCTTTACAAAGCTTAAAGATTCATTGGAATTAAAATTAGTGAGCTCAAAGAAATTTAAGTCCGGCATCCTGGCAAACGTATACAAGCCATCATAATACGTCGGTTAAACTGATTCAGCAACCATAACACTCCTAAATGAAACAATTCTATCCATCGGGCGATAGGAGTGCTGGTACCTTTGTGCCATGAAAAAAATTAATTTATCAATCATTATGATATTATTTGGTCTGATGACGACAATGGGACAGGATGGCAACGGTGACGGGCGTGTTTGGGTTTGGCAGGATGAATTACAGGACGCTCTTGCTGATGCGAAAATTTATACAAGCCCCAAGGATAGAACTTATTTTGTGCGACCTGCTTTTGAGGAATGGCTTGTCAGGGCTGTTTCAAAAAGTGCACGGGAGGAATGGAGGAAGACAACTTCCATGGATGCCGAAGAGCGCAAGAAGATATATGTATTGCTGGATGAACTTGCCGCATTAGTCAGCAAAAAACTTGCAGCACATATTCCAAGTGCAGAGATGTTTGCTAACGGAACGGAAGAAGAGAAGACCATGATGAAAGGAAAGATCACTGGCATTGAGCAAATTAAAATTCACAAGATTGGTTTACAGGATAAGAACTGGAGAATTGAAAAAGGGGACGATGGTATTCCTACCGGAAGAAGAAAATGGGGTTATGTGTGGTATAAGAAAGATGCCAGCCTTGTTGACTTTCCATGGTGCCGTGTCTTTGAAATGTACATCTATCAACCATACGCAGGCGGTGGCACCTATGGAGCCAGCGAAGCATTTTATGAAAGAAGATGGCTTTGTGGATGTCCTAAGTAATAAATGATAATTTTGCCGAAAGAGACCTGGAAGTTTAATCTTTCCGGTCTTTTTTATAATACAGGTTTATTCCCTGCTACAGTAACTTATCCATTTGTTCTTTCCATTGCGCCTTCTCATCTCTTGAGGCCTGCTCACGTTCTGCCATCCGATGATAGGCAGGTTCATAAGCTTCGATCATTTTTTCTGTCAGGTCATCAGATTCTTCATAGTTTCTTGTGAACCAGCTGTGAAGCTCTTCCATCTCTTTTTCATTGGATACACGATAGGATAGTTCTTCGTCGTCAGCAAATCCCTCTTTGGTAAATGTGCCTGAGCTGATAAATGCAAGCTGCTTGCGATAAGGCATGTCGAAGAGATACACATTGGCGTGAAGCACAGCACGTGTCAAAACACGAAGAGCCACCCGGTTATGATATTCCTTTAATATTTTCCTGAGAACTGTGGGGCTGACTGCCTGATCAAGGCCCGTCATAATGTCGACATGACATTTGGGATGTAGCCGGCTCATGATGAGGTCAAAGCCGGAATCTGATATCGCCGCCGAAGCGACATAAATGTGTTCTGCGTTCTGAATGATCTTGTCATTGATGAAGCGGGCTAATAATTTTTTAACGATCATGCAGGGAGTTGTTTCGGGCACAAATATTATCTATTTTTTATGATAGCGTTCAAAGGCAACAAATAAAATGATCTTTAAAGTCAGCCAGCTTAACGGCATCAAATCAGGCACAATTTCTTTGGCATTCCGGCGATGGGGAAAACCAAATGTCAAGAAAGGCAGTACTATGAAGACAGCGATCGGTGTGATCAAGGTGCTGGCTGTCGACCCCGTGAGCAATAATAAGATAAGCACAGGTGATGCAATCAGGGCTGGTTACGACAATGCTGCAAGTTTGCTTCATGATCTGAAGAAGACAACTGGCACCCTCTTTAAAATAAAAGTTAAATACCTTTCTGAGGATCCGCGACTTGAGCTTCGTGAGAGGACAGATCTTTCAGAAAGTGAACTGCAGAAGATGCTTGGTCAGCTTGAAAGACTTGATAAGACACGCGGTCCCTGGGTTTTGAAAGTTATGAAGCTTATTAAAAGGTATCCTGAACGACGAGCCGGTGATCTTGCGGATATTATTCAAATGGACAAATTCGATTTTAAAATAAATGTAAGGAAGCTGAAGAACCTCGGGTTGACAGTCAGTCATGAAATAGGTTATAGTATTTCACCACTTGGCGATATTGTGATGGATAAGCTGAGGTGATTTACTAATTTTAAAGAATGTCAGCAATCAGAATTCAGGACCACATTCTCTTTGAAGATGAATTCATCCTCGTTCTTCATAAGCCTGCGGGATTGATGGTCGAACCCGACAGAAATGGTCACCCCAATCTGCAACAGCTTGGGAAAGCTTATCTCAAAACCAAATTACCCAAAGGAGAGGAGGTATATCTTCAGCACATTCACCGGCTGGATCGCCCTGTTAGTGGCATTATTCTTTTTGCAAAGCAAAGGTCTGTATTGAAAAATCTGAGTGAGCAATTTGCAGAGCGCAAGGTTAAAAAATTCTATCAGGCTCATACGTCACAAGGACCCGGGGAAATGACGGGTGTTCTGACGGGCTGGCTAAGGAAGGAGAAGAAGAAAGCAGTTATCTACGATGAGGAGATTGAATTCAGTGAGAAAGTGATTTTAAACTACAAAGTGAGATCAGTTTCCAAAGACAAATTTCTCTGGAACATAGAGCTTCATACAGGAAAGTTTCATCAGATCCGTGCTCAGTTGGCATATATTGGTTGTCCTGTTATTGGAGACACGGTTTATGGATCTGACGTTCCGTATCGACTCAACGCAATTGCATTGAACGCATGCATTCTGGTCTTTACGCATCCAACCCTGGGTCAGGAGATGAGTTTTGAAAAGTATGATCTATGATTTCGTTATGTGGAAATCAGATTTGTACACTCAGCTGAATTGTTTTGGCTTCTGCTTTTGAGCTGCCAGTGTAGCGATCTCTATGATTCTTTTTTGTCTTGTCTCTGGTCGCTTGGCAAGTTCGATCCATTGCAAGATCATTTTTCTCAAGGACTTGCTAAGGCTTTTAAAAAATACCTTTGAACCAGGATGAGCTTTGAATTCTTTCTCCAGGTCTTTGGGGATCATTAGTTCTTCTACCTTATCCAGGATTGTCCAAGAACCATTTTGGATGGCTGTTTCGATTGTAGCCAGTCCGGCTGGGGACATAAGCTCCGCCTTGGTCAGCCTTATGATTTTTTCTTTATTGATTTTTGACCAGGTGCTGTTCTTTTTTCGTTGACTGAAGAACTGCATGAATTTATCTTTGTCAATTGTCTTTCTTTTACTGTCAACCCATCCGTAGCATAATGCTTCGTCAACAGCATCACTCCAGGAAATAGTGGATATGCCTGAGCTCTTTTTATATTGAATGAGCCAAACGGATTGTTTTTTATTATGATTTTTTTGCAGCCACTTTCTCCACTGCTGCCGGGTGGAGGGACAAAAGGACTCTATCTCTTCTTTCATTTTTTCTCTATCAGCAAGCCGCTGTCTTCAAGCTCCTTCCGGATTTCTTTATTTGTATTCCAGAATTTCATTTCGATTGTCTTCATGATTGCATTAAACTCTGGTAATGACTTCACATTATCCGCTTCTGGATCTTCTTTTAGTAACAATATCCAATAAGAAAAATTCTCCTGCTTTGCGAATTCCCTGAAGTGCTCCATGGATTTGTTCACATCACCTTTATAGGCGTAGTACATAGCAGGATGAATTTCCCGATAAACAGTCTTGTCGGTCGCTGCCCATGCCATAAAATCGCGTAGAAATTCTTCAGACTCTTTTTTCAAACCCATCTTCGCGTACGTTGCTCCAATTTTCAGATTCTCATGCCTGAACAGGTCGATCTGCATCGCCCGCCGCATTGCATCGAATTTTTTATAATACGCAAGAGCTGATTTATAATCCCGCATCATGAAACAGATTTTGCCAACTTCCTGAATAAGATCAAAGCGATTGGTGTCTCTTTCGATTTCCTTCAGAAAGAGTTCTTTTATTTTTGGAAGATCTTTCGTCCGTGAGTACTGGATATAAATTGAAATGAATCGAGAATAAAATCCATTGGGATCATACTTCAGGGATATGTCCATGTATTTTGATGCTTCATCAAAGAAACCGCATTGCATAAAGGCATCCGCGAGATGCATGTAATTAAACCCGATCGTTATTGAGTCAGTCGCGCTCTCATCGTTTTTTACTTTCTTGATTGCATACTCCAGGTACTTCCGTGGATTAGGATCATGAATGGCATAGAATTCCGTAAGAAAGTGAAGGGCAATTCCTGACTGTGGTACCAGCTTGAGAGCTTTTTCAAAATAAGGAACCGCCTGTTTGAATTCTTTCCTGTCAGCATACGCCAACCCTTTTGCAATCAGACTTTCCGCAGAGGATGGATCAAGCAGCATTGCCTTATCAGAATAGGCATTGATTTCAATCGTATGTTTTTTCTCCATCCTGAAAAGATCAAGATAATAGTAAACCATAGTGGCACTTGCATACGCCAATGCAAAGTTGGGATCCTGATCAATCGCTTTGTTGAACCATACAATTGCATTCTCCAGGTCCATTCTTCCGCTTTGATAAAAGAGATCTCTTCCCTTCAGAAAATAATCATATGCTACAATGTCATTTGTTGGTCGCTTTCCAATGAGTTGCTCTTCGTCGGGTGTAATAATCACTTCGATCTCTTCCGCAATGTTCTTCGCGACTTCCTGTTGTAATTCAAAAATGTCCGTTGCTTCTCTCCGGTATTGTTTTGCCCAAAGGTGCTTATCCGTTGTTGCTTCTATCAGCTGGATATTTAATAATATTTTGCTGCCAATCTTCTGTCCGCTGCCTTCCACGATGTAATTCACATTCAGCTCCTTTGCCATTTCAGGGACCGACTTCAAAGTGTTGCGATATTTTTCTGAAGACGTTCTGCTGATAACTTTAAGGTCCTTGATTTTCTGAAGGTTGTTTAATGTGGACTCCATCAATCCATTGATCAGGTAAACGTTTGTTGAATCGTTGCTCTCATTTTTGAACGGTAATACTGCGATCGACTTATCAATTGGACTAGAGTCGGTAGAGATTTTTTTGAAGTAAATAAAACCTGCTGTCAAAATGATGAGAAAAGTCACGGCACCTATGATCATCCTGGTCCAATTGCGGGAAGAGGGTTGCAGAAGTGTTGCATTCACCTCGGACACGTCGTGTTTCCCGATTTCACCAGGAGGATATCCATAAAATTCTCTGAAGCATTTAATAAAATAGGAGGGGCTATTAAATCCTACTTCATGCGAAACCTCCGAAATATTCAGTGAGGAAGTTTTTAGTAGGTGAAATGCCTTTTTAAGGCGTACCTGACTAATGAGTTGACTAACGGAAAGATTGGTTGTCTTCCGGACCTTCCGCAGAAGATTTGACCGGCTCATGTTCATCGCATCCGCCAGTTCCGACACTCCAAACTGCTCGTTGGAAATATTCTTCTCGACGAGTGCAGTGATCTCGGCTAAAAACTCATTTTCAACATTGGAAGCTTCCGGCATAGTGGCGTCTTACTGCGTAAAATCAAGTGCGATATAACAAAAAGAAACTGTTAAAGCAGTAAAGAAACGGTCATGTTTTGAATTTTGAAAAAGCTTGATTCTGAACCCAATTAGCCACTTGCGTCACGACTTGCACCATAATTGATATGCCTGCGCCATAGTTTACACTGATTCCCTAAATCTTGATGGTTTTATCCGCATAGCTGTTCAGCCCATGCTTGGGAGCCCCGCGTTCTTTGTCAAAAATTAAAACAGCTAAAATCATGAAAACACAAAAAATCAATTCACGAACTCTGGCTCACTTTGCAATGCTGGTAGTATTATCAATATCCTCAGCATGTGGTCAGAAGCAACCCTCTGAAGCCGGCAGTCAGAAAGCAGCGGCGCCGGATGTAGACATTCATACAGCCGTGGTAACGAACAATCTTGATGCTCTTCGTCAGCACATTAAAGCGGGTACCAACCTTAATGAGAAAGATCCATTTGGGGGTTCAAGTCCGTTGATCAGTGCAGCAGTTTTTGGAAACCCTGAAGCAGCGAAGATTCTTATTGACGCTGGTGCTGATGTAAACTTTCAGAATAATGACGGATCAACGGCACTTCATACTTCGGCTTTTTTCTGTCATCCTGAAATTGTAAAAATGCTGCTGGACAAGAAAGCTGATAAGAATATCAAGAACAAGTATAATGCAACAGCGTATGATAATGTTGCCGGTACGTTTGCTTCTGTCAAAGATGCGTATGATATGATGGGAAAAATGCTTGGCCCCATGGGTCTTAAACTAGACTATCCCTACATCGAAAAGACACGTCCAGAGATTGCTCAAATGTTGAAGTAGTTTAATTCTAAGCGCATGATAGCAACAAACAGAAGGTATGATATTGACTGGATCAGGGTAATCGCGATTGGATTACTCCTGATCTATCATATAGCGATTGGTTTTCAGTCGTGGGGAATAATGATAGGTTTCATCACCAACGAAAAACCGTGGACATCCTTATGGATACCCATGGCGATGCTGAATGTGTGGAGAATACCTTTGCTATTCTTTGTATCGGGAATGGGAATTTATTTTGCTATGCAAAGCAAGAACTGGAGACAGCTCCTCACAGATCGTCTGATGAGAATATTCCTACCCTTTATCTTTGGAATGTTTGTGATCGTGCCTGTGCACATGTACATATTCCGGGATTACTACAATTTTACGCAGGTGTATGATTTAAATAACCCGGGACATTTATGGTTTTTGGGAAACATATTTGTTTATGTGTTGCTCTTCTCCCCACTGTTCATTTACCTGAAGAATCATCAGGAGGGAGTATTAACGCAAAGCATTAAAAAAGTATTTGGTAATGCGGCGGGTCTGATAATAGTCATCATAACTTTTGTTTTGGAAGTGGTAGTCTTCAAACCAAATCCTTATGAATTGTACGCAATGACATGGCATGGATTCTTCCTGGGGTTATTTGCATTCTTCTTTGGATTTTGTTTTGTGCTAAGTGGAGAACCTTTCCTAAAATTAATTAATAAATGGCGCTGGATATTTCTGATAATAGCTTTTACAAATTATGTGATTCGGGTAGCTGGAATAAAATTGTGGGGTGCGGAGTATCTTATACCTGTTGAATCTAACCTCTGGATATTTTCAGTGCTGGCATTTGGAAACCGTTATCTGAATCATTCAGGCAAGGCGTTGAGCTATCTGAGTCAGGCAGCATATCCTGTCTACATCATACACATGATTTTTCTCTATGCTGCGTCATGGCTGATCTTTCCAATGGAAATCGATGTTCATGTCAAATTCATTTTGGTATTGACATTCACGGTCGGTGGCTGTCTGGGATTTTATGAATTATTCATCCGAAGATGGAAGTATGTAAGGGTATTGTTCGGTTTAAAGTCTGAACAGAGGGTATAATGTATCACAGAAAGGATCGCAAAGTGATTCTCTTTGCGATCCTGTGTGATGAAATAGAGTTCAGGAGTTTTGTTTTCCAAACACTACACCGGTCATTAGGCTAACAAATCCAACAATGTTTGCTATTTGTCTGTACTGATAAACGTTAAACCATTTTGCTCTGACATCCGCCCAGTTTGACGGATATTGATCTGCAGACCATGTATTGATTATATCATTAATCGGCAAGCTTCCTTTGACTGTTAGTAAAGTATCTGCAACCAAAGCAATAAAGCCAATGCAAGCTGTAATAAACAGTAAGCTTCCGGGATTCTTAAACGTAAAGATCACCAGTAGAAGGTTCGAAATTAAAGCCCCGTATATTATGTATTTGAAATTGCTTCTCATGCTGGCGTCAATCAGCTTGCGCACTTCTATATAGGAGTTTATGTCAAGGCCTAACTGAGCATTTTTCAATGCAAGAATGTACATGAAGGATTGACTTACAATGATGCTGTACATCAGCAATGCGAAGAATAGAATTATTTTTGTCGTCATAATGAAAGGTCAAAATTTTAATTCTGCGTTCTAAAAAGTTTAACTCTAATAATAACTAACATTCTTATTTTTTCCATGAGACGATTTGCAAAAAAAAATACAGCTCATGACTAAAGGAATGAAAATTTATTTCGATAATCGATAGGTGTCAAACCTGTTTCAATTTTAAATGCTTTGTGAAAAGAGCTGGGATCGTTGTATCCAACCTGCCATGTTACTTCATTGAAAGTGATGTCTTTGGATTCAAGTAGGCGTTTGGCGGTTTCTATTCTGAATTTCTGCAGATAGATCTGTGGAGTTTCGCCGGTAGCTTTTTTGAATCTTCTTGTGAGGGTTTTGATGCTTACGTTGCCTACTTCCGACAATTGAGTCAATGATGTTTTTTCTTTGAAATTCCTTTCAAGCCAGTTTTGTGTTTTTGCAATAACATCATCTCCATGGTTTTTTGGAAACTGAAAGATCTGATAAGGAGTTTGAATTTTGCGGCCGGAATCCACTAAAAATATCTTGGCGCAAGCAAGTGATATTTCAGGATTTGTCAGACGCTGTATGATGTGGAGCGCGAGATTGAAATAGGAGGTAACCCCCGCAGCAGAGATCACGTTTCCATTGTCAACAATGATTTTTTCGGGCTGTAGATTTACATTCTGAAAGTCCTTTCGGAATTTATCAATGAGGCTCCAGTGAGTAGTAGCATTTTTATTCTTGAGTGCTCCTGAAGAAGCCAGAAAAAAATTTCCATTGCACGCTGCTGTCAGAATAGTTTTGGTGGTTTTGATTGTTGAAAGGTAATGAATGGTCTTTTTCTCAAGAGCTAAGACTTGATCGACGTCGCCAATAAATCCGGGAACATAGAGAAGATCGAACTGTTCTTTTGTCTTAATATTTTTATGTGGAATAAGATTCAGTCCGCTGAAGCACTTTATAGGAGAGTTTGTTTCGGCGATCAACTCAATACTGAGGAGATTTTTATTGAATTGCTGATAATGTAATTGATTTGCCAGTACCATAATATCCCAGAAACCTGCCACCATAGAAGATGTACAATTACGATAGATCACGACTCCTATTTTTATACTTTTTGCCATAGAAAAGAATTTACCCCATGTGAAGTTACACATGGGGTGGGTCAGTAATTATGTTGTTTAATTTGGTTCAAAGAATCCATTTGAGTGAGCCTGCTTTTCAGGGATCTCCTGCAAGACATCCCAATGTTCTACAATTCTTCCGTTTTGTGTTCGGAATAAATCAAAGAACGCAGTTGATTTTCCTGCAAACAATCCCTCAGAGCAAACTAACACAAAATTTCCTTCACCAAACACTTTCCATATTCTTTGTATTTGAATGGTCAGCCCTTGTTTTTTTAATTCTTCAATGCCATGGATCAAACCCTGAACAGTGTTGTCAATAAAAGGATTGTGTTGAATAATTTCGGGATGATAGAATTCCGGGATTGCATCAAAGCGGGCATCAATCAACACGGTCTCAACGAATGACTTTGCGAGCTGTTTATTTTTCTCAGTATTGGATTTGTCAGTAATTTCACTCACTCCATCTACCATAGAGTGGCCGTTGGCAGTTTTTTCAGGATGGTCCATAATTCCACTCCAGTGTTCCGCTGCCAGCTTGCCCTGCATTCTAAAAATTTCAAACATGGCTTTTCTATTAGGCCATTTCACGTCATGGTGAAGAACTACAAATTCACCATCTGTGAATGTGCGAATGTTTTTGATGGATGGAGCGGACATCTCGCCCTTCTTGATTTTTGTAACAAGTCCCACCAAGCCACTTCTTCCATTGGGAATATGAGGTGTATGCTGGATGTAATCTTCCCGGACCAATAATGATGCGCTTTCAACGTCTCCTTCCTGAACAGCTTTGTTTATCGCGTGTGCGATCTCAATGTTTGTCATTTTCTTTTTTGTTTAGTTGTTAATGAGACAAAGGTGACTGGTGATCGTCAATCCTGAGGTTGTCCAGAACGACATCTTACTGGCCTGGAAGGACATTGTTACTAATAAGCATTTTTGAAGAGTCATTTTTGATTTAGGATTTTTTATTTAATATCATGTTCTAATTGAAACTCAAATCCACTTTAAACCCAATACAACTATGAAAAGAGTAAAACTTCTATGCACATTGGCATTTCTGTTAAGTATGATCACGTTTGCCAATGCACAAACAGTTGAAGAAATTGTTAAGGAATGGGAAAGAGCAAAAACCTATACAAAAGAATACCTTGATGCGATGCCTGAATCTGGCTATGCATTAAAGCCTACCAAAGAGATGAGATCTTTCGCGGATCAAATGCTACACCTGACTGACGCTAATTATGCATTTGCTGCCACTGCTTCTGGTGAGAAAAGCCCTGTGGCTTTTGGTGATTCAGAAAAAGCCACTGATAAGTCGAAAGCGAACGTAACTAAAATGGTAATGGATGGTTATGATTTCGTGATCAATAGTGTTAAAAAAATGACAGCAGCACAACTGGCTGAAAAGATCAAGGTCTTTAATCAGTTCGAGATGACGAAGGGAGTTGCTCTTGCAAAGTCGTTTGAGCACCAGACTCACCACAGAGGACAGACAACCGTCTATATTCGTATGGCGGGTGCAACTCCTCCGCAGGAAAAGTTATTCTAGAATATTTTTATGATTGAAATCCCGGACGGAAATGATCCGGGATTTTTTCAAGTCAATAATTCCTGATTCAGTTATGAGTTTACGATACTTTAGATTTTTATTATTGATTGTGCTGTTGGCCATTTCAACATTGACCTTTGCTCAAACCACTGATGAGAAAAAGGAAGAGGCAAGGGAGGAGAAAATTGTTAAAGACCGCAAGTACAAGGCCAACAAAGTAAAGAAGGAGAAAAAGGTTAAGACGCAGAAAGCGGAGAAAGTAAAAAACGACCGTGCTGATGAGGCAAGAGACAAGAAAGTCAAGGAAGGAAGGGCAAAAGAGAGTAAAGCCCGTTTAGATAAGTCGAGAGAAAATCGGGCTAAGGCAGACAAGGACAGACGAGATAAAAAGTACCAATCTGACCGCGACAAGAATAAGAAGAAGAGGTAAGGGTTATTCGATTGAGCAATAATTCAAAAACATCTGGAAAATTAGACGTAACTAATGCGAAACAAACTTTAGTCCGACGATGGAACCGATCAGTGTAGTAAGGAAAACAATTCTCCAGAAGCTGGCAGGTTCTTTGAAAAGAAATATGCCCACCAGTACAGTTCCCACTGCTCCGATGCCAGTCCATACAGCATAGGCCGTGCCAATGGGCAGGCTTTGGGTAGCTTTGATCAATAGGGTCATGCTAATGGTAAGGGATAAAAGAAATGCTCCGTACCAGAAATAAACTTCATTTCCAGTCGCTTCTTTTGCTTTCCCAAGACAATAAGCAAAGGCAACTTCAAACAATCCTGCAATAACAAGAATGATCCAATTCATAGTAATTTATTTGCCTTTCATCAAGCTCTGGGCAATCATCCATTCTCCAAGCTTATCAATCCATTGATACGTTGTGTTTGCCTGATTTCCAATTCCAAATCCATGACCGCCTTTTGAAAATAGATGCAACTCTACAGGGCGTTTGGCGGCATACCATTTTTGATAAAGACTTACGGCATGAGTTGCAAACCCAAACTCATCATCCTGGGTGCAAGCAATGAATAATGGAGGTGCGTCTGTTGCTACCTCACTTTGTATTGATTCAGGAATATCAGCATATACAGGAACCACAAAGTCGGGCCGGTCGCTTTTGTTATACTTAAATGCAGTTGCTGCGGCCACCAATCCGCCAGCTGAAAACCCCATGAAACCTATTTTATCAGGAGCTATTTTATATTCTGCCGATTGACTTCTTACATATGCAATCGCTGCTTTACCGTCTGCAATGGCCAATGGAATAACAGGTATCGCTTCATCATCCCATGCTTTCGGGTCTTTAGCATTCAACATATCATCGAATGGATTATCTGTAAGAATATGAACCAGCCTATATTTTAGAATGAAAACAGTAACCCCTTTTTTAACCAGAAGCCTTGCAGCATTGGTTCCTTCATGATCGATGGCGAGAAAATGAAACCCACCACCCGGAGCGATGATGATGGCCGTTCCATTTGCAACCGCAGGATCCGGCAAAAATGCAGTCAGGGTAGGATGGACCACATTATAAATGGTCATTACATTGGCACTGTTCTTATTGTTGATTCCTTCTCTCCATGTCCAACCTTCAGAACCTGGAGCGGCACCACTATAAAGGCGGATTTCTTTCTGCTGACCGTTGACTATTCCTGATGCTAACATGATAAGGAAGAAAATACTCTTTTTCATTTTATGACAGTTCACACAATGATTAAAAGTCGGAAAAAAAATGCTTTTACCCTATTGAATATCATTCCAATGAGACTGAACAATTTGTATAGGATAGCTATTATAATGTTGAAGAGTTATTCGTCTGTAATTTCATGAGAATTATTACCTTTACATCGCATTTTAATCACCCATTCTATGTCAATGAATGAAAAAATAAACCTTCGAAATGGTGTTCTGGCGTTGATGATACTATTGGCTGCATTTAGCCGCATCATTCCGCACATGTCTAATTTTTCACCTTTAGGTGCTATCGGCCTTTTCGGAGCAGCATATTTCACCAGAAAATGGCAGGCATTCTTGATTCCTATCCTCGCAACCTGGCTTAGCGACCTATTTATTAACAATGTTATTTACGCACAGTATTACCCGACGTTCACATGGTTTTATGAAGGATTCTTCTGGCAATACGGAAGTTATCTTTTGATCACTGCTGTTGGTTTTTTAATCCTGAATAAAGTTAATCCTGGAAGAATCCTGGGAGCGGCGCTTTGTAGCTCTGCGATCTTCTTTTTGATTTCAAATTTTGGCGTCTGGCTTGGGAGTACATTCTATTCGCAATCATTGGGTGGATTGACATTATGTTATGCAGCAGGAATTCCTTATTTAAAGGGAACACTACTGGGTGATCTTTTCTATTGTGGAGTTTTGTTTGGAACCTTCGCTCTGGCGAAACGACAATTTCCTGTCTTGCAATTGCAAGATGCCCGGGCATAAGATCTACTTTAACTGGAGTACAGGAAAGGATTCTGCATTAGCCCTTCATGAGCTTTTGCAGAATAAAGAATACAGTGTAGAATACCTCTTAACGTCTGTTAATGCTCATTACAAGCGTGTCAGCATGCATGGTTTGCGTGTTGAGTTATTGCAAGAACAGATACGATCGATCGGAATTCCAGGTGGATCTCTTGAATTATCTGAACAACCAACCAATCAGGAGTATGAAGCAGCGATGTTTCAGAAAGTTTCCGAGCTAAAGGCGGATGGATTTAAATATGCAGGCTTTGGAGATATCTTTCTGGAAGATCTGAAAAAGTACAGAGAAGAAAAGTTGGCCGCTCTTGATATCAAGCCACTGTTCCCATTATGGAAGAGAGATACCCGACAACTCATACATGAATTTATTTCGACAGGATTTAAAGCGATAACAGTCTGTGTCAATGCTGCTGTGCTCGATCGTTCTTATGTTGGCAGAATGGTTGACGAGGAGTTTGTAAACAGTTTGCCTAAAAATATTGATCCTTGCGGCGAGAATGGTGAATTCCATACTTTTTGCTTTGACGGACCGCTGTTCAAATTTCCGATCGGATTTAAAATCGGCGAAATTGTTTACAGAGATTACAACACCGCCGAATCTAAAAATGGATTTTGGTTTTGTGACTTATTGCCTGATTTCGGCTTTCCAACGTTTAAGGTAAAATAGCCTCAATAATCATTTCATCTTTTGATTTTTTTAAAAGAAAGAATTATGATGCCGCTAAGGTGTTGATATCTCTAACTTCAAGGATCTGCCGGGTGTATCCTTTGGTCACACTATTGATCATTGCCTGGCCAACTTGTCTCATAGTGCTTACATTGCTTGGAAACAAGAACTTGAAAAAAGTATACATACTTCCAATGACTTTGTAAAAACCCTTGACATTTTTCTGACCGACTGTAGGTCTCATAAAGCCAGGCCTGAAATTATATACTTTTCTGAAAGGTAATTTTGCTAATGCGTTTTCAGTTCTGCCTTTTACACGTGCCCACATGATGGAGCCTTTTTCAGAGCTGTCAGTATGACTTCCTGAAACAAAACTAAAGATCATCTCAGGATTCACTGTTACTAGCTTTTTTGCAAAATGGATGGTGGTGTCGTATGTTATTCGTGTATACTCTGCCTCATTCATTCCTGCTGAACTAATACCCGCGCAAAAGAAGCACGCATCATATCCTTTTAATATTTCATCGTTTCCTTCGAGGTTCAAAAAATCGGGAATCAGTAGTTCTTTTACTTTTTGATGTTTTACACCAGAAGCCCTGCGGTTGACTAACAGAATCTGACTTATGTCAGGATGTTGAAGGCATTCCAGTAATACGCCTTCACCCACCATTCCGGTTGCGCCTGTAAGGATAATTTTTAGTTCCATAAAGTCCATTTATTAAAGTGAGACGATTTCGAACAGTAAATATTGTTAACTATTTTCTACTTTCTTGTAAGAATCGACAGATGATAAGGTACTAATGGGTAAATAGAGTAAAGAGTGACAGAAGCAGTGCAAAGGCAGATTTTCGAGGAATGGATGGATCAGTATAAAAACCTGATTTTTAAAATTGTCCGTGCATATTCGGTTTCGTCTATGGATCGTGATGACCTTTTCCAGGAGATATCCATCCAGGTTTGGAATTCCATTCCTGTATTCAGGAATGAATCGGCTGTGACTACATGGTTGTATCGGATATCACTCAATACTGCTATCAAATGGACAAAGAAGGAAGGTAGGCGGAAAGAGGAGCATGAACCTCTTCGTAGCGTGCATTATGTTTTAGAAGATAACACTACTGCTGTTGATGAACGGTTATCCTGGTTGTATAACGAAATCTCGAAACTAGATGAGGTTGACAGGTCAATTGCTCTATTACTGATGGAAGGTTTTAGTTATAGGGAAATGTCGGAGATTCTGGGAATTACAGAATCTAATGTTGGCGTAAAGATTAATAGAATTAAAAAGCACTTAATCAATAAATCGAAATACTATGAAAACAATGGAATTTGAAGAGATGAAGAGGATCTGGGATCAGCAGAATCAGTTGCCACTGTATACCTATGATTCACAGGCAATTCATCACCGCATTCTTTCAAAGAAAAGAAGCGCCATTCACATTACTAATTTCAGTGAGTTGATGCTGATCATTGTCAACCTGGGGTCTGCTGGCTTTGTTGTGGCAGTCAATATTTTCAAAGAGATTAGTAATTTGTATTTATACCTGATGGCTGGCTGGATGTTCGTCACGGCCCTTTACTCACTGATCAGTCGTGTGCGAAGATTGAGGGGTGAGGATAATTTTGAGCGATCTATGCTGGGAGACCTTAAGCATGCAATCAATGTTGCAACTTATCAGGTTAGACTTTCTCAAATAATGCGTTGGAATATTTTACCGATAGGAACCCTTGCTCTTTTGAGTGTGCTGGGAAAAAGTGAATCAGTCTGGGTGGTAATCCTGATGCTTGGTTTTTTTTTCTTGGTCTATTGGGCAGGAGGCTGGGAACATAATATTTACAAGAACAAGAAGCGCGAGCTTGAAATATTGTTCAATAAGCTGAAAGAAGAGTAAGTATTCGGATTGTTTACCTCCAAATCTTTGGGGCCGGTTTATAGATTGGTCCTATTTTTTTGACACAATTTTTAGATTGGAATAGGCGCCGTCCGAGCCAGGCCCAACCCATAATGCAATACTTCCTGATTTTGTATCTGTCAATTTTTCAACCTCGAGGCATGGTTTTGATGAGCCATTAACATAAACTTTGACTTCCCTGTCACGCACTACAATTTTCGCATGAAACCAATCATCCCCATCTGGAACAGGGTTGATATAGTTTTCATATTTGAGAGGTGATTCTTTTCTTAGCTTCTCCCAGGGAAAATCCGGCGCCGAAACATATTGTACGGCGTGACTTCTCCTGACGGAATCAGGATTTGAAAAATTAAATGGTCTGAAGTAAACCAGGTCGAAAACTTTTTCATTTTGAATATGAAATGCAACTCCAAGAAAGCTCTTGCCTTGAAGATCCCTTCCCTTAAGGTCTATTTCAATTGTTCCGTTAGTGAACTCGTAATTTTTCAAAATTAGAATTCCTTCACGTTCCTGCTCGTTGAATTTGATTCCCTGCCTCCCGCTTTCCTGAATAGGAATAGCTTTATGGCTTGAAGTTTCCCAAGTACTTGTTTTTTGCAGGTCAGGAGTCAGGGTTTGAGCCATGATGTCTGAGTCAGATAGGGCGAAGGTAAGGAGCGATAGAATTGACAGGAAGATTTTTTGAGATGTCATTTAAATCTGTTTTCAGATCAGATTATTCCAATCTACATGCCACGTTTATTAATACAATAAGGGGGTTTTAAATGCATTTCTTTTTTAGAAATGTTCGAACGTGGAGAGCCTTGTGCGAATCCGGTCATCTTTGGGGAACTTTTAGAGATGGAAATTCATTTACTATGGCATAATTAATAACCCCTCTTATGACCGAGCAACAACTAATTCTTAAAATGATAGTAGGAGCCTGGGAGACACAATCTTCTCGAGTTACCAAACTAATGAATAGCCTTTCTGATGAGAAGCTCCTTATTGAAACCGCTCCTGGAAGAAATTCCGGATTTTACCTGGTTGGCCATCTTGCCGCTGTCAGCGATGCGCTTTTCCCTCTTTTAGGTTGGGGTGAGAAATTGTACCCACAACTGGATAACATTTTTTTAAAGAATCCTGAAAATTCAGGGCTTGAAAAACCTTCTGTATCACAGATCCGGGAATACTGGAAGGATATTGACGCCAAAGTTGCTGAACATATAAAGACAATGCCGTATGATGAATGGTTTACGCGCCATAACTCTGTATCTTCTGAAGACTTTGCAAAAGAGCCATTCAGAAATAAAATGAATATCCTGATCAACCGAACCAACCACATGAGCTATCACCTGGGGCAGATGGTTTATCTGACAGGAAAATCAGAGTAATGATTGTTTCTGAAGATCATTTCAGCTCTATGAATTTTTCGAGCGAAAACGCTTGAGTTCGTTCTGAGAATAGGGTTTTTACTCTACCCCAGACACTTCCGAAAAGTTCTGACTTGCGGTATTTTTCAAGATCGTCAGGATGATTCCAATGACTCAAAGTGGTAAAACATAATGGATCTTCGGCGTCCTTCAATAATTGTAAATGAGTACATCCTGAGAAATTCCGGATTGCTATTTTATTCTGATCAAATATTTCCAGAAATTCATCGACTCCCGCTTCGGTAAAGTGCATACGCACAATTCGTATGAGCATAAATATTCAGTTAACCGATTAAAGTTAACAGTAATATTTCATTCCCTGAACAATTTCATATATCAATCCCTGGTATTTTGAATCCACTGATGTTCCAATGGGATGACTGACATTCAAGATCAATAATAAACGGTCCTTCAAAATTCCTTGACTTATCATTATGGGGATTTGCATGATACTTAATAAAACCTTTGGCGTAACCAGTGTTTTTATCGAGGTCAAAATTTATCTTTTTTATTTGCATTGATTTTATTTCAAAAGAGAGATGCGCCTCCTGGAATTCCAGAATCATAGCCGATATGAGATTCCTGGAAACCTGCAAGTCATTGAATGAAACTTCTTTTGTTAAGTTTATTATATCCCATTCCTCTTTCCACTCTCTTCTTAGGATAACGTCTATGAAATCTTCGACCCTTTGACGTATGCTATATTCATGATTGGGGTGAAACTCTTCATAGATAAAATGCTGCACCATTCCTTCAACGAAAATTCCATCTGTTTCATGTTCGAATAACTCTTCTGTGATAAATCTATAAATAGTAGTTTCATCATATTCGCAACAGCAACCCAACGCCATGTGATATGTTTCCATCAGGGCAAGAAGCTTTTCGAGTTCAAGATGTAATTCTTCTTTCGTTAAGGTGTCATACTTTGGAAAGGAAGGATTTTTCAGGACATCATATACTTTAATCGTTCGACGTTTCTTGTACTCGTTTTCAAACTTGTAAATACTATTGAGCCACAGATTTTCCAGTTCAGGACTCATGGATGAAGTATCGCCCAACTTCATTTCATATTCCAGTCCAAGTTTTAGTTTGAGCAATTCTGAAGATGCCTTAAGCTCCTCCAGTGGATCAAGTCCATCTTCGTTTAGATTTTTCATATGCTTGTGATTATGATAGTGAAACTATCAACCGATTAAAGCACATCAAAGAAATTATATGTTCGGAAATCCTGATTAAATAAAGCTTGTAATGGCTTATTCCTCAAATATGATGTTTACAGGACTATCATAAGTAAGTCCCAGCAGCTCACTCGCATTACCTTTGTAGATACCAATCTCCAGAAGTCCGAGTGCATTGAAGAGCAGAAAACAATCACCCTGTTCGGCCTGGTGATAATTAGTGTGTATCCTCCTCATCTTTTCTCCACCAAAACTGACGGTATAAACCTTCGCTTTACTGAGAATTTCAAAAGTATCCTTTTCAATATTTGTTATCAGATTTCCAAAATTGTCAACACGAATCACATGGCCAAGTATTTGCTTTTTCGTAGCCTTTACATGGCGATCCGTCATTTTCTTAAAAGATGCCATTGGTTTCCCCAATGTTGAGATGGAAACCCCACTTGCCAATCGTGCAGCAGCGGGTGCCATAATATCTTTTTCTGGAAAAGAGGTGGTGACTGGATTTATCGAATTCAATTCCACAAGATTTTGCTGGACTTTATCGCTGACTAATCCAAGCAAACCATTATCGACACTGACAAAGAAATGCTCCTCAAGGCTCATGGCAATAAAGGCATCACCCCGATTTCCAGCAGCATCCACTGCTACGATATGTACCGTCCCTTTTGGAAAGTCACGAAATACTGATTTTAGAACGAAAGCGCCGTGGGCAATGTCGCAGGCGTTGATTTTGTGACTGATATCCACAATCGTTAAGCCTGGATTGGTGCTGAGGATTTTAGCCTTAATTGCCGCCACATAGTGGTCGCTTTCTCCAGAATCGGTAAGAAGAGTGACAATGGCCATTTAGATTTTCCCCGACTGAACCGTTTATTAGGAAAAGCCGTTTATTGATTAGTTTTGCTACGAAATTAAATCATTTTCATTATTAATTCATTGATCGAAAAAACCATCACATTAGACAGCGTTTCCCTGGTCGACTTTCTTGGGACAGGCAATAAGAATATCAACGAGCTGTCATCTGCATTTCCCAAAAGCCGGATTGTGTCAAGAGGCAATGAGATCCTTATTAAAGGAGAGCAGGCCGACGTTACTCAGATATCCGAAGTTTTGAATTCCCTCATCGATCATTTCCATCAATTTGGAAGAGTGACCGAAGAAAGCGTGCGCGGCTATATCAGCCAGGAGAAGCAGCAATATATTCCGGATGACTCACCGGACGGTGTCCTCTTGTTTGGTACAAAAGGACATCCGATCAAGGCCAAGACAGTTAATCAGCAACGATTGGTTCAATCTGTAAAAGACAACGACCTTGTCTTTGCACTTGGGCCTGCCGGAACGGGTAAGACTTATATTTCGGTGGCTATGGCTGTGAAAGCTCTCAAAAGCAAGCAAGTAAAGAAGATCATCATTACACGCCCCGCGGTGGAAGCAGGAGAGAACCTGGGATTTTTGCCAGGTGACCTTAAAGAAAAGATTGATCCGTACCTGCGCCCTATTTATGATGCATTGGGAGATATGATTCCTTTTGAAAAGTTACAGTATTATATGGAGCGTGAGATAATAGAGATTGCTCCATTGGCATACATGCGAGGTCGTACATTAAATAATGCATTTATACTTTTGGATGAAGCGCAGAATACTACACCGATGCAGATGAAAATGTTTCTAACCCGCATGGGTCCAGAATCTAAAATGATTGTGACAGGCGATGTTACTCAAATTGATTTACCTGGCAATCAACGGTCGGGTTTAAAAGAGGCTACAAAGATTTTGAAGGATATTAGTGGAATTGGGTTTATAGAGCTTAGCGAGAAAGATGTTGTTCGACACCGACTGGTTAAGGATATTATTCTCGCTTATACATCCAGTACTACGCCCTCCAATTAAAACGTACGACCTTATCGGATATTAACACGTGATGTTAATTCTATACTGTTGATGATTCCCAGCACATTCCTTAAATTCTACCATGCAGTGGATTCCATTTGCCATGGTGAGGATTGCAGCGGTTTTTATAGCCGGAGTTCTTCTTTGCATCTATCAACCTGACCTGATTTCTTTCGAATCAGTGACTATCCTGTTGCTGGTTTTCATGACTATTTATTTCCTGGCCAGGTCTATCCTGAGAAAATCTCCTGAGATAAAGCTGGTCTCCGGCGTTCTTGGACTTACATCAGTTTTTATAGCAGGATATCTCAATGTTTTACTAAAGAATGAATCAGGTCGCGAGGATCATTTACTACAATTTAATGATCCGATTTTTGCCTATCAGATAAAACTGATAACACCTGCGGAAGAAAAGGAAAGATCTTTCAAGAGAATAGGATTGGTAATAAAAGTGAGAACAGAGAAGGGCTGGCAAAGTTCCTATGCCAAGGTCGCATTATACTGGCCAAAGGATCAGAATATTGTTGATCCAGACTATGGGGATATTCTTTTGATTAAGGGTCAGCCTAAAGTATTGGAATCTGCATACAATCCCCATGAGTTTGACTTTAAAGAATTCCTTCGCTTTAAAAATATTTATCATCAGCAGTTTGTCAAGTCAGGGGAGTGGAAGTTGATTCAAAAATCAGAAGATAAAGGATTACTGTTTTATGCTCATCGTGCCCGAAACTGGTCGGTCGCTGCAGTAAAAAAAACAATTTCTTCATCACGTGAGCGTGCAATCGTAACAGCTCTTGTTTTGGGGGTTACAGATGGATTAGATACGGACTTACTAAATGCTTATGCAGCGAGCGGAGCCATGCATGTTCTTGCGGTTTCTGGATTGCACGTCAGTATCATTTATGGGATACTGATTTTCTTTTTTAAGCCATTAGGAAAGAGCAACAGTGCCAACTGGATTGTAGCAATTTTAAGTCTTGTCTTGCTATGGGGATATGCTTTTTTAACGGGTTTGTCACCTTCTGTCCTGCGGGCAGTGATGATGTTTACGTTTGTGGCAGTCGCAAAACCTATTGGAAGAAGCACAAATATCTATAATACACTCGCGGCTTCAGCTTTCTGCCTATTGATCTATGATCCCTATCTTATCATGTCGGTTGGATTTCAATTATCGTATCTGGCGGTACTGGGAATTGTTTACATGCAAAGACCGATCTACAATCTTTGGGAAGCAAAATCCGCTATTGCGAATTGGGCCTGGCAATTGACTTGTGTTTCCATTGCTGCACAGATTGCCACGTTTGCTATGGGATTTTATTATTTCCATCAGTTCCCGGTCTACTTTATGATTGCTAATCTTTTCATCATTCCCGGATCTTTCGTTGTACTGGTGGGAGGTATTCTTTTAATACTCGTCAGCGCGATACCATATGTATCAACATACCTTGGGATTGCAATGGAATGGTTTGTAAGAATTCTGAATGAGGGAATTTTCATTGTGGAAAAGATCCCATATAGTTTGATTAGCGATGTATACATTTCTGCGACTCAATGTTATGTCTTGTTCGGAATAGTTCTGGCAGGACTAATGCTGATTCATTTTAAAAAAATTGAATGGATGAGTATGATTGTAGTGGGAGTTCTGCTTTTCTCATTTTTGTCATGGGAACATTTATTAAATGATGTTAAGAAATCGCGATGGACGGTTTATAGAGTTCAGGGTCATACTGCGATGGAGTGGAGCGAGAAAGGACATTCTTATTTCATAGGAGACTCTGCCATCATAGTTGATAGAAATAACATCAAGTTCCATTTGCTTTCCAATAGATTAGTTAATGGTGCCATGGATATTGATGCACAAACAAATTTCAATCAAGGAACACTGCAGATATATCATCGTGATGGTAAAACTTTTCTTTGGCTGTACAGAAAGCTCTCTAAATTACCCACAAAGCTCAGCATTGATTATTTAATTGTGAGCAACAACTCTCTCATGTCGCTAAAAATGTTGGAAGAGAAAATCAGTTTTAAGCATTTGATTCTGGATTCCAGTAATTCCATCAGATACAGCGAAAAAATAGAAAAGGAAGCCGTATCGATGAAAAAAGAATGTCACTCTGTTTTGAAGAAAGGTGCTTTTGTGGTGGAATTATGATGAAGGACATCGAACAGCTTTTATTATCTTTAATCCACTTTTGTATCTATGGCACTCGTTGAAATATCAGTTGAAGAACGCATTGGCTTCATCACGCTTAATCGTCCCGAAAAACGGAATGCATTAAGTCCTGAAATGGTGACTGAACTGAAGTCTGCCTTTGCTAAAATGGAATCAGACGATGCGGTAAAAATCATTGTCTTGCGTGCAAATGGTGAAGTTTTTTGCGCCGGTGCCGATCTTCAATACCTTCAGAATCTTCAGAGATTCTCTTACGAGGAAAATCTGGCAGACTCAAAGCACCTTAAAGAACTATTTCTTCAGATATACACATTAAGTAAAATTGTGATTGCTCAGGTGCAAGGCGCGGCACTCGCCGGCGGTTGCGGACTTGCTACTGTCTGTGATTTTGTATACACCGTGCCTGAAGCGAAATTTGGTTACACTGAAGTGAAGATTGGATTTGTTCCTGCAATCGTAATGGTATTCCTGTTAAGAAAAATAGGAGAGGGAAAAGCCAAAGAACTTCTTCTCACTGGTGAGCTCTTCGCCTCAGAGGAGGCAAGGGCATTGGGGATCGTGACAAAAATTGCCGCTAAAAATATTCTTGAAACTGAAGTAAAGAATTTTGCATCCAGATTGATCTCAACAACTTCTGCTCAATCACTTTCTCTCACCAAGAAAATGATCTCTGATGTCCAGCACATGAAGCTGGAGGAAGCACTTGACTTTGCTTCCGAGCAGAATGCAATAGCCCGTAATACGGAAGATTGCAAAAGGGGAATCGATGCTTTCCTGAATAAGCAGTCTCTTAACTGGTGATCATACGATTTAATATTCACTGTGCTATCACCTGAATCAATCTTAAAGCAATACTGGGGCCATGACCAATTCCGTCTTCCACAACGTGAAATTATCCGAGGTGCGTTAGAAGGAAAAGATGTGTTGGCACTATTGCCTACAGGGGGTGGTAAATCCATCTGCTTTCAGGTTCCAGGTCTTGCGATGGATGGAATTACCATTGTTGTTAGTCCATTGATAGCGCTCATGCAGGATCAGGTACAGCAACTTCGGATTCGGGGTATCCAGGCACTGGCAGTTTATTCTGGCATGAGCCGTAGTGAGATTGACATAGCTCTTGATAATTGTGTGTACGGAAAATTCAAATTCCTCTATGTTTCTCCAGAAAGATTGAAGACAGATATTTTTTTAGAACGGTTTCGTAAAATGAATGTGTGTTTAATTGCAATTGATGAAGCACATTGTATTTCTCAATGGGGCTATGATTTTCGGCCCCCATATCTTGAGATCAATGCGTTGCGGGAAATAAAACCTGAGGTTCCGTTTCTTGCGCTAACCGCTACCGCCACCAAAATTGTTCAGAATGATATTGTAAGCAAAGCTGGCTTAAGGGATCCATTAATCTTTAAGAAAAGTTTTGCGCGCGAGAATATTTCATTTGTAGTTCGAAAGACAGAGAATAAAGAGAAAAAACTTCTGGAGATTTTGCGGAATGTCCCAGGAACAGCAATTGTTTATGTGCGTTCACGAAAAGCCACAGTTGATTTAAGCAAATGGCTTGGTCGGCAGAATATCAATGCCATCTTTTACCATGCTGGTCTGACGCACGCTGATCGTATGTCGCGTCAGGAGCAATGGATCAATAATAAAGTTCGGGTCATGGTTGCCACCAATGCCTTTGGTATGGGCATCGATAAATCGGATGTGCGGGTAGTGATTCATGTGGATATCCCTGAAAATCTCGAATCATATTATCAGGAGGCAGGACGTGCAGGGCGTGATGGGAGTAGATCATTTGCAGCCTTAGTCTTCCACGAAGCTGATGTTGTGGGATTAAGAAGTAAAGTTCAGCAATCTCATCCGTCGACTGAATACCTGAAAAAAATCTATCAGGGTCTCGCCAACTACCTTCAACTAGCGATGGGAAGCAGTGATGGTGAGAGCTATGATTTCGATTTGGAAGAGTTCTGTGCAAAATTCAACTTCCGATCAGCAGCGGCATTTTCTGCTTTAAAGAAACTTGAAGAAGAAGGATTAGTTCAACTCAGCGAGAGTTTTTATCGCTCGTCACGTATTCATTTTCATACAAATAAATCACACCTTTATGAGTTTCAGGTTGCCAATGAGAAGTATGACCCATTGATAAAAGCCTTGCTTCGATTGTATGGAGCAGAAATGTTTTCAGATTTTATTCCGATTTCGGAAACGATGATTGCAAAAAGCCTTAAAGGTGCTGCTGCGGATGTTCAGATATTATTGAATCAGTTATCGGAACTTCAGGTGCTGGAATATGAACCGGCTTCCGACAGGCCTCAAATTACTTTTCTTACTCCTCGTCAGGATGCAAATCACTTGCATTTAAATCAGGTTCGATTAAATGAGCGACGGGATCTTGCCGTGAAGAAGTCAGAAGCGATGATTGAATTTGCTCAGCAATCCCACCGATGCCGCATGCAGGTGGTGCTGGAGTACTTTGATGAACTTTCTTACGACGAATGTGGAATGTGTGACGTGTGTATCAACAAGAAAAAAACGCATGATCATGCATCCTTTAAAGGTTATGAAGATCAGGTCTTACAGCTTGTTTCGCAAAAGCCCATGACCGTCGATGAACTCGAGACTGCTGTTAATCCTGATGATCACCATCTTTTTATTGAAGTTGTCAGGGAAATGGTCGATCAGGAAGTAATCAAGTATGACGAATACTGGGTATTACGTAAATCCTGATTTACTTAGTTCTAATGAGCGCCTTTCACATATGCCCATCCCTCTTCCTGCTTTGAAACTATTTCAACCATAGCGGAAGGTACAACCACTGCTGAAGACAATAGATCTTCTTTCTTAATATTTCTTCTTTTCATGGTGTTGTTGCATGCAGCAAAAACAATCCCCTGAGCAGAAAGATCAGCTACTTGTTTAGAAACTTTGGATTTTCCTGCAACAATCACATCCAGTCCTGAACTGTGGCAAACTACCTCGATCTGTGACTTTGGCCACGCCGATCGGATGTTAGCCACCTGTGCTACCACTGATGCCTGCTCCGTAGAGTCACCCACTGTAAACTGCATCACGATCTTGTGAATTTTGTTATCAACAACTTGTGAAGTTTGTGCTTTCGCCAACGCAGTGACAAAAACAATCATAAGTATCAAAGTGTATTTCATAGTAATTTCATTTTTCATTTTTCATTTCCAGGATTTCCTTGAAGGGTCCAAATTTATGCTGTTGTTCACTAAAATTGTCGGCGTAAGGTCCAAAAGGATGATCTACTGGTTTGGTTTCAATCTTTGGCCAGTCCTGTGAAAATTTCTTGTCAGGTCGTGGCATTGTTAAAACAAATGCAGCAATATCCCATGCTTCTTCTTCTTTTAGTAATGGACTATCATATGTCGCGCCGTTAGGCATATTGGCTACAATGTACTTGCTGAAGTTTGAGATCCGGAACAAGCCAGCGGCAGTAGTAAAACTATTTTCTCCCCATAAAGGTGGATAAATAAATCGACTATTTGCAGAAATGCGCTGACCTTCACCAGAGTTCCCGTGACAGATCTGGCACTTCATCATGTAAAGTTTTTTTCCGGCAGCAGGATCAGCAGGACGGTTGAGCCAGACCATTTCAACAAATCCTGAACCAGCAGCTTTACTTTCTTTAGAGACATCTTTGCCTAGCCATTTGATGTATGATACTATGCCTACCATTTCCTTCGACAGAGAATCAAGCGTTGCATTCCCATTGAGGCTTCTCTCCAGGCAGTCATTTACCCTTTTTTCAATGCTTTCAAATCCTCCTGAGCGTGCGCGAAACTTTGGATAAGTTGAAGCTACTGATCCAAAGTTATTTCCGAAAGGTTTAGTGCCGGCTTCGAGATGACAATTCTGGCAGTTCATGCCATTGCTGATCTTCATCACAGACCCGTTGGGGCCGAGATAATCAGAGGTATGTGAAATCAGTTCGCGACCATAAAGAATTCGCTCGTCTTCTTTATCTTTTGAAAGAGTTTTAATGTCCGGTGCTTCCCAAAGTTTTGGCTTTTCGGGTTCTGCTATTGTGACTGTTTCGAAAGCCTTAGGATTATAGCGCAGCATTAAAGTCGCCCCTGCAAGTACAAGGACCAGGCAGAAGATCAGTATAATAACCTTGAATAACCTGATGAGTTCATTCATCATTGACAACTCATAACGGATAACACTGATTCAATCCTTACTCTAACGCCTTTACTCCCGGCAACACTTTACCTTCAAAATATTCCAGCAAAGCGCCGCCTCCGGTAGATACGTAACTCACTTTTTCAGCAAAGCCAAACTGAGCAACTGCTGCCGCTGAATCACCACCACCGATGAGAGAAAAAGCCCCCTTTTCAGTAGCACGTACAACTGCTTCCGCTACGGACTTGGTTCCTGCTTCAAATTTCTTCATTTCAAAAACACCCATCGGACCATTCCAAAGGATGGTTTTTGATTCTTCAATAACTTTTGCAAAAACCTGTTGCGCCTGAGGGCCAATATCAAGTCCCATCCATCCATCAGGAATGGCTGTGTTCATCGATATCTGAGTATTTGCTTCAGCGTCAAATTTATCTGCAGCGACAGAGTCAATAGGCAAGTGAAGTTCTACGCCCTTTGCTTTTGCTTTCTGGATGAGTTCTTTCGCAAGAGCGAGCTTATCTTCTTCTACTAAAGATTTACCAATATTTCCACCCATTGCCTTAAAGAACGTGTACGACATTCCACCGCCAATAATCAGGTGATTAACTTTATCAAGTAATTGTTCAATGATCAGGATTTTATCGGAAATTTTCGCGCCCCCCATGATTGCCGTGAAAGGCTTATCAGCCTTCTCCATCACTTTCTTTGCATTGTCAAGTTCTGCTGCCATAACAAGTCCAGCGCACTTCTCTTTCAGGAACTGAGCTACGATTGTTGTTGAGGCATGTGCACGATGAGCTGTGCCAAAAGCATCATTAACATAAATATCTCCAAGTTTTGAAAGTTTTTCCGCAAAAGCCAGATCACCTTTTTCTTCTTCTTTGTAAAAACGAAGATTTTCCAATAACAAAACTTCGCCTGCTTTTAAAGCAGCAGCTTTAGCCTTAGCGTCCTCGCCGATACAGTCATTTGCGAACTGAACATTAACTCCAAGAAGCTTCTCAACTGTAGAAATAGTATGCTTCAAAGAATATTTTTCTTCAGGACCGTCTTTAGGTCGCCCAAGATGAGACATGAGGATGCAGCTTCCTCCATCTTTTAAGATCTTTTTTAATGTTGGTATTGTCGCGCGAATGCGATTGTCATCCGTAACCTTAAAGCTTTTATCCAGAGGAACATTAAAGTCAACACGGATCAGAGCTCGCTTGCCCGCAAAATTGATATCGTTAATTGTTTTCATATAATTAGTTCGTTGATTCGTTATTAATTCTATTTCAATCCCCAAAAGAAATTCCCAATCCCTTTGCGGCCTTTACCATATTCGAATTCTTATCTACATAGCTGCACTCCTTTGTTGCTTCTTCGAGTGTAACAGAGGTGATATTGTTATTCCTGTATGAGACCATCCTTCCGAATTTTCCAGCGGCTGCCAATTCAAATGCGTGTACTCCGTAAAGAGACGCAAGAATTCTATCAAATGCCAGAGGACTTCCTCCACGCTGAACATGTCCTAATACGGTTTCCCGGATTTCTGCCGTACAGCCAGCATCCTTAAGCTGTTTTGATAATTGATAGGCAACCCCGCCCAGTCTTACATGCTCGGAGCCTTTTTCACTTGCTGCATAGGTAGCCGATCCGTTCTTTGGTTTAGCACCTTCTGCGATAACAATATTTACAAATCCTTTACCTCTCTTGTACCGAAGATTGATCTTCTTAACAATTTTATTAATGTCATATGGGATTTCCGGCAGTAAACATATCTCAGCACCACCAGCAATTGCAGTGTGCAATGCAATCCATCCAGTGTCACGGCCCATCACTTCCATAATCATCACACGATGATGACTTTCAGCGGTAGTTACCAATTTATCAAAGCTATCGGTAGCAATCTGAACAGCTGTCTGAAATCCAAAGGTGATATCAGTAGCTGCAAGATCATTATCAATTGTCTTCGGTACACCAATGATATTTAATCCTTTCTTATAAAGTGCATCCGAAATTCTTTGTGAACCATCTCCTCCGATATTAATCACCGCATCAAATCCTAGTTCTTTGATCTTGTTAACCAATTCATCCGTACGATCCGTAAACCGTATTGTCCCATCGGGTTGGAGCATTGGAAATTTTAAAGGATTACCCTTATTCGTTGTTTTTAAAATAGTGCCACCACGAACATGAATACCAGCTGTCATTCTTCGTGTGAGCTTGACAATCTCTGTTGGTATGCTGAATACACCACCAAACGCTTCAATGCTTCCGTAGACTTCCCAGTCCCTTTGCTTCCTGGCACGCTTTGCTATGCCGCGTATTACTGCATTCAATCCGGGACAATCACCACCTCCGGTTAACACCAAAAGTTTATGCTTCTTCTCCATCTGATATTCTATTTCCAGTTTGCCGGATCCAGTCTCCAGGCTTTGATATAAATCAATTGCTCTTCTGTAATGAATTTCTTTCTTAAAGCTTCCTGAAGGAGATGGTTAAAATCACTGAGGCAAACAAGACTTACATTTTCCTTTTCAAAATTCTCGACAGCAGCATCAAATCCATAGGTAAAAATTGCTACCATTCCAGCAACGGTTGCTCCCGCATCGCGAAGAGCTGTTGCAGCCTTCAGAGAACTTCCTCCTGTTGAAATAAGATCTTCTACTAAAACAACAGACTGTCCTTTTTCGATTTTGCCTTCGATAAGATTCTCCATCCCATGATCTTTTGGCTTGGGTCTGACATAAATAAAGGGAAGCTGCAATTCTTCTGCGACCAAAGCTCCCTGCGGAATCCCAGCAGTCGCTACTCCAGCAATAACCTCTGCTTTCGGAAAGTGATCACGAATTGCCTGAGCGAGGCATCGCTTAACGTAAGACCGCACATCCGGGTAGGAGAGACTTAGTCGGTTATCACAATAGATTGGTGATTTCCATCCGCTGCTCCAGGTGAACGGCTTTTCATGGCTAAGCTTGATCGCTCCGATTTCCATTAATTTGGAAGCTATCGGCCCGGCCGTAACCTCCATGATTTTTGTGCTCATAGAAGCGGCAATTTATCATGAAATGACCACAGACCAACATTTAAAAAGACTGAAAATTACGGTTGGTCGTTTGAAAAATATTCGTGTTTTTGCAGGGCTAAGTACGTATGAATCTCTTTGTAAACGACATTCCAGTCCGGCTTTGGAAACCGGGCACCCAGCCAGAAGAAGGAAATTTCAATTCTCAGATAGATATCCATAAAGAATCTGTCACGAAGGCAAAATTGCTCAACCATGTCTTCATCAAAGGGGCGAATGTGCAGCACCTTAATACCATACTTGATCTCGTCAACACTAAAATTCCATCTCATCTTCTGTCCCTGGATATCACGGTTGAGGACTATGAGGCCGTTAAGGTTTTTCTGAAAAGTAAGTTCAAGGTCATTAAAGCCGCTGGCGGTCTCATCAAGAAAAAAGATCGGTTTCTGATGATCTATCGATTGAAGAAATGGGATTTACCAAAAGGTAAAAAGGAGAGTGGTGAACGCTATCGGCAGACTGCTGTGAGGGAAGTGGAAGAAGAATGCAACGTAAGCGTTAAGGTGGGAAGAAAGATCTGCACAACATGGCATACCTATACCATGAACAAGAACAGTATGTTAAAAAAAACACGCTGGTATGTAATGGATCTGCTGGATGATTCTAAGCTAAGACCTCAGGTCGACGAAGATATTGAAGACGTGCGATGGATGACACAAAAGGAAGTCTATCATGCTCTGGAGAATTCCTATAATTCCATTCGGTTTGTGCTTGAGCAATACTACAAGAAAAAGGAAAAAGCCAAGCCAAGACGTTGATCTGAATTTTATTTACCAGGATTATCCCTGGCACGAAACCATTAAAGTTCGTAAGGCAGCATCGGTGATACGTCACCACCATAGCGATGTACCTCACGGATGATCGAGGAGTTGATTGCAGCAAACTGAGGAGAAGTGATCAGGAATACAGATTCAAGTTCATTATTAAGATAGCGATTTACCTGGGCGATACTGTTTTCATATTCGAAATCGGTAGTATTTCGCAATCCTCTCAATAAATAATTAGCATTTAATTTCCGGGCAAGCTCTGCCGTTAACTCGGAATAGGTCAGCACTTTGATCTGAGGATACTGAGAAAAAGTTTTCTGTATCTTCTCAATCATCATTTCGATCTTAAAATATCGTTTGTCTTTCTGACTGTTGTAGCCAATGGCAATGTGAATCTCATCGAACATGATCAGCCCACGAAGTACGATATCCTCATGACCTTTGGTAAATGGGTCAAATGATCCGGGGAAGAGGGCAATTCGCTTCATATTGGAAGAAGGTTCAATGAATACAAGTCGAAGAAATGATGTTCCTGTACTTCATCAAACAGATAACCAAATTTTAAATGGGTAGGACGATCTCCAAAAGAAACATTTCTGACATACTTGACAAATTCCTGATAATGCGGGGAATTTTTTCCAATGTAACCCCAGAGCACTACTGGGCTCGTTTCCTGATTAAGTCCCATTGCCTTCATCACTAGCATGATATACTTTACGTAATCGGTAAACTGTTTGATCAAAAACTGATTGTAGTAAATAAGCTTGCCTTCCTGAACAAAAAGAACATGAAGCTTAAATCGATCAACATAAACATAAAGAGGCTGATTCTTAACGTTTACTTCCGAAGCCAGTACTCCTTCTATAAGTGCTGAAGACTGATGAAAAAGATTTACAGTAGAGTTAACATATACTTTCTTTAGCCATTGCAGCATGTCATTCTGTAAAGCAAAAATGGTTACCGCATCAGATTTCTCATTTCGGCATATCTGAACGGATTCCTTGTCGGCATCCAGAATCGCATTGAACTTAAGATAATCGGCGGCGGCTGATTCGATAAATAAAGCCGATGGAACGTGGATGAACTTGTTGTTCTTGATTGAAACCTTCACCTCTTTCCAGAAGCCGGCGAGAAGGTATTCATGTGAATCAAAAAGAGACTGAAGGGCTTCTTGTAACTCTGCCTGCGTGCTGACTTCATTAAACACATAGTCCTCAAAAAAAATAAGGCGGTTGTCATCACTATCGATGACAGCCGCCTGAAAATCTTTTGCTCCAATTTGAGTCAGCAGAACGTAACGCTGAAGTTGTTCTTCATCGAACTTCTCATCCTTGATCTTCTTGATCAGTTTATGACGCGTGGCAATTGATGACAAAATAATTTTTTATTCCCAGTTTCCAGCGGTTGCAACATCGGTTCTTGAACCGAAGCGCAATGGCTTGCGAGTTTTTTGTTCGTTGCTGTCCTTGCGGGCAGGGTTAATTGGTTTTGGATCTTTTACTTCGATCACATCAACCATCAATCCGTTTCTGTCAATTTTCTTAACATAGATATCAAACATCAATCCTGGATTTCCTGGAACTTCTCCGATCTTGGTAAGATCTGTGTTAGGATTGAAGACGTAATTTGAATAGTTGATCAACATTTTTCCTTTTGTAACAGCATCACCTGCTTTGAGATCAGCAAGACTCTCTACTGTACCTTTTTCCTGGAATGGAGGCTCATTGGTGCGGTCGCTGCTAACCTTGATAGAGTATGCTTTCATGTTCTTCACAACAACATCTCCGACCTTAACCTTATAACCCATGAATGTTCCGTCTTCCGTAGCATTCATTGAATAGTTCTTTTTGAAAATTCTTTCTTTTGCGGATACAAAACCAAGAGTATCGGTTTTGATAGTAACCTTTTCACCACCATACGCCTGCTGCTCGATGATTTCTTTTCTTTGCAAGATCGGCACACGGCCGGTTTCAATAAAACGAACCAGAGTATCCCAGCTGGCGGTATATCTGCCATTCTGTTCCTGATATACGGACTCAGCTTCGCGGATCAGCTTAAGCTTTTCGATAACAGCAGCTTCTGTTGATTCAATAACAGCACGATCGTCAATGACTTTTTGTACTCCGCTGTAGAGATAATATCCGAGATAAAGGCTCGCGCCCAATAAAACTACCGTAAGAATTTTCGTCAGGTTCATTGTGGTTCAGGTTTAGCTTGCAATAATAAGTTCGTTTTTTGAGATTTTTAAGCTCAATTTTCAGTTTTTTAGTTCATTCTGAATATTTCATTCTAAATTTTCAAATATCCCCTCAGGTCGATGAGATTTTGAACGCTTTTGGCCCTTTTAAAGAGCCCATGCTTATTCACATCTCTTATTTTATTAATCTCCTCAAAAGAAAGATATCTCACTTCTGAAATTATCTGATTCTCTTTTCCTGTTTCAGGGTCAAAGCCTTTAAAAAGATCGCCACCCATCACCTCCACATCAAAAAAAAGCTCAACTGCGTGAAATGGAGCTGAGATAAACTCGCAGGCGAAGAGAAAATCACCCACTTTAACCTCAAGACCAGTTTCCTCTCGGAATTCCCTCTCAAGATTAGCTTGAGCCGTCTGCCCAAATTCAATTCCTCCACCTGGAGGAGCCCAAAAATCATGGCTATAAAGTCCAAAATGATTGACCAGAAGCACTTTCTCGCTCTTCACAGACAATCCGCAAACCCGTGTCCTCAATCGGTCCCCATAAAATTCCTGAACCGTTTTATCCAAGGGTTGGTTTTAATTGGATTGTGTAATAATGCCTAAATTTGTAAAAAATCACGGATTATGAGGAAGTTATTTTTAGTACTCTTCGCCATAGCGACGGCCTTTTCGGTATCTGCCCAAAACAAGGGTCCTGTAATCACCTGGGAGAAGTCAGTTTTTGATTTTGGCGACGTTGCACAAGGTGACAAAGTCGAACATATTTTCAGATTCCGGAATACAGGTACGGAAGCACTGATCATTACGAATGTGCAGGTCACTTGCGGATGCACTACCCCAAAAGGATGGGCACGTGATCCTATTGCTCCTGGTCAAACGGGGGAAATAACAGTAGCCTTCAACAGCCTTGGTAAATTTGGGAAGCAGAATAAGGTCGTAACTGTAATTTCAAACGCAGTCAATGCAGATGGAAGTCAGCTTACGTTTACAGCAAACGTAATGGAAAAGAAAATACCCAACTGATTATAATTACGGCACTTCTTCGATTTACATAAACGGTCTGCTATTACTTTGAGCTTTTGAAAAAAGTCCAGAGAAGATTTCCCCATCCCGCCAGAAGCATGACGCCCCCAATTGGAGTTATCGCTCCCCACCAGGTTTGATTGGTGAGTGAAAGTGTATATAAGCTTCCGCTGAAAATAATGATGCCTGCCAGAAAAAATATTGCTCCTGTGCCAACTCCGGGATATTTATCCGCCAGCAGTCCCACTACCAGCAAAGCTATTGTGTGATAGAAATGATAACGAGTGGCAAGTTCATAAGTCTCCATTCGTCCATTTGCAGTGAGGATGCCTTTCAGTGCATGTGCACCAAAAGCCCCAAGACCTACCGCCAACAGTCCGGAGATAGATGATATGATAAGTATTAACCGCTGTCCCATTTTTTAATTTTTAAGTTAATTAGGATAAGAACGTTCCCCAAAGATAGCGGACCCGACTCTCACCAATGTACTTCCTTCTTCGAGTGCGATTTTATAATCAGCACTCATTCCCATTGACAATTCTTTCATCCGAATGTGGGGAGGAAGTGACTGGTTCTTAAGATGATCAAATGTTTTTTTCAATGACTTGAATTCATTGCGGACTTTCTCATAATTATCGGTGAGTGTTCCAATTCCCATTAAGCCATCGATCATGACATTGTTTAGAGCTGCAACCTCTTTTGAATGAATCAGTTGATCAAGTTCGGATACGTCCAGTCCAAATTTGGTTTCTTCATCAGCAATATACACCTGTAAGAGACAATGAATGACACGATTGACTTTTAGTGCCTGCTTATCGATCTCTTCCAGGAGCCTGATGCTATCAACAGAATGGATCAGTGAAACAAACGAAACGATGTATTTAACCTTATTTCTTTGGAGATGACCAATCAGGTGCCATTCGATATCCTCATTAAGCTGAGATTGCTTTTCTGTTAATTCCTGGACTTTATTTTCACCAAAAATTCTCTGCCCCTCATTGTAAGCTTCCTTGATTTTATCCACTGAATGCGTTTTGCTCACCGCAATCAGCCGTGCATCAAAGGGTTGAAGTTCCGACCTGAATTTCTCTATGTTATCTTTGATTCCCATTCTATCTTTAACCTTTCTACCCTTAAACGGCAGACAAAAATATGGCTATCCTTGGTACGTTGCTGAAAAGAGGAATAAAACTTCGTGAAAATCTTGAGCAGGAGTATTCTTCGCCATTTGAACTTCAGAAGCATGTTTTAAAAGAATTGCTGATCACCGCCAGTGGTACGGAATTCGGCAAGAATTACAATTTCCCTGAAATACTCAGGACTTTCAGAAAAGGGGACTGGTACAAGCATTATAAAAAGATCCCGCTTCACGATTATAATAAAATATATAAAGATTGGTGGCACCTCGCCAGAAAAGGAGCGAAGAACATTTGCTGGCCAGGCCGGGTCAAATACTTCGCGTTGAGCTCGGGTACTTCTGATGCTGCTTCAAAGTATATTCCAGTAACAAAGGATATGACAAAGGCGATTCAAAAGACAAGCATTCGTCAGATCATCTCTTTGTCAAAATATGATTTACCTACGAAGTTTTTTGAAGCTGGTATTTTAATGATTGGCGGCAGCACTCACCTTAATAAAAAGGGAAGTTATTTTGAAGGTGATCTAAGTGGAATTCAGGCAGCACGATTGCCATTCTGGTTTCAACACTTTTATAAGCCTGGAAAGAAAATTGCAAAGACCCGTAAATGGGATTCAAAGCTTGAGGAGATTACCAAGAAAGCGCATGACTGGGATATCGGAATTATTGTGGGTGTGCCGGCATGGATTCAGATATTGCTGGAGAAAATTATTTCTCACTATAAAGTCCGCAACATTCATGAGATATGGCCCAACCTGAATGTGTATGTTCATGGCGGAGTCTCCTTTGATCCCTATCGAAAGGGATTTGAAAAATTGCTGGGTCGACCCATTAGTTTTATTGAGACATATCTCGCGTCTGAAGGATTTATTGCCTATCAGGCGGAACCTCGCCAGCGCTCAATGAAGCTGGTGCTAAACAATGGAATCTTTTATGAGTTTGTCCCATTCAACGATGAGAATTTTCAATCCGATGGTGAACTGAATCCAGAGGCAAAAACACTTCTTATCGACGAGGTGGAAGAGGGAAAAGAGTACGCTTTGCTTTTGTCAACGTGCGCAGGAGCGTGGAGGTATCTCATAGGTGATGTGATAAAATTCACATCGCTTGAGGAAACGGAGATTGTGATCACAGGTCGTACGAAACATTTTCTAAGTCTTTGTGGTGAACACCTTTCCGTTGACAACATGAATAAAGCGATTGAGCTTGTTTCCAATGAATTGAACATTGACATTAAAGAATTTACAGTGGCTGGCATTCCTCACGGCAGTTTGTTTGCTCATCATTGGTTTATTGGAACGGATAATAAAGTGGATAAAAAACTCCTAAAAGAGCGACTTGATTTCTTCCTGAAAGATCTCAACGATGATTATGCCGTGGAGCGGAGTGCAGCCCTCAGGGATGTTTATGTTGATGTAGTTCCGGTTAAAACTTTTTATCAATGGATGGAATCCAAAGGAAAGGTGGGGGGACAGAATAAATTTCCGAGAGTAATGAAAAGTGCTCAGCTTGAGGATTGGCAATCATATCTTAACAAGTGATCGAAATCATCTTAAACGGAATTGAGTTTGGCGTAGTCCTTACATTCCTCGTCGGCCCGGTATTCTTTACGATTATGCAAACCAGCATTGAGCGCGGCTTCTGGAGAGGCGTGCTCGTAGCTTTTGGTGTTTCTATCAGCGATATACTTTATGTTGTTATCTGTTATTTCGGACTGGCTCAGATAATGGCGGATTCCAATCTCAAAATATACATGGCTTACGCAGGGGGCGGTATCTTAATTGGATTTGGTCTTTATCATTTGTTAATCAAGAGTCGTGCAAAGAACAGTACAGTCTCAACATCTGTTTCGGAAAGAGGATTGTTCCGTTATGTTATCAAAGGTTTTCTGATCAACGGGATGACACCTATGGTTTTATTTTTCTGGATCGGGACTGTGAGTTATGCAACCCTTAATTTTGGATACACAAAAGCAGGTGAATTTGCTCTATTCTTTGCCTTTTTGCTCGGAACAGTATTATCAACTGACATCTTGAAAGCTTATCTGGCAGACAAACTCCGACTGCTTGTTACTTCAAAAACTCTTAGGATCATGAATATTATTCTTGGAATTCTCCTCATTTTCTTTGGAGCACGACTTCTGCTCAATGCGAAAACAATCTCCTTTATATGATTTTCTAATCCTGAAGTACGTTGCTTAGGAAAGTAGATTTCAACAGTAGCCATAACAGGAAGAATGCCATAGCCCATCGCAAATAGATAAAATAGAAATCAGTAGTGTCTTTAAAACGGGTCTCCTTGATCTCTGCTTTTTCATATTGATCAATTTTTTTAAAAACCTGCTGCAATGCCTGGTTGTCTGTTACCCGAAAAAATTCACCCCCACCAATCTCTGCAATCTTTCTCATGGTGGATTCATCAACTGTATTTTCAACCATGTTAGGTCTGCCAAAGAAATCCTTTCCAAAAGGTACCATCCCTTCTTTACCAACTACAATAGTATAGGTCTTGATATTATAAGCCGCTGCAAGTTCTGCAGAGGTAATAGGATCAATATTCCCGGCAGTGTTGTCTCCGTCACTCAATAGAATACAGACTTTTGATTTTGAAGTGGACTCACGCATGCGATTGGTGACCACTGCCATGGCACTTCCAATCGCCGTTCCACGACTTTCAATCATATCAAAATTCATCTCATTGAGATATGCGTTAAGGAGTGTATAATCTGTTGTGAGAGGTGTGAGTGAAAAGGCATCTCCTGAGAATACAACTATTCCAATCCTGTCCTGAAGCCTTCCTTTTATAAAATCGCGTGCAACATTCTTGGCAGCTTCAAGTCGGTTAGGAGTGAAGTCTTCAATCTGCATGGATTGTGAAATATCAATCGCCAGCATGATGTCGATACCTTCGGTCCATTGCTCTACTTTCTCATTTGTTTTTTGCGGCCGGGCAAGCGCAACAAGAATCAGGATCACAACAATTGCAAGCAGAAATTCCGGAATCAATCTCAATAATGTAAGAGGCGAACTTTTTAAGTCGCTTTTCGTGAATGCTACCGGCAACTTCTGATTCAGAAAATATCTCGACGCCCATCGCACGATCAAAACAAGTGGCACCGCAATAATTCCATACAGAAATCCCACATACGTCCAGGTGAAGGAGCCCAGCGTTGAAGGCGCAAACCAATCCAAAGACCAATAATTCAAACTATCCATTTTTTACCTCCGCCTCTTTTTTTTGAAATCTGGTTTGCGAATAAGTCTGTAAAAACCGGAATGGTTCTAACGATGAGGAAAGGCCTCCATAAATTCCTCTGTCAATAGAACGTAAAGCATTTCCAAGTTGGTCATCATTTTCCCTTCGAATGATCTCACGTGAAGTGAATTTTGTATAAGGATATCGCTCAAGATCCTCCATATATCCTTTCCAGATGATGAGCGCATCCTCAGCCTTTCGGCCATTAAATTCTGATGAAAGTTGATCCAGTGATTTGTTGAACCGGGCAATGAACTCGTTGTACTCTCTGGTAAGTTTCTTTATTGCAAAATACTTGCGAATACGCTTTCCGAAAAGTATCCAACAGACGATAACGACCAATAGAAGAATGCCTGTAATGATCGCCGCCACCGGATAATTAAATATCCATGAAACACGCTGATAAATAGTATTCGTCTTCAATGGAAGATTTTGGGCTTTCGTTGAATCCGGCATTGCGGCAACGCGAAAATTCAGACGAACACTATCAAAAGGAGAAAGTACGGCAACACAATCCATTTGCTGGATCACGAATACGGGTAGTCGTAATTTTTGGATGCTGTCAATTTCAAATGTGGTGAGCCAATACACTACACTATCATAGCTAACATCTCCCGTTGTTTTAGTAGGGAAGAATATTTTTTTGCTGAATTCAAAAGGAGCAAAAGAAAAAGTAGAATCCGGGAAAATTAACTGTTCGGCTTTTGAATATCGTGCCGTCAGGGAATAGGGAATTACTTTACCCACGCTGATGCTATCAGATTCGAATCTGGCGTTAACAGTCGCTTTGGGTTGAGGATTCTCCTGCCCGTAAACTGACAGGGTCAACATCAAAAGTCCAATGCATCCAACTACTCTCATTCTATTCTCAAACAGCATTAGCTTACGAAGTCTTTAAAGATTTGTTTCGGACCTTGAACAACCGCAGCAGCTTCGGCACGTAATCCTCGTCCGTTGTAATGCTCAAAAAATTGATCTGATGCTTGCGACTGAATTTCATCAACTCTGTCTGACGTCCGGCATGAGAAGTGGTAAGATGATCACGGAACTCTCCGAAAGAAGTATTGATCCAAAGTGTCTTTTTGGATTCTTTATCCAACGCCGGAATGATTCCCAGCTTGGGGAGATTGGTTTCTCTTTTATCTGTGATCTGAAGTAAAACAAGGTCATGCTTCTGAGCCAGGGATTTTAGATTATGGTAATATCCCTCATCGATAAAGTCGGAGATCATCACGATCACACTTTTTCTTTTGATGGAATTCAAAGCAAAAGATACAGCCTTAGCCAAATTTGTTTTTGATGAACGAGGCTTAAGTCTAATAAGGCTGGCAAGAATTTCATACGCCTGAGCAATGCCTTTCTTTGGTTTCAGATATTTTTCACGTTCGTCTGAGTAGCAGATCAAGCCTACCTGACTGGATTCTTTTGCTCCAGAAAGCGCCAGCACTCCACAGATCTCGGTAGCAATGTCAAACTTTGTTTTACCAGGACTTCCGATGTTTTGGGAAGCACTAACGTCCATGACGAAAAAGATGGTTTGCTCTTTTTCTTCCTTAAAGGTCTTTACAAATGTTCCATGACCCTTGGCGGAAACGTGCCAGTCAATTGAGCGAATGTCATCGCCGTACTGATAGGGTCGAACGTCGTCGAACTCCAGACCTGATCCTTTGAAGATTGAATGAAAATCCCCCTGCATCTGGCTGTTGATCGCCTTGCGTATCTGAATTTCGTATCTCCTAAGCTTTTTAAGAAGTTCCCGCACTCCGGCATCATTTTAGTGGCGCTAAAATATGAGTAATTTGCGCACCCTAAAAGAAAGATTTACATGAGATTCAGCGGGATTGTCTTAATGGTGATACTAAGCACAATCGTGTCTTGTAAAAAGGACACTGAGCCGGGGGTATTGACACAAGCTCAAATGGTGGATTTCATGCTGGATATGTATTTATCGGAGGCTCGCCTTCAAATGATCCCTATTACCCGTGATTCAGCCTTCCGACTCTTTATTCCAAGACAGGATTCTCTAATGAGGATGAAAGGAATAACAGACTCAACATTAAGAAGGTCATACCAGTACTATCTGGAGAATCCGACGAAGATGGAAGCCATCTATGATATTGTTATCGATTCACTCAGTTTACGGGAGCAAAGGCTTCTCCCGGGTCCCCGACAACCATCATGATCTATCCTTTTGATTTTGAGGCCAGATTAGGCTTTGATCAGATACGGCAACGCATCATTAATTATTGTCTTGGATCGCTTGGGGAAAAGCGGGTTCATGACATTGTCTTTCTTTCCGATTCTTCGCAGATCCATAAACTTCTGCAGGAGAATCTTGAATTGAAGCAAATCCTGGAACGTGGAGAAGATTTTCCCATTCACAATTATGACGATCCACAAACATGGTTTGAAACGGCAGCGATTGATGGTAATTTTCTTGAAAGTGAAGACCTTTTAAGGATCGCAAAAGCCCTGGTAATCATTCAGGCTGCCAGAAACTTTCTGAACAAGAATCAATTGAAATATCCCGCGTTGTTTCAATTGAGCAAGCCGTTCATCGCCATAAAAAGGGTATTGGAAGCCATCCAGCAAAAAATTGATGACGAGGGAAAAGTAAAAGATAATGCTTCACCCGCACTTGCGAGAATCAGAAAAAGACTGAGAGAGGAAGAAGTAAAAATACGCCGTGTTGCAGATCAGATCATGCGTCAGGCACTTGAGCAAGGCTGGACACCTGTAGGATCACATCCCACCATACGTGATGGAAGATTAGTAATACCCATCACCGTTGAGCACAAGAGAAAGATCAAAGGATATATCATTGATCAATCTTCAACCGGACAGACCGTTTATATGGAGCCAGGCGAAGTCATGGAGGCCAACAATGATTTGCGTGATCTTGAACTGGAAGAGAGAAAGGAGATTATCCGGATACTTCAGGAGCTTACTTCCCTGATTCGGATAGATCTTTCCGAAATTGAGGATGGATATGAATTTCTGGGTGCCCTGGATTTCAACAGAGCCAAAGCAAAATTTTCCCAGGACATTGAAGCGGGCCTTCCATCTATTAAAGAATTTCCTGTAATCGACTGGAAGCAGGCTCGCCATCCTTTGCTTTTTTTATCCTTAAAGAATAAGCGGCCTTTGATACCATTAACCATTGAGCTAAGGGATGATAATCGCTTTCTGCTGGTATCAGGTCCGAATGCAGGTGGTAAGTCTGTTTGCCTCAAAACAATTGGACTTATTCAATATATGTTTCAGTGTGGTTTTCTGGTATCTGTTCGTGAAGATTCAGTCATGGGGATATTTGAAAAGATGTTCCTCGACATTGGTGATCAGCAATCCATAGAAAATGATTTGAGTACCTACAGTTCTCATCTGAAGAATATGGACTTCTTCATCCGGCAGTCCAATGGAAGTACGCTCGTTCTGATGGACGAACTTGGCTCCGGTACCGATCCTAATTTCGGCGGCGGCATTGCACAGGCCGTTCTTGAACAATTGGTTAAAAATAAAGTCTGGGGTCTTGCAACGACTCATTATTATAATCTCAAGGTTTTTGCAAGCAATTTCGTTGGGATGAGAAATGCAGCAATGCTATTTGATACAGAACATCTCATTCCGCTTTTTCAACTTGAGGTTGGCCAGCCCGGCAGTTCGTTTGCCCTTGAGATTGCCCGTAAGACAGGACTTTCAAACGAAACTCTCTCAGCAGCAGAAAGGATCATTGGAAAAGATCTTACAGGATTGGAAACACTTATGAAGGAGGTCGCTGAGGACAAACAGCAGCTTGCTGAAAAGGAAAAGGAGATCCATCAGAGAGAGACAAAACTTAACTCAACTCTTAACCATTATGAAGAGCTGGTAAGCAAGCTGGAACTCCAGAAAAAAGAAATTCTAAATACCGCAAAAGCGGAAGCGTCAACCCTTCTGCAGGAAACCAACCGTGAAATAGAAAAAACGATTCGTCATATCAGGGAAAATAAAGCTGAGAAGCAGGAGACACGAAAGGTGCGGCAGGGATTGAAAGACCTTGAGAAAAAAGTAAAGCCTCATTCCGCAGCAGTAGTAAAGCCTTCTGGTCCGTTGGTGGTGGGTGATAAAGTAAGAATGATGGGAGGGGAAGTTAGCGGGACGATTTTATCATTGAAAGACAAAACTGCAGTTGTTCAGTTCGGTGATTTGAGATCGACGGTTAAAATAGATCGATTAGTCAAGAGTGATCAGTTATTTGCCAAAAGCAACCAACCCATCACGCGAGGAGTGGAACTTCATCAACGTCAATCCGATTTTTCACCTGTGCTGGATATCCGTGGTAAGAGGGTAGAAGAGGTTATTCCATTACTGACCCGGTTTATGGATGATGCTATTCTATTGAGTCAGTCTCAGGTAAAAATACTTCATGGCAAAGGAGAAGGTGTGTTGCGAAAAGTTGCGCGTGAATATCTCAAAAAATTGAAAGGCGTTGAATCGTTTTCAGATGAGCATGCTGACCGGGGAGGAGATGGCATGACACTCGTAGTTCTGAAGTAGAATCAAAAAAAAGACCTCCGTGAAGAGGTCTTTTTTTAAGAATATTAAATGCTTATTGAGCTGCGAAAGTAAATACCCAGGCTCCTTTAACGTTGTCAACTCTTGATCCTGGGAAACCAGTTCCCTGATAAGAGAAATTCAAAACGAGCGTCGTTTCTGTTACAGAATAATTGATTGGCAATCCGTCATCGCGGGTAATAACAGTAGCGAAGTCAGTAGATCCTAGTTCAAAATTACCTGATGCTGGCCATGGACTTGTAACCGATCCACCATTGGATGGACGGCCTGTAGCGGTATATGGCAAAGTAGTTTTGCCTGCAGTTCCGTCAATTGTTAATACTAAACTGGTATAAGAATATCCTGCTGGTAATCCTGAGGGAGCTGCATTGTCGACAGTAGCACCAGTGCACTTCCATGTCTTCTTGAGCTTTACTACCTGCTTGTCCTGTTCACTTTGACTAGGACCGGAATCTTTGCCGCACCCTGAGTAGGTCAAAAGAAGGCCAATAAGAGCTACGCCAATAAGTAGTTTTGTGCTTTTCATAGTGGATGATATAGTTTCAAACATACTAAAATAAGGATTCTTTTTGAAAGGGAATTGTTATTAATGCGTTAAGCATTGTGGTTTAATTAGAGATCGTACCGATTAGTAACCTTATTTATAATCTGGAAGGTTAATTTTTACCGCATTTTGGGGGTACTCATTTTCGAGGTTAGAACCCACAAAAACGACCTTTTCAGGCCCTAAATGCTCAAAATTCTGCCAATACCAGGCGATTGATTTTTTGTCCAGATTGGTCGTCGGTTCATCAAGAAATACGATTTTGACATCTGAAAAAAAGGCAAGTCCAAGCTTGAGACGCTGCTTCATTCCTGAGGAAAACTGGCCAATGGTTTTATTCTTTGCGTGAGATAATTCCAGAAGGTCCATGATCTCATGGATGCTCTTCCCATTGATGCTTTTCTTAAAAGAAAAATGAAACTTTAAAATCTCCTCCAGAGTAAATTCCTCTACGAGATCCATATAGGGTGTGGCAATTACGATTTGCTGATAGATATCTTCTGCAGGAAAATCCTTTTCATCCTCTGTAAAAGTCAGAGTACCCTCTGAGGCGGGAAGCTGCCCCCACAAAACCTGAAGAAGAGTTGACTTACCAGAACCGTTTGGTCCGGTGACTGCATGTATACCCGGCTTAAAAGAATAGCTTAAGTCCTTGAAAATCCATTCACGATTGAATTGCTTGCCAAGGTTTGCCGCGGTGATGATCATTCAAAGGATGCGGTGCTGGCTGAAAAACCTTTCATAACACCACGCTCTGAACTGCGGATGAAATTGATGATATAATCACGCTCTTCACTCGGTGCCATTTCCTTTTCAACAGAATCAAGAGCTTTTGAATTATTAAGGCCCTTCAAAAAGATAAACCTGTAGATCTCCTGGATCTCGCTGATCTTCTCAGATGAGAAACCGCGTCTTCTTAAACCAATGCTGTTAACACCCGCATATGTCAATGGCTCACGTGCAGCCTTGGTATAGGGTGGAACATCTTTTCTTACCAGTGATCCGCCCGATAACATAACGTGAGCTCCGATCTTGACAAACTGATGTAAAGCACTTGCTCCTCCTATGATCGCCCAATCTTCAATCGTTACATGTCCTGCTACCTGTACGGCATTTGCAAAGATGCAATTGTTGCCAATGATGCAATCATGAGCGATGTGAACGTATGCCATCAGAAGGCAATTCTTTCCGATCACCGTCTTATGCTTGTCTGCAGTACCACGACTGATCGTTACGCTTTCGCGAATGACAGTGTTGTCTCCAATAAAAGTTTCTGTTTTCTCTCCAGCAAATTTCAGATCCTGTGGAAGAGATGAGACAGATGCTCCTGGAAATATCTTAACGTTCTTGCCAATGCGTGAACCTTCCCAAATAATTGCATTGGGTCCTATCCAGCTATTATCTCCTATCACTACATCTTTCTGGATAGTAGCAAAGGGCTCGATAATAACATTATTGCCGATTACGGCTTCAGGATGTACGTTGGCTAATGGGTGGTAACTCATGAATCTTTTCTAACGATACTGGCTGTCATAGTTCCTTCACACACAAGCGTGTTACCTACATAGCCTCTTCCATACATTTTTGCAATACCTCTTTTTATAGGAGCCAGCAGATCACACTGTATTACAAGCGTGTCTCCAGGTAAAACCATTTTACGGAAACGGAATTCATCGATTCCCAGAAAATAAGTCCAGTAGTTTTCAGGATCAGGTACGGTGTTCAAAACAAGAATTCCTCCGATCTGAGCCATCGCCTCAACTTGCAAAACTCCAGGCATTACCGGATTTCCCGGAAAATGTCCGGCAAAGAAATGCTCGTTCATCGTTACGTTCTTGACTCCTGCTACCGTCTCCTTATCCAGATAGATGATCTTGTCAATCAGCAGGAATGGATAACGATGAGGAAGTGTTTGCGTGATCTTATTAATATCCATCACCGGAGGCAGGGATGGGTTGTAACGCGGAACTCCTTTTTTATCAGATTCCGCCATTGCCTTCTTAAGCTTCTTGGCGAATGCTACATTGGCCGCATGACCCGGACGTGCCGCAAGGATCTGAGCTTTCAACGGACGACCCGCCAAAGCAAGATCGCCTACGATATCCAATAGCTTGTGACGCGCTGGCTCATTGTTATAACGAAGCTCAACGTTATTAAGAATTCCTTCTCTTTTTACTTCTACGGCAGGCTTGCCCAACATGCGTGCAATGTTTTGCAACTCATGCGGTTCTACCACACGGTCAACAATTACAATCGCGTTGTTAAGATCTCCACCTTTGATGAGGTTGTTTTTATACAGCATCTCAAGTTCGTGAAGGAAACAGAATGTCCTGCATGAAGCAATTTCTTTTTCAAACTGCTGAATGTTGGTGATCGATGCATGCTGACTTCCTAAAACCGGAGAGTTGTAGTCGATCATTACCGTCACACGATAGTCATCCAGTGGAAGGGCAGCAATCTCGACATGACGTGCACTTTCACGATAGAAGATACTATCCTGAACTTCAAAGAAATCACGCAAAGCATTTTGCTCTTCACGTTCAGCTTCTTTTAATACCTGCACAAACTGGATAGAGCTCCCATCCATAATGGGTGCTTCCGGTCCGTCAATCTGGATCAGAACGTTGTCGATCTCGAGACCAACCAGGGCCGCCAGGGTATGCTCAACGGTGCTGACACGCGCGCCGCTTTGTTCAAGTGTGGTTCCCCGTGATACGTCTACGACCCGGTCGCAGTCGGCATCAATAATGGGAGAGCCAGGCAAATCAACCCGCTGGAATTTGATCCCATGGTTAGGTTTTGCTGGCATGAAGGTGAGAGTGGTCTGAACTCCTGTGTGGAGTCCAACGCCTGAGATCGTCACCGACTTCTTTATGGTCTGTTGCTTGTGATTAAGCATGAATTAAATTGGTGCGCAAATTTAAGGGGCTTACACCAGTATGCCAAAAGCGACCGACAATCGGAGGGTAGTTATAAGAATGGCCGGGACAAACCGCTTATTGGCCCCCGTTTTGGCCATTATTCAGGATCTCAGCAGTCTGGGGCGCCAGACTTTCAACCTTTTTTTCAAGGTCGCGCAGCCTGTGGCTCATTTCCGGAAGCTTTTTAAAGACCGCATAGGCCCGGAAATACTCCTTAATATCGTAAGCAGGGTATCCCAACTGCCGTTCTCCTTCTTTCATGACAGATTTGGAAATACCTGCCTGTGCTCCTAAACTGGTATTGTTAGCAATAAACAAGTGTCCTGCGATGCCCACCTGCCCGGCAATCATACAATTTTCTCCCACTTTGGAAGATCCTGAAATTCCTGCCTGAGCAGCGATCACTGTATTCTTTCCAATCTCAACATTGTGTGCAATCTGAATAAGGTTGTCAAGCTTTACACCCTGACGGATGATGGTTGAGTCTCCAAAAAGGGTTGCGCAATCAATAACGGTGTTAGCGCCGATCGTTACGTTGTCTTCAATAATGACATTACCAAGCTGTGGGATAGTCTTATATGTACCATCCCCTTGAGGAGCAAATCCGAATCCATCGGAACCAATAACGGTACCGGAATGAATGACACAGTTGTTTCCTATTCGGGTACCTGCATAGAGCTTTACATTGGGATGAAGGATAACATTGTCTCCTAAAACAACATCATCTCCAACAAAAGCGTGTGGATAAATCTTGGCATTGTCTCCGATCTTTACGTTGGACCCTATATAAGAGAATGCTCCGCGATAAATGTTCTTTCCGGTGGTTGTCTTTTCACCAATGAAGCTAGGTTGTTCAATTCCTGATTTTTGAAAGCTGATAAGCTTGTGATATTCTTCCAGCAGAACCGTGAAGCTTGAGTAAGGATCATCTACCAGTACAAGGGATGATTGTACTTCTTTCTTTGGCTGGAAGTCTCTTGCAACGATGACTGCAGTAGCGTTAGTAGTATAGATGTATTGCTCGTATTTCGGATTAGCAAGAAAAGCGATCTGGCCTTCCTTAGCATCCTGGATCTTGGCAAGCATGTTGATTTTCTTGTTCCCGTCACCGCGAACTTCACCGCCCAGCATTCCGGCAATTTGATTTAGGGTAAATTCCATAAGGGTTGGCGTCTGAGGATCTCTTCAATGGACCCGTAGATAATCAATTTAGGTCCTTTACAAAGATAGGCTTTTGGGCCAGCATAGGTAGTTTTTTTTCACGATTTTGCTCATCGCTTTGATGTTGGGAAGGTCGGAAGCCTGCGCAACATCCAACAATTCTCCTGATTTCATGAGTATCTGAATTGAGTTTCGCTCAGACAGATAGGCTTCATTGGAAACTGTGCCATGAGAAAACAAATAGGTGGCATCACTCTTCATCAGTTGCCACTCTTTTGCGATGGCATCCTTTACCTTTTCAAGGTCTGATTTGTTGATGGGCTCCGTTGAAAGTTTTATCTGAAATAGTCTTCTTTCCAGTAACATTTTACAAAGCATTGATAGAACTTCATCCGGATGCGACTGCCATTGCTTGATCGCTCCCCATACATCGTAATCATCCAATCGTCCAAAAGAGCTAAGTAGATTTTTCTTTTCGGAAAAATCTTCCAAAGAATAATGATGATGCAGGAAAAGAGAGAATGCTTCAGAGGCAGCAAGAGTTTCTCCTGATGTAGCAAGATATTGAGCACGCTTAACAATATTAACAAGCAGACGTTCGGCGCTGACGCAGGTCTTATGGAGGTACACCTGCCAGTACATCAATCTTCGCGCATTCAGAAAATTCTCTATGTTATAGATTCCTTTTTCCTCAACCACCAACTGACCCTTTACAACATTCAGCATGGCAATGATCCGATCCGTTCCAACGGCACCTTCTTTCACTCCGGTGAAAAAGCTGTCGCGATTCAGATAATCAAGACGATCGATATCCAGTTGAGAGCTTACTAATTGATGAAGGAATTTTTTATGATACGTGTTTTGAAATATCTTCATCGCAAGACTCAGCTCCCCATTGAACTGACGATTCAGTTCTTTCATAAACAGAAAAGAAATGCTCTCATGTTGAATGTTTCCCAGCAACGTTTTTTCAAGTGAATGGGAGAAAGGTCCATGACCTGTATCGTGAAGAAGGATCGCAATCTGGGCTGCCTCAACTTCCTCATCTGAAAGGTCAATGCCTTTTGAACGAAGCACTTCCAGAGCTTCGGACATAAGATGCATGGCTCCCAGTGCATGATGAAATCGGGTGTGAATCGCGCCCGGGTAAACAAGTTCGGCAAGTCCCAACTGGCGGATATGCCTCATCCGCTGGATATAAGGGTGTTCGATAAGGTCAAAAATCTTTTCGCTCTTTACCGATATAAAGCCGTAAACCGGATCGTTTATTATTTTGTTCTTATTCAACAGTGATTACGTTAATTAGAGTTAATTCGGTTTTCATGGCCAGATAATTGCTCAGATAACGACATCAGATTTAACTAACTTGTAACAAAAAAACCTCATGCAAAGATATTCGATTTTGTGGGCAGATGATGAGATTGATTTACTAAAACCCCATATCCTGTTCCTGCAGCAGAGAGGATACGATATTACGCCGGTAAACAATGCCACAGAGGCGGTGGAGCTGAATGAGACCCGGAGCTTCGATGTTATTTTCCTGGATGAGCATATGCCGGGAATGTCAGGCCTGGAAGCACTGGGCTTAATAAAAAGTACAAAGCCGAATGTTCCCGTGGTGATGATCACCAAGAACGAAGAAGAACAAATTATGGAGGAGGCGATCGGGTCGAAGATAGACGATTATCTGATCAAGCCGATCAATCCAAGTCAGATATTGCTCTCTGTAAAGAAGATCCTTGACAAGAAAAATCTCGTAATAGAAAAGACCAACTCAGGATATCAGCAGGAATTTCAAAGGATCAGCATGGCGTTCCTTGATGATATGAACCATGAAGCCTGGGCTGACATTTATAAGAAACTTGTGTTCTGGGAATTGCAGATGGATCAATCCGATGCAAGCATGGCAGAAGTACTGGAGTCGCAAAAGGTGGAGGCGAATGTAAATTTCTGCCGGTTTATCAAGAGACATTTTGAAAGCTGGCTGAATGATCCAAAAGTTTCAAAGCCTTTACTATCCCATCAGGTGATGAAGAAGAAGGTCTTTCCTGAAGTCAATGCCAACCGGCCTACGTTTCTTATTGTAATTGATAACCTTCGCTTTGATCAATGGAAATCTATCGAGCCGGAGTTGCTTGAGTATTTTACTATTGATAAAGAAGAAACGTATTATTCAATCCTTCCGACCACTACTGCCTATGCGCGTAATGCGATCTTCTCAGGAATGCTTCCGTCAGAGATGGCAAAGACGCATCCCGACATTTGGGTAGGAGAAGATGTGGATGATGGTAAGAATAATTTCGAGGACGAATTTCTTGCCAGGCATATCAAGAAAAGCAATCTCAATATGAAGTTTTCTTATAACAAGATCAAAAAGCTTGAAGAGGGAAGAGATCTTGCTGATTCTGTAAACAACTTATTCAACAACGATCTCAACGTGATCGTTTACAATTTTGTGGATATGCTATCGCATGCCCGTACTGACATGGCCATGGTTCGTGAGCTCGCACCGGATGAAGCTGCGTATCGTTCAATCACCAAATCGTGGTTCATTCACTCACCGCTTCTGGAAATCCTGAAAAAGATATCTGAAAAGAAAGCGAGAGTGATCATCACAACAGATCACGGTACCATCCGTGTGAAAAAACCATTTAAGATCATCGGTGACAAGAGTGTCAATTCCAACCTTCGCTACAAGCAGGGAAAAAATCTTGGATACGAAGGTGATAAGATCATGTCGGTAACCAAACCGGAGCGCTTCTTCCTGCCAAAGAACAATGTTTCGACCAGCTATGTCTTTGCTATTGAAGATCAGTTTTTTGCATACCCTAATAACTACAATTATTACGTCGGGCTTTACAAAGACACCTTTCAGCATGGTGGAGTGAGCCTTGAAGAGATGATCATTCCGCTAATTTTCTTAACTTCGAAGAATGCCTGATGCGTGGCAACTGATCAACGGTGGTGAAGTCTCTCAACAACAATTAAAGGTTGTTGCTAAAGACCTTTTGAAGGCTGCCGGCGAACAGAAATTGTGGTTTTTTCATGGTGAAATGGGCTCTGGAAAAACAACTCTCATCAAAAGCATTGGAGAAGTTTTAGGAGTTAATGAAATCATGAGCAGTCCAACATTTTCTATCATTAATGAATATGAAGGCGCAGACGGAAATAAAATTTATCATTTCGATCTTTACAGGATCAAGGATGAAAAGGAATTGATGGAAATCGGTGCTAACGAATATTTTGACTCAGGACAATGGTGTCTTATTGAGTGGCCGGAAAAGCTGGGCACTATGACTCCTTCCAGTCATTTCGATATCAGAATCACCACAACAGGAGTCCATCATCGGAAAATAGAGTATCAACGTACATGAGCGCAAAGACAAAATCCGGATTTGAAACATTAGCGAAAGCAAGTGTTTATACACAAGAGCAGTTGATGAAGGTGAAGAAAGATAATCGCACTTTCTTTATTGGATTGCCGAAAGAAATCTCTTTACAGGAGAATCGCATCAGTCTTACACCAGATGCAGTTGCCATTCTTGTCAGCCATGGTCATGATGTTTGGGTGGAAACACAAGCCGGAGTCGGCTCACGTTTTGCGGACAAGCAATACAGCGAAGCCGGAGCAAAGATCGTTTACTCTCCACAGGAAGTTTACAAAGCCGATATCATACTTAAGATCGAACCTCCTACGCTTGCGGAGATGGAATACTTCAAGCCTAATCAGACGTTGATCTGTGCGCTTCAGGTTGGACATCTTGAAAAGAACTTTATTGATGCATTGATAGCAAAGAGAATTACAGCACTCGCATGGGAGTTTATTGAAGATAAGGTAGGAGGGATGCCGATCGTTCGTGGTATGAGCGAGATCGCCGGAAGCACTGTCATGTTGATCGCCGCTGAGTATCTTAGCTCTGTTCACGATGGAAAAGGAATTATCCTGGGAGGGATCACCGGAGTACCCCCAACAAAAGTTGTTATTGTTGGATCCGGCACTGTGGCAGAGTACGCAGGGCGTGCAGCACTAAGTCTTGGGGCGGAAATACAGGTATTCGATAATCATTTATATAAGCTGAGACGAATCAAGCATACATTAGGTCATCAGTTTTATACATCTACCATTGATACCGCAACGCTGGGTGAAAGCTTAAAATCGGCAGATGTTGTCATTGGGGCACTTCGTGCAGAGAAAGGTCGCGCGCGTCATGTGGTATCCGAAGAGATGGTAAGTCACATGAAATCAAATTCATTGATCATCGACTTGAGTATCGACCAGGGTGGATGCATCGCAACATCAGAGATCACAACGCATTCCAAACCCACTTTCAGAAAATACGATGTAATTCATTACTGTGTGCCCAATGTAGCGTCACGCGTGGCTCACACCGCTACCACTGCCTTGAGTAACATTTTTACACCTACCATTCTCCGCGCTGCGGAAGAAGGGGGAGTGGAGGAGATGATCTTCTCTCACAAATGGTTTATGAAAGGTGTTTACACTTACAAAGGCGGACTGACCAATGAGTCGGTAGCCCGCAAGTTTGGAATGAAGTACAAGAATATAGAGTTATTAGCCGCCGGTTATAACTCCTAACTTGCTTAAGTTTTCCTCAAGCGACTTAATCTTCATCTCTGCATCAGCCTTCTTTTTCCTTTCTCCTTCAATAACCTGTGGAGGGGCGCTGTTCACAAACTTCTCGTTTGACAGTTTCTTGTCAACGGAAATCAAAAACCCTTTTAGATACTCAATCTCTTTTGTGAGTGACTCGCGTTCTTTTACAACGTCTGTCTTACCCGCCATTGGAATAAAAAACTCCGTTGTTCCAACCAGAAATCCAGCAGACTGCTCAGAAGGTTGCTGATTGAAAACTATCTCCGTTACGTTTGACAGTTTTCTTATCACTGCTACAAACGGTGTATGAATGCTATCAGACTTCGCTTTTGTGAAACATGTTAGCGCTTCTTTTGGCGATAGGCCTTTCGTGTTTCTCACATTGCGGATCTCACTGACTATGCTGAAAGCCCACTCTGCCTGCTTTAAAATCTCTTCATCATGCTCTTTTTCCTTTGGCCATGGTGCAAGAATAATGCAGTCTTTCTCTTTCCTATCATAGAATTCATGCCACAATTCTTCTGTAATGAAGGGCATAAAGGGGTGCAGCATTTTTAATACATTTTCAAAATGATGAACCGTCTTACGATAGGTCTCTCCATCAATGGGTTTGCCGAATTCCGGTTTGATGATTTCAAGATACCAGGCGCAGAAATCATTCCACACCAACTTATATACCGACATCAATGCATCTGAGATCCGGAATTTTTCAAAATGATCGTTGATCTCTTTCAGTGATTTATTAAACCTTGATTCAAACCAATCGATAGCAATTTTATTTTCTTCTGGCATCGGAAGATCAGATACTTCCCATCCCTTCACCAGACGAAATGCATTCCAGATTTTGTTTGCAAAATTTCTTCCCTGCTCAACCAGCTTTTCATCAAAGGGTAGATCATTTCCCGCCGGTGAACTGAATAACATTCCTGTACGAACGCCATCCGCACCATAATTTTTGATCAGATCCAAAGGATCCGGTGAGTTTCCTAATTGCTTGGACATCTTGCGTCCCAGCTTATCCCTAACTATACCTGTCAGGTAAACATCCTCAAACGGCTTTTCATCCATGTACTCATAACCGGCAATGATCATTCTGGCTACCCAGAAGAAAAGGATCTCAGGAGCCGTCACCAGTACATTGGTCGGATAGAAATAATCCAGGTCTTTGTTTTTTCCTTTGATGATTTTCCCTGTCTTCTTGTCGAAATATTCATCATTGAATCCTCCAAACACTGCCGTTGGCCATAGCCAGGATGATGCCCATGTATCCAGTACATCCTCATCGCGGCGCAGATCTTTTTCCTCGATCTTTCTTCCTGTCTTTTCAGAGCACATTGTCAATGCCTCTTCCAGTGTTTCGGCAACAACAAAATCATTTTCCCCAGTGCCATAGAAATAGGCCGGGATGCGATGACCCCACCAAAGCTGACGTGAGATACACCAGTCGCGTACGTTTTCCATCCAATGGCGATAGGTGTTCTTGAATTTTGCAGGATGAAGCCTGATCTCATCATCTTCCACCGCACGATACGCCTTGTGTGAGATTTCTTTCATCTTCACGAACCATTGCAGTGAGAGTTTTGGTTCAACAACGGTGTTCGTTCTTTCGGATCGGCCGATGCGGGTAACAAATTCTTCTTCTTTTACAAGATGCCCTGCTTCACGCAGATCTTTTACAATCATCTTGCGAACAATAAAGCGATCTTTTCCATAGAACCTGGGAAGCTCGCTTTTCTCGTTGATCGTTCCATCATCATTGATAGTGTCAATAACCGGAAGCTTATGACGCAATCCGATTTCATAATCGTTGACATCATGAGCAGGTGTAACTTTCAAACATCCAGTTCCGAAAGCTTTATCAACATAGTCATCTGCAATGACTGGAATCTCACGGTTGATGAAGGGAACCAGGATCTTCTTTCCTATCAGTTTCTTATAACGCTCGTCGGTTGGATTAACAGCAATGGCAACATCGCCCATGATCGTTTCAGGGCGTTGTGTGGCGATCGTGATCCACTCATCTGCTGTGTCCTTGATCTTATAACGAATAGAATAAAGGATAGAGGTCTCTCCATCTTCTTTGTAAAGAACTTCTTCATTGGAGAGCGCCGTCTTTGCTTCGCAATCCCAGTTGATCATACGCAATCCGCGATAGATGTATCCTTTATTATACAGATCAACAAATACCCGGATGACAGCTTTATAATAATCAGGATCCATGGTAAAGCTGGTGCGTTCCCAATCGCAGGAAGCTCCTAGCTTTTTCAATTGTTCCAGAATGATGCCGCCGTATTTCTCTTTCCATTCCCAGGCATACTTTAAAAACTCATCTCGTGTGAGATCAGATTTTTTAATTCCACGCTCACGCAGCATGCCCACAACTTTGGCTTCAGTAGCAATGGAAGCATGATCCGTTCCCGGCACCCAGCAGGCTTCCTTGCCTTGCATGCGGGCCTTTCTGATAAGGATATCCTGAATCGTATTGTTCAGCATGTGCCCCATGTGCAATACACCCGTGACGTTAGGAGGAGGTATTACAATGCAAAAAGGCTCTTTTCCAGGGTTGGGTTTAGCGTGAAAAAAGCCTTTCTCCATCCAGTATGAATACCATTTATCTTCTACTTCGGTGGGATCGTATTTGGTGGACAATGACATGATAAATCGTTAAAACGGAGGGCAAAAATAAGGAAACGAGTCAGAAATCCAGCTATGCCGGATGCTTCGTATGTAATCAAAACGACATTTTAATTTTATGGAACTCTCCTTGTCCCAAACCGAACCCTTTATTCAGGAAGAAAAATCTACTACCATTCAGTGGCGCCAGTTATGGAGTCTTGCAGCATTGTACGGCTCTATTGTCATTGGATGGATCGCCTATCAGAACTATCAGCCTAAGTTGCTGGAAAAATTTCACTTCACAGAGTTTACACTTTTCCTGACCATCGCGCAGGGAATTATTCTAGTGATCACACCACCCATCGCCGGTAAGATCGGAGACCGGTTCAGAATCAAGAGCGGTCATCGTCTTCCCATCATAACACTTGGAATTTCTTTCGCTGCTATGGTTTTTATGGCAGTGGCCTTTACGCTATTTACCAATCCGGGAGAAATATTCCGATGGATCCTTCCGATACTTATTATTTTCTGGTTGATCGCCATGAGCATCTTCACCAGCCCGGCCTTATCTACCATAGAACTTTTCACCCCGATCGAAAGAATGCCGAAAGCAATGGCATTGCTGACAATCGTTGGTAATTTATTGTATGCCCTCGAACCAGTGATCGTTGATATCATTGATTTTCTTGGAGCTCCTTTGACTTTTGTTACCGGTGGATTGATCGTTTTCCTTTCTGGATACTTCTTGCGTGAGAACTCACTAAGCCTCTTTAAACAAAAGGGAGTCAGCGTTGAAGCGGTTAAGAAAGACGTGTCAGATGAAAATCATTGGGGATTCATTTTCCTGATGGGACTTGGAATGGGATTGGCAACATCAGTAATGTTTAATCTCTTCCCAAGAGTGTATGACGAACTGCTGGGCTTTAATGGTAAATGGATGCTGGTGTTGATCCTGGTGGTTTCCGCCGGACTTTCCCTTCCTCTCAGTAACGTAGTAAATAATCTTGGACTGAAAAGATCCTTCTATCGTGGAATGATTGTGATCATAGGAAGTATGATTGCGATCTTCCTGACAGGCAGTGCCGTCGTGGTGATCATTCTTACAGCAATGTTTACCGTCGTGTATGCAGTGTTATCTGTGAGTACTCTGCCTTTGGCAATTCAATTAGCAAGAAGCAATGAAAAGGTCTTGTGTGTCGGGATTTTTTTCAGTGGTGTAGCACTGCCCGACGCCATCATTCAAACAGTATTGTTGGTTTTTTAGTTGGTTTTTAATTTTTGGGATGTTGGTTTAGTGAAGAGTGGGGCCTAGTGCCCCATTCTTATTCTCCAGGATGCCGGATACAGATTATTCAATCTGTTTTGTAATACATTGACCCATCCGAGTGGAAGACCCTCAAATTCCACCAGCGTGAATCCTAAATTTTCAGGAAGAGAAGTCATTTGATTTTTACTGAGATAGTCCAGCGCTTCTTCACGTGATACAGAAAGTGTATTAAAGTTTCCTTTGTTCAGTCGCAAAGACATGGCGAGCGCATGATCCGGCACAAACTTATTCTTCATGATCTCCAGTACTGCCGTGCCCGCAGATAATACATTGAGGTGATTTAATGCAAGATTCAGTTCGGCAGTCTTCCCGTTAGGCATCATGCGAACAGTTTGATTGTGCAAAAAGAAATTCTGACTTTCTGAATTTTGTACCCATTCTGAAAAATCCTTTACCTGTGCTTTCGTAGGATAGTTAAGACGATCCTTCGATTTTAATGACTGTATATTCCTGTCATCACTTTTCCGGATCACTGAAAGAAAGAATCCTTCTCCTCTCACCTTATGAGGGAATAACTGATAGCCGATGCAGGAGCCAGACCCGATAGTCTCAACGTTCCATTCTTTTGGAACAGATAATTTCAAAAAAGAAGCCTCCCCCTGATCATAAATCCATTGAAGATTTTCAAGATTCTCTTTTTGATTATAGGTGCAGGTCGAATAGATCAATGTACCTCCCGGTCGCAGACTGGACCATACATCACCAACAATTCTTCGCTGACGCAGAGAACACAAATCTACATTCTTCGGTGACCATTCATTGACAGCGTGCGGATCTTTACGGAACAGTCCTTCTCCTGAACATGGAGCATCAAGAATAATGAGATCAAAGAAATCAGGGATCCGGTTGAAGTCGGCTGGATCGCTATTGGTAACAATAACGTTATCGGTTCCCCACTTCTGTATGTTTTCAGACAAGACGGATGCCCTGCTTCGGATCACGTCGTTGGAGATCAGCAAACTATCTGAGGAAAGAAGACTTAACGCATGTGTTGACTTTCCTCCGGGAGCAGCACAAAGGTCCAGCACGTTCAGCGACTTCTTCAAGTCGACACATTGCAGCAGCGCCTGTTCCAAAAACATCGAACTCGCTTCCTGAACATAATACGCTCCTGCATGAAAAGCAGGATCCAGCGTAAAGACAGGCCTTTCCTCAAGATAATAACCGTACTGACTCCAGGGTACTTTAGAGCCTGATGGCTGAATTAACTTTAGAGGATTAACCCGAATGCTTACTGGAGGAGGTTGTTCTAATGCAGTATGAAAATTATTAAAGTCAGAACCCAGCCGGGACTTCATGTAATTGTCAAACTCTTCAGGAAGATGTAATGCCACAATCCAAATTAGACTATTTTTGAACACATATAAAACAAGGTATGATTTCTCCGAATGATCCGAAATTAAAAAGCTGGTTAGCAGTTCCTGAAAAATCTGATTTTCCGATTCAAAATCTTCCGTTTGGTATTTTCAAGACACGTTATTTAAGACCAGCGGCAGGAGTGGCAATCGGTGAGTTTGTTATCGACCTTGTATATCTCCATGAGCACGGTTTTCTTGATGGACTTGGCCTTCCGGTAGGAATATTCAACAATAAGCATCTCAATAATTTCTTTGCATTGGGAAGAAAGAAGGTGGGAGAGGTGAGAGAAAGAATTTCAGAATTGCTTCAGCATGACAATGATGAGCTAAGAGATCAGGTTGCAGCACGCGAAATAGCGTTGATCAGCATGGAAGAGGTCCAGATGTTATTGCCCGTCAGTATTCCAAATTATACGGATTTTTATAGCAGTGAAGAACATGCAACGAATGTAGGATCTATGTTTCGCGATCCAAAGAATGCATTGCTTCCAAACTGGAAACATTTACCCGTTGGCTATCACGGTCGTGCGTCCTCTATTGTTGTTTCAGGAACACCTATTCATCGCCCTAAAGGACAGATAAAAACTTCAGAAGCAGAGCCTCCGGTATTTTCAGCTTCACGGAAGCTCGACTTCGAACTTGAAATGGCATTCATTACGTGTACTAATACTACTTTGGGTAAACCGGTTTCAACAACCGATGCAGAAAATCACATCATTGGTTTTGCCTTGTTCAATGACTGGTCTGCACGTGACATCCAGCAATGGGAGTATGTGCCGTTGGGACCATTCCTGGGCAAGAACTTTGGATCAACGTTGTCGCCATGGATTGTAACACTGGATGCATTGGAACCATTCCGGTTAAAAGGACCAGAGCAAATGCCACAGGTGCTTCCTTATTTATCATATGAAGGCAAAAAGAACTTTGATATCCATCTGGAAGTTTTGGTGTCAGGTGAGAAGAGTGCTCCCAAAACAATATCTCGTTCTAACTTCAAATACATGTATTGGAATCCCGTACAGCAACTGGCACATCACACTGTAAATGGCTGCAACATTGAAGTAGGAGATGTTTATGCATCAGGAACCATTAGCGGACCAACCCCGGATTCATATGGATCACTGTTGGAGATAACATGGAATGGCACAAAGCCTTTAACATTGAGCGATGGCTCTGAAAGAAAATTCATTGAAGACGGAGATTCAGTGATCATCCGGGGCTTTGCGGAAAAAGATGGAGTCAGAATTGGATTTGGCGAGTGTAGTGGAAAGATTTTACCAGCACAATAGATTTAGAATTTGAAGCGTGTATCTATTTTCTATGCGGTTATAGCAGGACTAACGGTTCTGGATAGCTTTCTTTTGTCGAAGCCTAATCTCCTGGGTAAGATAGGATTGATCATCTACAAGTATCATTATCTCAGAACATTCCCAAGAACATTGATGACGGTATCCATTGTCGTTATCATTTCTCTGTCAATCGCTGAACTGACAAAGATCCTGGTGAAAAACCAAACCGTGAAAAGAGCGACGGGTAAAATTATCCTGAGCTTCCTGATTCTTTTGTCTGCTGCAGCATTGATAAAAACAGGAATGGATTTTTCTGGCTGGACCTACAATCATACCGGGCACCGTTTTAAGTATGGTGCTTATCTGTTACCCTTTATTCTGATTTCGATCTTCACATTCGCGTTGATCAGTCTTCCTAAATTGCCGGGAATTGCCCCGGTTGAAACCATTAACAACGAGCCTTCTGATGCTGACAATAAATCCTAAAGACATTCCTTTCACCAGGTTTCATGGATATCTCCAGGGAGCTGTTGTTCCCCGCCCGATTGCCTTTGCCAGTACCATCGACAGGGAAGGTGGTGTGAATCTGAGTCCGTTCAGTTTCTTCAACGTATTCAGTTCAAATCCTCCCATTCTGGTATTCTCCCCATCGAGAAGAGGTCGCGACAACACCGTCAAACATACACTGGAGAATCTTCGTGAAATTCCGGAGGTGGTCATCAACATTGTTAACTATGCAATGGTGGAGCAGGCTTCATTAACGAGCTGTGAATTTCCAAAAGGTGTGAATGAATTTATGAAGGCCGGACTTACGGAAGTGAGCTCGGGAATCGTGAGACCGCCGCGGGTAGGTGAGTCTCCGGTAGCGATGGAGTGTAAGGTGAATCAGATCATTGAGTTAGGAACGGGTGGAGGCGCAGGCAATCTCGTCGTCTGTGAGATAGTGCTCATGCATATTAAAGAAGAAATTCTCGATGAGGTCGGTCGCATTGATCAATTCAAGATTGATGCTGTGGCGAGGATGGGTGGCGATTATTATTTACGGGCTCAACGCGATGCTATTTTTGAAGTCGCCAAGCCAAATCAGAATATCGGACTTGGATTTGATCAGTTACCGGAAAGGATCAGGAAGAGCCCGGTGCTCACTGGAAACGATCTCGGGAAATTAGCCAATGAAGAAAAGCTGCCGGATGCAAACGCCATTGCTGAATGGGCAAAGTTGCCGGAGGTGGCAAGCGCTGTCAAAGGCGGAGAGAAGAGTGTCCATGAACTGGCAAAGAAATATTTAAGCGCTGGAAAAGTCGTGGACGCCTGGAAAACTCTTCTTGCTTCTGCTTGAGCTCCTCTGCTTTTAAATACCTGCTATGAGATTCATCTTGATTTCTGCACTGTTGTTATTCACTCTATCTGTGAATGCTCAGGCACCGGTTTATACCAACATTGATTCTTCAGCTACTGCCACAATTATTCTGGAAGGCTATCCGGATTGGATTGAACTTGAAAAGAATTCAGTTTGGATCTCCAACGGAGGACTGAATGCCATCCAACGCATCAATCCAAAAACAAATCAGGTGGAGGCTGAAGTAAAGATCAATGAACCCTGTGCTGCGTTTACCATTGGTTTTGGATCCGTTTGGGTAATGAGCTGCGGAGATAAAGCTCTTAAGCGAATAAGCCTCGATGACAATCTTGTGAAAGCATCTATTCCTTTAACGATTGCCAGTGATGAAGGAAGCATTGTTGCTGACAGAAATGGAATCTGGATTTTATCAAGTGAGGAAGGTGTATTGACCCGCATTGATCCTGCCACGAATGAGGTCGTCGCTCATATAAGAGTCAAGCCCCATTCTTTTGCAGCAATGGCAGGTTATGGTTACATCTGGATCACCAACACCGGTGCAGCAGATGCAAAAACAAAAGGCTCCGTTCAGGTGATTGACCCACGCACGAATAAAATAACAATGACCATACCAGTGGGCATTCAGCCAAGATTTCTTGCTGTTGGTGAGAAAGGTATCTGGGTATTCAATCAAACAATGGGAACTGTATCCCGCATTGATCCTGAAACTTATAAGGTAGTAGCGACGATTGATTGCGGCCTGGCCGGAACAGGCGGAGATATCTCTGCGGGTGATGGATATGTATGGGTCAGAGGTAAAACAGAACTGATGGTGGTGATTGATTCAAAGACCAACCGACCCGTTGCAAGATTCGGTCCTCCTGCCGGAAGCGGAGCTGTGAGAGTGGGAGCAGGTTTTGTATGGATATCTGCTCATGATGTAAACAAGGTCTGGAAGCTGGAAGTTAAAAAAATGAAGGAACTAAAGAGTAAGGGTATAAAAAAATGAGACCCGATTCAGAACCGGGTCTCATTTATAACTTCCTGATCTTCTCTGATTATTTATACAGTACCGTTTTTACTGCTTTGATGGTCTTCTCAACATTCGGAAGAATTTCCTGAATCAAAGTAGGTGCATAAGGAAGGGGAGCATCCCAGTTATTAACACGCTGGATAGGTGCATCGAGATAATCGAAAGCATGCTTCTGAACATGATAGGTGATCTCAGTGGCGATGGATGACAACGGCCACGCCTCTTCAACAATAACCAGGCGATTTGTTTTCTTAACAGACTCCACTACGGTTGCGTAATCAATCGGACGAACAGAGCGAAGATCAATCACTTCAACAGAAATATTTTCCTTCTCAAGTTCAACGGCAGCAGCCAAGGCTACTTTCATGATCTTGCCAAATGAAACGATCGTAACATCCGTACCGGCACGTTTTATATCGGCAACACCAATTGGGATAAGATATTCCTCTGCAGGAACTTCTCCTTTATCTCCATACATCACCTCAGACTCCATGAAGATAACAGGATCACCATCACGGATGGCAGTCTTCAAAAGACCCTTTGCATCATATGGATTGGAAGGAACCACCACCTTTAATCCGGGAGTGTTTGCAAACCAGTTCTCAAAGTTTTGTGAGTGCTGAGCTCCCAGTTGTCCTGCATTCCCGGTAGGCCCGCGGAATACGATCGGGCAGCTATACTGACCGCCTGACATTGAATACATCTTCGCGGCAGCGTTGATGATCGTGTCGATTGCTACAAGGGAGAAATTGAAAGTCATGAACTCAACAATCGGGCGGAGGCCATTGGCAGCCGCTCCTACGCCAATACCTGCAAAGCCTAACTCTGCTATAGGAGTGTCGATCACACGATCCGGACCAAATTCATCCAGCATCCCCTGACTGACCTTGTAGGCACCGTTGTATTCGGCCACCTCTTCACCCATGATAAACACACTCGGGTCTCTTCTCATCTCTTCACTCATTGCCTCCCGAAGGGCTTCCCGAAACTGAATTTCGCGCATACGATTGTTTGTAAAGGCTGTAAAAGTAAATAAAATGATCGAATCACCGAATGACCGGTTTACTTCCAGGCAATAAAAAAACCCCATCCTTTTGGGACGGGGTTTTTTAAGAAAGTTGTCTTGATTATTTCAAAGCATTACGGAAAGGCTCAGTTGAAGCATATTTGCTGAACTCGAGGTCTGTCAAAGCTTTGTCTTTCAATGTTGGATCAGCCTTTACAGCGCTGGTAAGGTTGCTAACAACCAGGTCAGCATTTCCTGAACGGGCTGCTGCAACAGCTGCTCCGTAGTATGCTACTGCATAGTTGCTGTTCTTGGTAGTTGCTTCGTTGAAAGAGCTTGCTGCGTTAGCATAGTCCTTAGAAAGAAGCTGAGCTAAACCTTTGTTGAAAAGATTAACATCAGTAGTTGAGGCAGAAGACTCAGAGCGAACCGCTGCATCGTATTTAGCGATGTAGATTTCAGAAGCACCCTTTACGCCATTCACACCACGTGCTACGTCGTTGCTTGCTCCGTTAAGAGCTTTGTTAGCATAGCTTGCTGCCTTGTAAGGATTGCCCTTCATCAAAGCGATCGTAGCCATGTTAGCATTGGTTTCTGAAGTTTCCTTCAATTTAGCGGCAAGTTCAATTTGAACAGAAGCCTTGTCAGCCAATTCAGCGGCGCGACCAGGATTGTCAATTGCCAACTGGATATAAGCAGCACCTAAGTTGTTATGTGCATTCCAGTTAGAACCTTTTTTAGTAGCAGCTTCGTAGATCGCCATTTTCTCATCAACAGAAGGAGTCAATGTAGCAGAGTACATCATTTCTTCGTAAGAAAGACCATCTGCTGGAGCTGATCCCTGAACGATTTGCTTAGACAAAACTGAGATCTCAGCATCTGTCTTCTTGCTCTTCTTGGTAAGGATCTCAGTCTTTGCAGTACGCAATCCTGGATATACTTCCTTGAATACCTTCTTGTATCCTGGCAATTTCTTCATTTGTTTCTCCTGATCTTCAAAAGAACCACCGTTGTTCACGATGTTCATGTAAGCAGATTTTTCATCAGAAGAGATTCCCTGATATGCAGACAACGCAGCAGTGAATCCGCTCCAGTCGTCAACAACAGGCTTGATCACAAACTTGATAGAGTCAGCCATTTTCTTGTAATCGTACTTTTTCATTTGAGCACGATAGTATTTTTCGATAGCCTTAGCACGTTCTTCACACAACTTGCTGTTGATACGCTCGCGACCTTCCGGTGAGTGAGTACCAGTGATAGAAACCGTGCGGGTAATGTTCTTTGAAGCGATGAACGCATCCAATTGCTTAGCCTTGTCACTCTTCATTTCTGAAGTGCGCAATACTGATCTTCCTTGTTCGAAATAGAAGTCAGGAATGACAACTGGTACGATCTCTTCCTTGTTGTTATAACCATGGTCTGCAAAAGCAGCGTAGTATGAGTTCTGAACCAACTTGCTGGTGGTGATGATACCTACCGCAACATCCAGACGAGGAGTAGTTTTAGTTTTTGTTCCTTTTTGAGCAACACCTTCTACCTGAAGAGTACCTGTCTTGTAAGCAGGATCGTAAGGGAAAGTAAAGCTCTTTGTGATCTTTGGTTGCTCAGTAGCAGCACTTGGATAGTCATCTCCTTTGAAAGGGATTGTTGGAAGTGTAACTTCTTTATCTCCGTACTTGTAGAATGTATTAAGAGTGTAAACGGTACCCTTCTTCAACATTTTTACAGGCAATGCCGCTGCAATTTCATAGGCAACCGTGTCTTTATGTACTTCTAACGGATTTGGTGTCACCGTCAGGTTCTGCTGCTTCGCAAGTTTAATCATTTGCGGAAGCGTGCAACCAGTCAGGCTTAACATGCCGATGATCACAACTAAGTATACTACTTTTCTCATGGATGGTTTTTTAAGGTTATCTAAAACGTGCCGCAAAGCTACGGCTAACGCCATTTTTTTACAATATTAGTCAAAAAAATAAAGAGGAAGCCATCCGGTACCGCCTCGAAAGGCGTTATATTTGCGAATAGTTTTTTTCTTCGATAAAAGGCATTTTACTCAGGTAAACGAAGTTTTGGGGCATGGAAGAGCAAATGAAACGGTTGCAGCATTTTTTTCAGGAACACGCCTTCGGGGTATGTTCTGCTTTAGGTGATAAGTTGGGGATAGCTTCTTCCAGCATCCGGATATTCTTTATTTATGCCTCTTTTCTCACAATGGGCTCCCCAATCATAGTTTATCTCGGATTGGCCTTCATACTCAACATGAGAAAGCATCTCCGCCGCAGCAATAGCTCCGTGCTTGATTTCTAGTGATCCCCTCGGGTATTATCCCTGAGTTATCTTCCCTTTAACTGGCTGTATTTTTTCTTTCCAGCGATAAAGAAATCCCACACGATCATACCATGGTACTGATTGCGTAACCTCTTATATGGGAACTTCGCTGTCGACCGACGACGCAAGCGCTCTCTTCCCCAGCCACTGAAGAAGTGACGGTGAGCACGGATCACAGAGCTTCCATCTTTGAAAGAGCCTGCCAGTGTAAACTTCAATGAAGCCACCCAGTCCAGCACAATTCTTATCGGAAACTTAATAGCCAGTTCACCTGCAGGAAGATTTTTATAGATAAGACTTAACCCATTCTTAAAATTCAGATAGGTCTTGAATGGATTGGATACAGAAAGCGTTCCTCCGCCAAGATGATAAATGGTGCTGGACCCATCATAGAAAATGATATAGCCTGCCCGCTGCAACCGCCAGCACAGATCGATCTCTTCCATATGAGCGAAAAAATCCTGATCAAAACCACCCACCTCATGAAACAACCGGGTCTTCACCATCAGGCAGGCTCCCGATGCCCAGAAAATTTCCTGCGGATTATTGTATTGCCCTTTGTCTTCTTCAATAGCATAAAATAATCTTCCTCTGCAAAAAGGATAACCGAATGAATCAATGTATCCACCACCTGCACCCGCATACTCAAAAGATTTTTGCTCCTGATAGGAAAGTATCTTCGGTTGAACCGCTGCCGACTGTGGATGCTCATCGAGTTGCTTCACCAGTGGCGTTAACCAACCGGATGTAACCGCCACATCGGAATTTAACAAAACAGAATATTCTTCCTTTATGTTCTTTAATGCAAAATTATAGCCCCCGCAGTATCCAAGATTGGATCCGATAGAGATCAGATCAACCATGGGAAATTCTTTCTTTAATACTTCGATGGATGCATCCGTTGAACCATTGTCAGCAACAACAATGCGGGCGCCGACACTATGCTCAATAACGGAGGGAAGAAACTTTCGCAGCAATTCGCTGCCATTATAATTAAGGATAACAACGGCCGTGCTGGTCATCCCATCATGCCACTAAAATCCATACCCGGAATATTTGGCAATATCCCATCAGTACTTTTTCTGATTTCTTCTTTTGCCTTGACGTCTACTTCTTCCAGTGCGCGATTGACAGCAGCAACGACTAGATCCTGAACCAGCACTTTATCATTTGATGACATGATCGTAGGATCAATTTCTATGGAAAGCACTTTCTTCTTGCCGTTGACCGTTGCCTTTACCATTCCTGCTCCCGTCTCTCCCGTAGCTGTGATTTTTTCAAGATTGTCCTGGGCTTCTTTCAACCGGGTTTGCATCTCCTTCACCTTACCCATCATTTTCATCATATCCAGCATGGCGCACTATTTTAGAGGGGCAAAGATAATAATCTAAGTGCTAAGTGCGAAGTATGGATCCTGAGATCAGTTCGCGAGCAACGCTACAATTCCCTCTCTTGAGAAAGTTCTTCCCGCAAGGTCAGTGATCTCTACTTGCCAGACGTAGGTGGAGGGAGGCATGGTTTTTCCTTCACGATGGCCATCCCATGCTTCATTTTTTTCTGTAGCAAAAAGGAGGGAACCCCATCGGTCAAATATCTTTAATGTGATCTTCGAAATATATTGACCCGATACAATGAACTTATCATTGAGATTATCATTGTTGGGAGTGAAGGCCGTCGGATAATAAAGATTTGCATTCTTAATGAACTCCACAACATTTGAAACCGAAGGAAGAAGCGCAAGATCATTTGGGATCGCTCTTACAATATACCTTACAAGCTGATTGTTGAGATCGATCTGATCATCAACAAAAGTAGAATCTGTTAATGTCACCGTCCGGATCAACGTCCCCTGTATACTGTACTTTTCAAGCTGATAATGATTGACTCCGTTCTTCCATCCTTTAAAACCAGTCCAGTGAAGTGTAATCACATTACTCTTATCAAGCGTTCCTGATAATTTTATTGGACAAACCGGCGTCCCCTGGGGACTGTTATTATCACAGACATCAATATAATTAATGCGATAACAGATGTTGGCCGCTGTCGTATAGGTTGCGTCAGAGAATTTAGTAGTGCCACTGGATGATAGGAAATCATAAGTACCCCGATTGACAGATTTCAAAACAGAATAACTCTGTGGAATGAATGCTGGATCCTGTGTCCAGGTAAGATCCACACCACTAACCGCTCCAGCTAACGCGCTCACATCATTGATGAGGGTCGGTATCTTTGTCGAAAAGGACTTCACACACTTTTCAAGTGAAATGCTTTTGCTTCCATTGCTGTAATTGGTAGTGATCCGGTAGCAGTAATTTGTCTTGCAGACAATATTTGGGGCTATATCATTAAACGTCTGCGCGCCGGTTGTAAAGTAAGCACCGTTATTTCTCGAGATGGTATAATTGGAAACACCCGTCGAACTCGTGACCCATGCCAGTTGATTCGAATCACTGATAGCCGTGGCAGTAAATCTATCCGAGCAAACAATATTGGAGGGCAGAGCAGGTCCCGGAATACACGGATCATATGGTGTCAGGCGGAAACAATAAAAATTCTCGTCCAGCTTAAGGCCAGGGATCGTTACCGTATTGATTCCATAAACGTTTTGAAGGATCTGAAACGTTGTAGAGTTGTTGGTTGCAATCTCCAGCCGATACAGAACATTGACAGCAGTTGTAAAATCCAGTTTGATGGAAGAAGCATCCACCGAAGTCAGTGTATTGATAACCGGAGTCGGTAATGCTCCCAACGATGTAAAAGGCTGGGTCTTTGCATTACAGTTATCAGCAGAATTAACATTACGTCCCTTGACAGCGATCGTATACGTCCCCGGAGGTGCAAAGGTATTGTTGGCGGTAGCGTTGTTTGAAAAAGGAATCACCGCTTCAGGAGTTCCGTCGTTATTAAAATCAATAACGTATTGTTCATAGTTGCTGTCCTGAACTTTTACCTGGGCTCCGTTTCCGGAACAGGCATAGATATCAAAACTGGGCTGAATGTTTGGGACAACAGTAATGGTAATGTCATCAAAGCCAAGAGATTGATACAAAACCGTAAGTCTGTACGTTCCGGGCGTGTTATATTGATAGGTGAACTGCTGTTGAATATTGGCGCCTTCATAATTCATGACACAAGGCTTACCAGGAGTACACTCTACACCCGGACTTAACAGATTGGTAAGGGTGATCGTATAGCCGGCGCACATCTTTCTCTGGTCGACCTGAAAGCGACCCAGACGACTTACATATGGTTGCGCCATCGCTGTTGCTGCAATCGTTAAGAACAAAACAATAAGTAAGCTTCTCTCTTTCACTATGTTTATTCTTTCAAGGTAATCTCTTTTAGAAATTTTTCCGCCTTTGTCATGTCATCATGAAGCAAACGGTCTGTTTCCATAAACGGCACAACCTTACGGAAAGTATTCACAAATTCTTCCAATTGATGTGAAGTTTGCACCGGGCGCCTGAAATGCAAAGCCTGCGCTGCCGTAATTAATTCAATGGCCAGCACCGAAAAGACATTATTCACAACGCGATACGCTTTTAATGCAGCATTCGCCCCCATGCTCACATGATCTTCCTGTCCGTTGGACGAAACAATAGAATCAACGGAAGCCGGTGTGCAGAGCTGTTTATTCTGACTTACCAGAGAGGCTGCTGTATATTGTGGTATCATCAATCCGGAGTTAATACCAGGATTGGCAACTAAGTAATTGGGCAGATCACGCGAACCGCTGATCAGCTGAAAAGTTCTCCTTTCGGAAATGCTTCCCAGTTCCGCCACAGCGATACAAAGAAAATCCAGTGCCAGTGCCAGCGGCTGACCATGAAAATTACCAGCCGAAATGATCTCGTCCTCTTCCGGAAAGATATTCGGGTTGTCAGTTACTCCGTTAACCTCAGCAAGAAAAACCTGCGTTACATATTCTATACTATCGAGACTCGCGCCATGAACCTGCGGTATGCAACGGAATGAATATGGATCCTGCACATGTTTCTTTGTCTGAGCAATCAGTGCACTTCCTTCCAGTATTCTTTTGATGTCGGCAGCAACTTTCGCCTGACCTTTTTGTGGACGGATAGCATGAACTTTTTTATCAAAAGGTTCGATCCTCCCATCAAATACATCGAGTGATAAAGCACCGATCCTGTTGGCAAGCGTTAGTAAACGGTTAGCACTGATCACACACCACACACCAAAGGCTCCCATGAACTGAGTGCCATTCAACAATGCAAGACCTTCCTTTGCCTTGAAGTGAAGAGGCTGCCATTTAAATCTCTCCAGAATCTCTTTGGAAGAAAAAGTCTTTCCTTCCATCGTTACTTCACCCAGCCCGATCAAAGGCAATGATAAATGTGCGAGAGGAGCAAGGTCACCGGAAGCACCGAGTGAACCCATCTCATATACCTTGGGAAAAATGTTCTTGTTAAAAAGATCAGTTAAGCGCTGGACGGTTTCTACCTGAACGCCGGAGTAACCATAAGAAAGAGATTGCGCTTTTAAGAAGAGCATCAGTCGAATGATCTCTGTCGGAATCTCCGGTCCTGTGCCGCACGCATGTGACTTCACCAGATTATCTTGAAGTCGTTCAAGATCTTCCCTTGAAATGTTCTTGTTATAGAGAGAGCCGAATCCGGTATTCACACCATAGAGTGGTTGTGAGGTGGTAGCAATCTTGTTGTCGAGGTATTCGCGGCATTTTAAGATCTTCCCTTTGGATTCTTCCGATAGCGTCAACTGGGAATCCGGCTGAAGGATCTTTTCCAGATCAGCGAGCGTAAGAACCTTGGAAGAGATAGTATGCTGATGCACGAGTTGTTAATTATGATGACACAATTAAAAATTAGAAACAATATCAGCCAATGATAGCTTTTGCTGATCACCGGTCTTCATGTTTTTGAACGTGAGCGTGCCGGTTTTCATTTCGTCAGAACCAATGATAAGAGTGAACGGGATCTTTTTCTTATTGGCATAATCCAATTGCTTCTGGACCTTTACCATATCGGGATAAACTTCTGCAGCAATTCCTTTTTCGCGAAAGCGCCCGACAATGGAAAGAGCATACGTACGGCATGCCTCATCAAAATGACAGATTAAAACTTTGGAAGAAACTTCTGCCTCTTCAGGGAAAAGTTTCAACTCATCCATGGCATCGTAAATGCGATCCACGCCAAAAGAAATTCCAACACCTGAGCTTTTCTCCTTTGAGTCAAATACTGCCGTGAGATTATCATAACGGCCGCCGCCGCTGACACTGCCGATCGCGACATTGTTGATCTTGACTTCGAAGATGCATCCGGTGTAATAACTCAATCCGCGTGCAAGAGCAATATCAAATTCAACATGCTGATCATCGGAGCCATAGTCTTTGAGCAATGAAAGGACCTGGCTGAATTCGTCAATACTTTTGAGGGCCTGCTCGTTGGATGTAAAAGTGGTTTTAAGAAAGTCTATCTTTTCTTTTGAGCTTCCCTTGAAATTAAGAATGTCGAAAACACTTTTTAAGGATGATGGATCAAATCCTCTTCCAGTGAGTTCCTCTTTTACTTTCTCTTCACCGATCTTGTCCAGCTTGTCGATAGCGACGAACAGAGATCCTTCTTTTTCTTTTGATCCCGTCAATGCTGCGAGTCCTGAAAGGATGCCACGATGATTGACTTTGATCGTATAGTCTTTAATATTAAGTCCTTTGAATATCTCACGGATCATGAGTATGATCTCGGCCTCACAGATCAATGAATCAGTTCCAACAACATCGGCATCGCACTGATAAAATTCACGATAGCGCCCCTTTTGAGGACGATCGGCGCGCCACACCGGTTGGATCTGATAGCGTTTGAAAGGGAACGCGATCTCATGACGGTTCATTACCACGAAGCGTGCAAACGGAACCGTGAGATCATACCGGAGACCTTTTTCGGAAATAGTGCTGGTAACTTGTTTTGAGTTTTTGCTTGCCAGTTCGGAAGCGTCGGCATCCTTTAGGAAGTCACCGGAGTTCAGGATCTTGAACAACAACTGATCACCCTCTTCACCATACTTCCCGGTAAGGGTAGAGAGATTCTCCATGGCAGGAGTTTCGAGGGGCAGGAAGCCATACTTTTGAAACACCACGCGAATCGTGTTGAATATAAACTGTCGCCTGGCCATCTGCTCGGGGCCAAAGTCACGGGTGCCTTTTGGGAGTGTCGGTTTGTCCATAATTTCCGGGCTAAAACTAACAGTATTCGCTGGAATTAGGCCTTTTTGAGTGCGGGAATCCTGATAAAATCACGCAAGGCATTGTAATACCAAGAAACAAGATTAATTTTGCGCCTCTTTAAAACGAACAGACAATGGGAGTAACCAGACTCAAGCGCAAAAACCGCAAAGACAGAGCCAAATCAGCCCGCAGAAGGCTTACGCTGAAACTTCAGAATTTCCAGCCAGTTGCCCAAGGCGTAGATATTGAGAAGATCAAGGAAGAATTCAAGGCTAAGAAAGCAGCCGCTAAGAAATAATTTGAGGATTCAGTAATTAGATAATTTGGTGATTGGAGTTTTTTCCAATTGCTGAATTATCCCTTAATCAGTCTTTTGCCTCCAGGTCTCTTAAGGGTTTTCTCATTCTGGAAAACGCTCATCACCCAATCAACTTATTAATCAAATCAGGTAAATACGCAGAACTGCGGATGTTATCTCATTTGTAATACAATGAATTTGCATGCAAACCCTTATTTGGCATGCGTGTCTTATCAGCTCTCTTCCTTTGTCTTACAACATTCAATGTTCTATCTCAAAGTACAGCGCTCGCTGACTTCAATAAGCTTTATCCTGTAGCGGAGGAAGCGCTGAGATCGAAAGACTATCCCAAAGCCGAAGAACTTTTCCTGAAAGCCAGGGATGCAGCTTCCAAAGCCTTCGGACCTAACTCTGCACAGCTGCGGAATGTCTACTGGTCGCTTGCCTACGTTTATAAAGACAGTAATCAACCTGCAAAAACAGAATCATCTTACAATGATGCGTTGAAAGTGCATCATACTCTTAAATCTACCGGCGACGATTCAAAAGACTTTGTAAGCTTCACGGAAGAGATAGCCAAGTATTTTGGCGATCAGAAAAAGTTAACGACCTCTATCAGACTTTATAAAATGGCTGCCGCAGAACGCGAGCGGCATAAATTTTTTGAAGGCTGGAATTACTATTGGGATCTGAAGCATACTCTTGATTATTTGTATGAGCTCGGAAAGAAAGATTCACTTGATTATTACTTTGAAAAAATAACCAATGTCCTTCCGGTAACGGAACCTGCATATGTTTCTCATATCACCGACTGGGCATGGTTCTCCATCAGCCAAAAGGCACAGAATAATTTTGATCGCATTGAAAAGTATTGTGAAGAGTATCTCAATATCAAGAGTCAGAAAAATGAAAAGGATGCATACTATGCGCGCTGTCTGATTGTTTACGGACGCTTACTTGCAGAACGCGGTCAGACACAGCGGGGTCTGAAAAGCCTTGCAGAAGCACGCGTTGTGCTGGAGCCAATAAAAGATGCCAATAAAATCGTCTACCTGAAAGGTCTTTACTATCAGGCTGAAGCTTACAATGCACAGAAGAAGTATGATGCTGTTGCGGATAAGCTCTTTTCAGATTACGAAAAGATAAATGAGCAATGGGCAAGTGTGGATCCACGAACCTATGATGATGGCCAGATGGAACTCCTCAATTATAATTACTGGAAAGGAAATTATCCGAAAGCGGAAGCCCTGGTAAGAAAATCCATTGTTGCCTTTGAGAAGCAGTACGGAAAGGATGACAAGGATTACAAGCTGCTGAATCTTTTCCTTGCGGGAATCCTGGAGAAGCAGGGGAAGATGGAAGAATCACAGAAGATTGTAAAATCTTTTTCTGCAAAAGATGAAAGCGATGTGATCGAAGCATTGGGACTGAATGAGTCAATGGGTGAAGCAGAAGAGTTGGGGCGGTATCTTAAAAACTCGGAGTATGTAAAGGCTATCAGATTATTTGAGAAGAGTGCGGGAATGATCGCTTCCGCGTTTATCAAAAAGAACGATTATTCCGCTCTGGTGGATATTAATCTTGGAATGGCATATTGTTATCGCGAGATCGGAAATTTTTCCAGTGCAGAAGTGATCCTGCTGGAAGCTGATAAAATTGCTCATGAAAAACTCGGACGCACTCATCCATCTACCATTCTTGCTACCTGGAATAAAGGTGAATTCTATCAAACCGTTGGTTCGCTGGGTCTTGCCAAAGGCTATTATGATGAAGCTCTTGATATACTGGATGAAATAAGAACAGATGCGAACAAGAAAGAAAATGATGAACAGTATTATAACATACTTTCGCGAGTAGCCGGTATTTATCAAGCCTGGGGTGATTTCAAAACAGCAGAGAAGCTTTACTATAAAGTGCTGGGATATAAAGAGACTGTCTTCGGCTACGGAAGTCTTGAGTATGTCACTACCGACAAGGTGCTCGCGGATATGTATCATGCCATGAAACTTTTCCCGCTGGCAGAGAAAATCTATGATCAGGTGGAGCCTGAGATTAAAAAGTCAGGAGATGAAGCAACCTACATTAGTTTGCTCAGCAGCATGGCGATCAACTACCAGGTGCGGGCTAATTATGCCAAAGCAGAACCGTTGTTTCTAAAAGTTAAGGATTTCTATGCAAGAACGTATGGCATGAAGAGCGAGCGATACGCCGCGATCCTTTCTGACCTTGCCGTATTCTACTATCATTCCAATCAATGGGAAAAATCAATTGCTGCTTTTCGCGAACTGAATCAATTGTCAATCTATAAAGTCGACAACTTTTTTGCTTCCCTGTCGGAGCGTGAGAAGACGGCATTTTATTCAAGTATTCAAAAGGCGTTCAACAAGTACAACTCTTTTGTCATTCACTATGCCGACAAGAACCCGTCAGAAATGGGTGAGTTCTATAATCTTCAGCTGATGACGAAAGGATTGCTTTTCCGATCTACCAATAAAGTAAGGGAGACCATCCTGGCCAGCAAGGATGATAGTCTGAAGGCACTGTATAATCGTTGGCTCATGAGAAAAGATGTGCTTTCAAAGGTGTATCAAATGGGAGATGATGAAAAGAAAGCAGCGGGCATCAATGAAAAATTAATGGAGGCAAGTGTGAATGAACTTGAAAAGAGTCTCACAAAAAGATCCGAGCAGTTCACAAGCTTGCTGCCGGCACGTCCCGACTGGAAACAGATCCAAAAGAAGCTTAAGCCGGGAGAGGCGGCGGTGGAAATTGTAAGGCTCTATGATGCACGACCTGTCTACGAATTCGATTATATCGGCAAGGGATTCCAGTATGATTCTGTTGAAAATGATTTTTATAATGTAGATATAGTATTATCAAGTCGTACGCCTGCTCATCGTGCCGGAATTAAAGAAGGTGATCAGCTCATGGAGATCAATGGACAGACCACGAAAGGTAAAACCGTTGAACAGATTGGTGATCTGATCAGTGCGAATCCGGCAAAGCTGAAATTGAAAAGGAAAGGAACATCTACAGTGTATAATGTAGAGCTCAAATCAGATTCAGTTTTCAACTTCACATACAACAATCCTGTAATCTATGCTGCCTTGATACTGACACCGGAGACGATCAATAACCCTCAATGGGTATTGCTCAATAATGGCGACCAGTTGGAGAAGAGGTATCTGCCATATTATAGAAATGCGATCAAATCAAAACTCGAGGATCAGTATTCTTATAACATGTTCTGGAAACCGATTCGTGAGAAGCTGAAGTCCGCAACGACAATTTATTTCTCCCCGGATGGAGTCTATAACTCAATCAATCTCAATACACTTTACAATACAGAGACGGGAAATTATCTGTTGGATGAAATGAAGATCAAGCTGGTGGGCAATACTTCTGATCTGCTGAAAGAGGCTCCGGTGGCTACAGCGTCACAGATTGTTCTTGTTGGTTTCCCTGATTACAATGCTTCAGGAACTGCGGCTGCCAATTCAAACCTGACTTCCCTTATGGATTTCAAAGTGCTGAAGAGTGACACCAGCCAGCGGTTCATGAGTGGATCGGTTGTATCAGAGTTACCGGGCACGCAGGCGGAGATCAATGGCATTGAGAAAGTTTTTCTGAGTAAAAAATCTCCGGTGAGCAAGTGGATGTCAAGGCAGGCCTCTGAAGAAAATCTGAAGAGCCTTCATTCACCAAAGGTCTTGCACATTGCAACGCATGGGTTCTTTATGGATGATGCAGCAACATCCGGAAATGAAAGAGGCATTACAGGGATGTCAGGATCGATGCTCAGGAGCAATGCATTGTTTCGTTCCGGATTATTACTTGCGGGTGCGGGGAAAACAATTTCAACAGGAAAGGAGAATGCTCAATCCGAAGATGGAATTCTGACAGCCTATGAAGCGATGAACCTGGACCTGCAGAAAACAGAATTGGTGGTGTTGTCTGCCTGTGAGACGGGACTGGGCCAGGTGAAAGCTGGTGAAGGAGTGTATGGATTACAGCGCGCCTTTCGTTCGGCAGGAGCACAAAGTGTGTTGATGTCTTTATGGAAAGTGGACGATCAGGCGACACAGGAACTGATGACAAATTTTTATCAGCAATGGCAGAATGGAGGTTCACGATCTGATTCATTCACCAGTGCGATGACAAAGCTGCGCACCACATTCAAGCATCCATATTATTGGGGGGCATTTGTAATGATTGGTAACTAGGTTTGGGATCATTGCTTTAGGTTGGTGTTCACCAACCGCTTTCAGATGTTAGATAGACACGGATGATCAGCTACGCTGATGGGAATGAAATTCATTGTAAAGAATGTTGCGTACCTACGGCACGCTGGTGCAGATTCCGGACTACATTGACTACAAAGATTTGGTCCCTCCGGGACCGTTAGCAAACGGTAATGATAGATTAAGGAGGTAAGTGCTATAGATCGTTATCTAATAACCCAACGATTTGGTCCCTCCGGGACCGTTAGCAAACGGTAATGATAGATTCAGGAGGTAAGTGCTATAGATCCGTTATCTAATAACCCAATGTGATCTTTAAGTCGATGCTGGTCCCGGAGGGACCCAATATTTGTAGAAATCGAATGATTAAGTTGGACCAGCGTGCCGTAGGTACGCAACAATATTATGAACGATTACATTTTGAAAGCATTCTTGTATCCATGAGTTGAGCTCTAAAGCAAACGCTGTTCATATACTTTCCGCAGCTTTAGCTGCATTCGTGTCAATCCAGTATATGAAGTAAAAGCAATTCATCCGTGAATCCGCTACACCCTATAGCCTTGGTGTTATAGGGTGGTCCAGCATTTTTTCGATATCAATCGCCACTTACAACAAAGCACAAATGCACCCGAATAGGATACTCATTGGGATATCATCCGATACTAATCCGGTATTAGCCTATGAAAAGAGTAGTGGGAACCTGGGAAGAACCTAGCCTGAACCTAGACAGAACCTAGCCTGAACCTAGGCAGAACCTAGCTTGAACCTAGCCTGAACCTAGCCTGAACCTAGGTAGAACCTAGCCTGAACCTAGCTCGAACCTAGGCAGAACCTAGGTAAAACCTAGGGTGGAGGGTCATTTTTGCCGATTATAACCTTGAATTACGCGTTATGACTAACCGTAAAATAACCTCTTCAGACTCCGGCTTATAAAATCAAAGCGTGTGCAGAATGACAACAGAAAGTACGCTCAAGCAGTGCTAAATGTTCCAGATTGGATTATTTTTTTTTATAATGTTATAGCCCACGGTTTTAACCGTGGAACCATGATGATTGGTTATTTCACCTCAACCATTTTAATGGTTTCTAAATTAATTAGCGTTGAAATGGTTGCCGATGCAGGCATCTGTCGCGCTCTTGGTTATGCTTCTGCAGCTTTAGCTGCATCCGTGTCTCCCGATATCTATCGGGACAATTTAGCAGAAGCAAAAGCTTTTTTTATCGGTGAATCCGTGATCACTGTTTTCGCTAAGGCCTTTCCCAAGGCTCATATCCCCAACTGCGCCCTCAGCTCGTCATCATAATCCAACTCCATCACCACAAAGTCCGTCTGAATATCCGGGTTAATATTTATCCCCAGCTTCTTGCTCAGCGTTGCAACTTCACCTACACAAAACTTCTCATTGATGTTGTATCCCTTTTCTTCCGCCAGGGGGGTGCCGCTGTTTTCATGAACTCTCTTTCCACTGACAAGAAAGTTCCTCACATTGACCTGATCATATTTCGCAAAGCTAAAAGTTTCAGAAGTGGTTTGAATGAGGAAGGTCCATACTTCCGCCTTCAAAAGCTTTGAAAGGTTTGCCAGCTTGATTTCTTCTGTCGGATCCACCAGCTCCGGATCGCAGATCAACGTCCAGTCGTTGTCCACCCAGATAGCACGCAGTCCTATCTCCTTATTTGCCAGCTCGAAATAATGGGCGTCCAGGTATTCGCTGACTTCATCCCAATGCTCAAAGTGCTTTTCGCGGTGGTGGTTATCATAATTAAAGACTTTGAATATCTCTGTAGCGCGGCCGCGATGATCTCCCTTGATTGCAATGATTCCTGTCGAAAAACCCATCTTATATTTTCTATGAACGATTAAGATAGAAAAAATTATCCACCGCCATAACCTCCGATGATCGGCAGGATCTCTCCGGTAATATAACTGGAGCATTGTGGTGAAGCCAGGAACACATACGCAGGCGCAATTTCTTCCGGCTGTGCAGGTCTTTTCATAGGAGTATCCTTACCGAACTTCTTGATATTCTTCTTCTTTTTGTCTGCAGGGTTGAGAGGTGTCCATACCGGTCCCGGTGCCACAGCATTCACACGTATTCCTTTTTCGATGAGATGTGTTCCCAGTGAACGTGTCAAAGCATGAATGCCTCCTTTTGTTAATGAGTAATCCAGCAGATTCTTGTTTCCCATCAGTCCTGTGACCGATCCGGTGTTAATGATGCTGCTTCCGGGCTTCATAAATTCAATGGATGCCTGGATCATATGAAAGTATCCGTAAAGATTTGTTTTCATCGTCAGGTCGAAATGTTCTTCTGAAAGATATTTTAGTTCAGGTACATGAAGCTGAAAGGCAGCATTGTTGACCAGCACATCAATGGTTTCGAATTCTTTCACAATGGATTGAACCGCATGTTTACAGAAAGCGACGTCTGAAACATCCCCGGAGATGATCATACATTTCCTTCCTTCTTTCTCCACCGCCTTTTGCGTGTCCTTTGCATCACCATGTTCATTCAGATAGAGGATGGCAATGTCGGCTCCTTCACGCGCAAAGAGTATCGCCACCGATCTTCCGATTCCCGAATCTCCACCCGTGATAATGGCAACCTTGTCTTTCAGTTTATCCGATCCTTTATAAAAAGGTGCATCGTACAGAGGCTCATCGATCAGCGCACTTTCCCTTCCCGGCTTGGTAAGATGTTTTCCTGAAAAGGGCGGCTCCGGATATTTCCGCGCTCCCGCCTGCATGGCTTTCGTGGATTCTTTGGGTTTTACTTTCTTGTCGACAACATCAATTACATCCTGGATCCTGCGTTGCTTGCGGGCGGTTGTGGATGCGTCGTGGCGGAATTTCTGATCGGTTTTCATTTAAGGTCTTTTCGTCCACAATGACAAAAACCATTCCCTCAAGGGCCAGAAAAGCATCCGGCCAGATCTGCTTTTGAATTATATATAACTTTCTTATATATGTCCCGTATAATCGTTTTAACCAGCAACCATGGCTTCAAAAGAATTGATCAAAGGCACACTCCGCATCATCATCCTCAGGCTCCTGTCCGAAAACAAGCGCATGTATGGATATGAAATGACCCAACGTGTGAAAGAGCTTTCAGGCAATGAGATCGAGCTCACCTTCGGCGCCATCTATCCAACCCTGCACAAGCTCGAGGCGGAAGGTCTCCTCACCACCAAAACAGTGATCATCGACAGTCGCGCCCGCAAATATTATTCTCTCACCTCTGAGGGTAACAAGACAGCGTCCACCGAACTGAAAAGCTATTTTGATTTTGCGAAAGCCATGAACCTGGTATTGAAATTTTAACCATGCTTCTCACCGTTACCGACATCGACTACATACAGTACGATCTCAAGAAGAAAGGGATCGCTGATGATAGCCTTTTCGACGAACTGGTAGACGACGTATGCTGTGACGTCGAGCTTAAAATGAAAGGCGGTGTCGCCTTCAAGAAAGCGTATGAAGAAGTTGTCAAAAAGATCGACCCCCGCGAATGGACCGATCTCCAGAATAAAGTGATCCTCTCTGAAAACTATAACACTCCACTCATGCTGAAGAACACGCTGAAAATGATGCTCCGCAATATGCAACGTCACAGAACGCATGCCGCCATCAATATCCTGGGACTTTCTTTAGGCCTTGCCTGCTTTATCGTCATCACTTTATACCTGAAGCATGAGCTTGGGTATGATAAGATGTTTGATAAACATGAATCGATCTATCGCATCACTGCTTCTTCATCCGTAGGAGGAAAGGTCAATCATATCCCCACTTCCTTTCCTGCGTTTGGACCCGAAGTCGTGGAGCGCTTCGGTGATGTGAAAAACTATACACGCATCTTTAACTACAAGTACACACGGATGGTGCCCACCTTCCGCTACGACGACAAGATCTTCTATGAAGACAAAGTGATCTTTGCAGACTCCAGCTTCTTTGATCTTTTTAACTTTCAGTTCCTGGAAGGTAATCCCGCAAAGGCATTAAGCCATCCCAACTCGGTGGTCATGACCGAGACAGCCGCAAGAAAGTATTTCGGTGAGAATAGTCCCCTGGGTAAGAATGTAAAGTTCAACAACCTCACCGAACTCGAAGTCACCGGCGTATTAAAAGATCTTCCATCCAATACTCATCTTCAGTTTGACTTTGTGATCCCCATGTCTGCCATGGGTGGATCGGGTGTATTCAGAAGTCCCAAAGTGCTGGAAGGTTATAATGTTGACTGGTTCTGGACTTATTTCACGATCGACAACCCGGCACAGGTGGCAATAGTGGAGGCGGGTCTCAACAAGATCGCCACCGACAGGATACCGGACTTTCAAAAAGAATACGACGCTAAATTTTATCTCCAGCCGCTCGACAAGATCCACTTGTATTCTGAGTTTGACTACAACACCGACATTAGTCCCAACGGTGATATCAAAAGCTTTTACATATTCATTTCAGTAGGCATCCTCGTGCTGATCATATCCGCGATCAACTTCATCAACCTCACCATGGCAACGGCCTCCCGCCGATACAAGGAGATCGGTATCGGCAAAGTGCTGGGTGCACTCAAGTCACAACTGCGCATGCAATTCATTTTTGAATCGATCGCGGTTTGCATGATATCGTTGCTCATTGGATTCTTTATGCTGCAGGCATTGCTTCCATTGTTCAGCAACCTGCTGGGAGTTTCACTCACTCTTACTTTTCAGGAAAACATCGGGCTGATCGGCGGCATTGTTTTATTCACAGCACTGGTCGGAGTGACTGCCGGAGCATATCCCGCATTCTTTGTTGCATCGTTTGAACCGCAGCGTGTACTTAAAGGTGTGTGGAAGCCGGGCGAAGGCGGAGCAAGCTTCAGAAAAATTCTCGTGGGTGCACAGATCAGCATCTCGATCTTTCTGATCATCGGCACCATTGTGATCTATGAGCAACTGCAATTCATACAAAACAAATCCCTGGGTTACGACAAAGACCAGGTGATCATGTTGACCATTCGCGGGACAGCGCTGGTCAAATCATACCATGCCTTTAAAGAAAACCTGCTGTCTCAGAATTCTATCGTCAGTGTTTCATCAGTGTCAGAACCGGTAGGACGCGAGGTACAGTTTATGGATTTCACAGTGGAAGGTCAGGAGAAGCCGCAGTTTGTAAAGATCCTGAATGTGACACACGACTTTGTAAAAACAATGGGACTGGAGATCGTCAAGGGGAGAGACTATTCACGCGAGCATTCCACCGATTCTATTTCAGGTTTTTTAGTCAACGAAGCATTTGTAAAAACCTATGGATGGGATGAGCCTGTTGGGAAAGCACTGGATCACACATTCCGCAAGGTAAAAGAGGGAACCGTGATAGGAGTGGTGAAAGACTTCAACTTTGAGCCGCTCCAAAAGCAGATTGATCCGATCATCATCTGGTTCGGTTCTCCAAACTGGTATGCGGCAGTGAAGATCCAGAAAGGAAAAACAAACGAAGCACTGGCTGCCATAGAAGCAGAGTGGAAGAAGTTTGAATCAGAGAAACCTGTTGCGTTTCACTTCCTTGACCAGTCGATCGATAAGGTCTATGAGGGAGAGAAGCGACTGAGCAATGTGTTCATGATCTTCTCATTGTTTTCAATCTTCACGGCCGTGCTGGGATTGTATGGACTGATATCTTTTATTGCTGAGCAACGCCTGGCAGAGATCGGTATCCGTAAAGTAATGGGTGCTTCAGTGAATAATATCCTTTACCTGATCTCACGGGAATATGTTTACCTCGTGGTCATAGCATTTGTGTTGTCAGCACCGCTTACTTATCTCATCGTTGATCGCTGGCTGCAGAGCTTTGCATTCCGTATTCCATGGAACCCGGTATTCTTTGCATTGGGATTTATCCTTAGCGGAGGAATTGTAATAACGACGGTGTCATTGAAGGCACTGAAAGCCGCGCAGTCCAATCCGGTGGATACTCTAAAATACGAATGATGTGATGATGAAGTCAGGCTTTGCGGAGGAAGACATGAAAGGTGCTTCCTTTTCCAGCTTCGCTTGTCACCAGTAATCTGCCGCCATTATTTTCTGCCATCTCTTTGCAGAGAAGAAGTCCGAGGCCGGTTCCTTTTTCACCATCGGTGCCATGGGTGGTGCGGGCTGTAACATTGTCGAAGAGATTTTCAACCTGCTCTTTCGACATTCCAATGCCGGTGTCGCTTACGCGGATCTCCACGTGATCGTCAGTGATTTCAGAAGTGATGGAGATCGAGCCACCATTGACAGTAAATTTGATCGCATTGTGGATGAGATTCCTGAAGATGAGCTCCGTTTGATTCTTATCTGCATAGACCGAGGCATCTTTTGGGATATCATTCGAGAACGTGAGCTTCTTCTCAGCGGCAGTCTCCAGAAACAATAACAGGCATTTCTCTGTCACTACCCTTACCGGAATCGTCGTGGGGTTGTAGGACATTCCCTTCATCTGTGATTGCGACCAGTGCAAAAGATTTTCAAGGGTCTCGCTTACACCAGTGAGTCGCTGGTTGATCTTGGGTGCAAAAGATTTAAACTCCTGGTCGTTGATCTCATTTCCCGCCAGCAGACTCAGTAAACCTTTTAGACTCGACAGCGGACTTCTCAGATCGTGACTGATAATGGAGAAGAACTTGTCCTTGATATCATTAGCTTCTTTAAGCTTCAGATTTTGTTCGGCGATCTCCTGATTCTTCTCCTGAAGCAATCGGTTAGTCTCTTTCCGCTGACGGTTATTCCTCGCGGCAAGAAGCACCACTGCAATGAAGAAGGCGAGGACTATTCCAAACAGTACTTCATAGATGAGCTGCTCTTTCTTCTCCTGTTCGTTGGCAAATTCAAGCTCTTCGATTTTATTCTGTCCTTCAAACTCAAGTCGGGTGAGCATTGCTTTTTGAGTGGTCTCCCAGTTCAGCAATGAATCCCGCAGATGCATGTACGACATGTGGTTGTGATAGGCGAGAGGATAGTTGCTGATGCCTTCATATCCTTTCGCAAGTCCATCGTATGAATCTTTCAATATTTCAAGAATGTGCAACGGGCGACTTTCATCAATGGCCTCGTTGAACTTGCTGATGGCTTCTTTGTAGCGATGTTGTTTCAGGTAGACCTGACCGATGATGCTCTTGTCGTATGCGACAACCGCTTTATCATCGGCTTCGATCCCTGCCTGTATGGATCGTTGAAGATTCTGAAGAGCAGAGTCATATTGTCCTTCTTGTAAAAAAATGAGTCCCTGTGAATTATAGTTGTAGCTTACAAGCTGTGGATCGTTCAGTGACTTTGATAGTTCAAGTCCAAGCAATGCCAGTCTGTGAGCTTCTGTTAAATTCTGATTGAGCCCGGCATAGATCCATGTTATGTTTCCGTAAAAGGAGGCCATGTTCCTTTTATCCTTTTTGCGTTCGAAGATCTTGAGAGCATTGAGCTGATATTGAAGTGCCACATCATATTGCTTGAAGCCAAAAGTATAGATGAGACCCAGCGCGCGGTTGGACATGGCCATTCCCACTGAGTCGTGCGACTGTTCGCTGAACTTAAGTGATCTCATGCTATGCTCAACGGCACTGGCATAATTCCCCTGGCGGTATTCATATTCTGCAATACAGTTGAGAGCAACAATTTCTCCGTGCCTGTATCCTTTGGACTGGGAAAGGTGGAGAGCCATGTCTGCATATTTCCTGGCCGTATCCGGCTTGGAGGGAAGGTATTTTTGTGAGAGCTGACAGTAGATGTCAATGGAAACGGAATCTACAGGATGCGTTGCAAGGATTCGCTCAAGGCTGTCAATCTTTATAGGTGCTGCGCACACGGATGTACCGGCGATAAAAGCTATCGCAAGGATGGCAGCAACTTTAGACATCTTGAAAAATACAGAAACTAAATTCAGAATGGCAACGCGGGTAAGGAAATATGTTGTTGCCACGCTAATTCCTTATTTGCAATAACAGCCATTGCTCAGCCATCATTTTATCGACGAAGATCTTGAAGTTGAATCCCCTCTGACTGCAGATGTCTTCCCAGAACTTTTCGGAAGAGAGCTCGTCTTTTGGAATGATGATGCTCAGGCAAAGCTTTTGCAATACGGGAGTCTGCGTTTCGTACAGCCGGGTGATATTGAAGATATCGTTGTTGGAAAGCTGGGTTCTGGTTTCGGTGTAATCCACCAGAAGGAAAGTGCTGCCGGTTTGTTCCACCACTTTGGCGAATGCCCTGGTGCTGTCGAGAATTTCCTGGAGGTTGCTTCTTTCGCCCTTGCCCTTTATGAAGAGATATTTCTCTCTCTTCTCAAAACTCAGTTGAAATTCTTTCATGGCTCAGGGCCACTAAGCTAGTCAATATCGAAATGTTATCAATCTGGAGGGGAAATTAATAAGGCTTAAAATCGAGTATCGTCACCCGGTTGCTTTCGACAGCATAGAGCTTGTCTTCATTGATCAAAGCAAATTTACAAGCCATCGGCAGTGGCACGAATCTCCTTTCATCATTGAAGAGATCCAGAAAGATCAGTTGCTTGTCCTTCATGAAATAGATCTCTTCGCCAAGGAAGTTGAAATAGGTAAGATCTTTTTCGCCAAACGTTTTAACAAACTTTCCTAAAGCATTATAAAGATGAATGCCTGAATTCTTATCCAGCAGAAAGAGATAATTCTGATACTCGCGCATGTAAACGTAATCTTTCACCTTCTTGGTAGGAAGATGAATCAGTATTGCTTCCAGTGAAATGCTGGAGGATTTCATCTTTGTCTTTTTGATGCTGAAGTCCGCTGAATCGAGGATCCACAATTCGTGAAGAGAAGGAGCCACTAACCATGGGTTGATGGCAAACGCAGGATCCAATGGAAACTTTGTTACTTCCATAAGATCGGAAGAAATGTTTCCATAATGATTTCCATCAACCATATAATAGAATGACTGCACGCCATCCAATGGATCAAGCAGAGTAGGGGGTCCTTTGAAACTGTGACTACCGATTTTCTTTCCCTGTTTGTCGTACTTCAGAACTTCTCCTGTTTGCAAGACAAGAAACAGATCGCCCGGCCTGTCGACACCTGCCCAGATGATATCTCCTTTGGTTTCGAATGTGATCTTTTTATTATTCTGGGCGATGGCTCCCGGAATGAGAATAAGAGTGATGAGGAAGAGTAGTATGAACCTCATCCCTGGAAAGTTTTGAGTTCAAAATTCCTACCATCATATACTCCGTAGGTTGAGCCATGCACCCACTCACCGATATTGACGTATCGGCTGTTCTCACCCACTTTCAGATCGAGTGGAATATGACGATGACCGAAAACATAAAAATCGTGATGAGCGATCTGCTCCTGTTCCTTGCACCACAGGAGCAGGAACTCTTTTTCCTCACCTTTAAAATGTTCTTCGGATTTCATGTTGTTGATGCGGCTCTGCCTACTCCAGAAATTAGCAATGCCCATGCCGAGATTTGGATGGATCCTGGCAAACAGCCACTGGCACACTTTACTGTTGAAAAAACCTTTAAGAATCTTGTAGCCTGTCTCTCCTGGGCCTAATCCATCGCCGTGGCCGACGATAAGTTTTTGATTTCCTGCTTTGAGGAGAATCGGTTCACGATACACCGGTATGCCGAACTCTTTAGGAAAGTAGTCGAACATCCACATATCGTGATTTCCTGTAAAGAAGTAGATAGGGATTCCTGCATCTCTTAGTTCCGCCAGCTTCCCCTGCAATCTTATAAATCCTTTTGGGATAGTCTGCCGGTATTCAAACCAGAAGTCAAAGATGTCTCCCAACAGATAGATGGAATGCGCATCTTTCTTTACCTGTTCCAGCCATGCGACGATCTTCTTTTCACGGACAAGACTGGCTTCGTGATTGGGAACGCCAAGGTGGAAATCGGAGGCGAAGTAGATTTTCTGAGAAGTGGGAAGAGTTACTGCTTGTTCTTGCATCGAAGAACAAAGATAGATAACTACTTCAGCTTAAGCCAACCCTGTAGCACTAAGGCTACAGGGCACTAATACTACAGGGCACTAAGGTTACGCCATGTTGAATTATGTTGCACCATCAGCGTAGCTGATCATCTGTGGCCATCATTGGTATTGTCTGCCGGATGGATCTGTGAAAATCTTTGGCATCCGTGGCCCTGTAGCAGCTATAGAGCATACCATATGGCCTTAGTGCTACATGGTTTCGTTCAGAAGATCGATGAAAACACCGATCTAAGACAAGGATGGGTGAGTTATCACTTCAAAAAAAAATCAGGCACCCTTGACGGTACCTGATCTTCTTTTATACACTTGGATATTCTTTAAGAACCTATCGGCAGATCGCTTGGAATGTCGCTCGGCTCTGTCAGCTCTTCTTTCTTTAGATCTTTCAGCTCGCTTTCTTTCTTTGCTTCTTCTTTTCCGTTGGTGAACTTCTCATAGTTCGTCAGGCTGCTGAAGGGCCTCTTGCCAATCAATCGCTCAAGATCAGTCTGGAAGAGAATTTCTTTCTCCAGCAATTCTTTTGCAATGATCTCAAGATGATCGCGGTGATCATTCAACAACTTCTTGGTGCGCTGATAACAGAAGTCAATCAATGCGCGGACTTCCTTATCGATCTTCTCTGCTGTTGCATCAGAATACGGTTTCTGGAAATTGTACTCCGACTGCTTGCTGTCGTAGAACGAAATGTTTCCAATCTCCTTATTCATACCATACACCGTAACGATGCTGTACGCCATCTTCGTGATGCGTTCAAGATCACTCAATGCACCGGTAGAGATCTTATTGAATACGATGTCTTCAGCAACACGTCCGCCGAACGACATACACATTTCATCAATCAACTGATCAGTCTGATATAAGAACTGTTCTTTCGGCAAGTACTGTGCATATCCCAACGCAGCGATACCGCGTGGTACAATGCTCACCTTCACCAATGGATCGGCATGCTCCAGGAACCATCCCGCTACAGCGTGACCTGATTCATGATAGGCAACGATCTTCTTTTCTTCTGGAGATATGATCTTGTTTTTCTTTTCAAGGCCGCCGATCACGCGATCGATAGCATCATGAAAATCTTTCATCTCAACTTCTTTCTTTTCCTTACGCGCTGCAATCAATGCTGCTTCGTTACATACGTTGGCAATTTCAGCACCTGCAAAACCAGGAGTCTGTGCTGCCAGCTTTTTCGTATCCACTTCTTTTGAAAGCTTGATAGGTTTCAAATGAACTTTGAAGATTGCTTCACGGCCCACGATATCCGGTTTGTCAATGCTGATCTGACGATCGAAACGTCCCGGACGAAGCAGGGCAGAGTCCAATACATCAGGACGGTTGGTTGCCGCAAGGATGATAACACCACTGTCGGTTGCAAATCCATCCATCTCCACCAGCAATGAGTTCAATGTGTTTTCACGTTCATCATTCGCACCTGGTACCTGACCTCTTCCGCGTGAACGACCGATCGCATCAATCTCATCAATGAAGATGATACAGGGAGCTTTTTCTTTTGCCTGTTTGAATAGATCACGCACACGTGCCGCACCTACACCCACAAACATTTCAACGAAGTCTGATCCTGAGAGGGAGAAGAATGGAACACCGGCTTCACCTGCAACAGCTTTCGCGAGCAAGGTCTTACCTGTTCCTGGAGGTCCTACGAGCAAAGCGCCTTTCGGAATTTTACCTCCTAGCTTGGTGAACTTGCCTGGGTTCTTGAGGAACTCAACGATCTCCATGATCTCTTCCTTAGCTTCATCAAGACCTGCCGCATCTTCAAATGTGATCTTTACTTTGCTTTCCGCATCAAACAATGCAGCCTTTGATTTTCCAATGTTGAAGATCTGTCCTCCCGGACCGCCGCCACCCGTCATACGACGCATGAGCATCCAGAATCCGAATAATAACAGGAGCAGGAATCCCCAGTTGAAAAGCTGACCGGTAAGATCACCGCGCTCTTCTACGCGAAGGTCTACCTGCTGTTCACGTGGAATGTTCTTGGTAAGCTGTTCATACTTGTCGAGGAACTTGTCGATGGAACCGATCTTCAGTTTGTAATGAGGACCGTTTGCATTCATTCCGAAAGGACTGTTCTTCTCAAGCTCTTGCTTGTATTTGGCATTCTGCAATGCCTCCGGTTTCAATGTGATTTCAATTTGTTCCTGATCTTTTACGAGCACAAGCTTCTTGATATCGCGGCTTTGCACCATATCCTCAAACTTGTTGGATTGAATTTCAGTTAATTCACCACTGCGGTTAAGCCAACTGACTCCTAAGATCACGGCCACCAGTCCCAGTATTATCCATATCTGATAATTCGGTCTTGGCACTCTTGGAGGGTTATTTTTACTGTCTTTTCTGTCTTTGTCAGCCATTCTCTTTATTGAGCTTAAATAGTTTCAAATAAATAACGTACGCTTTGTCAATTAGTTCTAATCTGCGATCTCAGTGATCACTGCATCTCCCCAAAGTTTCTCAAGTGCATAAAAGCTCCTTCTGTCCTTTTTGAAGATGTGAGCCACTACATTGCTATAGTCGATCAAGACCCACTCTTTATTGTTTTTACCTTCTGAATGCCATGGATTTTCATTCAAACCCTTGAAAACTTCCTGATCCACGGAAGTGGCAATTGAATCCAGCTGTTTATCTGAACTTCCTGAGCAAATGACGAAAAACTCCGCAACGGAATTCTTCACTTCACGCAGATCCATCACAACAATGTCGCTGGCCTTCTTCTCCTGCATTCCCTTTACTACTAACTGGCTTAACTTTTCAGCATTCGCAACCTTCCTTCTCTTGGCCATTCACTATCTTCGGTTGATGGATAAAAACAATCTGTAAAACTAACTAAAATACCTTGTATAAAATCCCTGCCAATACGCTTTTCATAGGGCAAAACCTGATTTATGTGCCAGAATGTCACTCGACGAATTCCCTCCTAAGCGAATTGAATGACTCCTCACAGCTGCCGGAAGGCTCGGTAGTGATCACCGACAGCCAGACTGCCGGTCGTGGACAGAGGGGTAATACCTGGGAAGCCGAACCGGGGATGAACATTACATTTTCACTCTTACTTCGTCCGGTTTTCCTTCAGGCCAAAGATCAGTTTCAGCTCAACATGGCCATCTCATTGGCAATTGTGGATGCGCTCAGGAAATTTGTTTCCAACGGCATCAAACTCAAATGGCCCAACGACATTTATATTAATGACTTCAAGATTGGTGGAATCCTTATCGAAAACCAGTTGAAAGGATCAGCACTTTCTTCCTCCATTGTAGGGATCGGACTGAATATTAACCAGCAGCAATTCAGCTCACCCATTGCATCTTCTCTTTATCATTTCACGGGCATTGCTCATGATCTTAATCATGTGTTTCAGGATATTGTAGCATTTCTGGAAGCTGAGTATCTCGATCTGAGAGCAGGGAAATCCATGATATTGAAAGAACGATATATCAATGCTTTGTATCGGTTCAATGAAAATCACCACTACGAATCGGAAGGTGAAAATTTTCAGGGGCTGATCTCCGATATCGATGAGCAGGGTCGCCTGTGTATCGAAACCCAGGGGAGGAGCAGAGTGTTCTCTTTTAAAGAGGTTAAATTCCTGTAAGGATCAATTGATTCCCCTTATTAAGAATCATTTTAATTAAGCGAGAATGTATGCCTGTAATATGTTCAGAACGGGCTGATTGTGTACTTTATACACGACTTTGACGGATTGCTTTTGGTGATGCGATATGATCGAAACTGATCATGGGTGAATTCATCTAATAATGGTGTAATAAACTTGATTGCAAACGTTGAAAACCACTATATTCAAACTTCAAAATGAACCGTCATGAATTTAAACACTGAAGCGCAAAAGAATAACACGTACGATGCGATCGTAGTCGGAACCGGTATCAGCGGTGGATGGGCGAGCAAAGAGCTGACAGAAAAGGGATTGAAGACCTTAGTTCTGGAAAGAGGAAGAATGGTGAAACATCCTGACTATCCGACAGCAACAAAAGATCCATGGGAGTTCGCCAATGGTGATCGTCCTACTCAGGAAGATCTCAAGCAACAAGGCGTACAGAACCGTACAGGTTACACCATTCGTCAATCGACCAAGCATTGGTTCGTTAACGATCTTGAAAATCCTTATACAGAGACAAAGCGCTTCGACTGGATGAGAGGATATCATGTAGGTGGACGTTCCATCACATGGGGCCGCCAGAGCTACAGACTTGGTGACATGGACTTTACAGCAAATGCCAAGGACGGTATTGCAGTTGACTGGCCGGTTCGTTATGCTGATATCTCACCATGGTATGATTATGTAGAACAATATATAGGAGTTAGCGGATCGATAGAGAATCTTCCCCAGCTTCCGGATGGAAAGTATTTACCTCCCATGGAACTTACATGCGTGGAAGTAGATCTAAAGAAATCCATGCAGGAAAAATTTGGTCGTGCATTGACCATCGGTCGCACGGCACACATGACGGCGCCATTGACACACGGCAATTCTCCTCAGAGAGGAACCTGTCAGTTCAGAAACCTTTGCAGTCGCGGATGTCCGTACGGAGCTTACTTCAGCAGTCTTTCTTCTACCCTTGTGGCGGCAGAGAAGACCGGTAACATGACGCTTCGTCCTAACTCTATTGTTATCGGATTGATCTATGATGAAGCTAAAGGCAAGGCAACCGGAGTGAAGATCCAGGATGCTGAAACCGGCGAGCAGACAGAATTCTATGCAAGCGTGATCTTCCTGTGTGCTTCCACATTCGGTTCAACTTCTATTATGTTAAACTCCACTTCCGCTCGTTTTCCAAATGGATTTGGAAATGACAGCGATCAGTTGGGTCGTAACATCATGGATCATCACCTGAATGCAGGTGCAAGCGGCGATGTAGAAGGTTATGAAGACAAATATCTTTCAGGACGCAGAGCGAACGGATTTTATATCCCACGCTATCGTAATGTCGGATCAGACAAACGTGATTACTTACGTGGATTCGGATATCAGGGTGGAGGAAGTCGCAGCGGCTGGTCACGTATGGTGGCAGAGTTAAGCATTGGCGAAGAGTTGAAGGAGGCGGTCACCAAGCCAGGTATGTGGAGCATTGGTATGGGAGGTTTCGGAGAATTCCTTCCGTATGCTGAAAACCGTGTTACACTTAACAAAGACAAAAAAGATAAGCATGGTCTTCCAACGCTCACATTTGATGTTGAGATGAAAGAGAACGAGCTGAAGATGCGTAAGGATATGGTGAGCGATGCTGCGGAAATGCTGGAAGCAGCAGGTGTTAAGAATGTTCGCACGAATGACAATGCGGGTGGTCCTGGACTTGGTATTCACGAGATGGGTACTGCACGCATGGGTAATGATCCTAAGACATCGGTATTGAATAAATACAATCAGGTACATGCCTGCAAGAATGTATTCGTTACAGATGGTTCATTCATGACGTCTGCGGCGTGTGTGAATCCTTCTCTTACCTACATGGCCTTTACTGCACGGGCAGTGGATTATGCAGTAAAAGAATTGAAAAAAGGTAATATCTGATTGAACATCTAATTCGATAAAAAACATTGACATTATGAACAGAAGAGAAGCATTACAACGCACAGGACTTGTTCTTGGATATGCTGTGTCAGCACCGTTGCTGGCAGGGATTATGAATGGATGTAAGGCTGCACCTGAGCTAACCTACAAGCCTGTATTTTTCAATAACGATCAGGCAGCATTGATGAGTGAAGTTGCACAGATCATTATTCCTAAAACAGATACAGCGGGTGCGAAGGAAGCCGGTGTTCCGGGATTCATTGATCAGATCCTCAGAGAGTGTTATAAAGAGAAAGATCAGCAAAGATATCTTGAAGGTCTGAAGGCTTTTGACGAAGAAGCCAATTCATTTATGGATCTCAATCCTGCCGAGCAGGTCGAGTTTGTAAAGAAGATCAACAAGGAAGCCGTTGAACAATGGAGAGCTCTGGAAGGCATCAAGAAAAAATTCATGGGCAAGATCTATGATGATCAGTTCAGCACTGATGCCGAGAAAGAATTCGGTACGGCAGAGCAGGTTGCTTCAGCTGATACCAGCAGACTTACATCTTTTTACAGAACGGGCAACTTCAATATGTCTATCGATAAGAAGACTAAGAAAGTTCTGGAGGTATTCAGAAATCCTGATGCACGAAATTTCTTCATGACAACCAAGGAGCTTACAGTTTCAGGATTCTTTACATCGGAGCCTGGAGCAACAACAGTATTGCAGTATGAAGCTGTACCGGGAGCGTTCCATGGTTGCTTGCCACTTTCAGAAGTTGGAAAGACCTGGGCTACTTCTTAATTGATTTTAAGAATCGGAATTCAATAATTAGAAAGGCCTCAGAGATATCATCTTTGCGGCCTTTCTGTTTTAATACTTAGCAATACTATTTCTAGAGCTGTGTACCGGCCCTCTTTTGAAAGAATGGTTTCAGCACGGTACGATCGAGTATAAAGAATGCCAGCACAAGATTCAATCCTACGATGATCTTGACAACGAGCTTTCCATTGATCGACACGGTAGGTAATGATTGTTTGAAATACTGTGATACCGGTAACGTTTTGTCCAGGGAAATCGGACCGTTGACCTGATCGAAGATGCCTGCAGTGATCATTACTACCAGCATACCGGCAGCTATGATAATACCACCCAGTAATAATAATCCATTCTTTGGTGACAGGTATGTCGGAAAAGACTGCGAGTGAAGATTGAGCATCACTTTGTTGGTGAATGCCATAGAAGGTGTGTCAAGGGTGGTATGTGCCAACGTTCGGTGAACCAGGCGCAGATCTTCCAGGCGGGCCTGCAGGACTGCTGATGCTTCCAGTTCTTTTCTTAACTGGATAACTTCCAATTCATTCAGCTTACCGTCAAGGTAATTGAGGAGCTTGTCGTCTTGTATGGTGGTGATCTTCTCCATAACTATAAAGTTAATGCTTCTTCATTTAATATTTTTTTCAAGGCATCTGCCATACGCTGTCGCGCACGGTGAATGCGTACTTTCAATGTATTGATATTCTGCCCCATCAGTTCTGCCACCTCTTCCAAAGAGAATTCCTTGATATAATAGAGCTGGATCGCCAGCCGGTCTGCTTCGTTGAGATGATCCATGGCCTGCGCTACAAAAACCTGCTTATCATCTTTTTCGAGTCCACTGGCTTCCTCTCTTCCCTTGTCGTGAAATTCAATGCTTGACATCACGCGACTGTTTTTCCGCTTATAGCTGATGGCAGTGTTGAAGACAATTCTATACAGCCAGGTGGAAAATCTTGCCTGACGGTTGAATGTCTTCAGATAGTGGAACGCCTTAATAAAGGCATCCTGAGCTGCCTCTTCAGCTTCCGGACGATTGTTGAGGATCTTAAGCGCGATGGTAAAGGCATAGCTCTTATAATGGTCTACCAATCGGGCGTAGGCATCCTCTTTACCGGCCAGAATCCGGTCGATCAGGTCATTTTCTTCTGCTGCAGAAATCACCTCGGTTTGACGCTTTGAGTAAGCCTGAAGTTACATATCAAACAGATGAAAAGTGAATAATTAAGGACTAAGAAAGAATCGGATTCAGATAAATGAGAAATTTTCATGGTAACCTGTAACCTGACCCACGTGGGGGTGCGTCAAAGGGCTAAATAACAACAAAGATTATGGAAACCGACGTAATAGTGCCAATCATGGGAATAATGCTGACGATCATCATTACCCTTGGGTTTTTTATCATGATCGTCTACCTGCGCAAATTTCAAAACATCGAGCGTATGTCAATTATTGAAAAAGGACTTTCTCCTGAGATGTTTAAGAAAGAAGCTGAACCCACTACAGTTCGCTGGGCATTGTTGCTGATCGGTGTTGGTATTGGATTTCTGATGGGCTATTGGCTCGACCGGACATTTGACATGGAAGAAACAGGATACTTCTCTATGCTGTTTATTTTCGGAGGTATCGGCTTAGGATTGGCTTACCTGCATGAAGAGAAGAGATCTAAGAACAATAAATCCTGATTTGAAGGTTTAAAGATTCCCCTTCAGTTTTAAAGCGATAAGAATAAATGAAAGAGGCCAGTGAAAAACACTGGCCTCTTTTTTATGCCTCAGGCAAATATCCACTGCATGAGTGTTAGTGCCATAACTGTGATGATGGCAAGGCAGCAAAGATTTAACAGCACTCCTGTCTTTATCATATCCTTCATCCGGATAAAACCGCTTGCAAACAATACCGCATTAGGCGGAGTGGAGATCGGCATCATGAAAGCACAGCTTGCTGCATACGTCACAGGCATCGCCAGCCAGATCGGATTAATATGAAAGCCATCGGCCACACCAAAGACTACCGGAACAAAAATCGTCACCAGCGCTACATTACTCATCAACTCGGTCAATCCCATGGATATGGCTGTGAGTGAGAAGATCAATAACCCAAGACTCATAGTATCCTGCTTTGAGAAATAATTTCCAACGATCTGAATCAGTCCCGATTTCTCCATTCCATCCGCAAGACAAAGTCCGCCGCCAAAGAGGAGCAATATTCCCCAGGGAAGTTCTTTCATATCGGCCCAGTCCAGTAAAAATTTCTGTTCCTTAAGATTGATGGGAACCAGGAACATCAATATCCCACCGGCCATGGCAATGGTGGTATCATCCAGAAGATTGCGACCAATGATCTGATTCATATTCTGCCGGAAGATCCAGAAGAAGCATGTGACGGAGAATATTGCCAGCACCAGTTTCTCTTCTTTTGTAATTTTTCCGAGGGCTGTCAGCTTCCGCTGGATTAACTCTTTGGACCCTTCAATGGATGGAAGATGATTTACAAAAAGAACTTTGGTGATGATCAGGTAACATGCCATAAGACAAAGTATCATTAACGGAATACCCATCAGCATCCAATCAGTAAAGCTTACATCGAGATTGTAAAATCTTTTCATATAGCCCACCATCACAACATTCGGAGGGGTGCCAATGATCGTCGCCATTCCACCAATGCTGGCAGCATATGCGATTGCCAGCATCAAACCAGTTGCAAACTTCTTAAACCTAGGATCATTTTCCTGTCCCGCTTCTTTTGCCAGTAAATGTGTTACAGAGGCAGCGATTGGAAGCATCATAATAGCAGTTGCCGTATTGCTGATCCACATGCTGATCAGTGCCGTTGACAGCATGAATCCAAGAATGATCCCGTTACCGCTGGTGCCCGTCAGTCGTATCAGGCTCAATGCAATGCGCTGATGAAGATTGTGTCTCTCCAGTCCAAGGGCCAGAATAAACCCACCCATGAACAGGAATATCACCGGATCGCCATAAGGTGCTGCTGCTTCTTTTCCTGTTGAAACTCCCAGTAAGGGAAAAAGAACCATAGGAAGTAAGGCCGTTACCGGAATCGGCATGGCTTCGGTTGCCCACCACACTACCATCCATGCGCCAAGTGCAAGAACGATAATGCTTTTCTCGGTTAAGACTTCCGGAGTAACAGTAAAGAAGATCAGGCAGAAAAGGATTGGGCCGGCTGCGAGACCGATGAGCTTTGTTTTGTCAAGGAAGTTCAAAGGCGTTCTGGTTAGTCGGGTTCTAAGTTAGGAGTTCTTTTGCATTTGCCCGGGCGAGTGTTGAAGGTTTTGCTCCACCGATCATCTTTGCTATTTCCTCGATCCGCTCATCCTTGTCCAATAGCTTGATCTCACTGGTGGTCTTCTTACTGGAATTGTTTTTATAGACCAGGAAGTGTTGATCTCCCTTCGCAGCAATCTGTGGAAGGTGACTGATCGTTATCAGTTGATGTCGCTCAGACATCGTCTTCATCATCTTGCCAAGCTGCATGGCAATCTCACCGGAAACTCCTGTGTCGATTTCATCCAGGATCAGCGTAGGCAAAGATGTCTTCTCTGCCATAATGTATTTCACACAGAACATCAGTCGTGAAAATTCTCCTCCGGAAGCAACTTCTTCCAATGGCCGTGGAGGAATTCCTTTGTTTGCGCTGAACAAAATCTCAACCAGATCAATTCCAGAATTGGTGGGTTCAGTTTTACCGGATTCAATCTGGATCACTGCATCTTCAATGCCCAGGTCGCGCAGCAGCTTTACCAATTGTTTTGATAGTGAAGCAAAAACCTTTGCTCTTGAAGCACTCAGCCTGATGGCAAGCTCATCTACCAGCTTTTTATTCTTTTCAAATCCGGTTTTGGCATTGGAAAGGTCCTCGTCAAGGTTCACGGTCTTTGCAACCTGCAGCTCCAGTGTTTCCTGAAATGCAAGCAAGCCGCCGATATCTCGAAGACGATGCTTTTGCATTAAGCTATATAGCAAGTCCAGTCTTACCTGTATTTCTTTTGCTTTCTTGGGATCAAATTCGATTTGCTCTTCCTCTTGTTCCGCTTCAGCAACGATATCTTTTAATTCAATCAATAAAACATCAAGCCGCTTTGCAAGTTGTTCATAGCGGGGGGAATAATTTTTCAACGGCTGCAGCAATCCAATTGCCTGCGATAATCCTGATTGAATGGAAGCATCGGATTGTCCCAACAACCCAAGCAACTGATTTAATCTTGTTTTGATGTCCTCTCCATGTTCATTGATCTTGAGGCTCGACTCCAGTTGCTCCTGTTCGTTATCACGGAAGGAAGCTTTCTGCAATTCGTCAAGTTGGAATTTTATAAAATCATACTCTGTTTTGAGTCTTCCGGATTCCGCCAGCAGCTCGTCGTAAGTCTTTTTTGCTTTTAAGAAATTTCTCCAGGCTTCCTGATAATCGGAGAGGAGAGTAGCATGACCGGCATAGTTATCAATCAATGACAATTGGAACCTGTGACTTCCAAGCTCAAGGGTTTCATGCTGTGAGTGAACATCCATCAGGCGACCACCGATCTTGCGCATGACATCCAGGGTGACGGGTGTGTCATTGATAAAGGCGCGGCTCTTTCCTCCCGGGCTGATCTCCCTGCGGATGACAGTCTGATCACTGTAGTCCAGATCCTGTTCCTCGAAAAGGCGTTTAAGCTTGTAAGGTTTGATGTCAAATGTGCCCTCAGTTATACACTTTTCTGTTTCATCCCAGAGCACTTTGGTGTCTGCTCTGTTTCCCAACAGCAAGCCAATAGCTCCCAGCATGATAGATTTACCAGCACCTGTCTCTCCGGTGATGACCGTCAATTGCTCAGACGGATGCATCTCCAGATGATGGATCAGGGCGTAATTCTTAATGGTCAGTTGCGTAAGCATATCTGACCAAAATTAACAATGGATTTTAATTTGTCGAGATAATCTTTTGATAGATGTTCCGCTTCGGATCCAGCGTTGTCAGAATATCATAGGCTTCTTTGCGGATACTGAGGGAGCCTTCAGAAAAGATATTGACCAGTTCCGTGGACTTGGAGTCGAAGAAAGTGATGACATAGATTGAATTGGGATAGATCTGCCACACAGTTTTAAGATTTTTCAATGTATTCAGGACAATCTGCCGGCTGTCATCAGGAGTTTTGTCAAAGGTGTCCAGCGCCAGTCGGTGATACTTGTAGGTGTTCTTGCGGATCTCCATCATCTGCGGATTATTGATGTTCTCAATCAGATTATAGCGATTGCGATTGCTTCCGATGGACTGCCAGCCCGGGCGGTTGGAAGACTGGGCATTGTTCACCACCATTAATGCCTTTTGAAAATAAGTATCGCCGCCCTTTTCACTGAATGAATCCGAATCCATTCCAATGATGATATAGGCATAATAAGCCAGCATGGAAGTCAGGTTGTTGATGTAGGAGTTGTCGTTGTATTCCAGTGGTTGGGATTCTATGTATTCGAACTCCCATTCGCGATCGGCGAAGTTGAACAAAACACTTTCATAGTTTGTATTGAATACCGGTCTTGCCACTGTGATCTGTGCACTGGCTGAGTATGATCCGATTGAAGGTGTTCCTTTGCTGAAATTTAAAAATATGGAACAGTTTATCTTCTCATAGTTCTTGTAGGCGTCATTGCTCCACTTGCGTGTGTTCATGAAGTTGGCGATCGCGCGCTCCATGTCTTTGAATACCGCACGATCCGAAGTTTGTATCTGATCCGCATTCACAGTCACTTTACAGTTCAGCTCCTGGCAAAAGGTTTCTGCCAGTATAAAAGTGAGAAGTATGGTGATCAGGATTTTATTCATGCTGGTAGGAAAGGATGGCATCAACAATATCGTTCGCTACTTCTTTTTTATTCTTTAATCCGTATTCTTTGGAGCCATTCTTCCGGCTGATGATCTGAACCTGATTGGTGTCATGGCCGAAGCCGGCACCATTGGTATTCAATGAATTCAATACGATGAGATCGAAGTTCTTGGTAACAAGCTTTTTCTCAGCATTGCTCTTCTCGTTTTCTGTTTCGAGGGCAAAGCCTACAATGATCTGTCCGTTCTTTTTTTGCTTGCCAAGGTTTGCGGCAATGTCGTGTGTCTTTGTCAGTTCAAGTGTCAGAGTTGATTCCGTCTTCTTGATCTTTTGATCCGCAGCTTTTACAGGTTTGTAATCTGCAACAGCAGCAGAAAGAACTGTAATATCTGATGTTGGAAAAAGTTGCTGGCATTGGTTGAACATCTCTTCAGCAGAAGTCACGGAGTGAACAGTGATTCCATTCTGATGGGTGTGTTGAAGGGTTGGCCCCACAACGAGATCTACCTCTGCGCCTCTTGCTGCCAATACTTCTGCAATCGCGAATCCCATTTTCCCACTGGAGTGATTTCCGATAAAACGAACCGGATCGATCGCTTCGTATGTGGGTCCTGCCGTGACAAGTGCCTTTTTGCCAAGGAGAGGTTTGTTTGCCGACAAAGCTTTTTCAAGATATGCGACAATCTCTTCCGGTTCAGCCATGCGCCCGTTTCCAATCAATCCCGAAGCAAGCTCACCAAAGCCTGGCTGGATCAATTGATTTCCAAAGGAGATGAGCGATGAAATATTTCTTTGAGTGGAGGGATGCTGAAGCATGTCCAGGTCCATGGCAGGAGCAAAGAATACAGGACAGCGGGAAGAAAGATAGGTTGCCAGTAAAAGATTGTCGCAAAGTCCGTTCGCCATTTTCGCGATCGTATTGGCGCTGGCCGGAGCAATGATCATTGCATCAGCCCATAGCCCGAGTTCGACGTGATTATTCCATTCGCCGGTTTCACTCTTCTGAAACTGAGAAAGGACAGGATTTTTGGAGAGGGTTGAAAGGGTCAGTGGTGTAATGAAGTCAAGGGCGGACGAAGTCATCACCACTTTTACTTCAGCTTCTTGTTTTATAAGGAGACGGATAAGAAGAGCGGCCTTGTATGCAGCAATGCCTCCCGTAACTCCCAACAAGATCTTCCTGCCCTTTAGCATAGTTAATAGTTGTTCGTAAATCGTCGATAGCAAATCATTTGAATCATCACGAGTTGTTCACGGGTTAACGTGCAACTATTAACTGAAACAGATTACTCTGGCTTGATTTCTTCTGAACGGCGGCGATAGTTCACCTTGCCTTCCAGGAATTCATCCAATGCAGAAGTTGTAGGCTTTGGCAGGCGCTCGTAAAATCTTGAGATCTCAATTTGCTCACGGTTCTCAAATACTTCTTCAAGATTGTCAACAGTTGTTGCGAACTCAGCAAGCTTATTATTCAATTCTTCCTTGATATTGATTGCGATCTGACGTGCGCGTTTTGAAATAACAACTACAGACTCATACACATTTCCTGTATGCGCTGCTATCTTATCTACGTCGCGTGTGATGATTGAAGGTTGATTAGCCATGGTATTATGAATTTTTAAGTAATTTAGATTTTAACTCTTTTAATTTATTGAGTTCTACCTGACTGGTAGAATACATCAGCTCTGCATCTTTCAGGTACGTGCTGTTTGGAAAATTATCCACCAGCTCCTGATAGAAAGTAATCACAGCTGTGTAACGTTCGATCTGCAGAGACATAAAGCTTTGTGTCGCAAGCTTGTATTGTGATACTACTTTCAGATATGCCAGTTCTTCCAGGAACTTTGAATCTGGAAAGCTCTTCTTAAAATTATCAAAGGCAATAACAGCTGCCTTATACTGTTTCATTTTCAAATACTGCTTCGCATTGTCAGCACCCTTGGTCTCAAGCTTGGTCTGCGATATGGCAATCACTTCCACTGCCTGATCGCGGAACTTGCTTTCAGGATATTGATTGAGGAAAGTCTGCATGGCATCCATTGCTTCCACCGAACTCTTCTGGTCGTGATCCGAATCAGGGGATGCTACATAGAGCGAATAAGCGTACATGAAGAAGGCCTCCTGCGCCAGAGAACTCCGTCCGTACGTCTCAAAAAAGACCTTGAACTGGTTCGAGGCAAGCAAATAAGTCTTCTCATAATACTGGCAATAAGCGAGATAGAACTCCACTTTTTCACCTTCCGGTAAACCTCTCACAACAGGAGTAATTTCTTCAAAAAGGATAGCGGTGTGGTAATAATCTTTCTTGCTGTAGTAATTCAGCCCTGCCTCATACTTGATCCGCCAGTCTTCACTTCTCTGTATTCTGCGGAAGCCGCGACTACACGCTGAAGCCACCATTATCAGGCTGCATACAAGAAGAAGGACGTTAATAGACAGTTTCCGGATCATAAAAAGAGGCCGCAAATATACACCCGAGGCTCGCATATCTAAAATTTAAATAAAAACGATCTGGGAGAAGGATTATTTCCTGACAATGAGCTTGCGGGTGAGAACACCGATATTATCAATGTAAACGGTGTAAAAGTAGACACCAGACGTAAGCTCGTCTGCCTGGATCTTGGCGCGGGATTCAAAAACAGAAAGGTCGTAATGACCCACAGGGCTACCTAAAATATTGTGAATGACCACTTTGGCCTTAATTAATTCATTGTGCAGCTTGTAATCTATAAAAGCCTGATCGTTGATCGGATTGGGATAAATATCGTGTACAGTAATATCCCTTGACTGGAAAACGAGTGATTTGGCGGTTTTTTCATCAACCGAAAGGGATACAGAATGCTCGATTCCGATGGTCGGATTATTCCGGGAATAAACTTCGAACCTGAATGAGTTGGAGGTGGTGACCATTCCGGGTTCCACGGTAAAGTAAAGATTGGTAATGGTTTCGCCGGGCTCCAGCTTTTTCGAGAACTGATCTACCCCCGGATCGAGGCAATCATCTCCGAGACAGAAGTATCCTTTTTGATTGGAGCCAATATCTCCACTGGCTTTTTTGACAATAAAGAACTGAACCTTGTCTGTTGTATTTTTTATTTTGATGGGAATGCGAACGGTCTGTCCTGTGGTTGCTTGAAAATGTTCCTGGCGGTCTATCCACTCAAGTGTTTGAGCGCCGGCAGAAAATCCGGAGGCTGAGAAGACAAGAAGAAACAGAATCCATTTCATATCAGCATCACCAAGTCCATCCAAAAGGTAACGCAAAGGCGCATCAACTCAAAGGGAATTCAAAAAAAAATAAGATGGTAAAGCAATAAAGAAATCGGCCTCCCGTTACTGGGGTCTTTGTTGCACAACTTGTTGTCTGGTAGGACGGTCGAACCCCCGCCAGTTGAATCCCTTCAGTTTGATCTGATCTGCCTTGAGTTCGTGCGGTGGTATGAATGAGGCGTCGGGATTTATGTAGAAACTGATGTTGTTCACTTTGCCTGCTTTGAAGTTGATCCTCATATTACTGCAAATGATTTTGTTCATCCCCGAAGTGATGGTGTACTTTTCCTTTTTTCCCTCTTTCTCCTGCTCTTTTTCCTGTAAGGCGAAGTAAAGACTCTCTCCATTTCCCTTGACGATTACATGATGAATGTTCTTTCCTTCAAAAAAGGCAGTCATATTCCTTCCCTTGATCTGATTGAAATTGGTCAGTGAATCCTCTGAAACCACAAAGGAATTTGAAACCATATATATACGGCTGATCTTTTTCTTTTCCAGCAGGATGCGGATAGAGTCTGCCGTCATTTGATTTTCCTCTGTCCAAAGAACAGGGTTTCTGAAAAAGTAAAGAATGGAATCGCTGGCAACATAAACCAGTGAATCGGCTTTGCCCTGAAGGTCCGTCTTGAAAATCCTTACATTGTAATAGGCAAGTAGTCTTTTCTTTTTCGGATCTGCATTTTCGATGGAGACCAATGTATCAGCAGAGATGAAGAGTGTGTCATTATCATCGGTAATCCGCTCAACATATGCATGTCCATAAACTTTCGAAATGCCGGTCTTGCGATCATAGTAGCCTTCATCTCCATGAATGTTCATGTTCTCGGCTTTGGAGGTCATGATTACTTTCCCCTGGGCTCTGTAAAGCTTCTTGATGTTATCCAGGAAAAGTCTTGTACCCTGTAGTTTATAGGAAGGCGTTTCAAAAACTCCCTGGACAAGATCTGATTTCTTCTGCTTTGTATCGTAAAATCCATTTTCATAAAAGGCAACACCACCTTCACGATCTTCAAGCCGTGTTACGGCACGGAAGTAAATGAATTTTGTTTTGGAGCTGTATTGAAGCGTGTCGGAAGTCATGGTGTAATCTTTGTTCACGCCCACAACATTTTTTTTGAATGAAGCGAGATTGCTTCTCAGATCATAATATCCTTTATCACTTGTCAACGTGTTGGTGGAATCCACCAGCTTACCCCGGTTGAAATAACGGGCTTCATTTTTTGGGCGATCATAATCCAGAAAGTCAGTATAGAGGGTAGCGGTCTGCAGCTTTGTAAAAACCACATTCTTGCGGAGGTAAGCGATCTTCTTATTTCCATCATAGGTAAGTCCGTTGGATGTTACGGTTACAGAGTCACCTTCTGTAATGCGGATCCTTCCATAGGCTTTTACGCTGTTATCGGCCTTATTGAAAATGGCGGAGTCACAGTAGATGGTCGTTTCATTTTGAACAAAGACCACGTCACCAATTACCCAGTCCATGCGGACGCCATTCTCCACTGAGCCCCTGAGACTGTTGGCTTTCTCCAGTTTCACCTTACGCTGCCCAAAAGCATGGATTGAGCAGAGAATAACCATAAAAACAATAGCGGACCTTCTCATTTTGATTCGTAAAGGTAGAAAAGACGGGCAGACCTTGCGACTTTTGATAAATTTGAATGATGCTCAAGCCCTTTAAGGAATTTATTTCTCTTCATAACCTCGTCGATACAGGTGACCGTATTCTGCTGGCAGTAAGCGGAGGATTGGATTCGATGGTGATGCTTGACCTCTTTCGCAAGGCTGGATTCAAAATCGCCGTTGCTCACTGCAATTTCGGACTGAGAGGTAAGGCTTCGGATGAGGATCAGACTTTCGTCAGTCATTTTTGCAGTAGTTCAGGTATCAGCTTTTTTACTCAGCGCTTTGAGACCAAGAACTATGCCGAAGAAAAAGGATTGTCAATTCAAATGGCCGCCCGCGATCTGCGCTATCAGTGGTTTGACAATGTTATGGACCAGGAAAAATTTCATTGGCTGGCAACGGCCCATCATCTCAATGACAATATCGAAACGGTTTTAATGAGATGGGTGAAGGGTTCTAACCTGGATCAGCTCACAGGCATTCCTGTTAAAAATGAGAAAGTGATCCGTCCGCTGCTTTTTGCTAAACGAGAAGACATTCTCGCATATGCTAAAAAAGAAAAGATCCAATGGCGTGAAGATATCAGCAACGAAAGCGATGATTATCAAAGGAATTTTATTCGTCATCAGGTAATCGATAAACTGAAAGAGATTAATCCGTCGCTGGAAGAAACCTTCAGTAGTTCACTTGACAAAATCAAAGGGGCTCATGAAATCATGCAAAGAGGATTGGGTCAGCTAAAAGACAGCATGACCCGAATGGAGGGTGACAAGCTTTACATCGATAAAAACCTGCTGATGCTTCTTCAGCATCCGGCGTTTGTCATCTATGAGTGGCTTCGGCCTTATGGATTTGAATGGGATCGTTGTGTGCAACTGGTGGAAGCAACCCAGTCAGGCAAGCAATTTTTTTCCTCTACGCATCAGGCGGTGGTTGACCGGGAGTTTATAATTGTATCGCCCCAGAAGGAGCGATTAACAGAAATTCTTATTGAGGAAGGTCAGGACAAGGCGGCATTGGGTCCATGGATGCTGGCGATCAAAGCTCACAAGGGAAGCAAGATAGAGACAAAAAAAACCCACGGGACATTTGACCTTGGCAGCATCAAGTTTCCGGTGGTGTGGAGGAAATGGAGAACAGGGGATAGTTTTTTCCCCTTGGGTCTGGGTCACAAAAAGAAAGTAAGTGATTTTCTTATTGATGAGAAGATCAGCATGCTGGAAAAGAATGATGCAACCGTTATAGAATCAGGCGGGGAGATCGTCTGGGTCGTTGGGTTGCGTGTCGATGACCGGTTTAAAGTGACCGCTCAAACAAAATCCATTTTGGAAATTAAACTGACACAGATTTAATAAGCTCCTTTGCATTTTTCCTTTCCGTAGTGATAACTTGCGGCCTCATTAAAAAAGCCTAATCCTTACCATATGAAAATTACTGTTGTCGGCGCTGGAAACGTGGGTGCTACCTGTGCCGATGTGCTCGCTTATCGTGAAGTTGCGAATGAAATTGTGTTGGTCGATATCAAAGAAGGTCTTGCGGAAGGTAAGGCACTCGACATCTGGCAAAAAGCCCCCATTGATCTTTATGACAGCCGGACCATTGGTTCTACCAATGATTATTCAAAGTCAGCAAAATCAGATGTTGTAGTCATCACTTCCGGACTTCCCCGCAAACCGGGAATGAGCCGCGACGATTTAATCGGGACCAACGCGGGAATCGTTAAGACTGTAACAGAAAATGTAATCAAGCATTCTCCTAATGCTATCATTATTGTCGTTTCCAATCCTTTGGATGTAATGACCTATCAGGCACATCTGACTTCCAATTTCCCAAGAACACGCGTCATTGGTATGGCAGGTATTCTGGATACAGCACGCTACCGTGCATTTTTAGCAGAAGCATTAAACATCTCTCCGAAAGATATTCAGGCAATGTTGTTGGGTGGTCATGGTGACACCATGGTGCCACTTCCACGTTATACTACCGTTGCGGGTATTCCTGTAACTGAATTGATTGATAAGGAAAAGCTCAACATGATCATTGAGCGTACAAAAGTTGGTGGAGGTGAGTTAGTGAAACTGATGGGTACTTCTGCCTGGTATGCACCGGGTTCAGCTGCCGCTCAAATGGTTGAGGCCATTGTAAAAGATCAAAGAAGAATTCTTCCGGTCTGTATGCAACTTGATGGTGAATACGGAATCAAGAATTGCTACCTCGGCGTTCCAGCTGTGTTGGGTAAGAACGGAGTTGAGCGTGTGATAGAACTTGATCTCAATAGCGACGAGAAAGCCTTGCTTGAAACAAGTCGCAAGCACGTGACAGAAGTAATGGAAGTGCTGGAGAAAATCGGCAAATAGAAATTTAGAACGTTAATCGGGATTGAAACTTCCGATTAACGTTTAATATCCCGGTCGATCATGAAGCCTGCAATCGCAAGATCCTGAATCGCGTTCCCAACGGATTTAAAAACTGTAATCTCATCTTCGGAAGTTCTTCCACGCTTTGAGCCGTTGACAATCTCTCCAATTTCTGCATGTATGTGATCTTTCGTGATGATGCCTTCACGAACTGGAATAACGATATCGCCTGGTTCGGTAAGAGCTGCTTCACGATGATCGACGACCAGCAGCGATCTTTTTATAACATCAGAAGGAATTTCCTGCATGGAGGGTTTGTATGATCCAATCCCATTGATGTGAACTCCTCTTTTGAGCTGATGCTCCTGAAACAGGGGTTGAGAGCAAGTGGTTGCAGTACAAATAATATCTGCTTCTCTCAATTCGTCAAAAGATTCAGAAGGAACAATATTAATATCAAATCGATCTTTCATGCGACGGCAAAAGGAAAAGACCTTATCGGCATGTGTTCCAAAGACAATCACTTCCTGAACAGATCTTACCATAAGCACTCCTTCAAGTTGAGTTTCTGCCTGAGTACCTGTACCAAAGATTGCCAGCACTTCAACATGCTTTCTTGCTAAAAGATCAGTGGCCAGTCCGGATGCGGCGCCGGTTCTTAGTTCGGTAAGATATTCCGCTTCAATGGAGGCCAAAGGAGTACCGTCGTTTCCATCCATGATCATCATATGACCCTGAATGACAGGAAGCTTTTTGGATGTGTTATGATCAAAAACAGAAACCATTTTCAATCCAAAGAGTCCGAATGCTGATGAGTAGGAGGGCATGAAGAGAACACGGCCTGAGTCATCTGATGAGTTCATTACGGTGCGTACCGGAGCGACAGCATTTCCAAGGCTTAATTGAGAAAAGGCTTCCTTCATCAGATCAATTGCCTGACGCATGGAAATCTTTTTCTGAATATCGGCTGTTGAAATCTGTTTCAATTGATCTTATCGTTTGATTCCGCGGTACAGAATCTCATTTTTAGAAATGCCATATCGAAAACAATCTTCGTCTGACAGACTTTTGGCAAACTCGTTAGCTTCTGCTATCATTCCACTGTGTTCAATTCTTTGTGGGTAGTCTTTTCCAAACTTTCTCACATGGTCATTCTGCCCAAAGATCTTTTCGCGCTCACGCGCATCGGTGACAGAAGGATCTTCAAATGTCACATCGGGTACAGGAGAGAAGAAAGGTATTTGTAAAACGGACCAGCCTCCGGAACGAAGTACGCGATTGATCTCGGACATTGCCTGAATATCATTATCAACATGCTCCAGTACATGATTGCACAGCACGACATCAAATTCATTATCATCGAAAGGAATCTGATGAATATCCATCTTTATTTTTGCAAGAGGTGATTCAATATCTGCAGTGATATAGCCATCTCCGTGTTGCTTTTCAAATCTCTTCATGAAGCAATGTTCCGGGGCGATGTGAAGCACTCTTAATTTCTGAGTGAAAAAATTTGTCTTCTGCTTCAGGAACAGCCAGATCAGCCGATGTCTTTCCAATGAAAGACAAGAAGGGCAGAGAGCATTAGGTCTGGGATTGATTCGTCCGTACGGTAAAAAACTTCTGTATTGATGTTCACAGATTGGACATTGAACTGCTTTCCCGGTGTAGAACGCTCCGACTACTTTTAGTCCGACTCCACTGAATAACTGGAGATATTTCCGGGGAACGTATCGGATTAATGTTGAGATAATTTTCTTCATTGGCGCAAATATAATAACGGACACAAGATCGGGAGATTTTGAGGGGTGTAAGAGCCGCCAAGATTTTATCTTCGTTTAAAACTATTTCAGGGATTGCACCATCTTTACGATAATACGGCACAAAACTGACCTTTTCCGTGATTAAAACCTTACCAGACGTTCCTATGATGCATTCGGATGTCCTCATCGTGCGGGCCCGCGAGGGAGACAAGCATGCGCAGGGGAAACTGGTAGAAGTGTGGTACAAGAGGATCTATAATTTCAGCTATAAGTTCTTTTACGACCATGACATGGCGATGGAGGTTTCTCAGAAGACATTCATTTCGATGCATCGGAACATCGCGTACCTGCAGGATACAGGAAGGTTCCGCTCATGGTTGTATACGATCGCGGTGAATTGCTGCAGGGAAGAATTGAGAAAGAAGAAAAGCAGTCGGTCGGTGTCGCTTCATGATTTGAATCCCGGAGAACATGAGGATAGCTACAGTTGGGAGAAGTCAGGAAGTCGCAGAGAAAATCCTGAACGTGTGCTTAGACAAAGTGAACTTTCAGATTTGCTCCAGGGATGCTTAATACTATTGAGTGATGAGCAGCGTGAGGTGGTGATTATGAAAGAGTACGAGGGAATGAAATTCAGAGAGATAGCTGAAGCGTTGAATGTCTCCGAGAATACAGTGAAGTCGAGAATGTACTATGGGCTGGAAGCATTGAAGAAAATTTTGGAAAAAAGAAATATTACGCAAGAAACAATAGGGTATGAATTATAAACCGGATGAAGCCACGCTGATCTCTTATCTCTACGGAGAGCTGGACAGTGATGAACAAATGAAGGTCGCTGAATATCTTCAGAATAATCCTGAGGAGAAGAAGAGGTTGGATGGAATGTCGTTTGCGCAGACTGCATTTGCCCATCTTCACGATAAAGAAGTGATCGCTCCTTCTATCATATTGAACGATGAACGTGCTGAAAAGCCATTCTGGAAGGAAAATTATTTCAGAATGCCGTTGGGGATCGCTGCTTCGTTGATGACATTTCTGGTTGCAGCAAAGCTGATCGGGCTATCATTAACTTATGCTCCGGGCGAAATAAAAATCGGATTCGGTGAAAAGGTCGAAGTCATCAAAGAAGTGCCTGCGCTGACAGAAGATCAAATTGCTGAAATGATCAACAGTTCAGTAGCGAGCAACAACGAGTCGATCAAAGCTTCATGGACAGCAGATCGTAATCTTCTTGAAAAAGCAATTCAGAAAAACCTGAATTCAAATTCAACGAAGATCGATCAGTTGATGAAAACTGCTTCAGCAGCCAACCAGGAACAGGTTACCCGTTTTGTTGGACAACTTCAGAACGATAACCTCAAGCTGATGAAAGATTATATGCAGCTTTCTGCCACAGGTCAGAAGGAATACATTGAAAGTCTGCTCGTGGATTTTTCAAAGTATCTGCAGGAACAACGGAAGCAGGATATTCAGCTCTTCTCCGCAAGGGTTAATAAAGTGGAACAGAATACAGACCTATTTAAACAAGAAACAGAACAGATATTGACAAGCTTGATATCTACAGGAAATCCAATTCAAAAAAGAAATTAAAACTTAAAATTTATGAAGCCAGTAATGAAAGTGATGATGGGTTTGGTGATGATGGTGATTAGTTTCATATCCTTCGGCCAAAGCAAAGTGGATGACATGCGCATGGAGCAGGATATCGAGATAGCAGAGAATATTCTCAGCACTCTGGTTCGCCAGCAATTCGGAAGAAGAAACTTCTTCCCGATGGAAGTGGAGGGAAGTTATATGTCTGGTTACGGAGTAACGCTTCGACTGCCACAAGGTTCTACCTTTGGCTGGTACATGCGATCTGCAGAATCACCCAATATAGTTTACAATCAGGGTGCTAATGGATACACCTATACTATTTCAGGGCAAGCATTGGATGAACAGCGTGAAGCTGCGGAAATTGCACGAGGTAGTAATAGCAGAACCACTACAGCTTTGAAAAGTAAGGCTCCAAAGGCCAAGGCTAACGATGCCGACAGTGTGTCAGAATCAATTGACAAGAAATTCCTGGAGGTCGCTAAAAATTTCCTCGCTGATTATGGAGATGTGATCAGTCAGCTTGGCCCTGATGAAAAAATAATAATTACCAATCGCGGAGATGACTTTGGAGGAAATTTCGGATTCAGATTATCTACCGAAATGGGCGCACGTCAAAGTATGATGTCAGCGGAAGCAAGACGGGAGGATATTATTCAACTGAAGCAGGGGAAAATTTCTCGCGATCAGTTTTTGAGCAAGCTAAAGGTTGTCAACACTGAGACATCCGATAAGTTGGATCCCGATCTGGAAGTTCTTTCCAGCATGTTCAGTCGCCTGTATCGTGAAGATCTTTCCAAGACCTATTACAGTCAGGGAGATGTATCATATGAGCGTCTGAAAGACTTTGGTGTGATCTACTACATGAGAGTTTACTCCAGTGTTGAAGATGGAGAAATGTTCAGAATGCCAACGCTTTCGATGACGGACGTTTCCCAGGCAGATCGTGATAAGAAAGTAAAGGAGTTGTACCCTAAGTTCGAATCTGAACTAAAAGAGAATATGATCGAATACGGACGTACATTAAGAAGTCTTAAGGATGATGAACAAGTAATGTTTAAGGTAAGACTGACGAAATGTGTTCAATGCGCTATTCCTTCTTCGATTGAACTTTCAGTAAAGAATTCTGTACTGAAAGACTATAGCTCTGGAAAAATCACTAAAGACGCGGCATTATCGAAAGTGATTGTTAAGAAAACAGGCAATCAATAGATTGGTTCACCGGACAATTTTAATTTAAAATGAAATTGTCCGGTGCAATTTGTAACTAAATACTCCGTTCTGAGTATTCATACAGGGAGAATAGAAGTTTACCGCTCGTATCAGGCATTCCTGATTTTTAGAAAGATATAGCGTCACAGGGTAAATGATCTCGTCAAGCGTGCTTTGTTAATCAGTTCAAATAATAACTTAATTAGATGAAAAGAAATCTCATCATCGCCGCTGGCGTGTTGGTAACCTTTCTGATTGGATTCTATGTTATCCGAAGCAGAAAGACTCAGGAAGGAATGGAGATCCTCACGGCTGTGAAGCACGGAAAGTTCAAAGTAGAAATTGAAACTACAGGTGAACTGGAAGCCAAAAACTCCGTCGGAATTTTAGGACCACAGACGCTTAGGAATTTCCAGATCTGGCAGGTCGTGATTCAGAATATTGTTGACGAAGGCACTGTAGTGAAGAAAGGAGATTGGGTAGCGACCCTGGATCGTTCTGAATTTCAAACTAAGTTCACCACCAAGCAAATTGAGCTTGACAAAGCCAGCTCAAAATTCAACCAGGTTCAACTGGATACCATGCTGCTCATGCGCACGTCACGGGATGAGCTGGTGAATCTGAAGTATGCTGTGGAGGAAACAGATATTGTTCTTCAACAGTCAAAATTTGAACCACCTGCAACGATCAAGCAGGCTGAGATCAACATGGACAAAGCCAAGCGTGCATATCAGCAGGCGGTTGAGAATTATAAGATAAAGAAGCGCCAGAATGTTGAGAAGATGCGTGAAGTGTCTGGTGAATTGCGCAAAGTCCAGAATGAAAATGAAGCGATGACGAAAGTGCTTGAGTCGTTTAACGTGAAGGCACCGGAAGATGGAATGGTGATCTATGTAAAAGGCTGGGATGGAAAGGCTGTAAAGGCTGGCTCACAAATACAGATGTGGGATCCCAAGGTGGCAAGTTTGCCTGATCTTACGAAGATGCAATCGAAGACCTATGTTAATGAAGTAGATGTGCGTAAAGTGAAGGCGGGTCAGATCGTGAATGTCGGACTGGACGCTTATCCTGATAAAAAATTGACGGGTGTAGTGATCCGCGTGGCAAACGTAGGTGAGCAACGCCCTAATAGTGATGCAAAGGTTTTTGAAGTTGCGGTAGAGATCAATGGAACCGATCCTGCACTTCGACCTTCCATGACAACAAGTAATAGAATCATTACAAGTTCGATTGACAGCGCTTTGTTTATTCCACTCGAATGTTTGCACAATCAATTTGATTCCATCACGTACGTGTATGTAAAAAACGGTCTCAATGCCATTAAAAAGGAAGTGATCGTTGGAGAAACCAATTCCAATGACGCTGTAATCAAAAGCGGACTAACATTGGACGACAAGATTTTCCTTTCTGTTCCTGAAGGAGTTGCTGATCAGGAAGTTCAGTTGCTTAAGGAATTAAATGGCAAGAGAAAGAAAAAAGAAGGCGATGCGACTGAGCAAAAGCCAAAAATGGTTTCTCAATCCGTAAGCAAATAGCTGTGGCTTTTAATATAAAGATTCCACCTCGCATCCTCGCGAATCTGGAGATTGCTGCAAATGCAGTGGTCACCAATAAGGTAAGGTCCTTGCTTACCGCACTGGGTATCATCTTTGGTGTGGCTGCCGTAATTGCGATGCTGGCCATTGGTAACGGAGCTCAGGAAGAAATCCTGAATCAGATCAAGCTGGTGGGGGTCAACAATATTGTGATCAAGCCTATCATTGAGCAAAAAGAAGAAAAGATCGATGAGCATCCTGGAAAAAAAGAAAAGAAGAAATTCTCCCCCGGTCTTACGATCCGTGATCTTAATAGTATCAAGACGACCATTCCTGGTATTACCAGAAGCAGTCCTGAGATCATTCTCAATTCATACGTGATCAGAGATGGAGTTCGGAGATCTGCCAAGCTGGTGGGAGTAGAGCCATCCTATTTTGAAATTTATGATTTCCGCATAGCACTGGGGCAGATGTTTACACCAGAGCAACTTCGATTAGGAGCGCCGGTATGCATTATTGGTTCTGCCGTCAAGAGCAGATTTTTTCCTACGGAAGATGCCATGGGAAAAAGTATTAAGGTCGGGCAGCATTGGCTGACCGTAGTCGGTGTGATGGACGAGCGACTGGTTTCAAAGTCAAGTATCAGCAAGCTCGGCATTCGTGATTTTAATATGGATGTTTATACGCCGTTGCAGAGTGTTTTGATCCGGTATGTCAATCGTGATCTGATCACGGCAGAAGAGATCAGAAAGTCTGCTATGCGCAGCGCTGGAAATATTTCATCCACCGATGTAGAGCAGGCAGAGGAAAGAAAAAATTATCATCAGCTGGATCGATTAGTGATTCAGGTTGAAGAAACTGCGAAGATGCAGCCCATTGCGGAGATTATTTCACGCATGCTTTCGCGCAAGCACTATGAAGTCGTGGATTTTGAAATTGAAATTCCTGAACTATTGCTAAAACAGCAGCAGCGCACAAACGATATCTTTAATTATGTGTTGGGTGCCATTGCCGGAATATCGCTTTTGGTGGGCGGTATTGGTATTATGAATATCATGCTTGCTTCTGTACTGGAGCGTATTAAGGAAATTGGTTTACGTCTGTCGATCGGAGCTCAGAAAAATGATGTGATCCAGCAATTTTTATTTGAAGCGATGATGATCAGTGTTTCTGGTGGCATCATAGGTGTGATTCTGGGAATCGTTATGGCTTACGTGGTATCAGCTTTCGCAAATATTCCCACGATCATCAGTTTTGCTTCCATCGTTCTGTCCTTTGGTGTGGCAGCAACGGTTGGATTGATTTTTGGAATTGCTCCCGCGCGTCGGGCTGCTCAACAAGACCCCATAGCCTCACTGCGATATGAATAGAAAGTGTGTAGTTGTTGTTTTCTTTTACTTGATTGTTGTGAATAGCTTTTCGCAGAATGTCTTTTCAATCACCGATGTTATTGGAAAAGCACAATCCCAGTCGCCAGCCTTTAAGCAAACTGAAACACGTTTGCAAAACAGCTACTGGCAGTACAGATTTTATCGCACAAACTACAATCCTCAAATAAGGATGAATAGTAATCAGGGTGCTCTTTATACCAACAGCATTACTCCGATTCGTCAGCCGGATGGTTCCATTATCTATCGTCCTGTGAATCAGTTTAACCCGGGTGTAAATTTTTCATTACAGCAGCCTATCCAATGGACGAATGGTACTATCTCTGTTAACTCGAGCTATAATTATTTTAAGGATATCACTTCTCAGAGTAGCCAGTGGAACGGAGCGCCGATGTATGTTCAGTTGAATCAGCCATTACTTTCCTACAATCCTTACAAATGGGACAAGAAAATTCAACCGATCCGTTATGAAGAGTCAAAGCGTGATTATGCAGAGGCAATGGAACAGATCAGTCGTGATGCAGTTAATTTCTTCTTTGGCGTCATGGATGCTCAGGTGAATCTTCAGATCGCCAAATACAATCTTGCAAACAATGACACGATCTATAAAATTGAAAAGGGACGTTATAATATCGGTACAACGTCAGAGGATAAGCTGTTGCAGGTTGAGTTGCAATTATTGAGATCAAGGCAGGATGTAGGACAGGCAAATCTTGCTTTGCAAACAGCCAGTCTTGCGTTGCGAAATTATATCGGATTGAGAAATGGTGAGAGCTTTGATCTGATCCTTCCGGAAGAGATTCCAATATTCACGGTGTCGGAGGAAGAAGCGCTGGAGCATGCGAAACGAACGCGATCTGCCTACGTCGCATTTGAACGAAGAAAGATGGAGGCGCAATCTGCAGTAGCGCAGGTAAGGGGTCAGTTATATCAGGTAGGAGTAACTGCAGCCTTTGGATTGAATAACACAGCGCAAAGTATTTCGGATCTATATCAGAATCCGTCGCAGCAGCAGATTGCAAATGTGACCTTCAGTGTACCGATTGTAGATTGGGGGAGAAGAAAGGCGCAGATGCAAACGGCTTATGCCATCAAGAAGCTCAATGACTACATCATTGCACAGGACGAAGTGACGTTTGATCAGGAGATCCTCACGCAGGTGCGTCAGTTTGAGATGCTTTATCTGCAGGTGGAGATCACGAAGAAATCAGATGAGGTTGCACTTAAGAGATACAATGTCGCTCAGAATCGTTATCTGATAGGTAAAATTGATATTACGAATCTGAATATTGCATTGACAGAAAAGGATAATGCCAAGCGGGGATACATAACAGCATTGCGAAGTTTCTGGACTGCCTATTATGATTTGAGAAGATTGACCTTGTATGATTTTTCTGAGAGTAAGTTTTTATATAATCCTAATGAAGAAGGATAGAGCGTGCATGGGCATACGTTCAAAGATATGTTGAATGGTGAAGTTGGTTAGAAATCGCAGGGTCTTGGGTATTAGGCTCTGCGGTTTTTTTGATCAACCAAACCTGTTAAATGCCAGTGTAGGTAAAAGGGGTTATTTCTTTCAATCTTTTCTTGACTGCGTCGGTGACATTTATTCCATCAATGAATTTTGAAAAGCTTTCTTTAGTGATCTTTTCATTTTTTCTTGTAAGCTCCTTTAATGCTTCATACGGATTGGGATATCCTTCTTTTCTCAAGATGGTTTGAATGGCCTCAGCAACCACTGCCCAATTGTCTTCAAGATCTTTATCAATGGCATCCTTGTTCAGCTCCAGCTTGTTGATGCCACGCTCGAGTGAATGCAATGCCAGGAAAGCATGCGCCATAGGTACACCGATATTTCTCAATACAGTTGAATCAGTAAGATCTCTTTGCAATCTTGAAATGGGAAGTTTTGCAGACAGATGTTCAAACAATGCGTTTGCCAATCCGAGATTTCCCTCAGCATTTTCAAAATCAATAGGATTTACTTTATGCGGCATGGCAGAAGACCCTACTTCACCCGCTTTGATCGTCTGCTTGAAATAGTTCATTGCAATGTATTGCCATACGTCACGACAATAGTCCAGAAGGATGGTGTCAATTCTCTTGATCCCATCAAACAAAGCGGCCATGTTATCATAATGCTCTATCTGAGTAGTGGGATGACTTCTTTTCAGTCCTAGATATTTTGAGACAAACTGATCGCCAAATACCAGCCAGTCAATTTCAGGATAAGCAATATGATGCGCATTGAAATTGCCTGTCGCGCCGCCAAACTTTGCGGAATGTGGAATCTGAGTGAGAAGCTCCAGTTGCTTTTTGATTCTAACAGAAAATACACTCAACTCCTTTCCTAATCGTGTAGGAGATGCTGGCTGACCGTGAGTTCTTGCCAGCATGGAGATGTCTTTCCAACGAGTCGATTGCTGGTCGATAAGATTTGTAACCCCGGCAAGTTTCGGAAGAAATTCCTTTTCCAGAAATTCTTTCAGTAATAATGGAGTTGCTGTATTGTTAATATCCTGGGAGGTAAGTCCGAAGTGAATGAACTCTTTAAAACCGGACAGTCCGTTCTCATCAAACTTTTCTTTGAGGAAATATTCAACCGCCTTTACGTCGTGATTGGTAATTTTTTCAACTGCCTTGATCTTACCTGCAGCCACCTCATCAAATTGCTCATAAAAGGAACGAAGAAGTGTAAACTTATCTTTTGGAAAAGCCTGCAATTCAGGGAGTGACCATTCACATAAGGCGATGAAATATTCAACCTCCGTGCGAATGCGATAGCGCATCAGGGCATATTCCGAGAAATAGGACGCTAAAGATGATGTTGTTTGAAAATAACGACCATCAATAGGGGAAATAGCCGTAAGGGAATTGAGCTGCACGGGATGCTGATTAAGCCGCTAAAATAAATCATTTTAACCAATCATTAACTTTTCCGTTTACGGGATTGTAAAATCAATCCATTAGATTTGATGGGTTTTTTATAAGACCTACCTATAGATTATTGATGAGACAACTTTACCGGATTACAGGTATTATTTTATTGGTTTGCAGTAACTCATTCCTCTTTGCTCAAAAGCAACCGAAGAATTCTCCGGGAATGGAATTACCGATCCGGAAAGCAAAGAGCGCCATGGTTCTTGATGGTAAGCTTGACGAGCAGGACTGGAAGGATGCAACTGTCGCCACCAACTTCTTCCTTAATTATCCGGTAGATACCGCAGCAGCACCTTTTCAAACAGAAGCCCGCATGACATTCGATGATCATGCAATGTATGTTTCGTTTGTTTGTTATGATGACAATACGCCTCACATTGTTCAATCCCTTCGACGGGATTTTGAATACGGAGCAAATGATAACGTCGGAATCTATTTCGGACCCTATAACGATGCGATCAATGGATTTTATTTTCGCACAACTCCTTACGGTGTGCAGTCAGAAGGAACAATTTCAGGAGCCGGTGCAGAAGATGGAGCCTATAGCAGTACCTGGGATAATAAATGGTATTCACATGTTATAAAATCGGATGACCGATGGGTAGTAGAGATGATGATCCCATTCAAGAGCTTTCGCTTCAAAGGTGAATTATCAGAATGGAATGTAACCTTCCTGCGATCTGATCTAAAGCGGAACCATACATCAAGCTGGATTGCTACTCCGATACAATTTATACCAGCTTCCTTTGCGTTTTCGGGAAAACTGAAGTGGGTAGATCTTCCGCCACATCACACAACCAATATCTCACTGATCCCTTACATCGCAGGTGGTACATCGGCAGATAATACCACAGTTCCTGTAACAAAGTCAGACGAACTACAGGTAGGTTTTGATGCAAAGATCGGAGTGACGCCATCCCTCAATCTTGACCTGACAGTCAATCCGGATTTTTCCCAGGTGGAAGTGGATCGTCAGGTGATCAATCTTACACGATTTGAATTCCAGTTTCCTGAGCGACGACAATTCTTTCTGGAGAATAGCGACTTATTTGATCGCATGGGTTTCCCTGATGCGCGCCCATTCTTCTCACGAAGAGTAGGACTTGCAAGAGATTCTTCAGGAAACCTGAAACGTGTACCAATTCTTTACGGTGCCCGATTGAGTGGATCACTTTCCAAGAAGTGGAGATTGAATGTAATGAACATGCAGACGAAGGAAGCACTTGAATTGGGGTTGCCTTCCCAGAACTTTACCGTTGCTGCTCTCCAGCGTAATTTCTGGAAACAATCCAGCGTGCAGCTTTCATTGGTGAACAAGCAATCGCTTGGAGTTGGATCCGGTGATTCCGTGAAATTTTATAACAAAGATCTGTGGAAGGATCGTGTTTCAAATAATGTAACGCAGCGTGTTCTAAATGATTTTAATCGTGTGCTAAGTCTGGACATTGAAAGCAGGAGTATAGACAACACATGGTACTTCAGTGGTTATTATACTAAATCATTTGACTCATTTAATACTGAGAAGCAGGCTTCCGGAGGAGGTTTTCTCCAGCAAACCAAACGTCACTATCAGATCTTTACAGGATCAACATTCGTTGAAAAGAATTATGTAGCGGAAGCTGGATATGTTCCAAGTCGTGGAGTTTATCCGGGAGTGACCAATCTTTTCCTCAGCGTCTATGGAACGATCTATCCAAAAAATAGTATCCTGGTAACGATGAGGCCGATGCTTGATCTGTCAGCGTCAGTAATTCCAGGAGGTGATGTAACAGACAAATCAGCTGCCTTAGGGTATAGTTTCAATTTTTTGAATACATCCATGCTGACACTGGGATATGTTCACACTTTCCAGCAGATGACTAATGACTTCAGTCCGATCGATGCGGAAAAATTTACCAACTTCTTAATCGGAGAGCGCTATAGCTGGAATCGATATTCATTAATATATCAGTCGGATCAGCGAAAGCTCTTTAAATACACTTTAGGTAGTACGAAGGGTGGATTCTATAATGGTGAGAATCTGAATTTCAATGGAGAAATCAGCTATCGCTATCAACCGTATGGAAGCGTTTCAGTAAGATTTGATTACAATGATTTAAAGCTTCCAGGAAACTACGGAACGGAAAAATTATTTGTGGTTAGTCCCAGGTTTGACCTGACGTTTACGAAGAATATTTTCCTCACAACTTTTGTCCAGTACAATACTCTGGCTGATAACGTAAACTTAAATGCACGTTTTCAGTGGAGGTATAAACCCGCAAGTGATTTCTTTGTTGTCTACACCGAGAATTATCTGCCTGAAAGCCTGGTAAGCAAAAGCAGGTCATTAGTCTTCAAATTAACCTACTGGCTCAATATTTGAAGTAAAGTTTGAGAGAATAGACTTTGGCTCGTAGCTTTGCTGCTGTCTATTGAGCAGACAAGCGTTAGGTTTTACTTAAATAGTGTACGATGGCATTTGGCCTGTTTAAAAAGTCCGATAAGAAGAAAGAAGAGTCTCACAGCGGTCCTCGTTATTACGACCTTACCGTTAGAAATATCATTCAGGAAACGAAAGATGCTATTTCAATTGTTTTTGAGCATCCTGCATCCGGAAAAATCGCATATAAATCAGGACAGTTTCTTACCCTCATTGTAAATGTCCAGGGAAAGGAAGTTCGACGTGCTTATTCACTCTGTTCATCTCCTTTTAGCGATGATCATCTCGCTGTTTCCGTCAAACGTGTTGATAATGGTTTAATGTCCAATTGGCTACCTGATAATATAAAATCGGGTTCTATCGTGAAGGTCATGGAACCGATGGGCCAGTTCACCACAGAGTATTCCAAAGAAAAAAAACGCCACCTGATCTTATTTGCAGGTGGAAGTGGTATTACTCCCATGATGTCGATCATCAAGAGTTTGCTAACGCAAGAACCCGATAGTATTGTTTCTCTTATTTATTGTAATCGCAATGTTGACAGCATCATCTTTAAAGATGAATTGACAAAATTGGAAACAAAGTATGAAGGAAGATTACAGACTGTTCATGTCCTTGATGAGGCTCCAATGAACTGGCAGGGATACTCAGGGTTGCTGAATCATGATATGCTTGTGAAACTGTTTGAACGCATTCCAAGCTGGGGTATCGACAAGTCTACATATTTAATGTGCGGACCTGAAGGAATGATGAAGAACGTAGAGGCGATTCTTCAGGAACATAAGATTCCAAAGGAAAGAGTTTTTAAAGAGAGTTTTGTCGCGGGTACGATTGCGAAGGATGAAAAGAAAGAACCCGCTGCGACAGAAAACAAAGCTCGTGAAGTGACGATTCGTTATGATGGTCAGGAATATAAAGTATTGGTGCAGCCAAATCGCGCGATTCTTGAAACAGCATTAGACGCAGGTATTGATTTACCTTACTCATGTCAGAGCGGTTTATGCACAGCTTGCCGTGGAAAAGCTTTATCCGGAAAAGTTAAGCTCGATGAGGAAGAAGGATTATCTCAGTCGGAGAGGGCAGAGGGTTATGTGTTGACTTGTGTTGGGCACCCGCTGACAGATGATGTGGTAATTGAGATTGGATAAATTAAAGTGAACAATAAAGAGTAAGAAATGTGACTTCCCGGTCACATTTTTCTTTAGTTTACGTTCTGATTTCCCTGACACATAACTTGCCTGAATGAAATCTTTCTTTCACCAGCGTTTTGAAGAGCAATTTTTAAATAGCGAAAGACTTCGTACAAGGATCCTGCTGATCTCGTTTAGCATAGGAAGTCTATATGCAATCATCAACTTTTTCATTCTCAGTGGTGAGGCATCGTCCGAGCTGAGAAATGTTATGAGATCCGCGATGCTATTTCTCCTATGCATGACGATCTTTGAGTGTGCTACTTTTTATCTGATCAATCGTGAGATCAGTAAAGGTTCAGGAAAGATTCCGGTGGCTTATTCTTATATCAATGCGTTCATTGAAATTTCTTCGCCGACCTTAATCATGTTGATTGTTGCGGCTAATGTTTCCACTCCCGCCATCGTTCTGCAATCACCGATAGTTTATTTTTATTTCGTTTTCATTATCCTGTCAACACTTCGCCTGGATTTCAGGCTTTCAGTTTTTATTACTCTCATCGCTTCCATTGAATACCTCTTGCTCAGTCTCTATCTTATCGGGTATCATTCACCCGGAGCAATTGATCAGTTACAGAATTCATTCGTTTCCATTCTTGGCAAGTCCCTTGCAACATTTATGTGCGGAATGGGTGCGGCATTTGTGTCAAGGGAAATCAGAAAGGAGATTGACCGATCTCTTGCATTTGCACAAAAAGGAAGCGAGGTCGTTAATATGTTTGGTCAGCAGATATCGAGAGAGATCGTTGATCAGATGCTGGAAGAAAAAGGAAGCATTCCAAGCAAGAAGATGAGAGTGTGCATCATGTTTATTGATATCCGGAATTTCACTTCCTATGTTGTTGGTAAGACACCTTCAGAAATTGTTGCTTATCAGAATATGTTTTTTTCAGTGGTGGTAGATGTTGTAACGAAACACCATGGAATCATCAATCAGTTTCTGGGTGACGGATGCATGGTAACTTTTGGTGCGCCAATGGCTGTGTCCAATCCCGGAAAGAGTGCGGTGATAGCTTCGTTGGAAATACTGGAGCAGCTTTCTCAAAAGCATAAGAATGGTGAGATTCCTTTAATAGGCGTTGGAATGGGTATTCACGTGGGTGAAGTAGTAACCGGAAATATCGGAACATCAGTCCGTCAACAATATTCCATTACAGGAACTCCTGTGATCCTGGCGGCTCGTCTCGAACAGCTCAACAAAGAATATCAATCGCAAATACTTGTTTCATCTCAGGTGATGGAAGAGATCGATCAAAGTCAATACAAATCTGAAAACCTGGGAAGCGTGATGGTGAAGGGGTGGAGTGAGAAGGTGGAGGTCTACAAACTGGCGTAATAAGTCAATGTTATAAGTGAGAGAATGATTGTGAAATCACTCTCTCACTAATCTTTGTCAGTTCTTCGCTTTGTTGAACTCAAAGCCATCAATATTAACCTTGCTTACTTTTCCGTCAATTCCAAGGCTGAACAGCGCATTGATCTTTCCATTTTCTTTTTCATCAAACCAGCCACGGAAAGTATCATAGTTCCAATGGTCAACCGTTGCTTTGATAAAATTATTCATATTGATCGCCAGTTTGTTATCGGCGACTTTAATATCCAGCTCACCGTATTGTGGTGAAGTATATTTTCCTGCGTATTCTGTGATGACCAGAGAAGGCTTGGTATTTAATACTCTCTTCTCTTCAAAAGTCTTTTCGGCTTTTTGCTGATTCTCGCGAAGAGTCGAATAGAGCTTTAGCATTTCCCTGCTCCAGTCGCGATCTCCGCCAAGAGCAAATAGATCCATTGCCTTATACATCAGCGCATGGCGTAATTCAGCATGATCATAATTCTCAAAAATGTAGAAGCCGATATTTTCTTCCTGAATTTGAGCATTGATAGCCGTTAATCCTGAAAGACTTCCTGTATGAAAATTCAGCATCTTTCCTTTATAATCGTGCTGGAACCATCCAAAGCCATATGTTTTCCAGTGTGGCTTGGTTAACGTCTGCGTTGGATAAAATTCTGCATCTGTAACAATGGTTTGTGGCTTGAACATTTCTTTCCACGTTTCCTTTTTCAGCAATCTTCCTCCGCTGTATTTACTGCTGTCAAGCATGCACACAACCCACTTGCTCATATCATCAATGGAAGACCATACAGAGCCTGCCGGGCCCACTGCATCATCTTTAGTATAGGTAATAGGTGTGATCACATTCTCAATCTTGAAATGTGGTTTTGTCTGATTGTCATCTTTAATGTACTTCCTCATAGGCGCTGTGCGTGTCATTCCAAGTGGAGTGAAGATTTTTTCCTGGATGTAAACTTCCCATGGTTTACCACTGATCTTTTTAATCACTTCTCCTGCCGCGATATAAAACACGTTCTGATAAATAAATCCTGCGCGGAAAGAATAGCTCGGCTTCACATCGCGCATCTTCCTAAGCACCTCTTCAACAGGTATGTCCATCAGTCCCCATACAAAATCTGCATTGCCGACACCGCTATTATGTAGAAACAGATCCCGCACACGCAATTCACGAGTCACATAAGGATCGTATAATTGATATTCAGGAAGGTATTTGCTAACCGGATCATCCCATTTTACTTTTCCTTCGTCTACCAGAATACCCATGCACACTGCCGTCATTGCCTTTGTGGTAGAAGCGCACGCAAAAAGTGTTTCTGTATTTACGACACCAGGTTTTCCTATTTCCCGCACTCCGTATCCTTTTTTCAGAATCACCTTTCCATCTTTCACCACGGTTACGGCAAGTCCTGGAATTTCCCACTGCTTGCGACCAGCTTCAACATATTGATCAAACTCCTTGATCTTTTGATCCAGCGTAGAAGTCTTCTGTGCAAATGCGATGGAGCAAATGAATAAAAAGGGAAGGACAAGTTTCATGGTTTGGGATTAGGTTACACGTATGACTAAGATTTTACAGATGGGTTAGACGAAGCTTTGCGAGAGATGATCATCCGCGCAAGCGCAGACACAGCAACTACAACCCATACAACATTAATGACGGTCGATGCAAAGGCTTCTTTGTAATTGGTGTAAACGATCAGAAAAATTCCACCCGTTAAATTTAAAAGTTGAAACACCAGGGAGTCTGATTTTATTTTCTGATAGCTATTCAAAGCATAAGCCGCAATTACAGCCGCTGATCCTGCCCATCCGATGGTCTCGATAATAATTTCTAAAGTTGTCATATTCTTACTTTCTCAATTTTACACGCAACAAATACATATCGTTGGTGATGTATAAAACTTTTCCGTCAGGGGATAATGCAGTATTGGAGCATGCTTCATCAAGCTTGATCTTTCCTAAAAGTTTTCCTTCAGGATTGAAGATAAAAACACCACCCGGTCCTGATGCGAAGATAGTCCCATTGTCATCCACTTTTAATCCATCAGGAAGTCCCTTTACAGATGAGGTCAGAGAGGTAGCATCATAAAATATTGATCCACCTGAGATAGCGGCATTACCCGTTCCATCCGTGATCATGTTATATTTATACCAACGTGCTTTATCAGAATCTGAATTGGCAACATATATTTTTGTATGATCGGGAGAGAACGCGATGCCATTGGGTCTTGTGAGTGAATCGACTAGAAGATTTACCGTTCCATCCTTTGCAATACGATAAACTCCCTGAAAAGAAATTTCTTTCAAAGAATCAGCAGCTAATCCATAGGGAGGATCCGTTAGATAAAAATCACCATTGTAAAAGGCAGCGTCGTTAGGACTATTAAATCTTTTGCCCTGATATTTATCAGCGATGGTCTGGTACTCTGCTTTCTGTACATCCACAGTGGCGTTCATCCGCGCAAGTCTCCTGTCGCCATGCTGACAGAGAACGAGTGTTCCATTATCATCCAGTAAAAGTCCGTTAGAGCCTGGCTCACCTCCAATTGGTTCGGTGGTAGTATGTCCTGAAGGAAGGAGATAGGTTTCAATACCTTTCTCTTCTGTCCATTTAAACACAGTATTTTTGGGGATATCTGAAAAGAGGAGCATTTTTTGGTCCTCGATCCACAGTGGACCTTCCGTCCATTCAAATCCCTCGGCAATCACCTCAACTTTCGCATCTTTTGTAATAATGTTATTGATCGCTGAATCAAGGCGTTCAATGCTTCCGATGGTTTTTGTCTCGATGGAGGGCTTACAGCCGTAAATCAGGGCTATTAAAACTATTCCGAGTATTCTCTGTTGACTTTTCATGCGGGTTTGAAATCTGCTTTCTGTGTTGGTTCGTAAGTTTAATAAAATTCCATGGCATGGTATCCTTTCTGAAGATTTTCCTGAGTGTAGTATGGCTTTTTATGGTCTATATGGTCGTTTCGACAAGCCTGGAAAGCAGCCTATTCGAAGAGTGGAACTTTCTGGGATCAATCCCCTGGATGAGAGCAACTCTGTGGGATTTCTACGCCAATGTCCTCGTTATTTATCTCTTTGTTCTGTACCGTGAAAGAAACCTTGCTATCAAGCTCATGTGGGCTATCCTGTTCTTTACACTTGGCAGCATTGGCACCATAGGTTACATATTAATTGAATTGTTTTCCCTGAAAAAGGGAGAGAAGATAGATGTTTTGCTGAAACCAAAATCAGCACATTCATGATCGCACTAACCGATCTGTTCATCTATGGTGCAATAGCATTGTTGTTATTGTTCACATTCACATGGTTGATTCAGCTTCAGACGAAGAATGCAGCCATCGTTGATACTATCTGGTCTGCAAGCTTTCCCATGCTCGCGATCATTTATTTTATTTTTGTGAATGGTTACATGCCGCGTCAACTATTGATTCTTGGCGCTGTCTGCTGCTGGGGATTTCGCTTGGCTTTTCATCTATACCAACGTACAGTAGGTCAACCAGAAGATGTCCGGTATACAGCATTGCGCAAAGAGTGGGGCGATAAGCAAAACATTCTCATGCTTCGGTTCTATTATTTCCAGGCCATCCTTGCATTGGTGCTTTCATTACCCTTTGCATTGATCATGGTCAACCCTGCAGAGGAATTAAATTATTTCGAGATCATTGGGGGTGTGATATGGTTTGTGGCTTTGATCGGGGAGACTATCGCCGACAATCAATTAAAGAAGTTCAAGGAAAGTCCGTCCAATAAGGGAAAGGTTTGTGATCGCGGACTATGGTATTACTCACGTCATCCTAATTATTTCTTTGAATGGATGATCTGGATAGGATTTTTTGTGATGGCATTGAGTTCTCCCTTTGGATACATCAGTATCATCTGTCCGATTGCGATGTGGTTTTTCCTTACCAAAGTGACAGGTATCAAATACACTGAAGAACAAATGGTTAAATCCCGTGGTCAGAAATTCATCGAATATCAAAAAACGACATCACCTTTTATTCCATTACCAAAGCGCAAACCTTAATTGTTCATTCATTTTAATGTAAAAATATGTGGTACAACAGCCTTCTTGAAAAAAACCTCGTTCCTGATTTTCTTATTCGTGCCGGAATCAAAAGAATTTGTGCCGAAAGAATTAAAGAAGAGACAGTTGCTGACTTTGAACACCAACAGCAGAAGTTCATGGACTTCGTTGCGTTGCTTAAGCAAAGCCCGATTGCTGTTGAGACCAAAGCTGCCAACGAACAACATTATGAAGTTCCTACAGAGTTCTTCAAGTGGGTATTGGGCAAGAATCTTAAATACAGTTCAGGCTATTGGAAGGATGGCGTTACTTCATTCGATCAATCGGAAGATGACATGCTCAGCCTTACCTGTGAGCGTGCAGAATTGAAGAATGGGATGGACATCCTGGAATGTGGTTGTGGATGGGGATCGTTGTCGCTCTTCATGGCGACAAAATTCCCGGAGAGCAAGGTAACAGGTGTTTCCAATTCTGCTACCCAGAAACTATACATTGATTCTGAAGCAAAGAAACGTGGCATCACCAATCTTCAGATTATCACGTGTGATATGAATGTTTTTCAAACCTCAGAAAAATTCGATCGCATTGTGTCGGTCGAGATGTTTGAGCACATGCGTAACTATAAATCATTGCTGGAAAAGCTTTCGGGTTTCCTTCGTGATGATGGCAAGATGTTCATTCATATTTTCACACACCATTCTTTGAGCTATTTGTATGAAGTGAAGAATGATACTGATTGGATGGCGAAGTATTTCTTCTCCGGAGGCATCATGCCGAGTGATCACCTGTTGCTTTACTTCGCTGATCACTTCAAGATTGAAAAACACTGGCGTGTCAATGGAATGCATTACAGCAAGACTTCTGAAGCATGGCTGACGAAGATGGATGAACATAAGGAATTGATCATGCCTTTGTTTGAAAAAACTTATGGGGAAAATCAGGCAGTGAAGTGGTGGGTCTACTGGCGTGTCTTCTTCATGGCGTGTGCCGAACTGTTTGGATATAAAAATGGTACAGAGTGGATGGTCAGTCATTATCTGTTTGAAAAGCAGCCTCAGCATCATTCACTGGCGCAGGCACTTTCAATGGAAGAGCGCAATGATTATTTCTCTGCAGAAAAGTCCTTCCGTAATAATTAATCAACGACCTAACAAAAGATCATGGAATCAATAGCAATCATAGGAACCGGCATCGCAGGAATGGGATGTGGACACTTTCTTCATCGCGAATACGATCTTACTTTCTACGAGCAGAACTCATACGTAGGTGGTCATACAAATACCGTCTATGTTGAAGAGGACGGTAAAAAGATTCCCATCGATACGGGCTTTATCGTTTTTAACGAGACGACATATCCTAACCTGGTAAAACTATTCAGAGAGTTGAATGTCGGCGTCAAGCCCACCAATATGTCTTTTGGTGTACAACATTTGCCCAGTGGTCTTGAATACAGCAGCCTGAATCTTTTCGCACAGAAGAAAAATTATTTCAGTCCTGGTTTTTGGAAGATGCTTCTCCAGATCAATCGCTTCTATAAAGAGGCTGAAGAAATTCTTACGAATGATCGATTCATCTCCTATTCCATTCATGATTATGCAAAGGAGAGAGGCTATGGAGACAGATTCCTATATGATTATATCGTCCCAATGAGCTCAGCTCTCTGGTCGACGCCAACGGATATTACTTTAAAGTATCCTGCCCGCGCTTTGGTACAGTTCTTTAAGAACCATGGCCTGCTTGGAATCACCGGACAGTTTCAGTGGTATACTGTTCACAATGGTAGCTGGCAGTATCGTGATAAATTGATTGCTCCTTTCAAAGACAGGATACAGTTGCGTAATGGGGTTCAGAAAGTGGTCCGTAAAAACGGAAAAGCCATCATCACATCAACCGATGGTTCTGAAAAAGTTTATGATAAAGTAATCTTTGCATGTCATGCTGATCAGACTTTACGCCTGCTGCAGGATCCTACCGAACTGGAAGGAAGACTTCTGAAAAACTTCGATTATCAAAAGAATATTGCCACTCTTCATACAGATGAAGCGGTTATGCCGAAAATCAAATCGACATGGTCAGCGTGGAATTACCGTGTTGAAAAGGTAAAGGGTGAACTGACAACCTGCACCATTTATGACATGAACATTTTGCAAAAGGTTTCTGCAAAGAAAAATTACTTTGTTTCTATCAATGATCCTGGTGTGATTGATGAATCTAAGGTGATAAAGAGGATAGAGTATGATCATCCAATTTTTACACCTGCAACGGCCGAAGCGCAACGCCTTCTCCCAAGATTGAATGAAAACGGTGTCAGTTATTTTGCCGGAAGCTATTTCCGTTTTGGCTTCCATGAGGATGCCTTTACCAGCGCGGTTGATCTCTGTACAAAACTGCTCGGAAGAGACGCCTGGGCCGCTCCGAAGGTCAAAAATCCGGAAATGCTGGTCACTGCGTAGATAGTGGAAATTCGTTAGGAAAATGAACTCTTGCCTGTATCGTTGCGAAGTTATGCACCATCGTCTGGTGCCGCGCGAGCACAAATTCCGGTATAATGTATTCATGTTTTACATCGACCTCGATGAGGTTGAGCAACTTCATAAAAAGCTCCGCTTCTTAAGCTGTGGCAGGTCAAACTGGTTCAACTTCAGAAACCAGGATCATCTTCAGTTTCCACTTGGAAAAGGACACAATCAGAAATCAGTAAAACAGAACGTTTTAGATTATTTGAAAAGCCAGGGTGTCACAGTAGAGGGCAGAGTAATGCTGCTCACAAATGTTTCGACGCTGGGTTATTCTTTCAATCCTATTTCATTCTACCTGTGCTTTGATACGGATAACAATCCTGTGTGCTCAGTAGCGGAAGTTTGCAATACTCACGGTGAGATGAAACTCTACCTGTTGGACAAAGATTGCTATGATGGAACAGCGTTTGGTAAGCTTGTAACAAAGAACTTTTACGTTTCACCTTTCACTGACCTCGATGCTGCCTTCCACTTTATATTTAAAGTTCCCGGTGAAACAGCGCTGATGCGTGTTGACGACTATCAGGAAGGCAAGCGATTCCTGCTGACTTCCCTTTCCGGAAAAAAGAAACCGTTGAATGACTGGAATTTGCTTTTCTATGGTATTCGCTTTCCGTTCATCACAATGGGTATAATGTTCTCTATCTATTGGCAGGCATTACGTCTGAAATTGAAAAAGATTCCATTTCGCGATAAAGATTTTAACATTCACTTACAACAGGATAAGTATCAATACAAAAAAGTATAACCTATATGCCATCTACTTCCTTAGTTCTAACCAGAAAGTACTCATTGTATGAGACGTTGCTATTCAAGGTTTTCAATCAGCTTCCGCTGGGCTCTCTTGAACTTGAACTTCCCGATGGCCATGTCTTGTATTTTGGTAATGGAAACGAAGTGAAGGCGCGGATCCGTGTCATCAACAACGACTTCTTTTCAAAGTCGGTATGGTATGGTGATATTGGCTTTGCTGAATCCTATATGGATGGCGACTGGTACACAGACAATATTTCTGATGTTATCTCATGGTTTATCATCAACCTGAATTATAACCCGATCCTGACAGGAAAGGGAGTACGTAAGTATGCAATCAACTTTGCCAGGTTGTTTAATAACTTATACCACAAGGCAAGAAAGAATACCATCGCGGGATCGAAAAAGAATATTTGTGAACACTACGATCTGGGGAATGATTTTTACAAGTTGTTCCTTGATAAGACGATGACATATTCAAGTGCTATTTTTCAACATGCTGATCAAAGCCTGGAAGATGCGCAAACTGAAAAGTATGATCGTCTGTGCCGCCAGATATCATTAAAGCCAACGGACCATATTCTTGAGATTGGCAGCGGCTGGGGAGGATTTGCTGTGCATGCTGCAAAGAACTATGGATGTAAAGTCACAACCGTAACGATCTCCGATGAGCAATTCAAATATGCGAAAGCAAGATTTGAAAAGGAGGGATTGCAAGATCAGGTTGAAATTCGTTTGCAGGACTACCGCACACTGGAAGGAACTTTTGATAACATTGTTTCCATTGAAATGCTGGAAGCAGTAGGGCATGAGTTTCTGCCGGTGTATTTCGCAAAGGTTAATGAACTACTGAAGTCCAACGGAAGTATTGCTCTTCAGGTGATTACCTCAGGGGAGAAACGCTATAATGAATTCCGCAAGGATGTCGACTTTATTCAGAAGCATATTTTCCCGGGATCACAAACGCCTTCTATCAGCGCGATCCAGGATGCGATCAACAAGGTTTCTGATTTGAATCTGTTTGATGCAAAAGACATTGGTCTGCACTATGCAAAAACTTTAAAGCTGTGGTCTGACTCTTTCAATCAAAAGCTGGAAGAAGTGAAGAAGCTTGGAATGGATGATAAATTTATCCGTAAGTGGAACTACTATCTTCACTATTGTGAATCAGCGTTCAGACTCAGACATGTATCGGTGATGCAGTTGGTCTACACCAGACCCAACAATACAAGCATCTAAACATTTAAGATCTCAAATAAGAAAGGGCTTCGATCTTTAAATCGGGAGCCCTTTCATTTTTACTATCGCTTTTAATTCTACTTTCTTTCCTGGTACAGCTTCCTCATCGCCATAAAATGTAAACCATACGCCATCGGCACCAGCAATCCCGGTAACCAAATAAACGGGAAATGGGTAAGAATTGTATTCGTGGGTTCATTCATAAATACTCTGAATGGTGTTGGCAGGGAGAGAATAGCAACAATAATGATGTTCATCAAAATCCCCAATGAAATGACATTCCAAAGGATCATGACTGTTCTGTTCTTCGAAAAGAAATAAGCTGCGAAAGGAGCTGTGACACCCACAACGACATCAATGTTTCTTCCTTCAAAGGTCATTTGCACAGGAAGTACATTTTGAATGAACAGCATCCAAAGAAGTATTTCCACAAACAATCTGAAGACCTGAAGTCGCACGATGTTGAGCATTGGTATTTGCTTTAAAATCTCGGTCGTCTTACCGGAGAATGTTGAGAACAGAAGTGTGATCAGGGGAAACACCAGCAGGATCATGAAGCGGGGAGGAAACGTGGAGAAGTCCTGGAAGAAGCCGATCAATCCTAGAACACTGATCACCAGCGTCCAGCCAATGGTAACTATGACTGCGCGGTTGAAGACTGTTGATTTCTTCTTCTCATCCCAGGAAGTCAGGAAGATTGCTTTTCTGAGTTCCTTGAATGCAAGGGCGTACATAACAATGGTGAGTACGATAAAGCCTGTCTGAGTGAGAATGAGGGGGGTATTTTCCATGTGATTTGTATTTTTTTCAATAATACGGGCCGCTGTGACAGAGAGTGTTGACAAAAGTTGCTAAAAATCCGGAAACGCCATTCTGGTCGTACATTGAGCAATGGCACCATCGAAGCTCATCCGGACCCTCGTTCCTTTCCTCTTCTGGATGATATCCTCATTCATAGCCTTTGGGCAATCTCAGGTAATCCTCAATTCAAAGAAACTTTTTGAGGAACGAAGCTTCGAAAAAGCCAAAGCTATTCTAAGCAATGTTCAGTCAACTCATTCCGACTATGCAGAAGCACTATACTATCAGGGAAGAATTGCAGTTGAAGAGAGAAAGTATGATCTGTCAATTGAGAAATTTGAAGAAGCCATAGAGATCAATCCTGAAAACGTTGAGTATCACAACTGGCTTGGAGTTATGTATGGAGTAGTGGCCATGAATTCCAGTCCATTGAAGCAGGCTTACCTCGCACCCAAAATCAAAAACGAATTTGAAAAAGCAGCATCCATTGATCCGGACAATCTTCCAACTCAATGGGGGCTCATTACCTATTATACAAAAGCTCCCGGATTTTTAGGCGGCAGTTGGGAAAAAGCATTGGCATGCGCTGCTACAATCACACGCCATAACAAAGCACAGGGCATACGTGCATATGCATTAGTACATGCAGGTCAGAATAAAACTGCGTTAGCGGAAAAAGAGTATCTCGAAGCAATTCGATTGGAGCCAACCACATGTGAACATGTTTTTGCTTTAGCACAATTCTATAACGATCAAAAACTTTTCGATAAGGCAGTTCGCCTATATGAAGATGTGCTCAATAAAAATCCACGGAACATGGTTGCATCCTATCATCTCGGTGCAGTGAGCGCTACTTCCGGATTACAGGCCGACAGAGGAATTGCCTGTCTGAATCAGTATCTCGCTTATACACCTCGTCCAAATGAGCCAGGACATTCTGATGCCAATCTTAATCTTGCTTTGATCTATGAAAAAAAGGGAGATAACAGGATGGCTAAAAAATATTATGAATCAACACTTGCGATCTTCCCGGGAATGAAAGAGGCGAAGGAAGGTCTCGCCCGAGTTAATTGATTCTTTAACTGACGATCTCCCTGAATCTTGTCGGATACACTCCGCTCTCATTCTTAAACAATCTGCTAAAGCTGCTCACCGTATCAAAGCCGAGTTCTCTTGCAATCCCACCAATTTCAGATTTACCTTTCAATAGTTCTTTAGCCTTCTGAATCTTTAAAGCTGTAATGAGCTGATGTGGTGTTTGATTGTAAGCAAGCTTGAAGAGTCTTAGAAAATGAAACTTGGATAAGCAACTGATGCGCGACAGTTCATCAAGATCCGGATTGTGATGATAGGATGAATAAATATAGTCCGTTGCGTGAAGCAGTCTTTTCAGTATCTCTTCCCGTGTGGATTGTTTTACAACAGTTAAATTGGATGAGATCTTTAGCACTTTCTTTTCTTCATTCAACAGGATGGTGACGAGCTGGAATAATTTTTCCTCTACAAGAAGTTTGTCATTGTCGCCGCTCCTGATATCAGAAATAGTCTGATGAAACTCTTTTGAAGATGGGATCAATCGGTTATAAAAACCGAAGTTTTCATTTCTGGCATCAAGTCTGTTTTCAATCAATTGATCCGGTGAAGAGAAGATGCTCTGAAAAGCTTTTTTAGAAAATGCTTCTCCGAAGTGAATGTTAAAGGTTTCAGCAGGCTTCTGATTCTCTACCTCAAGCGTATAGACTTGTTTGGTATTGGAGATGAAAAACATTCCCGGTGTCAGCGCTACTCTTTTGCGGTCGACCGTCACATGACTTTTGCCGGAAAGATTACTGAAAATGGAGAGCGGTCCGGAAATATTATCCCGAACGATGTTACTCGCAGTGACATTTAAGATCGCCGTTGGCCATCCCTGATTTTCCAGCACATGGCCATTCGCCCCCTTGCGATTGGCGAATTGATCCGCCACTTGTGATTTCAGCCATGCCAGGTTAGGAAACTGCTTTAAAATCATGGTCCCTTCAACGATTTCTATTCTGTAAAGTTCTCCCCCGTGAATTTATGAAAAAGTGATTTGGTAATTTGAAATTTTGGTGATTGGTTCGCCGTTGATTTAAAGATAGTTGTTACTTTAAACTTACATCATCAAATACTTAAGCTAAATGTCTGAACTCGTTATTCCCACTCGCCCTAAGCGCCTCTTTCTAAAGGAAGATTTCACAGTGACTAACTGGGAGGAATTAAAGCCCTATTTCGATGCTCTCCTAAACAAGAACATCAGCTCTTCTTCCGACCTCAGGGATTGGTTCCGCGATCGCAGCGAACTGGAGTCCGCCATCAGTGAGGATCTTGGGTGGCGATATATTCGCATGACATGCTACACAGATAACAAAGAGAACAGCGATAAGTACCAGGATTTTGTTCAGAACATTCAACCACAGATCGCACCTGTTTCAGATCAGCTGAATAAAAAGGCTGCCGCTTCACCTTTTCTTCAGGAGCTTTCCAAAGAACCAGGATTTAATATCCTTATCCGCAACCTTAAGAAGGATATTGAGCTCTTCCGTGAAGAGAATGTCCCTCTTTACACTGAGATCAATACCGAAACACAGAAGTACGCACAACTGTCAGGGGCCATGACCATTGAATGGAAGGGGCAGGAGCTGACATTACAACAGGCATCCGTTGTTCTGCTGGAAACAGATCGTGCTGTTCGTGAGGAAATGTATCACAAGATCACAGCGCGTAGATTGAAAGATAAAGATGTGCTGGATGAGCTGTTCACCAAACTTATAAAGCTGCGCCACCAGGTAGCGGTGAATGCCGGGTTCTCCAATTTCCGTGACTATATGTTTAAGTCATATGGAAGATTCGACTACACACCAAAAGATTGTTTTGATTTCCATGATTCTATTTCGTCAGAAGTAGTTCCGGTCATCGAAGAACTGGTAGAAGCAAGAAAAGAATCGTTGGGGGTTGACACTCTTCGTCCCTGGGATAAAGCGGTGGATACGCAAGGTCGCCCTGCTTTGAAAGCATTTGAAGGCGGCAAGGATCTAACCGATAAATCCATTGAGTGCTTTAAGCGAATTGATCCATTCCTTGGGGAGTGTTTGCAGATCATGAATGCAATGGGTCACCTTGATCTTGAATCCCGCAAAGGCAAAGCGCCGGGGGGTTACAATTATCCTTTATCAGAGATCGGAGTGCCGTTTATATTTATGAATGCGACATCCACTATGCGTGACATGACTACAATCATGCATGAGGGCGGACACGCTGTTCACAATTTCCTTACGAAAGATCTTGCCCTTGGAGACTTCAAGAGCCCGCCAATGGAAGTTGCCGAGCTTGCATCAATGTCGATGGAATTAATTTCCATGGATCAATGGGATATCTTCTTTAAGAATCCTGAAGACCTGAGTCGCGCACGCATGGAACAACTGGAAGATACTATTGAGACGCTTCCATGGGTAGCGACCATTGATAAATTCCAGCATTGGATCTATGAAAACCCGGAGCATACTACCGAGCAAAGAAAGAGACGCTGGAATATTATATTTCATGAGTTTGCAGATACAGTAACCGATTGGCAGGGACTTGAAGAAGCAAAGGACTACCTGTGGCAGAAGCAGCTTCACTTATACGAAGTGCCATTCTATTATATTGAGTACGGCATGGCTCAACTCGGTGCCATCGCTATCTGGAGAAATTATAAGAAAGACAGGAAGCAGGGATTGGATGGATACCTCAATGCATTAAAGCTTGGAAATCTTAAGACTATTCCTGAAATCTACAAGGCAGCAGGAATCAAGTTCGACTTCAGCAAACCTTATATTAAGGAGCTGATGAGTTTCGTCAAAAAAGAAACGGGCATTTGAGAATATACTGGTGGTGATGATGAGATGGATGAAGCTCATCATCACCACTGAATTACTTGATCAACGAGGAGGTATGATCATATACCGCCAGCCACTTCCCATCAATTTTCTGAAAGATCAGTGTGATCATTCCATCCATCGGACCGACCTCACGTGTGAGGTGAAAGCTGGCGCTCACTACAAAAGTGGTTGGTGAAAGGGGAGTGATCTTCAGGATTTCATAACCGAGGGTACCCATCGACGCACGGTCAGGATAGGCCTTTTTGTATTGCTCAAGCACATCCTGCCATCCGTGATTGATACCCCGCTGACTCATGAACTGAAGTGCATCGGATTTCCAGTAGCCTTCCATAAAAGCTTCCAGGTCGCCGTTGTTCCAGGCAATTTGTTCTGCATCCAGGATCGCCCGGATAGCAGCCTCGTCTGCTTTTACGTCGAAGGTGGGTCTCTTTAAATAGTCGCAAGCAGCGGTAAGGATGCAAAAGATCAGCAACAGACTGAATTTTGATTTCATGAGTGGAGGTTTAAGCCAATTAAAGTTAATATTTTGCATCTTTTAAACGCATGAAGAAGATAAGCTTTAGTGATATTTTGCCGCACGTGCTGGCCATAGTGGTGTTTTTGATTGTCACCATCTCTTTTTTCAACCCATTTTTTTTTGAAAACAAGACCCTGAACCAGAATGACATTACCCAGTTTATCTGGGGAAGTCAGGAACTCAGGGATTATCGCGCAGAAACTGGAGACGAAGGTCTTTGGGCCGGGACGATGTTCAGTGGAATGCCAGCATACCTCGTCAATCTTGATTGGAGTGACGACGTGGTGGTAGCCATCAAGAAAACATTATCTCTTTTCCTGCCTCATCCGATCTGTAACATATTCCTTGCCTTCATCTCCTATTATATAATGCTTCTTGCCTTCCGGGTAAGACCCTATCTCGCCATCGCGGGGGCATTGGTATTCGGATTGTCTTCCTACATGATCATCGGCCTTAGTGCTGGTCATAATGCACGTATCGGAGCCATTGCTTTTATGCCGCTGGTGATGGCAGGCATTCATCTTGCGTTTACCAATCGCAGAATCCTTGGATTGGGAGTTACGGCTGCCGGACTTTCACTTCAGCTTCGTGAAAATCACCTCCAGATCACCTATTACCTCATGATCATCGTGATCGTGTATGGGATTATTCAATTGGTAGAAGCGATCCGTGAAAAGAAGCTTGTTGAATTTTTCAAAACAATAGGCATCCTCGTCGGTGCCGCTGCCATTGCCGTGTGCACATTTATTGGACCGCTGTGGGCGATCACTGAATTCAGCAAATACTCAACGCGTGGACAATCTGAACTGAAAACAACGTCTACGAATACCTATGGCTCCGGCCTGCCGAAGAGCTATGCCTTTGCGTATAGCAATGGAATCTTTGAACCTCTTACTGCACTGGTGCCAAATTTTTATGGTGGAAGCAGCTTCAGTGCTCTTGTGAATGATGAGAAGAGCAAGACCTATCAGGCACTTGTAAACTCAGGAGATCAGAATATGGCCAACCAGCTTGCGCAACGTTCTTCATCTTACTGGGGTGATCAGCCGCTGTCGGCTCCATACTATGAAGGTGCTATCGTCGTGTTTCTTTTTGTGCTGGGATGTTTTATTGTAGAGAAGAAGTATTGGATATGGCTTGTGACTGTCAGCGGTATTGCGATTGCCATGAGCTGGGGTGACAGTTTTCAGTCATTCAACTATTTTATATTCGATTACCTCCCGGGATACAACAAATTCAGATCCGTAACATTTGTGATGGTCATTGTATTCTTTTCTCTTCCATTGCTTGGAATGATGGGATTGGAAAGTATTCTGCAAACAGGTGTAACCAAAGAAGTAAAGAGAAAACTTATCATCGCATTTGGTCTGACCGGCGGAGTGTGTTTGTTATTTTTTGTCGGTGCATCAGCATTCTCCTATGCTCGTCCCAATGAAGCAAATCTTCCTGCCTGGTTCCTGAATGCCCTTCATTCAGATCGTGAATCGTTACTGAGATCAGATGCTTTCAGATCTCTTGCTTTCATCACCTCAATCTTTATTCTCCTCTACTTTGACGTTCCAAAGAGAACTTTCATCGGCTTTGTTGCCTTCCTGATCATCATGTCTACCATCGATGTGGTAGTAGTGGATAAGAGATACTTTACAGAAGCAAACTATCAGCGTAAGACCAACATGACAAAATTCACTGCGACTGCTGCGGACGAGGCCATGCTTCAGGACAAGAGCTATCATCGTGTGTTGAACATTGCGGATTTCTATAGCGCTGCAACTTCTCAATTCCACAATTCTCTGGGTGGCTACAATGGAGTTAGATTAAAAAGGTATCAGGAATTGTATGATTCAGCTATCAGCGTTCAGACCGAACAGCTGATCGAAACTCTTCAGAAAGGTGCTCCTGAATTCAAAAGGTTTGGTGTGCTGAATATGCTCAACACAAAGTACTTTGTTTATGGACCGGATGTCTCCAACGTAATTCCGAATCCCGCCGCCAATGGTGTTGCCTGGTTTGTGAAAAATGTGGAGGAAGTTAATTCCCCTAACGAGGAACTGATAAAAACACAAAGTGTCAATACAAAAGAAGTTGCTGTTATCGATGTATCAAAGTTCAAAACAAACCATCTTCTCACATCGGATTCACTCGCCAGTATCAAACTGATAGAGAAAAAACCATTCTGGCTGAAGTATGAATCTCAAACTTCACAGGCGGGTCTTGCTGTCTTTTCAGAGATATACTATCCATGGGGATGGCATGCAAAAATCGACAACGTCGAAGCTCCCATCATGCGGGCCAATTACGTCTTGCGGGCATTGGAACTTCCGAAGGGTACGCATACCATTGAATTTGTATTCGAGCCAAGGCCTTATACCGTGGGCAACAAGATCACCATGATCTTTGGCTGGATATTGTTGCTTGTTTTATTGGGAAGTCTAGGATACAGTCTTCGAAAGCAATAGATTCAGGAATTGAATGAATATGAACGCAGCACTGAAATCAAAAATTGAGAAAGACTTTGTTGCTCGCTTTCATAAAAAGCCTTCACTTTTCGTAGCGCCTGCCAGGATCAACATCATCGGTGAACATGTCGACTACAATGACGGGTTTGTTATGCCTGCCGCTATCGACAAAGCTTTTGTATTTGCCATCACCTCCAGCGGCAATGAGAAGTGTAATATTTATGCCGACGATTTTAAGGAAGGCGTCTCATTCTCCATTCATGATCTGAATCCGGGTGAAACCTGGCTCAATTATATCATGGGAATGCTGGATGCGTTTCAACGCAAAGGTCTTCTCACCGGCGGCGTGGACTGTGTATTCGGTGGAGATATTCCTGCCGGCGCCGGTATGTCATCGTCTGCTGCATTGTGTTGTGGATTTGGAGCTGCACTGAATGATCTCTATCACCTCGGACTGGATAAGCTGACCATCGCACAGATGGCTCAGTATGCGGAACATGAATTTGCAGGAGTGAATTGCGGCATCATGGATCAGTATGCATGCCTCTTCGGTGAAGATAAGTGTGCCTTGCTGCTGGATTGCAGAAGTCTCACCCACGAAACATTAAATTTCTATTTCCCGGATCACTCACTTCTACTGATCGATACTAAAGTTAAGCATACGCTAAGCTCTTCAGCATACAATGACAGAAGAGAAGCTTGTGAAGCAGGAGTGTGGGCAGTTCAAAAAAAGTACAAAGAAGTTCACTCCCTGCGTGATGTCACTCGCGCGATGTTGCTTGAACATCAGGAAAAACTGGGTGAAGACATTTTTACTAAATGTCTTTTCATCGTGGAAGAAATTGAACGCGCCAGAAAAGGAGGGGAGCTGGTGAAGCAAAAAGATTTTAGCGGACTGGGTGATCTCATGTACAAAGCTCACTGGGGTTTGAGCAAATCATACAATGTGAGTTGCCAGGAACTCGACTTTCTTGTTATGCTGGGAGAGCAAAACAAAGCTGATGTCATAGGTTCCCGCATGATGGGCGGCGGTTTTGGAGGTTGTACCATCAATCTTATCAGAAACGAGGCGCAGGAATCTTTTAAAGAAACGGTTCGCAAAAAATATTTTACTACTTTTAATCATGAACCTGAATTCTACTCCGTTCGCCTTTCGGAAGGAGTACATAAACTCAACAATGACTAACCCTACTTTAAGCTTCATGCTTACGGCGCTCAGCTAAAAAACCTATGCAACAACTAGCTACATTCGATTACATTGTCTTCCTTATCTATTTTGTGATTGTTACATCCTACGGCTACTGGATCTACAACCGGAAAAAGAAAGCGTTGGCCGACTCAAAGGATTTCTTCCTTGCCGAAGGTTCCCTGACATGGTGGGCAATCGGTGCCTCTCTGATCGCATCCAATATCTCTGCCGAGCAAATGATCGGTATGTCTGGCTCAGGATTTAAAATGGGTCTTGCGATCTCTACCTATGAATGGATGGCGGCCGTTACGCTTATCATCGTCGCTGTATTCTTCATCCCGGTTTATCTCAAGAACAAGATCTACACCATGCCGCAATTCCTACATCAGCGGTACAATGGAACGGTTGCTATGATCATGGCGGTGTTCTGGCTTATGCTGTACATCGTTGTAAACCTTATGTCCATTTTATACCTGGGTGCCCTTGCAATCAGCGGCATCACAGGCTTTGATATCTACTTATGTATTATGCTCCTGGCAGTCTTCTCGATTGTCATTACGCTGGGAGGTATGAAAGTGATCGGCTATACCGATGTTATCCAGGTATTCTTCCTGGTGCTCGGCGGACTGGTAGCAACCTATATCGCATTGAACCTCGTCTCCCAACAGGCAGGCCAGGAAGGAATTCTCAATGGCTTCAGCATTCTTACAACAGAAGCCAACGACCACTTTCACATGATCTTCAAACGGGACAATTCCAACTATATGGATCTGCCCGGCCTCACCGTCTTAATCGGTGGTATGTGGATCACGAATCTAAATTACTGGGGATGTAATCAGTACATAACACAACGTGCCCTCGGTGCAGATCTTAAAACGGCACGCAGTGGACTTCTCTTTGCCGCTGGCTTGAAATTGCTCATGCCGATCATCGTCGTGTTACCAGGTATCGCAGCGTACATGCTTCACTCAAAAGGATACTTCGCTACCGAGATGCTGGATTCAAAAGGTATTATTGATGTGAACAAGGCATATCCATCACTATTGAATCTTCTTCCGAACGGAATGAAAGGTCTCGCTTTCGCTGCATTGACCGCGGCCATCGTTGCGTCACTGGCAGGTAAAGCGAATAGTATTGCCACTATCTTCACGCTCGACATCTATAAAAAAGCAATCAACCCTGAGGCTTCTGAATCAAAGCTTGTAAGCCTCGGTCGTATCGCCGTCATCGTATCGATGTTCCTTGCCGTGATCCTTTCATTATTGATCGGTGAGAAATTAATGGGTGAAGGAAAACAGGGATTCCAGTATATCCAGGAATATACCGGCTTCGTATCACCGGGTATCTTCGCCATGTTCATCCTCGGCTTCTTCTGGAAACGCACTACGTCCAACGCCGCATTGTTTGCTACCATCGGAGGATTCTTATTCTCTCTGATATTCAAAGTAATGCCTCAGTTTGTTGACCTGTCATTCCTTGCACCGATAGGCTTCGCAGTTCCAAACGCAGACGGTATCTATGAGATCCCATTCCTGGATCGCATGGGATTTGTCTTCGCGCTGTGTATCCTCGGTATGAGCATCATCACCAACATCGAGAACAGGAGAGGGGTTAAGACCAACGGACTGGAAATTGACGCCAGCATGTTCAAGCCATCACCGGCATTCACTGCAATAGCATTGCTGATCATCGGACTGATTGCAGCATTGTATACGATTTACTGGTAAGAATAAATAGCTGGTTGCTTATGTTTAGCGTGAGCAACCAGCATTTTCCACTCACAGATGAACAGACTTGATCGCCTTACTGCAATTCTTGTTCAGCTTCAATCAAAAAAGATTGTGAAGGCAGAGGAGATTGCGGACAGGTTTGAAATAAGCCTCCGCACTGTCTACCGCGATGTGAAGTCATTGATGGAAGCTGGTGTACCCATCGGCTCTGAAGCCGGCACCGGTTATTTTATTGTAGATGGCTATCATCTTCCCCCAGTGATGTTCAGTCAGGAAGAAGCCAGCGCCATGCTGCTCGCCAACAAGCTGGTGGAAAAGATGTCTGATCGCTCTATCCGCGCGGCATATGAATCAGCATTGTTCAAGATCAAATCGGTCATGAATGATGTGGATAAAGATCATCTCGAAGTGCTTCAGTCATCAGTGATGGTGGCACGGGCGCAAACTCCAGACACCGCCGAATTCCCCAATAACTTCCTTACCAATATTCAACGGGCACTGGTTCAGAAGGAGGTGCTGGCAATAGAATATCAATCGAACCAGGAGGAGCTCACCACAAGAGAGATCGAACCCATCGGCATACAGTATTATAGTGATCACTGGCATCTGATAGGATGGTGCCGTCTTCGTGGTGGCTATCGCGATTTCAGAGCAGACCGCATCAGGTCACTGAATAATTGCGACAAGAAATTTGACGGACGCAATCTCGTCAGCCTTCAGGAGTATCTGCATTCATTGATGGAATCTTACAAGGGACTTGAAAAAGCAGTAGTGGTAATCAATAAGTCTGTTCTCAGCCAGAGAAGATATGTCTATGGTTGTATTTCTGAAGAAGATCTTGGAAGCAGCCTGCGATTAACATTTCTGGTGGACCGTTTTGATCTGCTGGCACGCTGGCTGATGTCCTATGGCAGCAATGTTGAAGTGGAGCATCCGGAAAAATTGAAAGAGATCATTATCGAATATGTGGAAGAACTACAGGAGCATTATGTTTCTTCCGGTGTAAGTCATTATAAATAAACTAAGAGTACCATGGATCAGCAGTCTTCGAATCTCAATCAAAGAAGAAAATTTCTCACACAACTGCTGACCGGGTCAATGGCAACCCTTGCGCTTCCTGCTTTCGCGAATGATCTTTCCTTCGCTTCCGCGGAATCACTATCATCACCAGAAGATCCTTCTGATGAACGTTACTGGGAAATGATCAAGAAGCAATTTATGGTTCCGTCGAACCTCATCATGTTCAATGCGGCGAATCTTTGTCCAAGCCCTTATTATATCAATGATATTGTAGATACCGCTATGAAAGGCCTGGAGAAAGATGTCTCCTTTCAATACAGAAGTCAGTTCGCTGCAAAGCGTGCAAAGTCATTGGAGAAGATGTCGCAATTCCTGGGGGTGTCAAAAGAGGAAGTGGGAATTGTGCGCAATGCTTCAGAAGCTAACACGATCATCGTTCAGGGTCTCGATCTTAAGTCAGGGGATGAGATCATCATCTGGGATCAGAACCACGCCTCCAACGGAATGGCATGGGAACAACAGGCCAGACGTTTTGGATTGGTGATAAAGAAGATATCCATTCCGGTGCAACCAAAATCTGTGGATGAGTTGATAACTCCATTCGCGAAAGCGTCACAGCAAAAACAAGAGTCATTGCTTTCTCGCACATATCCAATGTCAGTGGAATAGCATTGCCGGCAAAAGAGATTTGTCAACTGGCAAAAGCTAAGAATATATTGTCTGTTATCGATGGTGCGCAATCATTGGGAATGATGGATTTGAATCTCACCGAGATCGGCTGTGATTTCTACACCGCAAGCACTCACAAATGGCTCATGGGCCCGCTTGAAAATGGAATTTTCTTTGTGAAAAAGGAAAACATCGCGCGACTCTGGCCAAATGTTCTCAGTGCAGGCTGGAAGGACACCACCACAACAGTAGATGAGAAACTCTGTGTGCTGGGTCAGCGCAATGAGACTTCGGCCTTTGCTATTCCCGAAACGATCGACATGCATCTTACCATCGGCAGGAAAGTCATTGAGGCAAGAGTAAGGAAGGTCAATGGTTATCTTAAGGAACGCATTCAATCCCGCATTCCCCAGGCCACCTTTGCTTCGCCACTTTGGGAAGGGGCCTCTGCCGGAATTACCATTGTTGGTCTGCCGGGAAAAACTCCCGCTGACATCAATCAAAAGCTTTACGACACCTATGGCATTGCTGCTGCTCCTGCCGGTGGAATCCGTATGTCACCGCACATTTATAACACCCTTGCTGACGTCGACAAGGTTGTGGAGGCGCTGGCTGCTCTGGCGGTCTGATAAGGCATTCTTTTTGTGAAATATTTTTCATCCACGGTTTTCTACTGACATAGGGCTGTCACCCACTGTTCGTTGATTAGCATAAACTTTAAAATTTATGCAGATCAAAGACATCAAACCCGTCAATTTCCTGTTCTTCCGTACCGAAACAAGGGTTAGTGAGCTTGCCAAGTTCCTGCCTGTCTCTCAGGAAATATTCCGTGAGGCAGTACTTCGTTTCATTCCGATCACCGGACCCGTGCACTGGCATTATACCGGTTTGACCGATATGGAGAAACCGTTCACGCTGGAGGTTTGTGTTCCTGTTGCCGGGATTCCAAAAGAATATGATGGCCTGTTTCATTTCAAGAGAACGGATTCTTTCAAATGCGTGGCAGTGATCCATGAAGGCAGCTGGGATAAGCTTCCCGATACCTATGGAAAGATCTTCGCTTTTCTGGGTGAGAATAAACTGCAGCCTTCCGGTGTTCATCGCGAATTGTATATCAACGTCGACTTCACCCATCCTGAGGCAAACACAACAGAAGTACAATTCGGAATTCTGTAAACAAAGAATAAATACTTAACGACATGTCACAAAATCAAATGCTGAACTGTCATTCATGCGAACACCTGAACTCTGAACTATGAAAAAGACCTGCTACCTCTTCATCTTCCCCGGCTTCTCCGATTGGGAAGCATCGTACGCCACCGTTGGGATATCCCTGAGCGATCGCTATGAAGTAAAAACAATTGCCATTCAGAAAACAATGGTGAAGTCTCTGGGTGGAATGTCTGTCCTTCCTGATTATGATTTCATTCCTGAAGTAGACTTAAAAGATATAAACTCATTTAACACCGGCATCGTTATACTTCCGGGTGGCACTGCCTGGGAAAAAGGATCCAATAAGGAAATTGAACCGTTGGTAAGGCACTGTCTTGAGAACGGAATTCCGGTTGCTGCTATTTGTGGGGCAACAGTTTTCCTGGCCGACCACCATTGGCTGAACGATCGTGCACATACCAGCAACGACCTGGGATATCTTCATGCGATGTCTTCATCTTATCGTGGTCACGACTTCTATCTCGAAAAACTTTCTGTCAGAAATGGAAACCTCATCACCGCCAACGGCACTGCGCCTGTTGAGTTCGCTAAAGATATCTTCGGTGTCCTGGGAATCAACAACGAAGAATCGGTCAAAGAATGGTTTCAGTATTTCGAAAAAGCGGTTGTTCAATAACTCTCTCACACTAAATCTCACATTAAATAAATCATCCATATGTCAAATTTCAGTATCAACACATCTGTTACCATCAACGCTCCAGTTTCTGAAGTATGGGATGCTGTCACCAATCCCGTGCAGATCAAAAAGTATATGTTCGGCACCGACACAAAATCCACCTGGAAAGTAGGAGAGCCGATTGTCTTCAGTGGAGAATGGGATGGGAAGCCGTATGAAGATAAAGGCATCATTCTCGCCATAGAGAAAGAGAAGCTTCTCAAGTATAACTACTGGAGCAACCTCTCCGGAACAGAAGACACCCCTGAGAATTATGCTGACATCACTTATGAGATGGAATTCAAAAACGGTAAAACGGTATTTGCTGTCACTCAGACAGGATTGAAAACAGAAGAAGCCAAAGCTCAGTCTGAGTCGAACTGGGGAATGCTGCTCGGTGCTGTTAAAGAGATGCTCGAAAAGAAAGATTAAGGATTGTGATCAGGGATTAAAGGGACGCTGAACAAGGTTCCTTTAATCTTTCCTCTTTAATCTCTTTCTTTGCATTGTGGAATTACCCGAAAAAGTTCAGGCAGTCGAAAATGTATTCAAAGACCTCGATGCTGCGATCTCTAAATTCCAGTCAGGGTCAAGTCTTCATTGCAAGTTCGGTTGTGGTAAGTGTTGCTTCAAACCTGATATAGAAGCGACCATTCTCGAATTTCTTCCCTTTGCATTTTATCTGCATCAGCAGGGAACTTCAGAAGAGTGGTATGAAAAACTTAAATCCAATGATGCACCCATCTGCCTGATCTTAAATCCTACACAGGGTGGCACTGGTCTTTGTTCCGAGTATGTCTATCGCGGAATGATCTGCAGACTGTTCGGCTATTCGGCCCGTACCAATAAGTATGGAATGCATGAACTGGTAACGTGCTCCATCATCAAGACCGAACAGGCCGTTGCCTACAACGAGGCTGAAAAGATCATCGAAGACGGAGGGGAGGTTCCTGTCATGAGTGAATACTACATGCAGCTCCACAGCATCGACTATCTGCTCACAAAAGACTTTTATCCCATCAATCAGGCCATCCTAAAGGCCATCGAAACGGTAATGCACTATTACGCTTACCGGTAGGTTACCCCCACTTCCCGAGACTTATAAACCTTCCGGTGAAACGCTTTTCTGATTATATTTGTTAACAGTCCATGAAATCGAACACAATGAGAAAGTACTTGCTCATAGCCCTGACGGCTATTTCTTCCGTCAGTTTTGCACAGGAAACGCATTCCAGTCCCGTAAAATGGATGACCTTTGAGCAGGCTGTAGAGAAATCAAAGACTGAAAAACGCAAGATTTTTATCGATGTATACACCGACTGGTGTGGCTGGTGCAAGGTGATGGACAAGAATACCTTTAGTGAAGCGCAGGTTGCCAAAGTCCTCAACGAAGAGTTCTACCCGGTGAAGTTCAATGCTGAACAAACTGCTGACATCGTTTTCAACGGAACCACTTTCAAATTTATAGGTGAAGGAAATCGCGGCACTCACCAGCTGGCGATGGCATTGCTCAACAATCAATTGTCATATCCAACAGTTGTGTTCCTGGATGAAGAATTCAAAATGATCCAGCCGCTTCCCGGCTATCAGAAGGCAGAAGACTTTCATAAGATCATCACCTTTATTGGTGAAGATCATTACAAGACAGTGAAGTGGGCCGACTGGCCAGCGATGTACAAGTCTCCTTACCAGCAACCTCCTGCAGGTAATGGATCAGGACACTAAACAACAGAATACAATCTCATAAAAAAACCCTCGAAAGAGGGTTTATATTTTTATCTCACCTGCGTGAGCTTATAAAGCATTGACCAATAATTAATTTCCCTGTCCCTTCTCTTCCTGCTCCTTGGCAGTCTTGCGGGAATCTACATAGGCAAGCGCATTTACAAATCCGAATAATAATGCGATGATGAGGATGAATAAGTTGGCTCCGTCGCCTGCTACCTGCTCGAACATAGTCTTGTTGTTTTTAGATTTCCAAAGGTAATCGTTCAGGGCAATTCCCAAAAGCCATAAACGACTAATTTTTAGCTTTTATATGCCTAATTCCTCTTTATTCTTCTTTAATACGTCAATGATGAAAGCGATATGCTCCGTCAGATCCACCCCAAACAGTTCAACGCCCTTGTAGACCTCTTCCCGGTCCACCTTCGCCGCAAAGTTCTTGTCTTTCAGTTTCTTGATCACCGACTTGGGTTCCAGCGTTGAAATTCCTTCCGGTCTCACTTGTGCACATGCCACCACAAATCCGGTCAGCTCATCACATGCCAGCAGTCCCTTGTCAAGTATGGTATCATATGACACGCCCCATTTTGTGTAATGTGCTGAAATAGCATGAGCGATCTTTTCTTCACCCATGCTCCTTAGCTTTTCAACAATAACCTTTGGATGCTCTTCCGGAAATGGCTCATAATCGGCGTCATGCAGCAATCCCGCCAATGCCCATTCTTCCTTATTCTCTCCCAGCTTTTCAGCATAAGCTTCCATTACGAGTTCAATCGTTCTCATGTGACGCAACAGGCTCACATTTTGAGTCATGGATTCAAGAATGGTACGGGCTTCGGAATGTGAGATCATAGAGAGAATTACAATTAGAAATGAAGGCTGAAAAATAAGAGAATTTTATCGGCGCGGTGCCCTCATTCTCTTCCTCATATAGACCACATTCACTACCAGCAGCAACGCTACTGCCGCAATCACCACGGTGGTGATCACAATCTGTGTATTGCGAAGTTTAAGTGTTTTGATCCTGCTGTCAGCTTCAAGGGCATCTACTTCCTTTTCACGCTCCTGTAATTCCAGGGCTACATCCATTTGTGCAATGCGGCGACTGCTTTCTTCACCGTAAACTTTCTCACGGGCTTCATCATACTTTACCATCGCATCAAAAGCTTCTCTCATCTTTCCCTGTTTCGAATAATTGGAAGCCTTGCTCTTCCAGATCTGGGGCAGGTAGAATGAGGCATTCATCTCTGCTGCCAGTGCCTCGGCCTGATCCAGGTACTTCTGCGCCTGTGCAGGCTGATTACCTTTTGTATAGACTTCACCGATGTTGGCAAGCAATGCCAGCTCACTCACTTTATCATTCTGTGCGATAACGATCTTCAATGCGCGTTCATAAAATTCAACAGCACGCTGAAAGTTATTCTGACGATAATAAAGATTTCCGATGTTGCTCAGCGGATCTGCAAACTTCAATCCCGACTTCTCACTCAGCTTCCAGGCTTCATTGTAATAGGTCATCGCCTGATCATAGAGCTGCAGTTCGCTGTGGAGGTTTCCAAGATTATTCATCGATCCAACGATCCTGTCGGCTTCACCCATGGCAATAAATCCATTGTGTGACTCCTGAAAGTATTTCAATGCCTGACTGTAATCTTTCTTCAGGAGGTAGATGTTAGCAATGTTGTTCTTCGTGGTAGCGATACCTTCTCCGTTGTTGATCTCCACATAGATATTGGAAGCTTTGATGTAATTCTCCAAAGCATAATCCAGCGCACCCTGGTTCTTGTAGGATATTCCAATGTTGTTGAGAGATGCTGCCATCCCTTTCTGATCATTGATCTCTGTTGCCAGCGTAAGGGCCTCATGACTATAGCCGATGGCCTTGACGGGATCGGAATAGATATACGCCCGGAAGAGCTCATTCATCACCTTCACCTTTTTATCACCCTGTGCAGTTTTAAGTGCATTTTCAAGGCTGTCGGTAGGAGAGCCCATGACAGAGGACCCGAAAAGAGCCAATACTATAATGATAAGAGAGGTGCGTTTATTCATTTGGGATGTTTAGGAAGGCTAATTTAAGACAAATGCAGCAACCACAAAGGCGCCGCCGCTCACGGAATGGTCGTGGCTAAAATGCGTTTTTAAATTTATCTTTAAACAAACAATCTCCATATGCTGAAATTACTCTTCGTCATTCTTTTATCACCCGTCTTTCTCTTCGCACAGGAGGACAAGAAAGTCATGGAACCTATCAACCGCCTCTTTGAAGGGATGAAAAAAGGTGACAGCGCTCTCGCTCATTCTGCCTTTCGTCCAAATCCTTCTTTCTATACCGTCTTTGTTGACAAGACAGGCCAACCTGCTATGAAGGCAAATGCTCTGGGTGATTTCTTAAAAGCAATCGGAACACCACATAAGGATGTCTGGAATGAATTGATCTGGTCACCGAAAGTGGAGATCGATGGAAACCTTGCACAGGTCTGGGTGCCCTATGGCTTTTATGTGAATGCAACCTTCAGCCATTGCGGTGTGGATGTTTTTAATTTGTTTAAAGATGGTACCGGACAATGGAAAATATTTCACCTTGCCGACACCCGTCAGAAAGAAGCTTGCTCAGTGCCAAAAGAACTTACCGATAAACTGAAATGAAAAAATTAATATTTGTTCTGTTGATGCTCGTCAGCATTGGCAGCTTTGCACAATCTCCTACCACGATCATTCTCGTGCGTCATGCAGAGAAAGCAAGTGAAGGCGGCAATGATCCTGAGCTTTCAGATGCAGGCAAGCAACGCGCTGAACTTCTCGCGAAGACATTGAGCAAGACAAAGGTGACTGCGATCTATTCAACACCTTATAAGCGCACAAAGAATACGGTAGCGCCACTGGCAACCGCAAAAAATCTGACCATCGAAACCTACAATCCAAAGCCGGAAGAGCTGGATGCTTTGATTCAGAAAAATAAAGGCGGGACTGTTGTAGTAGCAGGACATTCCAACACTACACCTTCTTTCGTCAATTACCTTACCGGAAACAAAGGTGAGTATCCCAACTTCGACGATGCTGATTATGGAAACATCATCATCGTTACATTCGTTGAAAAGGGCAAGGATGTAAAGGTGGTGTGGATGAGTTATTAGAGATTAATCATCGGGCCCGCCCGAAATGAAAATTTAATGTGCAGGCATGAGTGCTCAGGCTTTTACCTTTCATGTTTCCTCTCTCATCACACGTAGTGCGAAACTATTCATTGCCATTACTCTCATTGTCTCCATAACCTCCTTCGCACAGGACAAGCAGATACGAAAAAGCATTTTCTTTGATGGAGGCAGTGCTTACATCGATGAGTTCCAGGCGGCAGATCTTGCTCACTGGCTGGACTCCATTCCCAACTTATTGGACAAGTATGAGATACAGTTGATCAGTCACACCGACAACATCGGGAGCCGTCGCTCTAACCAGATCCTTTCCCGCATGCGAAGCGAAGCCGTATTCGAATTGCTGATCCAAAAAGATATTCCTGAAAAGGTGATTCACATCAAGGACTGGGGATTTGAGAATCCGGTCTATGAAAACACGACCTACAAGGGGTTGATCATGAACCGCAGGGTGGATGTGATCCTGCATCCTGTCGTCTTCTGAGGTAATTTCCATTCAATTTTTGACTCCGGCCTCGCCCGGAATCGAACACCTTTTTTCACCTCCGGACGTATTTAGCGAAACTATTCTTATAATTCAGCCGTCTAAAGGTGGTAGTGCAGATGGCACCATTATTGGCATTAGGACCCGGGCCTGAAGGTAGGCAGGGCGCAAAAACCCAAAAAATATAAGATGATCAAGCTTCAAAATGTTGACAAGTACATTGATTCACGCTTCCAGCGTACGTTCATTCTCAAGAGTATCGACCTCGAGGTTAAGCAAGGTGAATTCGTAACCCTCATGGGTCCCAGCGGGGCCGGAAAATCCTCGCTCATGAATATCATCGGGATGCTCGATGAACCTTCTGCCGGAGAGTATTACTTCTTCGATGAGCCTGTCCATAAAATGAAGGAACGCCAGAAGAGCGAAATGCATAAGAACTATATCGGATTCATCTTCCAGGCATATCACCTGATCGATGAGCTTACCGTATATGAAAACATTGAAACTCCGCTTCTATATAAAGGCGTTGGCGCAAGCCAGCGTAAGAGCATGGTAGCGGAATTGCTCGACCGGTTTAACATGGTTGCCAAGAAAGATCTTTTCCCTGAACAGCTCAGTGGAGGTCAACAGCAATTGGTGGGCATTGCCCGTGCTATTGTTGGTGAGCCAAAACTATTGCTGGCGGATGAGCCTACCGGAAATCTTCATTCCGATCAGGGTAAGCACATCATGGACATTTTTCAAAAGCTGAATGAAGAAGGTATCACCATTATTCAGGTAACACACTCTGAAGAAAATGCAAAGCGCGGCAAGCGCATTGTGAAGGTGGTTGACGGAACGATTGAGTCAGACATATTAAACTAAGAAAGACAGTAAAAGACAATTTGAAAAAGATATGAAGCGGACGTTACTTTTCCTGGCCATCATAGGCACGATCACATTGAATGTTGAAAGATCTGAAGCGCAGGTCAAGGTGCTCACTTTTCAGGATGCTGTAAAAATTGCAAGCCAGAACAGTGTATTGCTCAATCAGCAAAAGAACAACCTTGAGCTGAGTCAGTTTCAAAAAGTACAAAGTATTGCGGGTATCGGACCGAACGTAAACCTGAACGGTTCTGCCTCCCAATACAATGGTAACTCGTTCAATCAGAATACCGGTACGGTTGTCAATGGTATTCGTGACAACGTCAGCGGATCCATCAGCGCGAACATTAATTTGTTCAGTGGATTCAACCGCATCAACCAGGTAAGACAGTTTCACAATGCCCTGGATGCACAATCCTATTTTGTAAAACGTACTGCACAGGATGTTATCAATACCGTAGCAACACAATACTTGAATGTGATGCTGGATGTAGAGCTTTTGAAGATTGCCAAAGAGAATCACATTGCATTGGAAAAGCAGTTGCAACAGGTGAAAGAACAGGTTGCATTGGGTGCCCGCTCTCCGGTGGATGAATACAATCAGGATGCTCTTACCAAAGCTGCGGAGTTGAGAATGGTGCAGGCAGAGATCAATCTTAACAATGACAAGACCTTATTGACGCAGACACTTCTGATTGATCCGATGGAATTGTATGACGTTGAGAAACCAAACTGGGATCTCAATCAGCTTGGATATGACACCCTTGACATTGAAAGACTTGCTGAAGAGGCAAAGATCAATCGCGGGGATTATCTCCGCGCTGTGAAGAGTGAAGCAGCAGCACGTTATGGTACTGCGGCAGCAAGAGGATATCTGGCGCCGTCATTGATTGCCTTTGGCAGCTATGGATCTTCTTACAACTATCAGCACGGAGTTTCTGATTCTGTTACCAACACATATTATTCACCGGTGGTGATTGCAAATCCTGCAACACCTTCAGGTTATTCAATTGCTGAGATCAGCGAGAACAGGAGAGAAGCGAATCAGCAGAGACCACGTTCCTTTGATGAGCAGTTCCGCACCAACAATGCCTACAAGCAATACGGTTTGCAGTTGACAATACCATTGTTCAATGGTCTGCAGAACAGAGCCAATGTAAAACAGCAGAAAGTGCTTTATGAAAATGCCCAGCTGACCCGCAAGAATCTGGAGTATCAGATCAAGAATGATGTGATCCGCACCGTCCGCAACTATGATGGATCGCGCAAAGCATATCTCATCAGCGTGGATCAGGAGAAAGCGGCGGCACTTGCGTTGGAGCTTGAAACCGAGCGTTATAATCTTGGAGTGACGAGCTTTGTTGAATTCACGAATGCCAACAGAGTATATGTGCAGGCGCTGACTGACAAAGCGCAGGCAGAATACAAATTGGTGTTTCAGAGAATCGCGATTGAATACGCGATCGGAACGCTTAAGCCGGAAGATCTGGAATAGTCATGTAGTCTTAGTGCTGCATGGCTATAGGCAATTTCTCTGCAAAGAATGTTGCGTACCTACGGCACGCCGGTGCAAATTCTGGACTTCGTTGACTACAAAGATTTAGTCCTCCGGGACCGTTAACCTATAGGCACAAATAGATAACACAATAAGAGATGTACATAGGTGCTGGTCGCAGCGGGACTCAATCTTTGTAGAAAATCGTATGATTTAGTTGGGCCAGCGTGCCGTAGGTACGCAACAATATGGTCCATGCCTTCAAATAAACCGCACTACCAAATATCAGCTTTGCTGATCTTCGAACTCAACTTTAACTGCATCCTTGTTAATCCATTATCTGAAGCAAAAGCTATTTCTTATCCGTGTGTGTCCGTGTTCCTGTATTTTTTCTTGTCTCAGGTTGGTATTAATCACCAACCTATTTAGTGCATTTTCCACCCTCTATTTCCAAACTTTTCACTAAATTTGCAGCCCTGTTCAATCGAAAAGGGCCATCCTGATAGGTTTCAGGGCGGTATTACTCACAAATTTGCAGCGTTTCGGCCCGACCGTCTGCATGTAAAATCAGGGCAAATTGTATGGCTAAAGGTGAAAAGAAAGGTGGCGATCAGAAAGCTACCAAGACAGACGCTCCAAAGAAACCTCTTGCAGTAAAAGGCGCTGAGGCAGACATGGACGTGAAAACAGCGGAAGTTGAGCTCGAGAACGATGAGCTTGCCGCTTTCAAAGCAGCAAAACGTGCTGAAGAAGAAGAGGGTATCAGCCGCGTAGTACGCGATGTTACCGCTCGCAAGAGTGCATCTGCAAACACAGTATCATTGGAAGGTTTCGACTGGGATACTTTTGAGCGCAGAGGTTTTGGTGAAGGTTACAACACTAAAGACCGCGACAGCATGTTGAAGCTTTACTCTGGCACCGTTGCCACTGTAAACAACAGCGAAGTAGTAAAAGGAACTGTCGTAGGTATCAACAACCGCGACGTGATTTTGAATATCGGATTCAAGTCAGATGGTCTTGTGCCATTGGCTGAGTTTAAAGACATGTCGAATCTTAAGATCGGCGACCAGGTAGACTTATTCATCGAAGAGCGTGAAAACGCGATGGGACAATTAGTTCTGTCACGCAGAAAAGCGAAGCTGGTGAAGGGCTGGGAATATGTACAGACAGCATTGGATAAGGATGAGATCATCGAAGGTTTTGTAAAACGCAGAACAAAGGGTGGTTTGATCGTCGATGTATTTGGAATCGAGGCATTCTTGCCAGGATCCCAGATCGATGTGAAGCCTATCCGTGACTTCGATATCTATGTTAACAAGAACATTGAAGTGAAGGTTGTGAAGATCAACTACACGAACGATAACGTTGTGGTATCTCACAAGGTGTTGATCGAGAAGGATCTTGAGCAACAGAAGGCAGCGATCCTTACAAACCTTGACAAGGGTCAGGTGTTGGAAGGTGTGATCAAGAACATGACCAACTTCGGTGTATTCATCGATCTTGGAGGTGTTGACGGATTGCTCCACATCACTGACATTTCATGGGGACGTATTGCGCATCCGGAAGAGATGCTTAAGCTTGACCAGACCGTTAAGGTGGTTGTGCTTGATTTCGATCATGAGAAGAAACGTATCTCTTTAGGTATGAAGCAGCTTACGCCTCATCCTTGGGAGTCACTTCCAGCCGACATTCAGGTTGGCTCAAAGGTGAAGGGCAAGATCGTGAATGTTGCCGATTACGGTGCGTTCCTCGAATTGCAGCCTGGCGTTGAAGGCTTGATTCACGTAAGTGAAATGAGCTGGTCACAGCACTTGAGAAATCCTCAGGATTTCATCAAGGTTGGAGATGCTATCGAAGCAGTTGTATTAACGATCGACCGTGCAGAGCGCAAGATGTCATTAGGCATCAAGCAATTGACAGAAGATCCTTGGACAAGACAGGATGTGCTTACTAAGTATGCAGTAGGTACTACACATAAGGGAATCGTTCGCAACCTTACCAACTTCGGATTATTCCTTGAGTTGGAAGAAGGTATCGACGGATTGGTACACGTATCAGATCTAAGCTGGACGAAGAAGGTGAAACACCCTTCAGAGTTTGTGAAGGTAGGAGACAGCCTTGAAGTGAAGGTATTGGAATTGGATGGAACCAACCGCAGACTGGCATTGAGCCACAAGCATTTGGAAGAGAATCCTTGGGATACATTTGAGTCGATCTTTGCTGTGGGCACTGTTCACAAGGGAACGATCGTCAACAAGAACGACAAGGGAATGGTAGTTGAGTTGCAATATGGAATCGAAGGATTCTGTTCTACGAAGAATCTTGGCAAGGAAGACAATGGCAAGGTTGAGATCGGAGAGACCCTTGATTTCAAGGTATTGGAATTCAGCAAGGAAGACAGACGCATTACATTGAGTCATCGCGCGATGTGGTCAGCAGAAGAAGAGAAAGCAGCAGCGCCGGCAGCGGCAGCGAAGCAGACTAAGAAAGCTGAGCCAAAGGGCAAGACGATCGCTAACATCAACCAGCAGAGTGAAAAATCTACGTTGGGAGATCTGGAAGCGTTGAGTGCGTTGAAAGAGAAGATGTCCGCTGGAAAGTCAGCTTCTGCTGACGACAAGGCAGAATAAGTTTTAGTAATCAGTAAACGAAAGTTAAAGGTGGTCGATTTATTGACCACCTTTTCTTTATAACCGGGAAAGGTTAATTTTGATGCTTGCTGCTCTTCTTAAAGAGTAATTAAAATAAAAGGTCTCGTGGCCGAGTGGCTAGGCTGAGCTCTGCAAAAGCTCCTACAGCGGTTCGAATCCGCTCGAGACCTCCAAGAAGGCCCAGTCGCATAAGCGCTGGGTCTTTTTTTATTTCTCGGGGCATTTTCGGGGCAGTTACCTCTATAAAGTAATCTAGTGACTGAATCCTAAGGCATCATCGTGAAATGATGAGAAGAGCGCGATGAAGAGTTCAGATCGTCGAAATTTATTTCAAATTTTACGACGCACTTGATATGAAAAAACACCAACATTTTATTCCGCGATCCTACCTAAAGAATTTTGCCCTCGAAACAGAGAAAGATAAGTTCATGGTTGAGGCTAAGTATCGTTCTGACGAGCAGCCGAAAGAAAGACTTATTAGTATAGCAGATATCTGTGTTAATAAAAACTTGTATACAATCCCCAAAACTGACAGCGCAAAAAAGTACGCCCTCGAGGACTTCTACGCGCAGCATGTCGATAGTGTTTATCCCGAAATTTATAATTGGCTGATCGACCCCACCTTCAAAATAATGACGGCTTTGCAGAAGGTGAAAATGTTAATGACGGTAATGAGCATGTTTTTTAGGACTCCGCGTTTTCTAAAGTTTCACGAGGAGAGGTTTGACACGGCTCTTGAACGGGCACAACACGAAATGGATGGAAATGGCAGAATAAAATTCACATTTGATGGAAAGGCTTATGACGTTCAAAACGGAGAAGAAGAGAACGTTCGCCAAGACTACCATATAGAAAATAAAAAGAAGTTCCTGCACAGTCACCTGGAGGCATGGCATGACTTTACAAGAATCAAGATCAATGCAAATGTTGCGGTAAGTAGGATTTATGATGATGGGGAACTTATAACCTCAGACAATCCGGTCGTTATTCGACGCATGAAAGGGAGATTTCAAAGTATATTCGATCCGGAAAACATGATCGAACTTCCCCTAGATAACAAGCATTATCTTACCATTTATCCAAATTCCGAAAACGTTGGTACTGGTGAGTCAATCGGCAGAGGGTCATGGGATAAACTTTTTGCGCTCAAAATAAACTACAACACCGAGCAACACTCGACAGATTGGCTGTTGGGAAAGCCAAATTCAGTTCGGGCGCATGTTTTGGATCAGCGCAAGTATGGTGCCCACACGCCCGAAAACTACGAAATGCTAATAGACCGACTTGAAATGGAAAAAGATATGAAGGAAATACTGAGGCTTGTCCAGTTGGGATCAATCAGGATTTCGCTAGTCATGTCACTAAAATGAGGGTAAAGAAAATTTGGCAAGGCACTCCCCAACTCAATGAATTGGTTGATCTGTGTTCTCAGCATGGTTATTCGACCGCATGAACCTCAAGTTTTGTATTCTAGTCGGTAAATGACATTAGTAATCGTCCAAAAGGCGCGACTCTCCTTATAAGGTGTAATCTATTTTTCAAGTTGAAATTAAATTTACTTAGGCAAAATGTTGGCCTTCACGTTTTGTTCACTTAACATATGGTAACTAATTTCTTATCATATGGTAACTAAGGAATTAACAAATGGTAAGAACTGGAGGAGAGAAGAAGTCTGTAGTGGTGGATATTCTCGCGGCATCATTTGATGACAATAAGAGTGTCAATTATGTTGTCAAGCAGGACGCTAGAAGAAAGGAACGCGTCCGGGGCTTAATGGAATATTCATATAATGTTTGCAATGCTTTTGGTGAGGTATGGGTTTCAGATGATGAGCAGGCGTGCGCGCTGATCCTACTACCTGATTGTAAAAGGACAAATCTCGATGCGATTTTAAGGGATGTGAAACTCGCCACATCCGTTATTGGTTTAAGCCGGGTAGGTCAAGTCTTGAGCCGTGAATCGAAGATCAAAGCGTTCCATCCGAAGGAACCTTTCAGCTACCTGTGGTTTGTTGGAGTCAGACCGGAGGTCCAAGGCAGAGGAAAAGGCAGCCAGTTGCTGAATGAGGTCATTAAGGGACAAGACAGCAGGCCTATTTACCTTGAAACGTCCGTCGAGAAGAATCTTTCTTGGTACAAAAAACATGGGTTTGAGATCTTCAACACATTAGACTTTACCTATACCCTTTACATGATGCGCAGAGTAAAAGGCTCTTTGTGATTAAGAAGACTTTGTTTGGTTTATGAGGCTTGAATTTGTTAGTAGGTAGAATAGACTGCATTGGTTATGAACTTCATGGGCACGCAGATGCACATGGTTACCTTCGTGATAACCGTATTCGAGATGGCAATGCTATTCTTCCAGGTTATCTATTTTCTGGAAAGAACGAGTGATAGAAAGCGACTTCTTTACCTTATCCTCCTTGTCTCGGTAATCCTTTACAACATCACCAGCGGATTATTTCCCGATCAAAACATTCCCATCCCGGTAATGCTGCAAACCATTTTGGCTTACCTCTTTGCATTTGGAACGTCGATGTACTTCGTTTACTACTACTATAAAGCATTTAATCTCAGACGCCTCAAATTCTTTGTCACCTTTGGTTCTTTGATATTCCTTTTTGTGCCCTTCCTTTTCTTGTTTGTAGTGCCGTACTATATAACAGGTGATCTTGCTCAAAGTAGGAAGTTGGGCGTAGTCATCCCGTTTCTTTATGGTATTGCCTTTATCGGCGCGACAACTCGTGCGTTCATTTACAAATTCCGGGAGAGGGAATACTCCGACAGGATAAAATTCCAATTGGTGATATCTGCCTACATAGCCTTGTTATGCTGGGTAGCATTACCGTTGATAGTCTTTTTCGGAGATTTTCAGGTTTTGGAACATTCTGTGACTAATTCCGGGTTCATGGTGATGACCTTAGTGTATATCCGGTCATCGATACATCAGGCTAGAAGGGAATATGACCTACTTCTAGATCGGGTGCATAGCCTGGAAAAGCTTATTGAAGTGAATTGCGGGAAATACAATTTGACGTCCAGGGAGACTGAAATAGCAAGACTGATCATGAAGGGGCACCCTTATAAAATCGTTGCTTCAGACCTTGGAATCTCCGAGAAAACGGTAGCCCGCCATGTCTCCAATATTTTTTCCAAGGTTTCGGCCACTAACAAAGTTGAACTGATCAATAAACTTGAGCAACGGGATGTACAAGTCCATTAACCCTTAATTATCCCCCAATTTGCTATCCCAATCCGGGAAACTACATAGAAGTATGTACCCGATTACGCCATTTTCCCTATTGCATGACGGTGTCAAACCTTGAAATTTTGCATCGTCAAGTTGGTTGTCAATAAATCAGGGGAAGGAAAAATGCAGGGCGATTGGACTATGAATTTAGAAATATCGAATCCTTGATCCGAAATGCAGTCAGCTCAACAATAAAATCCAAGAGTTCTCTTGGGGAGCAATTTGCAAATACTCGGAAAGCCGTTGCGGAAGAGAAGGCAAGGGTCCGGAATTCATTTGCAATGCAAGTGGTAGCTTTCCAAGACAAGGATCAGGTAACGCGCTACGTCCACTACCACCAGAGTTGCCTGATCACCTTCATTGATGAATTATACCTTTTGGCAACGCAAGAGGCTCCTAAAAAAAATGTGTTGAATGTCGCGTTAAGGTCAGAGGCATTCTTTTTTTGTGACCAGGTGGAGGGGATTCTTGATTTCATTCAGGTGGAATTCAAATCATTTTTTAATGTCGAGGCGAAGGTGCCAGAATTAAAAAGGTCAGTGTTTGTAAAACGATTTTCCAGGGAAGCAAGCAGGTTAGAGGAATTTGTACTTGTCAACCAAATAAACCCGGTCCTGGCTGGCATCCTTACAAGTACTTCGCGTGCCTTTCTGAGTGCAATGAGAATTACCTATCGATTGATGTCTTATGTCGAGGATCTGGTTGCTCAAGTGTTGAACCTAAAAGAGGATGCCACATTCAAAGAACCGAATGCCGCAATACAAGCGATCCTACTAAGCCTGAATTTCAATTCTCCTGAATACTTTAGATACTACACAGCCCACATCCAGACAGACTTTGAACCTGACGCGGCTGCAACATTAGCATTCTATTTCAAGCAGGTAAATCAAAGCAGACAACAGCCAGGAGTTGCTTACGACATCAATTCACCATCGATCAGAGAGGATTTATCAAACTGGCTACGGGAGGAAATTCTCTTTATTCAAAACAAGCTTCCTGCCCGGGCCCGGCAAATTGAGGAACCAACTGCCGAAAAAGATGATTTCAAGGTCGAACTAGATATGTCCGTTTCGCAATTCGCTCTTTTCACAAAGGCGTTTGTCGAATCTGGTGTCATACAGAACAAAAACGTATCCGAACTTATACGGTTCCTATCAAAATTTGTTAAAACGAAGAGATCGGGTACCATTTCACCGGAAAGCCTTCGGATAAAATATTACGATGTGGAGAGCAGTACGAAGGACGCCGTTAAAAACCTCCTTCACACGGCGATTGGATACATAAATAGCAATTAAATATTCGGGTTATGAAAACAGAAATTTGTATTATCGTTTCAGTTGGCATTTGTTTGATGTCATGTGGAAAGAAGAATAGTGATACTGGTACCGACAATATCTCGGGCACGTATGCAAGGGAATATTCAATGAGAGTAACTAATCCCGAAACCGGGGCCGAAATTGGGATGCGAACAATCCGTGACACAATTTTCATTCAGCCTATCGATCAAAAGTTCGAGGTCTCAAATCGCAAATGGAAACTGAATGACTATGATAAAGATGGCTGGAAAAACATGGATCACGACGAGGATCGCCCCAACCCAACAGCTCTAATGACTTTCGATGCGAAAACCGCTACCTTCACTAACGATCAATTCATTGCTGCAAACACCCTATCTCTAGATATAACTACCCACTTTTTGTATCCAGGAAATAATCATTCAATTTCATTCAAGAAGGTTTCAGCAGATTGACAGGTAGGTAACCGTGAGATTTAGTAAATTGATTCTCGATCCTTGAGAACCCTAATCTCATGAATATGCCACGAATTATTAATCCAAATGCCACTCCCAATCACAAAAATATTTTTGAGTCGTTGGACTTGATAAATGAGCTACAGGAAGATCACTACGTAACGATTAATAAGTCAAATAGTCGCCTCGACAAAGTACTGGCTTACTTAAAAAAAGTGGACAGAGGATTCAAGCTCAACATCGAGGATGAACACGCGCATCGATATGATTTAGGAGACGTTGCAGAAGTAAAGCTAACTTCCAATAGTTTTGAATTCAATGTTGAAAAGGTCTTCATTAATAATATCTCTGATTCAAATGTATCTGGTTCGGTTTCAAATTTCAGCATTGGTCAGTTCAAGAAGACCGAAAACAATTTTTATAGATTGTTTGTCCCGCTAAGGCAACGGACTGATTTCCACTTCTACATTGCGCTGTTCGGATACCAAACAAAAAAGCATCGAAGTTCAGATTGCATAAGGATAAATTATTCCAATTTGGACTTGGACCTCTACTTGTACTCGGACAAAGCAACAAATTCGACTTATGTTATTTTCGATGTTTCTCAAAAGCTTTCCTTTGAGAAATTCATTGATTATTGCTTTTCAACAATAGTGTCATTCGGATACGTCACCGGCTCAATGCCACAAGATGAAGGATATTTTATTACATACGACGATGCTGGCCGGCAAAAACCCAAAGATGTATATTATTCGGACCTTCGGCCATCGATTAAATCAATGTACTCGCCTATTTATGCCAACGCCTTTGGCTTAATGCGAGATCGAAGCGAGTTCAAAGCCACCGACAAGGTTAATAAAACTCTTCGCCCTCTTCGAAGAGAGGAATTCTCTAAGCTCTGTCAATGGGCGCATGATTCATTAGAATTCTCTTCCGTGTTGCTTCTTATCATTGAGGCGACTGCAGCCTCCCTTGTCATTATGCCTGCGGGGATGTCGGTTGCTTTGGAGGGTTTGACGAACTTGATTATCGAGACAAATAAAGAAACCATTTCACCAATTCAGGACAAGAAGATTTCGAAGAAGGTAAGGGCTGAATTAAATAAGGTCATTGACGACAATAGCAAAAGCCTTCAACCAGAGGGTATCAAGATTCTGAAAACAAGGATTGAGAATATTAACCAATTAACCAATAAAGCAAAACTGACTAAGCCATTTGAGCTTTTAAAATTTAAGCTTTCACAAGAAGATCTTCGGGCTATTGAACATAGAAACGACTTTTTACATGGACGATTGACTTTAGGTATTACAAATGATAACAAAAATGCAAGTACAGAGATCTATTACATAGCTCTTAGGCTTTATACGTTACTTGCGGTACTTATTTTGAAGTCCGTGGGATATGACAACAAGGTTGTAAACTACCCAATGACTCAAATGGAGGTCTACGAAAAGAAATTTAAAGAACCTTTCTTTCGACAGGTTTAGATGCTGCCAATTGCATCTTAAAAAACGGCACGAAAACAATTTTTTGTGATTGATCCTCAACAACTTACCGGGGTACCTGTTACCCCTGTTACTGTTTTAGAAAACACTCCCGCCTTTCCTTTGAGCCATAATCAAAACGGTTATGGCAACAACAATCATCACTCTCGAAAACCTGCAAAATTTCAAGCAGGAACTGCTGGCGGAGATACAAAATCTCCTCGCACAACGACAAACCACGCCTGCACGAAAGTGGCTCAAATCTCGTGATATAAGAAGGCTACTGGGTCTTTCTCCAGGCACTCTCGCGAACCTCCGCGTCAACGGGACCCTGCCCTTTACCAAAATCGGCGGAGTCATCTTTTACGACTATGACGACCTCCAAAAAATGATTGAGGCGCATAAGCATAATCCACATTTCGCAGGAAAAAAGATCAACCCCTGAAAAACATGGTCAAGGCAGTTTCCAAGAGGTCTGAATCTCAGACTTGCCAAAGGTCAGAAACCCACATTCTGGTTTCGGCAAGATGTACGAATGCTAGCGCATTCGTACTGAAGACCCTGCAAGGCCTACAGTGGAAAGCCTCGGAACTCGGCTTTCCAAACCCCTCAAAATCCCAGAATTTATGACACGCAAAAAAGCTGACAGGGACGCAAGACTAAGCAGGCTGATTGGCCTGCGGGTATCGGAGTCGTTTTATAAGCGACTAAAAGAATGGCTCGCAAACAGCAACTGCCGGTCTATCACAGAACTGACCAGGAGCATCCTCTACAGGGAAGAGATAGTATGGAAGCATACCGATGCCTCCCTTGAATCGACCGCCATCGAACTGGCAGGGATCAGGAAAGAGCTAAACGCGATCGGCAAAAATATCAATCAGATCACGCACCACTTCCACACCACCGACAGCGCACGGGAGAAATTCTATGATGTGCAGCGGATCGATAAAGAATACAAACAGGTCAGTGCCAAAGTTGAAAGGCTGTTGACAATTGCCGGTGAACTTTCAAAGAAATGGTTACAGTAATCAATAGCGCAAAACGAATGCTGACCATTCTCAACTACAATGAGAATAAGGTTAAGGAAGGTGTTGCCAAGTGCATCCTGGAGAATTCATTCGGTCGCCCGGTTGAAAAACTAACCTTTAATAACAAAGTCAACGGGCTTGAGGCATTCAGCCAGATGAACCGGCGGGCCACTTCAAAGGCTGTTCACATATCCATCAATTTTCATCCCGAAGAAAAACTAACCGAACAGAAATTAAGGGATATAGCAAATGACTATATGGATATGATCGGTTTCGGCAAACAGCCTTACCTCGTCTATCAGCATTTTGACGCCGGACATCCTCACATCCATGTGGTCACCACGAATATCCAGCGCGACGGCAGCAGGATCATTATGTACAACATTGGCTGGAATCAATCGAAGAAGGCAAGGTTGGAGCTTGAGAAAAAGTACGGACTTATGAAAGCGAAAGGACGCACCTATGAACTCAATCCTGATCATGCGAAAAAGATTGTCTACGGCAAATCTGAAACGCGAAGAAGTATCTCGAACGTAGTGACTAAAGTGGTGCAGTCCTATTTCTTCACCTCACTTCCTGAATTCAACGCGGTCCTGAGACAGTTCAATATCATAGCGGACCGAGGAGCAGAGGATTCAAGAGTTTTTAAGCACGGCGGATTGCAATACAGGATTCTTGACGGCAAAGGAAACAAGACCGGCGTTCCGATAAAGGCATATTCAATTGTGGGACGCCCGACGCTGACACGCCTCGAAAAATTGTACAAAGGCAACGAGCGCTTGCGAGGTCCACACAGGTCGCGCGTTATAAAGTGTTTCGAAGATTCCTTTGGCCGGAGCAAGACCCTGACAAGAAGCGCGTTCATCGGTGCGCTGCAAAAGCAAAATATCTACACACTATTCAGGGAGAACGACGAGGGCAGAATCTACGGAGTAACCTTCGTCGATAATGAAACAAAGGCGGTGTTCAATGGAAGTGATTTGGGGAAACCCTACGCAGCCAAAGCATTGACCGAGAGACTAACTGGTTTGTCAGGCCCGACCACCAAGCAGGACTTTGAGCATGTCGTCGTTTCCAATGGTCAAGGTGACAAGGAAAGAGAATTCGGTTTTGCGGAGACAATGGAAGATCTCGCCGAAGCCAAAGCTTTCGACCATACGTCACCTGATGCTGCAATGAAACGAAAGAGGAAAAAGAGAAAGGGAAAGTCAATTTAATCTAGTCACATGGCACACACAGGAGAGAACGAACAAGCTTTGCAGAAGATCATTGATTTCATACGACTGCTGAGTATCGTCGTAATGCTGATTCATTTCTATTTCTATTGTTACGCCGCATTCCAGACATGGGGACTGACACATTCTTTATCTGACGATCTTTTCAAAAATATCTCCCGAACCGGACTCTTCAATACCGTCTATACTTCGAAAGGCTTTGCCCTCGCCCTGCTCATCATTTCGCTTGTAGGTGCCAGGGGCAGAAAGGATGATACCATCAGTTTGCGTCTCGCAGTTTACTTAGCCATTGGCGGACTCCTGATATTTCTTTTCGGGCATTACATCCTCCTCATTCATATCGGAGCTAGTCTGGCCTGTTGTATTTACATAGCCATTACGACAATCGGATACGGACTTATGCTGTCCGGTGGCACCCTTCTATCACGTTTGATCAAACTGAATCTTGGCAAGGACATTTTCAACAAGGCCAACGAGTCATTTCCGCAGGAAGAGCGGCTCCTTGAAAATGAGTATTCAATTAACCTCCCAGCCGTCTATACGCTTAAGGGTCAGAAAAGAAAAAGCTGGATCAATGTGATCAATCCATTCAGATCCCTGCTCGTGATCGGAACGCCTGGAGCCGGAAAATCCTATTTCGTAATCAGGCACATCATTACCCAGCACATCCGAAAGGGCTTCACCATGTTCCTGTACGATTTCAAGTACGACGACCTGACGCGGATCGCTTACAACGCTCTTTTGAAATATCAGGGAAAGTATAAAGTCAAACCTGCATTCTATGTGATCAATTTCGATGTGATCTACCACCGCTGTAATCCACTCGACCCGGCAACGATGACAGATATTACCGACGCAACGGAATCCTCAAGAACCATCCTCCTGGGATTGAACCGGGACTGGATAAAGAAGCAGGGCGATTTCTTCGTGGAGTCGCCGATCAACTTCCTGACCGCAATGATTTGGTTTCTTAGAAAGTACAATGATGGAAGATACTGCACCCTTCCCCATGTCATTGAGCTAATGCAACTCGACTATCCCAATCTCTTCAAATTGCTCAGGACGGAACCGGAAATAGAAGTCCTGATAAACCCATTTGAATCAGCCTTTAAGAATTCTGCTATGGAGCAGCTCGAAGGCCAGGTGGCCAGTGCCAAAATAGGTATGGCCCGTTTGTCTTCGCCTCAATTGTACTATGTACTCTCCGGTAATGATTTTACGCTAGACATTAACAATCCTGATGAACCTAAGATCATTTGCATGGGAAACAATCCCCAAAAGCAGCAGATATACGGTGCTGTACTATCCCTCTACATATCGAGGGTTATAAAGCTGGTCAATAAGAAGCATCAGCAAAAAAGTAGTCTGGTTTTCGATGAATTTCCTACGATCTACTTCAATGGCATTGATACCCTGATGGCGACAGCTAGGGCGAACAAGGTAGCGACGACTTTGGCGGTACAGGATTATAGTCAGTTGAAAAAGGATTACGGACGTGATCAGGCCGAAGTTATTATGAATATTGTGGGCAACGTGATCAGCGGGCAGGTCGTTGGCGAGACCTCTAAACTCCTTTCGGAACGTTTTGGAAAGATTGTTCAGGAGCGTGAGAGTGTTTCCGTGAATGCCTCCGATACATCCGTTAGCCGGTCTACCCAACTAGATTCCGCTATCCCACCTTCAAAGATTGCGTCCCTTTCCTCCGGGGAGTTTGTAGGAACCGTCTCAGACGACCCCGACCAAAAGATCGACCTCAAAGTCTTTCATGCCGAGATAATTAATGATCACGAAGCTATCCGGGCAGAAGAAATTAGCTATAAGCCAATCCCAATAATTCGACAAATCACGGAATATGAGATTCAACAGAATTATTTCAAGATCAAGAAAGACATCCAGGAGATACTAAGTGCAAAACTGAAATAACAAGGCCATGAAAACCATAGACATAAATGCATATTCGTCTCAACTCCAAGACAAGTTGAATTCAAAGATTGAAAATATTGCCGGGGAAAACGCAGACTTTATTCAACGGTCAAGCAAAAGCCTCGTCGCTATTCAGGAAGTACTTTCGGACATGAAGGAATTTGTTTACAAATACGAGTTTCAGAGCGCGATCGAGGAAGTTGCATTCTTCAAAGAGACGAAGCCTGGATTTCTGAGTCAGTACTATTACTACGATGGTCTAATTGACCTAAAGCTTAGCGAGCCTGTAGATCATGAGCGACTCAAGTTCCATTACTTCGATCAGCTTAGTAAACAGCAAGAATTTGTAAAGGCTCATCAGGAATTTTACATCTATTGTGTCTCAGGATCGACGCATTTCGACGAGCAGTACTTCACTCGGGGTAAAGCAATATTTAAGGCACCTGACATAGACACCAGATTCTCGACCGGCTACGATAATACCTTAGCGCGAATACTCGCGAGCCATCTGATTAGAGGTCGTGTGGAAAAACTTATCAAAGGGTTGGTTAACGAGCCCGGTATTTCACCCCTGAAATGGACTGCAAAGAAAGCTGATCTAGTGGAGTTGATCTATGCCTTACATAAAGTGGAGGCATTCAATGATGGAAAGGTGGAGATCAAGCAAATCGCTAATCTGTTTGAAAACCTCTTTAACGTGAGTCTCGGCAATTTTTACAGACACTTTCAGGAGATCGGCCTTCGAAAGGGTGGCCGGACAACGTTCATCGATCTGTTGAAGGAAAAATTGGAGCAACGGTTAGATGAGAAACTATAGAGATCATGAGAACTATTGGGGACATCAAGATTTATCATTGGAGCGAGATTCAGGATTCCTTCCTGGGGGCAGATATTTTCCTCGGCAACGGCTTTTCTATTAATATTAACACAGCTCTGAATTATCGATCCCTGTTTGACAGGTTTCTGACATACCTCGACGCTGCCGATCAGCTCATATTTAAGAAATTCAACATGACCAATTTCGAAGGGATACAGGGGAAACTTGTCGACGGTTCGGAAGTCAATAAAGCATTTGATCTCGACACCCTCAAATTTGAATCGGCCCTGAAGAAACTGAGACTTGGACTGTTGGGCGCAATTAAAGATCTACACCCAGCCTACTCCCAGATTGATCCGAATACAATTTTTCAATTGTCGCAAAAGCTCGACTGGTTCGAGGACATCTACACCACCAACTACGACACTTTCCTTTATCATATCATGCTTGCTACCCTTGACCGGGCAAAGCGCAATAGTGTCGTTAAGAAGTATCAGGACTTCTTCAGGGCAGAAAACGGTCGCCTGGAATTTGCTGATAAGCTATTGACCGGCTTTAAGAACATATACTATCTCCACGGCGCACTTTTCCTCCGTAAAGAGGACGACCGGATAATCAAGATTAGACGCGGGGCCAGGAATGAGGAGCTCCTTGAACTGATTAGACTTCAAGTCCATATCGGCTATTTGCCAATTTTTGTTTCTGAAGGGAGAGCCGCCCTGAAAGCAGAAACGATTTCGAAGAATCAGTACCTATCATTTTGTCGTGATGCGTTCAAGGCATCGTCCAATGGCCTCGTCATTTACGGATTCTCATTCTCAAAATGTGACGACCACCTGATAACGCACCTGAACGGCACCAAAAGGAAGCTCGCCATAGGGATCTACCTTAAAGGTCTCACTGAAACCCAAATTCAACGACATATCCGGGGAATCCATGAGAATCTTTTCAAGTATCGCGCCCGTGAAATCAAGTTCTTTGAATCGTCCAGCCTATTCTGAAATTTGCATTGAAATGATCAGGAACAAGGTATAGCCGCAAGCAATGACGCTCACCCACCCAATCACCCCCAGTATCCAATAGGAGACTTCTCTACCTTGAAATAGTAGGCAATTCCTGGCGAACAGTTTAAGGAAGTGGACCATTTAATAAAGTGGCTAACCCACCTGGGAGGTCGGCAATTCAAAGATAATCAACACATTATTACCATATAAGGTGTGCTATCATAAGTGGTAACATTAATGTAAATTACTGCGGAATTTGGCTTCCGTGAAAGAAGAGGAAGCCGTACAACAGTTACAGGAAAGGATTGGTCAAAAGCTCACACAACTCCGTAAGGATAAGGGCTACACCAGCCACGAAGATTTTGCTTATGACCATGACATCCCTAGAGGGCAATATTGGCGCGTTGAGAAAGGGAAAACCAACCTGACCCTTAAAAGCATGGTTAAACTCTTGGCTATCCATAAGATGACCGTCGAGGAGTTCTTTGCGTCGCTAAATAAAGAATCTAGAAAGTAGAAGAATCACGGTACAAGTGCTTATTGTCTTATTCAAAGTTGGATTTAATGGTGATTACCCCATATCATGCGAAATATTACGCTTATGAACTGACGAAACGTAGCTCTTCCGACAGCGTAGAAAAGCTGGCGTCAACCCTAGTTGATGCGCAGGTTGACCTCAATCCACATCAAGTCGATGCCGCACTGTTCGCATTCCATTCTCCCCTCTCTAAAGGAGCTATCCTCGCCGACGAAGTTGGACTAGGAAAGACTATCGAGGCCGGACTAGTTATTGCTCAGAAATGGGCTGAACGAAAACGTAGAATCTTAATCATTACTCCAGCTAACCTCAGGAAACAGTGGTCTCAAGAACTGTTCGATAAGTTCTTCCTTCCATGCCATATTCTGGAGGCAAAATCCTTCAATAATGCGGTTAAGAATGGAAACATGAATCCATTCATTCAAGGCGAAATAGTTCTTTGTTCATACCAGTTCGCAAGGTCAAAAGAGTCATACGTAAAGAGTGTCAAGTGGGACTTGGCCGTAATTGACGAAGCACATCGGCTAAGAAATGTATATAAGCCAAGTAATAAGATTGCTAAATCAATCAAAGCATCCCTGGAAGACATACCTAAAATATTGCTTACAGCAACTCCTCTTCAAAATAGCTTAATGGAGCTTTACGGCCTCGTGAGCATAATCGACGATTTTACTTTCGGGGATCAAAAGAGTTTTAGGTCTCAATACAGTCGAATAGCAAATGGAACTGACGACCAGCTATTTTCCGAATTAAAAGAACGACTTAAGCCCGTCTGCAAACGAACATTGAGAAGGCAAGTCTTAGAATACATTAGCTACACAAATCGAATTGCCCTTGTTGAAGAGTTTTATCCAACTCAGGAGGAGCAAAGGCTTTACGACCTCGTCTCGGAATATCTTCAAGCTGACAATCTGTATGCTTTACCAGCGAGTCAAAGGAAATTAATGACCCTGATACTCCGAAGACTATTAGCATCTTCAACCTACGCAATATCAGGAACACTAGAAGGTTTAGCCGCAAAACTTCAAGGCATTATAGCAGAAAACTCGAACTCAAAACTTGAATCAGAACTAGAAGACAATTTTGAAACATACGATGAATTAAAAGATGAATGGGAAGAAGAGCCTGAGGAAATAAGCGCCAATGGAGAATTAACGAGACTCGATTTCGAAAATATTAAAACCGAAATCAAGTCACTAAAGGAATTTGAGGGCCTGGCCAAGTCAATACGAAAAAACTCAAAGGGAGAAAAACTGTTTACAGCGCTTGAGAATGGATTTAAAGAATTACACCGCCTAGGTGCCCTGAGGAAGGCAATTATTTTCACTGAAAGCAAGCGAACTCAGGAATACTTGAGAGAAATCCTTGAAGGACGTGGGTACGAAGGAAAAGTTGTTCTGTTCAATGGTACCAATACCGACCTTAAATCCAAAGACATATATCAGCAATGGACTGAGAAACACAAAAATACAGATAGGATTACTGGATCTAGGTCCGCAGACATGCGTGCAGCCCTGGTAGACTATTTTCGTGATGATGCAACAATCATGATTGCAACTGAGGCCGCAGCCGAAGGTATTAATCTTCAATTCTGCTCACTGATCATTAACTACGATTTACCTTGGAATCCGCAGAGAATTGAACAACGGATCGGCAGGTGCCATCGATATGGTCAGAAATTCGACGTTGTGGTTGTAAACTTTTTAAATAAGGCGAACGCAGCAGATCAACGGGTGTATGAACTCCTGAAAAATAAGTTCAAGATCTTTGATGGAGTTTTTGGCGCTAGCGATGAAGTACTCGGTAGTATTGAAAACGGAGTAGACTTTGAGAAAAGGATTGCAAGTATCTATCAAGAATGTCGAACCACTGGGCAAATCGAAATAGCCTTTAATCAACTGCAAGCTGATCTGGAGGCAAGTATTTCCGATGAGTTCAGTCGTACGAGGCAGCAATTATTGGAGAATTTCGATGAAGAGGTTCACGAGAAACTCAGAATTAACCTGGAAGAAAGTAAAGCGTACCTATCGAAGTATGAAAGCTGGCTTTGGAGTATAACAAAATATAGTCTAGGTGAGAATGCCGTCTATTCAAAGGATGAGCACTCTTTCACTCTCAAGACAAATCCTTTTCCTGACACCCAAATTCACTCTGGACCATATCGTATCGGAAAGAACATCGAAGATGCTAACATCTATCGCATCAACCACCCGTTAGCTCAAATCATCATAGAACGATGCAAGACCTTCAGGCCAGAGCCTGCAGTTTTGGAACTTAGCTACTCTAACTCAGGAAAAAAAATTAGCATACTAGACGACTTAATTGGCAAGTTTGGGTGGCTTATAGCTAAATCTTTGTCTGTTTCAACATTTGAAACAGAAGACTTTATATTGCTAGCAGGTGTCACACAGGATGGCCTACTCCTTGATAAAGATCAATGTTCTCGGTTGTTCTCGATTAATGTCGAAAGCCATTCCAAAGAAACAACTCTTCCCGAAGATGTGCTTGCAAAGCTAGAGTCTGAACTAAAGCGGCAGCAACAAAGTGCTTTAGAGGATGTTGGAACACGAAACATCAACTATTTCGATCTGGAATTGGAAAAACTTGATAAGTGGGGTGAAGATCGCAGGAATTCATTAAAGGTGACATTGAAAGAATTGGACGATCAAATCAAGGAGATAAAAAAGCAAGGTCGCCTGGCCCCAAATCTGCCCGATAAACTTAAACTTGAGAAGGAAAGAAAAAAGCTTGAAAGCACAAGAGATGAGGCATGGCACGACTATGATAGTGCGGCCAAGGCGATTGAAAAAAATAAAGATGAGCTAATTAGCGCTATCGAAAAGCGCTTAGATCAAAGACTGGCGGAGGATCACCTTTTCACTTTTAAGTGGATCATCACCTAATGACTTATGGACAATAACGCAAAGGTTGCAACAGAAATAGTGACGAAGCTTAAGGAACGAAAGCTTGTCTGTGAATCTGATTCGGTTGTTGAAAGTAAGATATCAAATGGATCAGTCCGAGAAAATGACTGGAAGGTTTTTTTAGAACATAAAATAAGAGAATTGGAAAAACAGAAAGCGGCCAACGATACCATTGAAACTGAGTGAACTACATATTGAGTACTTCCGAGGTGCTACTAAGCCCTTCACCCTTCGATTTAGCCAGGGCAAGAACATTACCTTGCTATACGCAGAGAATGGGAACGGAAAGTCCACAATTGCCGATGCCCTCGTATGCTTGTGTACTGATGGATTTGGTTCTTTGGACGATAAGTCGAACATCGATTTTTCGTACTTGAAATCTTTGGGTTCAAAGAACTCAGATTTGCTGATCAAGCTCACCACCGACACACAAGTCTTTCAAACGACCTTATCTTCCTCGTCTAACAAGCTTACCAAGGACCCCAATAAGGGTCAACCCAAACTTAAAGCTCTGAGAAGGGCGCAAGTGACGTCGTTTATTGAAGACACACCGTCGGAGAGGTATAAAGTCTTGTCCTACTTCATTGATGTCTCGAACATTCAGAAATCTGAGTCTGAACTTAAGAAGTTAATAAATACCCTTGAGGAGGACTTGGAACGAAATGTCAAGAGCCTGTCGGATGCAAATCAGACCTTGCAGGATATTTGGAACAAAGGCGGAAAACCCTTAGGTGACATTGACACGTGGATCGCTGCGGAAATCGCAAAGGATAATGCACAACTTCAGAAGGACTACGAACAGAACAAGAATGTTCTGCATATATGGCAGTCATTTCAGACTATCGTCGAGAGTATCCAGCAGGAAAATACGAAGTACAAATCTGCTAAAGAGGCCTTTGAGGCCGCTGACGAGAATCTGAAGAAGTATCAGCAAGAAAACACTCAGTATGAGGCAGATCTACTGACGGTGTTGACTGAAACAAGAAAATTCCTTCAGGGAAAGACTTCTGTCGAAAAATGCCCAGTGTGTGGAAAAGAAAACGACCGACAAAGTCTTCTTCAGCATGTTTCAGATCACATAACCAAGATGGAGGATCTAAACAAGCTGACTCAGGCTCTCAAGACTGCAAAGACAGAAAAGGACAAACTACATCAGAGACTTGAGGGTCAAATTGAACCTTTCAATAGAGGCGTCATAAAATTTAAGGACGAGGCGTCCAAATTGACAACTTACAATTTCAATGATCTGTTAAAGTCAATCGCGTCGGCAAATTCAACGCGAGACAACTACCAGGCGTTCGTTGGTGTATTTGACCAAGCCAAGGCTGAGATTCAGAAATTGATCACAGACAATGATGCCACTAGTAAATCGCTCAACTTTAGCAATTCAATTAAATCCAACCACAATAGCGTACTACAACTTACAAAAAAGTGTAATCAACTTGAAACCCTAGTAAATCAAGCGAAGCCTGCTTTGGTGATAGTGGAAACGACGAGAAAGGAATTCATTGACAGTGAGCTAAGGTCTATTTCTGGTGAGGTAGAATCGATGTATAGAAAGATACATCCAAACGAAGGTTTAGGCAATGTGAAGCTCTTCCTCAATCGAACATATCAAAGTTCGCTCAGTCTGACAGCTGACTTTCATTCAGTCTCAGATGTGACCCCCCAATCGGTCTACAGTGAATCACATCTAGATACATTAGGCATTTGCATCTTCATTGCACTTGCTAAGAAGGAGAGTAATAAGGATCTGGTTCTTGTTTTAGATGACGTTGTGATGTCCGTAGATGAAAAACACCTCGATAGAATCATTGACCTAATTCATGATGAGGCGAAACACTTTGCTCATGTAATAATTTCTACTCATTACCGTCCATGGAGAGAACGATATCGAAATCATAGAGCCCCAAGTGCGGACGTTCAATTTGTTGAACTAAGAGGATGGACAAAAGAGCGAGGTATTACTCAGGCCAAACCTCAGTTAGTCCTTGAAGAGCTTCGACATTATTTAGTGACTCCTGAGAATTTCCACAGGGAAAACCTCGCTGGAACGACCGGTAGATTTCTTGAGGCCATTCTGGATTTTTTGACGTTCAACTTTCAGTGCAGACTAAAACGAAAGCCAGGTGCGGACTACACATTAAATGACTTATTGGACGCACTTTCGAACAATCTCCTTAAGATCCTGAAAGTGCATCAGATGGAACCTCTGGCTGATGGGAAGTACAGCACAACAAATCACACGGCTGAAATAGCCTTGAAACCAGTCATAGAAAATATAAAGACGTTGAAGGCGGTTCGCAATCAAGTAGGAGCTCACTTCACCTACGATGGTGCGCTAGTAAGCGACAGCGATATAGAAGAATTTGCAAAAGCCACGATTCAGCTGGCAGAATTGCTGATTTGCCCAGTTGACGGCAACCTGCCTGACAGAAACAAAACCGGTTCGTTTTGGGAGACCAAGAGTGGTTCAGTCCGACTCTTTCCGTTAATTGAGCCATAATTTATCGACCACATGGAAATAGAGAAATTGACATTAGCACCAATGAGCATTCCCGAAGCGCAACAACAAAGGTTAAAGGAGTTATTCCCCGAAGTATTCACAGAAGGAGGCAAGGTCGATTGGGACAGGTTACGCCTTACTCTTGGTGAACAAGTTGACGTAGGAAAGGAACGCTTTGGTATGAACTGGCCAGGTAAAGCGGATTGTTTTAAAACTATCCAACAGCCTAGTATTGCGACTTTAGCTCCGGCACGTGAAGAGAGTATTGACTTTGATACTACTCAAAACCTTTTCATTGAAGGCGACAATCTTGAAGTATTGAAGCTTTTGCAAAAAAGCTATCTCGGCAAGATCAAGATGATTTACATTGATCCACCATACAATACTGGAAATGATTTTATTTATCCAGACAACTATTCTGAAAACCTTCAGACTTACCTCGAATACACCGGACAGGTGGACGGCGAAGGAAGAAAGTTTAACACTAATGCTGAAACAGACGGGCGTTTTCATAGCAAATGGATGAATATGATGTATCCCCGTTTATTTCTATCAAAGAACCTAATGAAAGAAGATGGCCTGGTTTTCATTTCCATTAATGATGGTGAGGTCAATAATTTACGAATGATTTGTAACGAAATTTTTGGGGAAGAGTGTTTTGTTACTGCTCTAATCTGGAAAAGCAGACAAAATGTAGATAGCAGAGCTCAATCAGGGGTTTCAATTGATCATGAGTACATTGTGATATACTGTAAAAGCATCTCAAGGCTAAAAGGAAAGGAAATTGACAAAAACAAGTACTCAAATCCAGACAATGACACACGAGGACCCTGGATGAGCAACAATATGTTGGGACTGGCAACGCGAGCTCAACGCCCTAACTTACATTATGACCTAACTGACCCTGAAACGGGAATTATGTACTCTTGCCCTGAGTCTTCGGGCTGGAGGTATTCAAAGGAAGCCATGGATCAAAAGATCAAGGATAAGAGGATCATTTTTCCTAAAAAAATTGACGGTAGACCAAGGGAAAAAATATTTTTGAACGAACTATCTAGTACCCAAACAAACTTTTCATCCCTATTGGATGAAGATTTAGTTGGTCATACTCTCAATGGTACAAGGGAAGTGAGAGATATTTTGGGGGAAAACATATTTTCATTTCCGAAACCTGTCTCTTTGCTAAAGGTACTTGTGGAACAAGGCAGTGCGGAAGATGATATCGTATTGGATTTTTTCGCTGGATCAAGTACAATCGCACACGCGGTAATCAAACTCAATCTCGAAAATCAACAGCGTAGGAGATTTATTTGTGTTCAATTACCCGAGCCAATTGAAACAGGTCAATCGAGTAATAAGGACTTCAAGACAATATCTGATGTCAGCAAAGAGAGAATCAGGCGTGTTATTGCACATGTTCGTAAGGAACAAAACGAAAAACAAACTGAGGCGAAGAAGACACTATTTGGTACGGACTTGAAGGATATAGATTTAGGTTTTAAGGTGTTTAAGCTCAATCAATCAAATTTTAATTTGTGGAAAACAGATACTGAAAAATCTGCTGAATCTATAATAAAGCAGCTAGAGCTAAATATCAGCCACATTTCACGGGACGCTAGCCAAGAGGCTATCCTATTTGAGCTACTGCTAAAAAGCGGATTCGAATTGACGACTTTAGTAAGCAAGGAAGCCATAGCAGGAAAATCTGTATTTAGTGTCGCTGAAGGAGAACTGTTTGTTTGCTTAGAAAAGGAATTAACTCTGGAACTAATTAAAGGAATTGCGGAAAAGAGGCCGTCACGAGTAATCTGTCTCGATCAAGGTTTTCAAAATAATGACCAATTGAAAACAAATGCAGTTCAAATAATGAAGAGCAAAGGAGTAATCAAGTTTCAAACTGTATGAAATTAAAGTTTGATAGCTCCCAACCCTACCAACTTACTGCCATCAGCAGCATTGTTGACTTATTTGATGGACAACCCCTAAGTCAGGGCGATTTCTCTATCGAGCTAACAGCCTATGACAATTTCGGGCAAAAGAGTTTACTTCAAACGGAATTGGGAACCGGGAACAATCTGCTCTTGTCCGATGAATCTATACTAAAGAACCTTCAAAGGACTCAAGAAAAGAACGACCTTGATCATACTAATGAAGACGAGTTTAAAGAAAATGCGTTGAATTTTTCCGTTGAAATGGAGACCGGTACCGGCAAGACGTATGTTTACCTGCGGACCATTTTCGAGTTAAGTCACAAGTACGGTTTCAAGAAATTTATTGTAGTGGTGCCAAGTGTGGCCATTCGGGAAGGTGCGTTAAAAAACATTGAGATTACCAAAGACCATTTCAAGGCTCTCTATAATAATATTGAGTTTGAGTACTTTGTTTATGATTCACGTAAGGCCAATAGGCTGCGGCAGTTTGCAACCAGCAATCAGTTGCAAATCATGATAATTAATATTGATGCATTCCGTAAGGATTTTTCAGATGATGATGATAGCAAAAAAAGTAATGTTATTTTCAAAGAAAGTGATAAACTCTCAGGCAGAAAACCGATTGAATTTGTTCAAGCCGCCAGGCCTTTTGTAATAATCGATGAGCCTCAAAGTGTTGACGGCACGCCAAAGGCGCAGGAGGCTATTAAGTCGCTGAACCCACTTTGCATTTTTCGTTACTCAGCTACTCATAAGAATGTTTACAACCTTGTTCACAAACTTGACCCTATTAAAGCGTACGAACTTCGTTTGGTAAAACAAATTGTAGTCGCTTCTGTTGAGGGTGTGAATGCACAGAATGATGCCTATATAAAATTACTAGCCGTCGACAATAAGAAGGGAATCCAGGCTCGGATCGCAATTCATGAGAATACCCCGAAAGGCCCAAGAGAAAAGAAGATCTGGGTTAAGCAGAATGCAGATCTGTACGTATTGTCAAACGAGCGCGAAAACTATCGAAATGGATTTCAAATAACAGATATAAGTGCGGAACCCGGCAACGAATACATAGACTTTACGCTTGGCAGGCTAATGCTTGGCCAGGAACGTGGCGGAGTTAGAAATGACCTCATGGAGGTTCAGATTCGAAACACTATCAAAAGGCACTTGGACAAAGAGTTGCAATTAAAGGGCAAGGGCATCAAGGTGCTATCTCTTTTTTTTATCGATCGAGTTTCCAACTATCGTGAGTACGATGCGGAAGGACGACCGGTTAAGGGCAAATTTGCGCAACAATTCGAAAAGCATTACCAGGAATTAATTAAGCAACCTCAATACAAGGAACTGGACGAATTCAGCGTTGACAGAATTCACGATGGTTATTTCAGTCAAGATAAGAAAGGGGCTTTTAAGGATACCAGCGGCTCAACTAAGGATGACGATGATACATACGCCAAGATCATGCAGAACAAGGAACAGCTTCTTTCAAATGAAGAGCCTTTAAAATTCATTTTCTCACATTCGGCATTGCGCGAGGGGTGGGACAACCCAAATGTTTTTCAAATCTGTACATTGAACGAATCACGGTCTGCAATGAAAAAACGTCAGGAAATAGGTCGTGGTCTGCGTCTTCCTGTAAACCAAAATGGAGAACGAGTGTTCGATGACAATATCAACAAGCTTTTGATAATTGCTAATGAGAGTTACGAGGATTTTGCCCGAGCGTTGCAAACGGAGTATGAAGATGATTGCGGCGTGACATTTGGTAAAATCCCTAAAATTGGATTCTCAAATCTGATTCAGAAAGTTGAAGCTGGCGTTGAAATAGGTCTGGGGCGGATCGGTTCAGAAAAAGTATGGACTGAATTGGCAGCAAAAGGATTTATCGATGCTAGTGGGAAGATCACTAAGACTTTCACTCCCCAACAAGACGGGTTTTCTCTAGGTCTAAGTGATGATTTGAAGGAATTGGAGCCTCAAATCATTGACCTGCTACAAAGCTATCAACTAAACAGACACATCAAGAGGGACGAAGAACCAAAACGGCTTAAGATTAACAAACAAGTATTCCTTGACTCGGAGTTTGAAAACCTTTGGAATAAGATTAAGCACAAAACAACCTACGAGGTCAAATACTCAACAGAGGAACTTGTTTCTAACAGCATCAAGTCAATCAGAAGGATGGAAAAGGTTGAGGCAATGAGTGTCTCATATCGAGAAGCACAATTGGATATTGACATAAAAGGAATCACCTCCGAAGAAACCAGGGTACATTATCTTAAGCTTTCACACCTCGGTGGTTTACCAGACATTATCGCCTATATTCAACGTGAGACGGAGTTGACAAGAAAGACCATAGTCGAAATCCTGAAAGGCAGTGGACGCTTGGAAGAATTTGCCATCAACCCACAAAAATTCATGGACGCAGTTTCGGGCATAATCAAGATTGAACTACATAAGGTAATGATCGATGGCGTTCAATACAATAAGATTGCAGGCGATGAATGGCGCATGACACAATTCGAGGACGTTGAAATCTTAAGTTATCTACATAATCGGTTGGAAGTAAAGAACTCTATTTATGATGCTGTAGTTTATGATAGCGAGGTGGAAAGGAAATTTGCGGACGACTTGGACAAACGTGATGACATTAAGCTATTTGTTAAGCTGCCTAGATGGTTTCAGGTAGAAACGCCAGTAGGATTTTACAATCCTGATTGGGCTATTGTTAAGGAAGAAGACGTGAAGATCTATTTGGTGAGGGAAACAAAAGCTACTAAAGATTTTGAAAAGCTCAGAAACTCGGAGGCTGATAAAGTTAAGTGTGGCAGAAAGCACTTCGATGCACTTGGTGTGGATTTTGATGTTGTGACTTCCTCGGTGAATTTATGAATGGAAATTCTAGTAAGAGAAAACAAAATATTTCAAGATTCAGAGCTCTTCTTTTTTGAAAATGGCTTTGCCATTTCGGAGCATGAGCAACTTGAAAAAGCAAGAGCTTTTGCTATTTCGGCGAAAGAGGAATCTCTGTTCGCGGTCTTCACTTCATCATCTGAAGAGTTCGAGTATTGTTGTAAATCTCCGTCAAAACTAGAGGACCTCGAAAGGAAACGAATAGCGAAGCGGATACTTTATTTTATTCGTTGCCGAGACAGTGGCTCGTATGAATTTGTTCTTTGCACGAATTTGATAACGAAAAAAGAACAATTTCTGAAATATGTCAATGGGATTTTTCAGGGAAAACTGACATCACAACATTTACAAGCACTCATCGAAAGAAAACCGATACATCTTTTTCGTTTTAATCATGAAAAGTATCAGGTTATCGGATACACCCTTAATATAGGATGGGATCAGGAAATATTAACTAAACCAATCTTTAATCGCCTAATACAAGAAGACATTCGGGAACGAGTTAATGAGCTCTTTACATCAACTCGTAAGGCCGTGCCGCGCGTGACTGCAGCCAAAGAATTGTTTTATAAGTCGTCAGTGATTAAACGATACAATGACGTCGTAGCCCTGTCCGACTTCGTCGTTGCTACTCTAGAGTTAAGGCGGGATTCTTATGTACTACTAAGGGATCTTCGTGGGGAAGTATTCATTTCATTTCTAAATTTGGATGATGAGGTATTTGACATTCATCTAAAGGTCAATTCAACTCGGTACGCACGAAGGCCCTTAATTGATTCAAGCCAGTTTCCTCTTGTCATCTATTTGAAATATGCGTCAAGGGTTGATTTGTTCAGCGTTCTTGAAAACGAGAGGGAGTACGAAATTGACTTGGAACCCGAATATTTCGAAGGAAATGTCTGGTATCGCATAGGCTAGAGAAGCGTGAGGCCGCTCATCGTAGCCGTAGACTGATAACTTACAAGATCTTACCCATAACGATGTAAGTCTTAACAAAAAGCAATTGATAGAGTTATACGAGAACTGCAAATATGCAAACACGTTGGATGAACTGATAGCAGCATGCATTGTAGCTGTGCCAAAACCAACTTAAATAAATCGTCCCCATCTTCGCCCGAACTTCTGAATTTTCAATTTAGTTAGCCCGCACTTTCGCCTTCGTAATCAAACACGAAGGCTATGTTACAATCAATTTCCTGGCAGGAGTTCTTTACGACGATCAGCCTGATCGTTGGAAGTTATTATGCAATCACCGTGCTGTTACTCTACAGCGAAGAGATCAAATTTATTTTCAAACAAAAGAAGTCAAACGCTATCAGCGAGATTCTCGCTACCGATCAAAGTGATTCAAATGAATCCAACGATCTCATGGGGAAAGTCAAATGCATGACCACAGTAAATGTTCCACATGAAAAAAGTGTCGATGCAGAGGATGTGGAAGTTAAAGAGATGGTGAAGAAAAACGAACCTGAGGAACCGATTACGGTTTCTACCGCCGACGCTCCAGAGGATACACTCGCGAAAGCTGTCGCCGAACTTCTCAAACAGGCAAATTCAATAATCGAAAACTTCCCTCCCTACGACAAGGAGGAAGCAATGCTTGCTTTCAAACCGCTATTCTCAAAGTTCCCACAACTCATTGAATCGAGTTTTCAGGATGAAATCAACGTCTACATTCAAAATGGATTATTCGGTAACCCCAACACTCAATTCGAAGAGGATGAGATCAAATCATGGTGGCTTGATGACAACAAAGATTTTACAACAAACTAAAATCAATCAAATAAATACAAATGCTATGAAACAGAGGATTCATTTAACAATCAGAAAAGGCAGGGCTTTTGGACTGGCGGTGGTTATCTACGCCTTGACTCTTCTCTTGCCAGCTCATGCCCAGGACGGCAATGCCGGAATCAATGAGGCAACAATGAGAGTGAGAAGTTATTTCACCACCGGCACAAGCCTTATGTATGCCATCGGTGCAATTCTCGGTCTTGTCGGGGCCGTCAAGGTTTATCAAAAATGGAATAGTGGTGATCCGGATACAGGGAAGGTGGCTGCTGCTTGGTTCGGAAGCTGTGTATTTCTTGTCATTGTTGCTACCGTGCTTCGCTCATTCTTCGGAATCTAACTTTTCGATTATGGAAGAGTCTAGAATACTCCCGATACTTAGAATCCATGATACCGACTTCCACGTCGATCTGGAGAAACTTGAGTTCCGTCAAGTCGATAACGACAAAAATACAATCTCCTTTTATGACGTGCACGACAGCGGCGACCATACCGAGGTCATGTATGACCCTAAGACCAAGAACGCATTCAAGGGAAGTTGGGGAGAAATGTCGCAACGAGAAGACCTGGTGCTCGTCAAAATGCCGCCTGCAATAGAACTCGACACGCAATACATCGCCGACCAGTTAGTGAAGAATCTTCGAGAGAAGTATTTCGGCATCAGGCAAACCGACGATGAAGACAAAGTGCGTGGGGATGTGAATCAAAAGACAGATCAGGTTAGTCAAAATCCCACACCCGAGGCATTCTCAAGAAATGATGCGAAGAGCCCAAACGAACAGAAACGAAAGGCCGGACGAGGAATATAATCTCACGTACATGAGCAGCATTTATAAGATCAACAAGGGAATCAACAAGCCAATCGAGTTTAAAGGACTCAAGGCACAATACATCGCATACTTGGCGGTGGGCTTGATAGGATTGTTGATCCTGTTCGCAATACTCTACATCGCCGGTGTCAATATGTTCTTCTGCTTGGCCCTCGTCGGGATACTCGGAACTATTTTGTTCATGACCGTCTACCGGATGAGTGATAAATACGGGCAATACGGTCTGCTAAAGAAGTTGGCCATCCGGAGTATCCCGGACGCCGTCACTGGAAGGACACGCAAGATTTTCACTCAACTCACAAAGGCAAATCATCCATGAGTCAGCCAATTTCCCTCTCGAAAGTATTTCCCATCTACAAAGTCGAGCACGACTGTATCCTGTCAAAGCAGGGTGACATTACCCTTGCCTACGAGGTGACTCTCCCGGAGATATTCACGTTGTCGGATCAGGAATACGAAGCCTTCCACCAAGTGTTGGTCAAGGCCATCAAAGTTCTACCGGCCTATTCTATTTTCCATAAACAGGATTGGTTTTTCTCAAAGGGATACAAGGCTGATTTTGAATCCAAAGACACGTCATTTCTCTCGCGGGCAAGCGAGAGATTTTTCAATGAGCGCCCATACCTGGATCACCGATGCCAGATCTTCCTTACAAGGAAACCGGCCAATAGAAAGCCATCCAGCTCAGTGTTCTCAAATCTCATTCGCCGGACCATCGTGCCGGAGGAAACGCTCAATCCACAACGGATGCAGGAGTTTCTTGACAACGCAGGTCAGTTTGAAAGGATACTCCAGGACAGTGGGTTCATAAAGCTTCAACGTATCAGGGATGATCAACTTGCAGGGACGGAAGAAAGCCCCGGACTCCTGGAGAGGTATTGCTTTCTTCTGGCAGAGTCAGACAAACCAGTGGTGAGCGACATTCATTTCCGGGATGAACTGCGGATTGGAGATCAGCATTGCCAACTGTATTCCCTTGCTGACGTTGAAGACCTGCCTTCATTATGTGGATCACGTATTAACTACGACAAATACTCCACCGACAAGACAAAGTTCAGCGTCGGATTTGCGTCTCCGCTGGGTCAATTGCTTTCGTGTAATCACATCTTCAATCAATACATATTCATTGAAGATTCACACAAAACGGTCAAGCAACTCGAAAGCAAACGGCTGAGACTGCAATCTCTTTCCACCTATTCCAGGGAAAACTCCATCAGCCGCGACGCGACCAATGATTTCCTGAACGAGGCTATTTCATCTCAAAAGCTTCCCGTCAAGGCACATTTTAACATTATGCTTTGGACTGAGAACAAGCAAGAGCTAAAAGAACTTAAAACGCAAGTCTCGTCGGCTTTAGCACAAATGGATTCAGTAGCCCGCCAGGAAACCGATGGAGCCCCGCAGATTTTCTGGGCAGGTCTTCCGGGAAACGAGGCAGACTTTCCTATGAATGACACCTTCGACACGTTCGCCGAACAGGCGACTTGCTTTCTCAATCTCGAAACGAATTATCAATCGTCCATTAGTCCTGTGGGCATCCGCCTTGGCGACAGGTTAACTGGCAAACCTATTCACGTTGATATTTCTGACGAACCGGTAAAGAAGGGAATATGTACCAACCGGAATAAGTTCATACTTGGCCCTTCCGGAAGCGGAAAATCATTCTTCACCAACCACATGGTCCGCTCATATTATGAGCAGGGTACCCACATCGTACTTGTGGACGTTGGTCATTCTTACAAGGGGTTGTGTGACCTGGTGAATGGATATTACTTCACTTACGACGAAGCCAATCCTATTCGATTCAATCCCTTCTATATCGGACAGGGAGACACGCTTGACACCGAAAAGAAGGAGAGCATCAAAACACTTCTGCTTGCCCTTTGGAAAAAGGATGATGAGACATTTAACCGCTCAGAATACGTAGCATTGTCCATTTCCCTTCAGATGTATTACAAGCAACTGAACGAAAACAGGAAACTGTTCCCATGCTTTGACACATTCTACGAATTTCTAAGGGATGTCTTTGTCGCGACCCTCAAGGAAGATAAAGTCAAGGAAAAGGACTTCGACGTAGAAAATTTCCTATACGTTCTACGGCCTTACTATAAAGGTGGCGAGTTTGATTACCTGCTGAATGCCAGGGAGAATCTTGATTTATTAAAGGAAAGGTTCATCGTCTTTGAGCTGGACAACATTAAGGATCACCCGATCCTGTTCCCGGTTGTCACAATCATTATTATGGAAGTCTTCATTTCCAAGATGCGGAAGCTGAAAGGAGTTCGCAAGATGATCCTTATCGAAGAGGCATGGAAGGCAATTGCTCGCGAAGGCATGGCGGAATATATCAAGTACCTATTCAAGACAGTTCGAAAATTCTACGGAGAGGCAATTGTTGTCACCCAGGAGGTTGAAGACATTATAAGCTCACCGGTTGTCAAGCAGGCAATCATCAACAACTCAGACTGCAAGATCCTTCTGGATCAAAGCAAGTACCAGAACAAGTTCGACCAGATACAGGAACTCTTGGGATTAACTGAGAAGGAGAAGGCTCTCGTACTCTCCATCAATAAAAGCAATGATCCCTCTCGCAAGTACAAAGAGGTGTTTATCAGCCTTGGCGGGATGCTATCGAAAGTTTATGCCACTGAAGTTTCCTTGGAGGAGTATCTGGCTTATACAACAGAGGAATCCGAAAAGATTAAAGTTCAGGCCTATTCTAAAAAATGGGGAGGAGATATCCGCAAAGGCATTGCTGAGTTGGCGAACGATATACGGTCAGGTAAATCTTAAAAGCACACTTATGAATCGATTCAGGAAATCACTTTTTATCACGCTTTTGGGAACGATAACACTTGTGGCAACACCTGTGCGTGAAGCAAAGGCAATTGCAATCCTCGAAATAATCAGGCAAGCCGTGATCAAAGTTATCAAGGCCGTTGACCTCATGATCCAGCGAATCCAGAACAAGACGATCTGGCTTCAAAATGCTCAAAAGGTATTGGAGAACAAGCTATCTCAATTCAAGCTTGACGAAATCGCTCAATGGACTGAAAAGCAAAGGCAACTCTACAAGAAGTATTATGATGAACTCTGGCAGATAAGGAACAACCTGGCCAATTATCACCGGATAGCCCTTGCTATTCAGCGTCAGAAGCAACTTGTTGCGCAGTATAAGTTCACCTGGCAGATGGTAAGTCAGGACAAGCATTTTACGCGGTCCGAGATTGATTACATCTATGTAGTCTACACCGGCATCCTGAACGATAGCCTTTATAACCTCGATCAGATACTGCTGGTAATTAATTCCTACAAGACACAAATGTCTGATGCCAAACGACTGGAGATCATCAACAAGGCCAGCGAGGGTATTGAAAAGAACTACGACGATCTCCAGCAATTCAATAACCAGAATATCCAACTGAGCCTTAATAGAGCCAAGAACCAGCAAGAGGTGGACGCTGTCAGGAAACTTTATGGATTACCAACCGAATAAAGCTATGAAACACATACTATTGATATGTATCGCAGTACTGCTGTTCCACAATGTGAAAGCCCAGACCTTGGACGAATGGTTCAGGCAGAAGAAAACGCAAAAGAAATATCTCGTTCAGCAGATCGCCGCCCTTCACGTATATCTCGACTATCTCAAAAAGGGATATACGATAGTGCACAATGGTCTCAACACCATCGAAAACATCAAGAATGGGAGTTTCAACCTTGATCGTGATTTCTTTAGCTCGCTCAAGAATGTGAACCCGGCAATCAGGAACACGGCAAAGGTGGCTGACATCATTGCCTTCCAGATCTTTATCAGCCGCGAGTTAGGAAGGGTTTACAATTTCTGTTCCGGCAACAAGCATTTCACGCCTGAGGAGATCAGGTATATCGCGCAGGTTCACACCAACATGGTGTTTTATTGCGACGCCTCCATTTCTGAGCTGCTAACAATCATTCAACCTTATAAGACCGAAATGACAGACGACGAGAGGATTCATCGCATTGATAAGATCTACGATGAGATGAATGACAGGTGCGGGTTCGTTCGCGCCTTCGGAGGTGACGTTCAGGTGATTTTAATGGAAAGGGCCAAGGAAGAAAAGGAAACTGAATTGCTCAGGAAGAACTACGAGACACTTTAAGAATACCCTATGAACCGGATGACAATAATACTGACAGTTTTAATGAGCCTCATTGGGACAATCAGATCCTTTGGACAATCCGACGAGGCACAACAGCTGCTATTGAACTGGGAGAAACTCCAGGAGCTTGAGAAGATACTCGACAATATGTACGTCGGCTATAAAATACTCGACAAGGGTTACACCACGATCAAAAATATTTCAGAGGGCAATTACACAATTCATCAATTATTCCTTGATGGACTTTTTGCTGTAAATCCGGCTGTCAGGAATTACAAGAGAATACCCTACATCATCGATTACCAAAAATTGCTTGTCAAGGAATACAAGAATGCCTACAACCGGTTCCGTGATGATCCGCACTTCACTCCGCAAGAGATCGAGTATATGGCAAATGTCTACAACTACTTATTCACAGCCAGTCTGAGGAACATCGATGACCTGGTCATGATAACCACGGCCACGAAATTAAGAATGAATGATGATGAACGGATGAGGGCCATTGACCGGATTTTCTATGACATGGAAAGTAAGGTAGGCTTTCTCAGAAGCTTTAATAATAGCACTCAACTATTGGCAATTCAACGCGCACGCGCGGCCAATGATGTAAGAACACTAAATCATTTGTATGGGATCAACTAATCACGAAGACCATGAAAATAAAATATTTTAAACCATCAATAATATTTCTCGGCGTGAGCTTTTTGCCTGGCGTTTTAAATGCTCAGAGCTTCACGGGAGAGATCCACAGCCTGCAAAGTGTCCTGGACCAGCTGTATTATGAAATGCTGCCTCTGTGCAGTCAACTCGTCGCCGTTGGGCGTGGGCTCGCCGGCTTTGCAGCGCTGTGGTATATTTCTTCAAGGGTATGGCGGCATCTTTCCAATGCCGAACCCATCGACTTCTATCCATTATTGAGGCCGTTTGCTCTCGGTCTTTGTGTGATGATGTTTCCCTACGTTCTCGCGATGATCAACGGAATTCTCCAGCCTACGGTAACGGGCACTGCGGCAATGGTGACTGGCTCCAACAATGCGATTGCTTATTTACTCAAACTAAAGGAGGAAGCGATCAAAAAGACCCCCGCATGGCAAATGTATGTAGGGACGGACGGAAGCGGCGACCGCGACAAATGGTATCGGTACACTCACCCCGACGGCACCGAGGAAGGAACGCTTGACGGGCTTGGCAACGATATCAAGTTCGCGATGGCCAAAGCATCCTATAATTTTCGCAACACGGTGAAACAGTGGATGTCGGAGATACTGCATATTCTCTATGAGGCTGCAGCTCTCTGCATTAATACAATCCGAACATTCTACTTGATCGTGCTGGCAATCCTTGGGCCTTTGATCTTTGGAATATCCGTTTTTGACGGACTTCAACATACATTGACGGTCTGGATCGCCCGGTACATCAATGTTTTTTTATGGCTACCCGTAGCTAACATCTTTGGAGCGATCATTTCGAAGGTACAGGAGAACATGCTGAGGATCGACATTCAGCAGGTGACGAAGTACGGTGATACATTTTTCAGTGAGAACGATACCGCTTACCTGATATTCCTGGTGATGGGAATAGTTGGATACTTTACTGTTCCCAGCGTTGCAAATTATATCGTACACGCCGGAGGCGGCAATGCCCTTCTTTACAAGGCATCCAATGTGTTCACAGGCGGGTCCATGGCCGCTGTAAGCACAGTCACAGCCGGATCATCAGCGATGTTCAATTCGTCATCCAACCAATCCCAGCCAACGGGATCAGGTCAATCGACCCAGGGAAACGGAACTGAAGGTAGTCGTCCTGCTACAGGAGATTATATGCACGATAAACTCTCTGGCAAATGAGCGACAGGACGATTTTCCGACAGCTAATGAACATTGATTCAGCATTCAGGCATATAAGGCTATTCTCATTTGCGCTGATCATGGCATGCATAGTGATCTGCGGCTACACTATATATAAGAGCTTCCAAATGGTTATGCACATTGAGGAACGCATTTACATCCTGTCCAATGGAAAGGCACTCGAAGCCTGGTCCGCCGAAAGGAAGGACAACATTCCTGTAGAGGCCCGCGATCATGTGAAGATGTTCCATTATTACTTCTTTACGCTTGACCCGGATGACAGGGTGATCGAGGCGAACGTGACAAAAGCGCTTTATCTGGCAGACGCTTCCGCGAAACGTCAATATGACAACCTCAAGGAAAGCCGGTACTATTCAAACATCATCTCGGGCAATATCAGCCAGGAGATTGTAACCGATAGCATCCGGGTTGACGTCAATCAGTATCCATTTTATTTCAGAAGCTACTCAAAGCAAAAGCTGATACGCACAACTTCCATTGTAACACGAAGCCTGATCACGGAAGGGTATCTAAGAAATGTGTCCCGTTCAGACAATAACCCTCACGGCTTCCTAATCGAAAAGTGGAGAACACTGGAAAACAAAGATATCAAAACCGAGAATCGATGACAGAATTGAAACAGAAGGCGGAAGATCTATCAGGAAGGATAGGGTCCGCAGTGAAAACCAAAGTGGGCATGTTTAGCAACAGGTTCAACGCATTGGAGTCAGGGACAAAAAAATGGAGTCTCGCGCTCTTAGGCATTTCGATGGCGTGTATGTGCACAGCCATAATAATAAACGGGTTACAGTCTGGTAAGCCCGAATATCTGAGAACAGAAAGTATATCACTACCAAAAGACATTTATATGGACACAATAAAAGCAGAACGATTAACGCCGGTCGGGAAAATGAAAGGTGAAGTTTACGGAGAGTTTGAGTCCTTCTACCTGGCTACCAACAAGGAGGGTAAACTCTTTATCAACAGGAACATTGAGTATTCAGAGAATGCGTATGACAAATCAAACGGTTGGGAGCAAATAACCAGGCAGCAACTTGAAGTCTTTGAAAAACACCTTGACCTGATACCTCCAAGGAAAAAAGGAATGAAGAGGTAACGCAAGAAAATTCTATTCAACAACAAAACATAATTTATATGAAACCGCATACACAGAAATTTTTGCAGAGAAGGAGGTTTGTGATGGTGATGCCTATGCTGGTATTGCCTTTCATTACCGTGATCTTCTGGTTGCTCGGTGGTGGCCAGAATTCCGATCCGACAGCCACGACTTCAGAGAACGCGGGGTTGAATCTTCAACTTCCGGATGCGCATTTTGAAAATGAGCAATGGAACAAGTTGGCGCTTTATGACAAGGCTGAAAGAGATTCTCTCAAATTTAACGAGGAACGACAGAACGATCCCTATTTCAAGCTTGAAGCCCTGGAAGATGAGCCAACAGGTGAAGGGCAGCAAGAGCCTTCAACACAGACCCCCACTGCGAAATCGCGATCAAACAAAAACCCGAAAGCCAAGCAAAAGGAAGTCGTTGATCCTAATGAAGCGAAGGTCAATCAAAAGCTTGATGAATTATACAGGGAATTGAATAAGGCAAAGGAGCCGCAAGTCAGTAATAAATCCGAAGTAACAAATTCAGAAAATGTGCCTGATCCCCAGTTCTCGTCGGATGTACAAAAGTTGGAGCAGATGATGGAAATGATGAAGTCCGGTGATGCTGAAGATCCTGAAATGCAAAAGCTAGGCGGCATGTTGGACAAGATTCTTGATATACAGCATCCCGACAGAGTCCGTAATAAGATCAAGGAACAAAGTGAGCTTAAGAAGGGAAAGGTCTTTCCGGTTGAAACATCGCACGTTGAGGAAAACATTTCCATGATCAAAGGCTCCAATGGATCACAAGCGATTGTTGAGGATTCCGCAGTGTTACTAAGCAGGGCTTTTTCGGTTGGGGCAAGACAAAACCAATTTTATAGCCTCGACGATGAGAACTCACAGGAACAAAAAGCGGGTAACGCCATTGAAGCCATTATACACGACACACAGGAGATCGTAGCTGGATCAACGGTAAAAATGCGACTCCTTACCGACGTCTATGTTAACGGCAGGCTCATCCCCAAAGATCAATTCGTTTACGGGACCGCAGCAATCAACGGAGAAAGACTGACTATCGCTATTAACTCCATCCGTGATAATAATTCACTATTCCCTGTTTCTCTTTCCGCCTATGACCTGGATGGCCTTCAGGGAATTTACATTCCTGGCGCGATTACCCGTGATGCCGCCAAGCAATCTTCCGATCAGACAATGCAAAGCCTTCAATTCATGACAATGGACCAGTCGCTAAGCGCACAAGCCGCGAGTGCTGGTCTTCAGGCCGCCAAAGGACTCTTTAGTAAGAAGGTCAAGCAGATCAAAGTGACAATCAAGGCTGGCTATAAGATCTTCCTGATGGATGCCAACTGAGAATTGGTACACGCAAAAAACGAAATACAATCAAAGTTATATGGATTAGCGAAAGGATACTATGGGGATTGTGCCTCTTATGCTGAGAAATGCGAATAGTCCAATCCCGGATGAACTGATTTCGGTGTCTCATTCCAACAATTTTAAACATTACAACTATGCTATTATTCATTGGAGCCTTATTTGGCGCGATAGCGGGATTGTTCGGTGCAGCCGTGGGCGCACTTGGCGCAGCGGCGCCAATCATCCTACTGATTATTTTATTGTAAGGGCCGGGGACGGCGTTGCCGTCCCTTCCTTTTCACTCAGTTCCATTTTTTATAAACGTTAAAAATATTCGACATGCAATACTATTTGAATAATCTCATTACAAGGTTTCTACTGGGCTGGTGCCTGGTGGTCGCCCTAGCATTAAACGCAAAATGCCAATCCAATATGGAAACGCAAAACGTGGAAGTGACTTTTAACAAGACGTCCACGATCGTCTTCGCCGCTGTCATCAAAAGTGTGGACCGGGGAAGTCGGGATGTACTGGCGCAAAAGGCAAAAGGAGTTGAAAACGTTCTTCAGGTAAAAGCCGCGAGGCGGGATTTTCCGCAAACCAATCTTACAGTGATCACCGCCGATGGGGTGCTTCATCATTTTACCGTGAACTATTCAGAGCAACCAACCAGCCTGACAATGGTTACTGATCAATTGGCCGACCCTCCAGTTGACCCACTGATCTTTCAATCGGCGTTAACCGAAACGGACATAGAGAACTATTCAGCAGGAATAGCCAAAGACAAACGAAGAATACTCGGAGTCAGCGAAAGCGGTAACAAGATGGTCATAACGCTTCTGGGTATCTACATTAAAAGCGATGTCATGTTTTATCACTTCCGGATAGTCAACCGCTCAAACATTGACTATGACATAGATTTTCTGAAATTCTATATCCGGGATAAAGCCCGGATAAAAAGAACAGCCTCTCAGGAAATTGAGATCAGGCCACTCCATATCTATGGCAATGACAAGGAAGTAAAGGGAAATTCTTCGACTGACATTGTTTACGCCTTGCAAAAATTCACCATCCCAGAGGCTAAATACCTACAAGTCGAATTGTTCGAACAAAACGGAGGACGGCACTTTAACATGAACATCAAAAACAGAACGATCGTCAACGCCAGGCTACTTGAATAACGATGCTTTCAGATTTAAATCATTATTACAAACTATTAAACAAAACGTTTATGAACACCAAGAATTTTGAATTTTTAAGAGACGGTCTCAAGTACATGGGTTTCGGTGAGAAACTCAATACCGACCTTGAGGCGAGGATCAAAGAACAACCGGCTGAATTCCAGCTTTCGCTCCAGGGTGAGTTCAAACGAGACGCAGTCACCGATAAGGTGGATTACAAGCTCGATTTTAAGAAGTCCGATCAAACGGATATGTACTTCTTCAACCGGTACCAGGCGACGCTTCGGGGCGAAGATTCATCCCAGGATAAGTCACAGACCTTCTACATTACCAAGAACTCAGGAATGACAGCCAAGGAAGCTTATAACCTTCTGAGTGGCCGATCAGTCAATAAAGACCTGACAAACAAGGAAGGTCAGCCGTTCAACGCCTGGCTCCAGCTTGACTTCAAGGAAAAGGACAAGAACGACAACTTCAAGGTGAAGCAGTTCCATTCGGGCTACGGTTATGACCTGGAGGCAGTCCTCAATCGCTACCCGATCAAGGAACTCTCAAGTAACGACGACAAACTTAAGATTATGAAATCCCTTGAAAAGGGCAACGTCCATCAGGTGACTTTCGTCGGGGAAGGCAAAGAAGATAAAATGCACATCGAGGCGAATCCACAGTTCAAGACCCTGAATCTCTATGATGCCAAGATGCAGAAGGTATTCCAGGGGATTGAAAGAAAGGAAGTGAAGGAGGAGCCTGAAAAGGGAAAGGAACAGGAGAAGTCGAAGGACAAGAAGGAGACGCGAAAGCAGGAAGATATGGACGAAGGTGACAGAAATCACGAAAAAAAGCAGCCCAGATCTCGGCGTGCGAGAGTTTAGGCTACCATCCGATTACAGAATGAAAGCCCGCCGAAGTACGGCGGGCTTTTTTAAATCTCATCGCAAAAGATGAAAGAAATATCCAAATAAAACTGCCACTTTTACAAACGAATCGGCACTCCTGTAGAAGATCAATTACTTAAAATGCAGGCAATTTCAGAGAACCAGAATTCTTCTGGCCGTGATTGAGCGAATAATTTAGACCAAGTAAACCTATGGATTACATCATTGAAATTGCATTAAATAAGTATACTGACTTCAATAAATTTGAAGAACTCGCAACGCGAATATTGAATGATGAGGGTTATGACTCAATCCGTGCAATTGGCGGTGTCGCTGACAAGGGAATTGACGGCGAAGAGACACGCTACTATCATGACGGGACTAAAAAGACCATCTTTCAGTATTCATTGGATAAACGCAATAGGCAAAAACTAATTGATACCATCGAAAAACTAAAGGAAAATGCAATACAATTTGAAAGCATTGTATTTGTCACAATTAACCAAATCAATAATACTGAGAAACTAAGATCTGATATCAGAAAGCATTATAAAAATGCATTTCAAATCGACATCGTAGAAAGAAAAACAATTCTTTCTCGTTTGGCTGCTAATAATTACAGTTTATTCAACATCTACTTTCCCAATATTCGCTCGCAAATTGAAAGCACCGTCTTTAATAAAAAAGTGTATTTTTCTGATGAAACTGCGGACGTTTTACAAACCTCTCTATTAAAATGTTCGCTGCTTTTTACCTTTAATAGGAATGCGCAGTCGACGCGAAAAGATCTATTTGATAGACTTATACTGTCGGTCATTGCTTCTGCGAATGGAGTAACCACCAAAGATATTTTAAATACTCTTAACAATAAATATAGTCGATCATTCAGCGAGGATCAGATTAAAACCTCAGCTCTGCGTTTAGTTAAGCAAGAATTTGTAAACAACAACAACCAATCGTTCTCCGCTAGCAAAAGAGCTATTGAATATATTGAGGGCAGTGTAACAAAAATTGAACAATCGACGGATGCGTTGATAAATGACATTGTCGATAAAGTAATAGTTGCGGAGAATTCTCAATTAGATCGAGCAACTATAGCAAAGGTAAAATCTAATGTAAAAAAATCTCTTAGTGCATTTTTTAGATTACATGGTGTTGACTACACTAATTCGCACATAGCTGAGAAGTCAGTGAATGCCGACTTTGGATTTGAAAAGAATAAGGCCTTGATTGATCTTACGAAAGAAGGCCTGTCAGAAAGGATCGGTACTGCCCTAACGTATTCGATTGGAGATACAATTCAAAATCCTACAGACGAGCAAGCAGAAACTTTATCGCATTGGGCCAAAGCATTTATTGGGCTCCAAATATTGAATTTAGATCCTGCTTTGAAAGAATTTCAAGCCACGAATTTTTCAAAAAAGACGTTCATAATTGACACCGACTTTTTACTCAATTGCTTAGTTGAAGAATGTGAACTAAGCAAAATATACCGCAGACTTGTTAAGCAGTTGAAGGTTCTTAACTGTAAAATGATCATTTCGCCTGGGGTAATTGCCGAAGTAATTAAGCATGGAGAGGCCGAGAATAACTACACGTATTTTCGAGCGACATTCAAGACCGTAGATGAAAACATTGTAAATGAAAAGATTCACAATGTCTTTGTTAAAGGCTACTACTTGGGCCTTTTACATGGGAGCATATCTCAGACAACAACGTTTAAAACATACTTGTCCAACTATATCCATAAAGATGCCCCCTATCAGTTTATTGTGGATCTGATTGAGCAATACTTTCCTAACACGTTTATATTCGAAGAATTGTCGACAACTTCCCAGAAGCCCCTTGATCAAGAACTTTTGGAGAAATTGACAAACCTAATAAATGATCAAACCAAGAATACATTTAAGGCCCAGTGGAGGAGTGAGGACGAGAACCGCGAAGTGTCGTTAAATGACGCAAAAATGTACTTAATCACCTATTTCTTAAATGAACAGACATCCCACGATCCTAAAGCGATTCTTCCGGGTAAATACTATTTACTCACTTCCTCTACAAGAGCCGCGAGATGTGGACTAAGGATTAATCTGACGACGTCTATTTCTGTAAAACCTGAAACATTAATCAGCCTTTTGGATCAATTGGGCTCCTTTGAAATTAGTTCAAAGGAATTCGTGAACGTTTTCGAAAACCCTTATTTAGTAGAGGTGGCTAATGAATGTTGGACTGACATAAAGACTTTGATTGATGCGGGAGTGGATTTACGAGATAAGAACCCGGTAAATCTTAGGTACGAGTTGAAGGACACAATTCATTCTTATTTAATTGAACGAAACAAATACGAGAACAACGAAAGTCAGTCTGAGGAAAAACAGGAAGAGGAAGTTGAGTTTAGTGATTTCATTCAGTTCGCTAGGCATGTCAAAGCCAAAGGTTACAAATTTACCCCTAGCATCGAGCAAATAATTGGCAAGTTTAAGGAAATGCAGACAGACATTAAGGAGAAGGATAAGGCAATAAAGGAGTTAAGAGAAACTACGGTGATTTTTGGAAGGAGAAAACAAAAGTATCTTGACAAGATTGCTAATGCCAACAAAAGAAAATGAGATCTCTATCGGTACCGCTCCTGTTAATTACGAAACTCTCAAGCTAAGTATTTGAAATATATGTAGGCGGATTAGGTCGTCTCTCAAGCCTATTGCTCGGGGAACTGCTTAAGGTCAAGGACCAAGAAACCTGCTAGGTTATTTCAACCACTTCTTCCGGAACCCGTAAGCCACCAGTTGCGCAGCATTCCTCACCTGAAACCGATTTAGCATTTCCATCCTCAGAGAATCAATAGTTTTCTTACTGTTCCCCAGTTTTTTGGCTATTTCCTCACTGTTGTAACCCTCGGCAATAAGGCGTAAAACTTGAAGCTGCTTGTCGGTGATATCTTTTTCCACCCCCAAGTTTACAGGATATAAATATTTAGGTATATTTACCCCCGTATTTATACGGTATTGCCATTCGCGCAATTGCCTGAAAATCAATTAAAAACAAAACAAACGGTTATGCGCTACCCATTTGTAAAACTTCCGAAAAAGGTCGAAATGGCTCTTTTCCTGATCGGCGAAGAGTTGAAAGGCCGCAAATTCTTTAATGAACTCCAGAATATCGGAGTGTCCGACTCCCCGTACGAACGCCATTTCAATGCCCCAATTGCTGTATGCCTAGGTCTGGATGACCATGCTGACAATGTGTTCACCCAGATCGATAACATCCTGGAAAGGCACAGCGAAAAGATCGACGCAGACGACAACGATTCGGTCATGAGGCAGGTATTCCGAGCCTACGTAGATCTTGTCATCGAGCGGCGGGCTCAAAGACGAAATAAGGCAAAGCTAAAGGGAACCGACTATGTTGAGCCCGGTCCAGTAGCAAGGACAGGGAAAGCTGACTTTCGAAACCTTGCTCCATTCGACAGCATTGCGCTTGACACATTCGCCGATATAGTACTCATCCCGGGTGACAAGGAAGAGTTGGAGATAATATCAGAGGCGAACCCGGACAATTATATACTTGCGTTCGTAGAAAACCGACGTCTCTTCATTGTCACGGGGAAGGTGGAGCCAGAGTTGATCCAGGCGACAATCTATATCACCTACAGGACTCTAAGTGGATTGGTCGTTCATCATTCAGGCAAAGTCAAGTGTGATGGAACCATTGAAACCGACAGACTTGGCGTAGTCCAAAACGGCAGGGGATCAATTGAACTTGATGTAGAAACTCTGGTGGTGGATTTAACCTTAACCAAGTCTGGCTCACTGACCGTCACCGGTTCCTCGGACGAAACAATTGTTCTTAATACAGGAACAGCAACTATTGACGGCGCCAATCTTGAAACGACATCGGCTAAAGTGACTATCAAAGATTCAGGTGAGGTCATGCTCGCAATCGAAGATGAACTAACGGCGCGGCTGGATGGAAAGGGCTGCCTTTTGTACAGTGGCTCTCCAAGATTGAAGGCTTTATCTGGTGAGGGAGAAGGAACATTGAAGCAAATCGAAACCAGTACAGAAGATGGCAAAGAAACCGAAGAAGAAGGCGAAGTGCAGGAAGACTAAGCCACGGAAAGCAGAACCTATCCTAAGTATTGAATTGCAGGAGAAGTTTGCTCATTTCCTGAGTTTTGTATCTCCCAAACATTTCAGCCGAAGCTTACGGGATGCCACTCTGGAAATCTCTAAAGATTGCGACGTGGGTGTGCCAAACTATTACGCTGAATTAATCGACGGATTGGAAATGTTCTTTCATGTCCTCGACGTCGCCGAAGATGAAGGCAAACACTGTAGCAAGAATATGTATGAACGCTAATCCTGATTCCTCATGGACTCCAGAGCTAATGACGAAGTTTTGCTTGGCGCTTTGAGGAACGATGACCCGAATGCTTTTGAGATCATTTACCGCCGTTATGCCGAAAGTCTTTATAAGTATATCTCGCAAAAGGTGTTCACACACGAAGACGCTGACACGGTCCTTATCAACGGATTTGTTTCCTTATGGAATTCCCGCAAAGAGATTGGAACAAAGAACCTCCATGACCATCTACTTTCGACAATGAGGACTGAATTGTGCAGATACATAAGGAACTCGCCCGACATCGAAAGTTATCGGCAATCCTTCAGGAACTTCGTGACATCGACTGACCCAAGAAATTCGATGCAAAACGAGTTGCCGGTTACCGATTCACAAAAGAGAGATTTCTCGGACACTCTAGATGTGGTGATCCCAAAGATTCGACCAGAAACAATAATTTGCTTTGGTATCAGAAGTTCTGCATTCAGTCTTTGGAGCCCATTTAGAGAAAGCGAGCAGTCACTGGTCACGACCTACGATCTCCTGATAATACTGACACAAGGCGATAAGAACCTGAGGGAGTTTACTTCTGAACAGATAAAGCAACATTCCACAAGTACAGTCAAATTCAATCCGATCTCGCACAGCAGCAAGGCTGTCAGGGATGCTATCTCATCAGGCAACCACTTTTTTCAGACTGCATTTCAGACGGGCATACTGGTTTATGGAGAGCATCAGCCAATCAATTCACCTTACGAACCAGAGGCTCATGCCGACAGTATTGTTCGCAGAGTCAATGCACGTGCTAAATTTTCTCTAGCCAGGGAATTCTATGAAGTCGCTACCAACTGCCTTACTAAGGAGAAATACGATGTGAGTATTTTTACACTTCACCAAGCCGTTGAACTTGCATGTTCAGCAATACTCTTGAACGAACTCGGATACCGGGCTTCATCGCATAGTCTAAAGAAGTTGTTTCATCTCCTTCGGAATGTCACTTCGATATTTGTTGAGGCTTTTCCTGAATCGACCGAAGAAGAGATAAATCTGTTAGACCTACTGCACAAAGCGTACTCTGACGTTAGGTATAAGGATAACTATTATGCTGATCCCCGGCTTGTTCAAGCGGCGCATGGGCGAATTGACAAAATCCTGAATGCCACCGAAGACTTGTTAAAAGACTTTCTTGTGAATGGATACTTACCAAATGTTAAGTGACGGAATATTCCCGCACTATTGGTAAATTTATAAGGCAAGTTTTTCGGAAACCCAATGTGGCGGACTCTGCCTTCGGGATCGTGCTGGAAGTCTATTGGAAACCGATGGTTTTGCATATACGGAGGTGGAAAATAAAGTCACCTCCGTTTCTTTTAAAGAAAGATTCCGATCGACGGGCCTTTATCTTCCTGCAACTCCACTTTTCCTCCATTATTGACATGTACTTTGAGGAAAAAATCGATGAAAATACTTTGGTTCATCATCGGCTTGCTAACAGTTTCAACGGCGAATAGCCAGTCTCTTCACGAATTACTGAAACGTGCTGAGTCCAATTACCCATCATTGAAGGCGAAAGTGCTGGAAACCCAAGCTGCCCAATACAATGTTGCCAGTGTAAGAAATTCAGCCCTACCATCCCTTGATGCGGCCTATCAGGTCAACTATGCCACTTACAATAATATCACTGGTATGGCCCTGTCTCAATATCTGGTGCCCATGACTGGTCCGCCTTCATCGGATAATAGTTCCAGTGGGGTCTTTGGCAGTATCGGGAGCCTTTTACTCAAATGGGAGCCATTCACATTTGGCCTACGGAGGTCCCGAATTGACCTAGCCAAAACCAGCGTTCAATACAATGAAGCGGATGCACGCAACGAGGTATTCAAGCATCAGGTAACATTTATCAATACTTACCTCGACTTGCTCATGGCGCATGAACTTCTAAAGGTGTATTCCAAAAACCTGGAGCGTTCGAATGAGAATTTGAGAGTCGTGAGCACGCTTACAACAAGCGGCCTTCATCCCGGCGTAGATACAGCATTGTTTCACGCAGAATTATCCCGTGCTAAAATCGAATTGCTCAATTACAGGAAATACGTGGAAACGCAACAAGCCGCCTTGGCGGAATTACTGGGTAGTGATGAATCTGCCTACACTCAGGATAGTAGTTATTTCAGCCTTCTTCCTTCAAACACTCCCGACACCATATCAAACAGTCACCCGTTATTGGCACTTTCGAAGAGCAAGCTTCTTATTTATCAACAGCAGCAGACTTCCGTACGGCGCACGCTCAACCCGAACTTATCCGTGTGGGCTACTGGGTATGCAAGGGGTTCGGGAATCCGTTACGACGGAAGCGTTAATTCAAGTGATGGCCTGTCGTTCAGTCGCTACAACTACGGAGTAGGTGTTCAACTCAGTGTGTCATTACTTCGCTTTATCGACGTTCACAAACAGATTCAGCAACAAGGCGCATTGATCGGCGCCCAGGAAGAAAGACTCAAACAGGTGAATCTCGAACTGAATAAACAGAATCGGGTTGCAGAATTGACATTCCAAAATGCAGTTGAGATTGCTCAAGAGAGTCCGGTCCTCTATAGGTCGGCAGAGTTTTCATTCCGCGCGCTGGTCACGAGGTACAACTCGGGTCTCGCCAATTATGCCGATTTGATCCAGGCTCAGTACTCACTGGTAAAAGCGGAGACGGAATTAAAGAAGTCCTATCTGGAGGCGTGGAAGGCGCTTCTCTATAAGGCAGCCGTTCAAGGCGACATTGAAATATTTTTGAATCAAGTGAATTGAGCGGTATGAATTTAATACAAGTCGCACTACGCAGACCTGTTACAGTGGTCGTAACGATCATGGCTATTTTGATTTTTTCGGCTGTCGCCATCCGTAACTCCAAGATTGATATTTTCCCAACGGTTGGCTTACCTACTATTTATGTTGCTCAAACCTACGGTGGCCTTTCTCCTCAACAAATGGAAGGTTTTATCACGTCATACTATGAGTATCATTTCCTCTACATCACCGGGATCAAATTTGTGGAAAGCAAATCTGTCCAGGGTGTAACATTGATCAAATTGCAATTTCATGAAGGGACTGACATGGCTGCGGCGATGGCCGAAACAGTGTCCTATGCAGCCAGGTCAAGGTCATTTATGCCCTCCGGCACATTGCCACCCTTTATCATGCGCTATGATGCAGGCTCTGTTCCTATCGGTCAATTGGTCTTCAGTAGTGAAACAAGGTCATTGGGTGAGATTCAGGATCTGGCATTGTTTAAGGTGCGACCTATGTTTGCTTCTTTGCCTGGAGTTTCGGCACCACCACCATTTGGCGGGAATCAAAGAACGGTATTGGTCAAGGCCGACCCCGAACGAATGAGAAGTTACGGACTGACACCCGATGATCTTGTTACTGCCATCGCGAAGAATAACACCATTTCACCAGCTGGAAACCTTCGGGTGGGAGATTTCACACTGATAACGCCTTCTAATAGTGTGGTTGACAATTTCAAGGAACTTGAATCAATACCTCTTAAGACTGGGACCGGTGCATCCATATATGTGCGGGACGTGGCCAGTGTTGACAATGGTGCAGATGTGACCTCGGGCTACGCACTAATCAATGGGAAGCGTTCGGTTTACATTCCGGTTACTAAAAGAGCCGACGCTTCCACCTGGGATGTTGTCCAAAATATAAAGAAGGCACTCCCTGATATGCAGGCTGCCGTTCCAGAAGACATAAAAGTGTCTTATGAACTGGATCAATCCGGCTACGTTGCAAATTCTCTAAGAAGCCTTTTGTTTGAAGGTGCGCTCGGTGCAATCCTCACAGGGCTAATGGTTTTATTGTTTTTGGGTGACCGGAGAAGTGCACTTATAGTCGTTCTCACCATTCCGCTCGCGTTACTTTCAGCAGTTGTGTTTTTATACCTCTTTGGGCAGTCGTTGAATATTATGACGCTCGGTGGTCTGGCATTGGCTGTGGGTATATTAGTAGACGAAGCGACGGTAACGATTGAAAATATTCATCACCACCAGGAGAACGGAAAATCCAAAGCACGCGCTATCGTTGATGCGTGTAAGGAAATTGCGCTTGCGAAGTTACTCATTTTGCTCAGCGTTCTGGCAGTATTTGTGCCCTCTCTCTTTATGTCAGGGGTACCAAAGTCAATGTTCCTTCCGCTGTCACTTGCCGTCGGTTTTGCAATGATTTCTTCATTTCTGCTGTCCCAGACTTTCGTTCCTGTTGTCGCTAATTGGCTTTTAAAGAACAAAGCCGATACCCGGAGCCCGAGATTCGACCGGTTTAAAGATTGGTACATCAAATTTTCGGACAAGCAAAACCAACGATCAAATGTTCTGGCCCCGCTGTTTTTAGTTATCGCTCTACTTATTGCAGGGCTGGGCTATTATTTTATTGGCACTGAAATATTTCCGCAGGTGGATGCGGGTCAATTTCAAGTTCGATTGCGTATGCCCACCGGAACACGGATTGAGCGAACTGAACAAGCTACAAAGAATATTCTCGGGATGATTGAGCGCATGGCGGGCAAGGATAACATTGCGATTACTTCGTCTTTTGCCGGACTGCAACCTCCGACCTATGCGATCAACCCCATCTTTTTATGGACCAGCGGTCCCCACGAATCGTTAATGAAAGTGAAATTCAAGGACAACTCGGGAATAAGGCTTGACAGATTCAAGGAACAACTTCGCGACAGCGTAAAGAAAGAAATGCCATCCGCATTAATTTCTTTTGAACCGGCTGATCTGGTTGATCAGGTGATGAGCCTGGGGACAAATACGCCCATTGAAATAGCCATTCAGGGTAGAAATCTTGCTCAAGGCCGTGAGTACGGTGAAAAAATAAAAATAGAGTTAGAAAAGATTCCCTATTTAAGGGATGTTCAATACGGACTTCCCCTCGACTATCCAAGTCTTGAAATTACCTACGACCGTGTCCGTGCCGGGCAGATGGGTGTCTCCGTTGAGCAGGCATCTAAATCGGTATTAGCCGCTACATCTTCCAGTCGTCTGACGCAGCCCTTGTATTGGCTCGACAAAGCGGCAGGCAACGCCTATCAAGTTCAGGTAGAATATCCACAATTCAGGATGAACAGCCCAGACCAAATTGAACAGATACCAATTGATGGACGTGGTGATCAAAATGTCTACCTGCGAGATGTTGCCGACTGGCGGAAAACTAATACCGCAGGCGAATACGACAGGCTGAATCAGCAACGCTACATTACTATAACTGCTAATATCAATAAAAAAGATCTTGGCTCAGCGATCGAAGACGCGAATATGGCCATAAAACAAATCGGACAGATACCTACGGGTATGAAGATAAATTTACGTGGACAGGCGGAAACATTAAATGAAACGTTGCGCGAACTGGGAACGGGGCTTCTGCTAGCTATCGTAATCATTTTTTTATTGCTCGCGATAAATTTTCAGTCTTTTAACATTTCGCTGATCATACTTTCAGCTATTCCAGCGGTAATAGCCGGATCATTTCTCCTGTTATTGCTTACGGGCAAAACCTTGAATATTCAGTCGTTCATGGGGACAATTATGGCCATTGGTGTTTCGGTGTCGAATGCCATTCTGTTGATCACGACCGCAGAAGGATTGCGACAGCAGGGCACCCATACGAACGCAGGGCTGGAGGCGGCAAAGAATCGCTTGCGTCCAATTCTCATGACAACCATAGCAATGATCGCCGGAATGATCCCAATGGCAATAGGGTTCGGAGAGGGCGCAGAACAGACGGCCCCGCTTGCCATTGCTGTTATTGGTGGGCTATTCTTTTCAACGGTTACAGTTCTGTTCATCTTGCCTGTTGTCTATAACCGGATAGCAGGAAAGAAGAAATATATCAGCGCGTCTCTTGATCCAGACGACGAAACGAGCGTGAATTTTGGACAATAGAAACATTCAATTTCAACCCATGAGATCTTTTGCAGTTATCTTATTTTTTGGCTCCCTGTTAGCCGCTTGCAGTCAGAGACACGATAACAACACGACCAAAAACGAACCAAAGCCAGATACGCTGAAAGTGTTATCGCTGAAGAAAGGAAAAGTAGAAAAGCAGACTTCCCTTCCCGGTGAACTTTTTGCATTTGAACATGTGGAGATTCACCCCAAAGTGACGGGATATATAAAGCAGTTGAAGGTTGACATTGGCACCGTGGTAAAGCGGGGGCAGATACTTGCAGTGATAGACGCTCCTGAAATACAGTCAAGGCTCGGTGAAGCAAATGGAAAATTCCAGGCATCAAAGGCGAAATTCCAGGCAAGCCTTGATAATTACAATCGGATTAAGGATGCGGCCAAGACAGAAGGTGTAATTGCTCCCAGTGAATTGGAACGTGCAAAGAATCAAATGCTAACGGATAGCGCCGATTATAATGCAGCCAGATATTCGGCCGCGTCGTTTCAGCAAGTAGGCAATTATCTAGCGGTCGCGGCACCATTCAACGGAACTATCACGCAGCGGAACGTCAACGAAGGTTCCTATGTCGCACCAAATGGCGGAAAACCTATACTGGTAATCGAAGATAATTCTAAGCTCAGATTGCGCATTGCCGTCCCTGAAGCGCTGACTGGCGTTTCTCTAAAAGACAACAAGGTAAAGTTCTCGACCAAAAGCAATCCGAATCAATTATTCGATGCCGTTTTGATGAGGAAGGCTGGCACCATAGATGCAGACACAAGAACAGAGATTTGGGAGTTTGAAATACAAAATGAGAAAGGCGCATTAAAGCCGGGATCGTTCACTAACGTTGTCATGAATATCTTCAGGAGTGAGAATTCGTACCTGGTCCCATTCTCATCTGTTGTCACAACTCTTGAAAGAAAGTTTGTAATCAAGGTCTCCAATGATTCAACGCACTGGATCGACGTATCGCAGGGATTGAACCTGTCGGATAAAACAGAGATTTTCGGCAATTTGAAAGAAGGTGATACCCTTGTAATCAAAGGAAATGAGGAAATTAGGGCAAAGCAAAAAGTTGCTGTCAAATTTGCCGGTAAGTAGGTCCAGACTAATAATATGAAAGTCCTGATTGTTGAAGACGAAAAAGACCTTCAGTCAATATTGATTGATTTTCTCACACGCGAAAAATACGCATACGATGCAGTAAGCACTTATTCGGAAGCGTCCGAAAGGATCGCTTTATACGACTATGACTGTATTTTGCTAGACATCAACCTACCCGATGGAAGTGGATTCAAGCTCCTGGACGAACTCAATGACGTAAACAAATCCGAGGGTGTAATCATTATATCAGCCCGCAATTCAATTGATGACAAGATAAAGGGACTTAATCTCGGAGCTGACGACTACCTCACCAAGCCGTTTCACCTTTCAGAACTTAATGCCAGGATACAGGCGGTGATCAGGAGAAAAAAATTCGACGTCAGCCGCAAGATCACTTTTGCAAACATAGAACTTGACCTGAAGCAACTGTTAGTTAAGGTCGGTCAGGATCAGGTCAGCCTGACACGAAAAGAATTCGATATTCTTCAGCATCTTATTGCAAACAAGAACATCGTGATTTCGAAAAACGCCCTTCTTGAGTATATCTGGGGAGACTATGTGGATGCTTCTCTCTCACTGGATCTCCTTTCTACTCACTTGAAGAACCTGAAAAGGAAACTGAAAGTAGCCGAGGCAAAGGCTGAGATACGCAATGTCTACGGGGTGGGCTATCAAATAATGGAGTTATGAAGCCTTTGAAACTCCTTTATCTGACATCGCGAAATTATCTGGCCATATTCTTTGGTCTGCTGGTTCTATTTTTTGGTGTGTTTTATTTCATTCTGCGATTTGAGGTGACACAAAATATCGATGAAATTCTTTTCAACCGAAAGAACTATGTCATCGAAACGTTCACGGCACGAAACGGTAAGGTGCCATACGAGGAATTCAGTTTCACGGATTTTACAATTACCCCCGAAGCAGCCGGATATACATTCGACGATGTTTATTCGGATACGCTGATTTTCGAAAAAACAGACCAGGAGCTTGATGAGTACCGGAAGCTTACAACATCATTTACATTCGATCATCAAAACTACAAGCTTGAAATTGTTAAGGCGCACCTGGAGGCGGTTGAGATAATCAATACGGTCGTCATTTCACTAGGTTTGATCTTCATTTTGATGCTTGCGGTTTTTTATTTTACGACACGCTTTTATTCTGGAAAATTATGGTATCCATTTTATCATAGCCTCGAACAGCTAAAGAAATTTGAGGTGGAGAAATCTGCTGGAATTGAGTTATTGGATTCAAGGATCGAGGAGTTCAACGAGTTGAATAAGTCGATAGCTGATCTTACAGAAAGAGCGCAGAATTCATTTGTCAGCCAAAAGCAATTTATTGAGAACGCTTCGCATGAAATGCAGACTCCGCTGGCCGTGATTCAAAATCAACTTGAAATGTGGATCGGTGATGCTAATCTGACGGAGTACCATTCGGAAAAGATTCGGATGTTGCTGGATTCAACCCGACGTCTTTCAAAGCTAAACAAAACGCTTTTGCTCCTCTCGAAGATTGAAAACCAACAATTTTTTGAAACGGAGAAAAATGACGTCAAAATACTGGTAGAAAAAATACTTACTTACTTTGAAGGGCAGCAGGAAAATCTGGAGATCCAGGTGTCCTTACAACTCAACAGCGTGTATGTAGAGGCAAACCCCATGCTTCTTGATGTGCTACTGACGAACCTTGTTAAAAACTCGTTCCTTCATAACATCGCAAAGGGATCAATCGACATTCGCGTGACAGAGAACGTATTTGAAATAATAAATACATCTAATTCAGTTGAGCTTCCACGCAACAAGCTATTTCAACGCTTCTTTAAGCAATCAGCAGCAAAGGACAGCTGGGGGCTGGGTCTGGCCATAGCAAAGAAGATTTGCGACATCAACGGTTGGTCGTTGAAATATGAGTTTCAAGGAAATAAACAGGTTTTTAAAGTCCATTTCGGCAAAAGCCCGGTTGCGGTTGTTTGAAACTCCACTATTTCTCCAATATGATGCCCTAGTTTAGTGGCAACCAAACTGCATGAAAACAACCTGGCTTTTAAACATTGCGGTTCTCTTTGTCGGGCAAGCCAATTGCCAAACAAACCAGATCGTATTTGTTTGCGAGCATGGGTCAGCCAAGAGCATCATTGCGGCGACATACTTTAACAAACTCGCAAAAGAGCAAAATATTCCCTGGCTTGCCATATCGCGTGGCACCGATCCTGATGCGGAAATTTCACCCAAGACAAGAGCTCTTCTAATGCGTGAAAATCTGCTTAACAATTCTCTTGTCCCACAAAAAATTAATCAGACCGACGTCGATGCTTCGCAGCAAGTTGTTCTCTTTTTTCCATTGCCTGCTGATATTGGAACCAAGAATAACACACGAAATTGGTTGGAGGTCCAGGCAATGAACGACGACTACAAGAAGTTGAGAGACGATATCCTCTTAAAATTGGTTCCTTTAATAGACTCACTCGCAAACCATAAATAACAAGACAATGGACAGAAACGAATTCTTAAAGACATCAGCGATCGTTGCAGGGGCCGCCGCCTTATTGCCAACCAACAGCGTATTCTCACAAAGCCTTCAGCAATCAGGATTAGATCGCTTGACCGACAAAGACGGCAACTTCGCTTTGCAACCATTACCCTACAATGAAACCTTCCTTGAGCCGTCGATGGATCAGGAGACCTTACACCTCCATTATACGTTTCATCATGGCGACGCGGTGAAGGCGGCCAATACCGACCTTACCAATATCAAAAAGGCTATCGACGCTAATGTGCTTGACACCGTTGACTACTGGACAAAGAAGCTATCGTTTCATTTATCATCACACATACTCCACACCATCTTTTGGACAAATCTGACGAACAAGAAGAGTGATCCAGCTGGAGCCCTGCTCAAACAAATTGAAAAAGATTTCGGATCGTACGACATGTTAAAGGCCTTGCTTGGTAAGACAGCCAAAGGTGTTGACGGCAATGGCTGGGGCATTCTTGGATATCAGCCCTACACGCAAAAGCTGACTGTATTGCAATGTGAAAACCATGAGAAGCTTACCCAATGGGGCGTCATCCCGATTCTTGTTGTCGATGTGTGGGAGCATTCGTATTACCTCAAGTACAGGAATCGCAGGGCGGAATTTGTGGACAATCTTTTTCCAATCATCAATTGGGACAATGCGGCTGAAAGGTTTCAACTGGCAACTCGGTTCAACTAATGTCAACAGAAAATCAACACTAACATGAAATTGACAAAAATCATTGTAGTGGCGCTGGTTGTGGCAACGAGTTGCGCCAGTGAGATCGAAATCGCGTCCTCTGATGTGCCTACTGCTGTGATGACTGCATTCAACAGCAAATATCCGCAAGCGAAGGACGTTGAATGGGAGATTGAAAAGCAGGACGGGAAACTATACTACGAAGCTGAATTTAAGACTGATGGTAAAAAGATGGAGGCGTACTTCCGTCCTGATGGAACATTTTCGAAAGTGGAATAGATTAGCAACGCAAATGTCTTAACCTTACGATTTGAAGAAATCTCTACCGGTACTTTTAGCCTGCCTTATTTCATTTGTTTCTTTTGCTCAACAACCGGAGCAAAGAGAGATCAGCGAATTCTCGTCAAGAACCGGACTGAAAATAAAAAAAGCAACTGGTCGTATTACTGTAGACGCGCTAATGAATGAGGAAGATTGGGCGACGGCTGATATTGCTGGAAAATTCAAACAAGTATTTCCATTTGACTCGTCATACGCCAAGGCACCTACAGAAGTCAGGATGACGTATGACGAACAATTCATTTACATTTTCGCGGTACTGCACAATATCGGCGACCGGAAGTATGTGACCCCTTCTCTAAGGAGAGACTACGACGGTCAAACCAGTGATGGATTTTCAATTGTCTTTGACACTTACAAAGACAAAACGAACGGATATTACTTCGGCATTAATCCATTCGGTGTCCAGCGTGAAGGATTAATTGTAAATGGCGGCGCTACGAGCGATGACATATCCTTTACATGGGACAACAAGTGGTATTCGGAATCGAGAATACTCAACGACTCCTGGGTATGTGAGATCGCCATACCATTCAAGACAATTCGTTTTAAGCATGGGTTGGATTCGTGGAACATGAATTTGTTTCGAACAGACAGTGAGTACACGGAGCGGTCAGCTTGGACACCCATACCTAGAGTCTATCAGCTTTTTAGTTTGGCATTTGTCCAGGAGTTGATCTGGGACAAGCCACTTGAGCATCCCGGAGGTAATGTCTCTATTATTCCTTACACAGCAGCAAAGATCAATCGTAATTTTGAAGAGGGTTCTCCCGGCGAAAAACAAATTGCCATAGGTGGAGACGCAAAGGTCGCTCTTGGTCCCGCGCTTAACCTGGACATCACGGTGAATCCAGACTATTCGCAGGTAGAAGTTGATCAACAGGTTACCAACCTCAGCCGTTTTGAAATATTTTATCCAGAGAAGCGCCAGTTCTTTCTTGAGAATGCTGATCTCTTTGGCAATTTTGGTTATAGTAATGCGCGACCTTTTTTTTCGCGACGTATCGGCGTCACCCGCAGTAATGCAACGGGCCAAAACATTCAGAATCCCATCATCGGCGGTCTCAGACTAAGCGGAAAAATAAATAACAAAACGCGGATAGGTTTTATGAACCTCCAAGCAGCCGGTGTGGACAGTATTAATTTGCCATCCATTAATTATACTGTTGCCGCAATTCAAAGAAGGATATTCAGCCGGTCGAGTATCGGACTAATCATGATCAACAAACAATCCTTTCACGACTCTACCGATACAAAATTCACTCTGACACCCGATAAATACAGCCGCCTTGTCGGAGTGGATTATACTCTTGCCTCTCCTGACAACAAGTGGAATGGTAAATTCTTTTATCACCGCTCTTTTGACGAACGTAAGCTTGACAACGCTTACGCGACCACGTTTAAACTGAACTATAAGGTCCCCAATTTCGAGGCGAGCGTTCTGGCGCAGGACTTCGGCACAAACTATAATCCTGAAGTTGGCTACGCACCGCGTACCGGGTACAGTCGAATAGCCCCGGAAGCCTACTACTCATTCTATCCACATTCCAAGATCATTAATAATCATGGACCTGGGTTTGACGTCGACCTGCTTGGCAATAAGAAGTTTGGTTTCACAGACTGGGATGCTAATCTTTGGTACAATGTGACTTTTCAAAGTACAGCAAATGGCTTTGTAAGACTGAGGAAGGACTACACCTATCTTTACTTTGATTTTGACCCGACCAATACGGACGGGGTCAAGCTACCACAGGGCACAGGATACTATTATTATTCAGCGATATTCTATTTCGAGTCAAACGCCCGCAAAAAATTCTACTTCAATATTACTCCGAGGTTCGGTCAGTATTTCAATGGCCGCCGGTACGCATCGGACGCCACGTTCAGCTATCGATTACAGCCTCATGCTATAATATCGATGAATGTGAGTTACAATCATATTGAACTACCAAAGCCATATGCAACGGCCGATTTGGTACTGATCAGTCCGAAGTTTGACTTTACGTTTTCACGGAAACTGTTTTGGTCGACCTATCTGCAATACAATAATCAGATTCATAATTTTAATGTCAATTCAAGGCTTCAATGGAGATTCAAACCGGTTTCTGATTTCTTTCTGGTCTATACCGACAACTATTTTGCCGATACTTTTAAAGAAGGCAACGTGCTTTACCTCGGCCAGCCGAAGCTACGGGCGATAGTGTTGAAGTTCACGTATTGGCTGAACCTTTGAACATTCCAATTTGTGGAATCTCGGCAGTCTTATCTTTCGAGTGCTGCGAGTTGTAATAAGCTATCTCGTCCCGCAAACAGTGTTTCATCATTGCATTAAATGTTGGATGTGCGAAACTTCTGTTTAGTTTTCTGTTGACAATTGGCTGAAGCTGTTCCTCACCCCATTCCAAGAAAATATGACGGGGTTGCAAGTAAGGATCGGTTTTACGACGCCCTTGGTAATAACCGTTGAAGTTGGCAGTCAGGACGTCAGGGTTGAGCCCGATTTCTTTCAAAATGGTCCAAATTTTCTCAGCTTTTGGCATTTCAAAGACCAGTCGTACTTCTTCGCTCACCATAGAGCAAAGGAATCCAGTTCGATTTTATTTTACTAATTATTTTAGTAATTCTGAGTGAGAAGTGGTAATTTTATCAAAAATAGCGGGAATTGGAATTCAACTTTAGATCCTTTAAGCAGCCAGAGTTCGACTCGCTGCTTCACGGCTTGCGACACGCGTATAATTTGGGCGCCGGACATGTTGTAACGTACAATCGTGACGGTGACATGACAACAGCCCTTATAGAAGACAATGTCGTTGCCCAATTTTCAAAAGAAGAAATAGCAGAACTAACAACAGTGAAATAGACAGGCATTGAATCAGACACGGAGCAATTCAAAACAGCACAAAAAATCAGGCATTATGACAGCTGAAAAGAGAACAATCAAGATTCGCGCGATGATGAACACTAACCTTGAGTTTACAGACAGAGCGCGGGGCAAGTTCAGTCAAAAGTTTATTGATTTCCTCGTCGATACAGACGAAAGCTTCCGAAACGAATTAATGATTCCTATAAACAATGAGGTAGGACTGTTCAATTGGGCGATAGACTTCATCGAGAATCCCGCTGAGGGTTTCCTGGTTGACATTTACTGTGATGGGCTGAATGATTATCATAGGATTCTGAACATTATCACCGGTCACTTTCCAGACACGGAATTCCTTTTTTACAATAAAGGACCGATCAATACGCAGGTTGCTGCCTGATGCACCTAAGGCGGGAAGCCCATTTCACCGCAAGCCAAAGGTAGGCCCGTCGCGGTACCGTTGTAAAGGGCAAGGCAAGTGTTGATCTTATTTTTTATCCACTCTGGCATCGACACCCTTGACAACGGTACCGCGCCGAGCTCAATTGGCGGCTTGTCGGAAGCAATGGTGGGGTGGATTCACCCACATCAAGAGTTATTTAATGTTGGAGATCGTAAAACCTGACTTGAAATTCCATGTCGCCGTGCAAGGCATTGGTGGATTGGTACAGATCGAATAGCATTTCGGAATGTTGATCTGAGTCAACTCTAATTTTCTCGCCAACTAGATCAAATCCTCCATCGATGTTGCTCACTCCTGCGACAGCACGTCCTAAGCGTGTAGGTGTCGCAAAGAAAATATAGTTTTTCAACGACAGAAACTCCGAAGACCCAATCTTCATGCGTACTTCATTTTTGCCTTTCTTCAAAATGGTTGTTAAGTGTAATTTTTTGATCACGTCAATGCATTGTTCGGTCGACATCTGCCCGAGGGTCGCAGACCACCTTCCGTAATAAATTCGATTTTGATTTTTGTAATCACCAATAATAGCCGTTATCGCCTCCGTAATCCGTGCTTGCAGTACATCCTTAGAACCAATTGAGTCCTTTAAGGAGTAAATCAACAGCCTCCTAGCTTTCAGATCAAATGGCAAATCATCGACCTTACCATAGGCTTCATTGAAAACAGAAATGACATTGCTCCAAGACATTTGCGAAGCGGCGTAACCTAACTCAATCAATACGTTTGGATTAGGGGTTTTTCTCACTTGATCAATGTGACTATTAATGATTGAGATGTCACCAACAAAAATTTGACTGCTCTTTATCTTATCAAAAATTGTGTTCGCTATGTCAGGCGATCCACTAACACCGCTGGTGTCTCTATCGATTGCGATTTCTAAGTCAACTTCGTCTTTTTGAACGTTTTTGATCGCCTTCTCAATTGCTGTTTGTATGGCTGTTCTATTGGAATTGTTTGGGAGATCCGACTGCCAGGAATAAAACACTGAAAATTTCATTAGTTGATCGCTGTTAGTTTATAATTATTGGGGCTTTTGGGCTCAAGCACTGGTGTTTGAGAAGGAAATAAAAACAACCGTATAGGCTAGTTACTTACCTCCTGGCTTAAGTAGTCGTTATCGATATTAAGAATTTCACGAAAACTTCTTCCGTTAATGAGTTTTCTGGTGGGAAATTGCCGATCCGTATCGGTAAAGATATATTGATCAACATTCAGTATGGACGTTGTCAGCGGATATTCGGCCCAGGGATTGTGCCATAGAATCGGACGAGCGCTGTTAAGGTTCCATCTGCCTAAATCTTTGAAAAGTAGGAGAGCAGATACGGTTCTATTCTGTGGCTTTTCATTGCATTTCCAGAAACCATCCTCATAAAACAAGGCTTGCATAATATCCATCTCATCCATATAGAAATCAAAACTATTCAGACAAATTAGATAAGGCAAGGAAAGACTACCATACTTACTTGCGCGTTTTCGATTTAATGAGTTTCGAAGAGAACTGACTGAATCTATTATTTCTGCGCCACCACTCGAATTAATTCCGAGTGTACGGGTGCTCTCCTTCGGTTTTGGAATCAATGAGACGGTTATCTTCCAACCGCTTTCTTCCATCGTCCAATGATTAACGTCGTGCAAAGAGTCTACCGGTGTTTGCCCTTCCGCGATCACCTTTTTTACAAAGGAGATAATCTTGTTCTTGGCGATAGAAATGGTGCCTGATCGCTCAAAATCCACGTTGATGTAATAATCAGGAGAAGCAACTGACTCGATCATGTCTTTGATTTGATTTTCTAACCGGTCAATACCAGGACTATGATTTGGAAGACCGGATAGCGTACATTCTGCGATCAAAATCTCTTTCCGTTTTCTGTAAACAGTAAAGTCAGGACGACGACTTGAACCAGCAATTGAGGGTAACTGAAAAAAGACCCTATAACCAAGATGGCGTAAGAATTGAAAAGTGACCAATTCAAAAAAGGCTCCCGCGTGCTCCTTGTCCTCGTGAGATGTGAACCTAGCAACGAAATCTTTGTCAAGAGGGAAGTCGCAAACCCACTCGATTATTTTGTTTCTAACGTATGACGCGGCCTTCCACGCCGAATTGTCTAAAAATTCATAATTGGAGCTGTCGTGATTTGCTCTAGCCATACTTGTTCTCTTGAAGGCGGAAAACAGGGCTAAATTACCCCTTCTCATCCGCCTATTGCCACACATTCTCTTGAAATGTGAAATCAAGTTCTGCCACACTTGGTTATAAAAGCTGCTCGCTATGTTTGCCATCAGAATTCCCAACGCTTTCATGTAGAAATCAATTATCCGAACACCTGCAGGTACTCAAGGTTGACGGGCACAGGCAGCAAACTAGCCGACTTAAGATATCTTCTTGTCCCCCTTCTCATCAATCATCGGTACAAAATTAGCCTTATCACGGAATATGCTGGCAAGGAATTTCCGGCATAAACGGTTTCCCCCTTTTCAGTCGTGCCTCCTTTAAGGAACCCCCATTTATTCCGTTCCTCCTTGCGCAAATTCCTTCATAAGGCTGTGTGTGCACCATAATTAATTCAAACGATTATGGAAAACACAAATGAAAAGAAAATGTTTGAGGTAGCTGAGATACAGCTCACCTACAAGTCCAACGTGAAGCCATCGTTACGTCCGAAGATCAATGGGTCAAGGGATGTTTATGAAATCCTTAAAGGGAATTGGGATGATTTAAAAATTGAGTTTATTGAACAATTCAAAGTGGTTCTCTTGAACAGAGCCAACAAGGTTCTTGGAATCCTGGAAGTATCCACTGGAGGAGTCACCGGAACTGTTGCCGATCCGAAAGTGATCTTTGTGGCTGCCCTCAAGGCTAATGCCTGCGGGATCATAGTAGCACACAATCACCCTTCGGGAAATCTTACCGCCAGCCAAGCCGATATTGACCTCACCAGAAAATTAAGAGAAGGCGGTAAATTTTTGGAGGTTCCATTGCTTGATCACCTGATCGTGACTACGGAGGGATACTTTTCATTTGCTGATGAGGGGCTCATACACTAAGCCGGTGGATGGAAATGATTCAAGAGATTTTGAAGTCTTTTGGATCATTTTCATCTTTCAGTTTGTACTATTTCATAAATATCATCCCCACCTTCGGGCGAACTTGTGCGGGTTCGATGATCAATCTCCAGAATTTAGCCCTCACACTTAGAGAGTTGAAGGATGGGAACGGATAAGGTTTTGGCTCAATTGCTGGAAGAATCGCTGCAAAGAACCTTGCAGGCGATCATGCCAAATGTCATTGAAAGTATTATTACTAGGTATCCATTGGCAAGCCAGGAGTTCATTGCGATAGAAGAGGCGGCAACCCGCTATCATCTAAGCAAAAGGACTTTCTACAACTATCACAAACGGCATTATATTACGCTGCGATCAACTGAAGGAAAAACATTTGTATCTATCGTGGAGCTTGAGAATCATATCAGACAGAATCCGATTCCAATTCATTGTGAGAACCCGATCTTAGCTTCTAACAAGTGAGTCAGAATAAATTTCGTCCCACTTTGTATTAGCATCCTCAAGAATTTTCTTATCGACATCGAGGTAGCGCTTGTAAGAATTCCATGTGGAATGGCCCGATCTTTTCATGCTTACCTGGGGAGCAATTCCAAGCTTGGCATCAATAGAAATCGCAGTTTTTCGCATGAACTTGGTGCTAAATATTTCTTTAAGCGGAACCTTCTTAACATCCAGCAGGCTTCCTGATGAATTATAGCTTGGTATTTCCTTGGGTTCATCCCATTTCAATAGTGCAGCGATAGTCTTAAGATTAACATTCATACGGTAATTGGACGGGACATGAGGAAAACAGTAATTGTATTTCTTTAAGATCTCCACACCAATTTTATTCGGTGCTATGTCAAGATGGGCTTTCCCGGTTTTGTTTTCGAAATAGGTCAACTTGCCTGTAGAGAGTTTTCTTTGATCTTCACGAAGTCCCTTGCCGATCTTTTGGAGGTCACCATGACGGGGGCCACCGATGGAGACGCCGAAGACAAAGATGTCGCGTGTCCGCTCCAGTTCTTTCCTTTCACTTAGATCCTTTTGATACAATTGAATGAATTGCTCGTAGGTCAAACCTATCGGATCACCATACCTGGCTTTTACACTGATCTTGCGGTAGGCAGAAGGTATCTTGATCTTATCGTCATCATCATTCCACTTTATCCAGTTGAGAAAGATCCTTAGATTTTTAAACTGTTTGTGAATAGTAGGACCCTTGAGTTTCTTGATGATTTCCTTGCCCTCCTTGTTGATGCTTTTAGTTTTTTTATTGGTTAGGTAATCCCGAAACTGTTCGAGTTTGCCTAAGGTCAGTTCCGAAAATTCCAGCTTCATATTTTCACCAAAGCACTCTTTGAGGTGTTCCAAAGTACTCTTATAAGATTTCAAACCGGCGTTAACTGTTTTAGATTTGGTATCGATGAATTCCTGATACCAATCATACACACCGCGCTCTTTTTCTTCTTTCGCGGAAGGTTCCCCAAGATATAATCGTTCAATTTGTTTTGCTGCAGGCTCAATATTCTGAAGCCTGAGAAGCGCAGTAATGTCCTGAAGTTTGGAAAGGCATTTGGAAAGATTGCGTTGGTTCTTTTCAAGCTGGCTCTTTTCTTCTTTGCTGATCTTGTCGGTAGGAGTGATCAGGCCGGTTTTGGTATCCAAGCTGTATTTTTCTGCGTTGAGGGAAACCTCAGTATAGAACCTTCTTCTCTCACCTTGATGAATATATGTCAGAAAGATTCCATTCAGACCTTGCTTATCGGTCCAGTCTTTTCGTATGGAGCAACTCACTTTTGCCATACTCAAAGATAGGATTTTCGGGGCATATTCGGGGCATTCTCGGGGCAGTTTTTACTAAATATTTCGACGGTGCCGTTCTGAAACGTTGTATTTAGCGCATTATAATGCATTGTCAGGAAATAGAAGGTAACGGTGTGAATCCGCTCGAGACCTCAACGAATACAAGCTGCACGGCGATAGCCGTGCGGCTTTTTCGTTTTTATAACGAGCCAAGACGAGGTCTTTCACTATCACCGCGCTCGTATGTATCTGGATAATCTTCGATAATTACTTTAACGTCTTGAGCGAGTTATGAAAACGAAAAAGCCGTAGCACGCATTAGCGTGCGTGCAGCTTGTATTCGTTGAAGCGCCCAACCCCCAGGATCGCCGCAGGCAATCCGATTTTCTTTCACTTTGCGTCAACAAAACAATTCGAATCACTCTACGCATTGTCACGCCGCCTCGTCCTCCGCCTCGTCTCGCAAAGGAGGAAAGGCAATCCGTTTTTATAACGAGCCAAGACGAGGTCTTTCACTATCACCGCGCTCGTATGTATCTGGATAATCTTCGATAATTACTTTAACGTCTTGAGCGAGTTATGAAAACGAAAAAGCCGTAGCACGCATTAGCGTGCGTGCAGCTTGTATTCGTTGAAGCGCCCACCCTTAGGATCGCCGCAGGCAATCCGCATTCTTTTACTGAAATCATAAGGTCTTTAATAAGCGAATAAAAAAGAAAAACTAGCCCCTGAAAGGGGCGTGGCTTTCAGATTTGTTGAAGCGCCCACCCCCAGGATCGCCGCAGGCAATCCGATTTTCATTCACTTTACGTCAACAAAACAATTCGAATCACTCTACGCATTGTCCCGCCGCCTCGTCCTGAGTAGCGTCTCTCAAAGGAGGAAGGCAATCCGTTTTTATAACGAGCCAAGACGAGGTCTTTCACTATCACCGCGCTCGTATGTATCTGGATAATCTTCGATAATTACTTTAACGTCTTGAGCGAGTTATGAAAACGAAAAAGCCGTAGCACGCATTAGCGTGCGTGCAGCTTGTATTCGTTGAAGCGCCCACCCCCAGGATCGCCGCAGGCAATCCGATTTCATTCACTTTGCGTCAACCTTTGCGTCAACAAAATAATTCGAATCACTCTACGCATAGTGACGCCGCCTCGTCTCGCGAAGGAGGAAAGGCAATCCGCATTCGTTCAAACCCAATAAGGTCTTTCATAAGCCTATAAAAAGAAAAACCAGCCCTCCCCAAAAAAAGTCAATGTATTATCTGAAAAGTAGAAACATATGCTCACCTTTCCCGTATTGAAGAAAATAACCCTAAAGTATGATCGGATACATCGGTGAATTTGAAGAGTTAGTGCTTCTTACCATCGCAGCATTGGATGAAGCCGCTTATGGCGTTGCTATCAAGGAAGATATCGAGCAACGAACCGATCGCTCCATCAGTATTGGTGCCCTGCATTCTACGATTACCCGTTTGGATGAAAAAGGATTTATTAAATCCTGGCTTGGTGACCCGACACAAGCGAGAGGTGGAAGAAGGAAGCGCTACTTTCAATTAACAAATCAGGGCAAGGCTGCCTTGCGCAAAGTAAAGGCATTGCGCGATGAACTTTGGGATCTTTCAAAAGTAAATCTGGCGTTTTCTGCATGAAAGAAATAAAACCACCGAAGCTCGCTCAAAAACTTTTTGAATGGTTTTGCAACGATGCTGCCGCTGTAGAAGACCTGCGTGGCGACATCGAAGAATTGTTCTATGTCAATATCGAAAGGATGCCGGTGTGGAAAGCCAGACTGAACTATTGGATGCATACACTGTCGCTCGTGACTTCCTATGCAGTTAAAAAGCGAAAAAAATCAATCACTGAATTCTCATCTGCAGAATATTCTATGGACATATTAAAAAGCTATTTCCTTATTGCTACCCGCAGTTTAGCAAAGCATAAGTTCTTCACCATCATCAATGTATTAGGTTTAGCCATTGGCATGTCCATTAGCTTGTTGCTGATAGCAATGATCACGTTTGTATCAACCTATGATGACTTTCATGTAAACAAGGACCGAATCTACAGGGTTGTTACAAAAACTAACCTTTTGGATAATCAGGAATTTGCAAGAGTACCACTTCCGTTAGCAGAAAAGCTAAAGAGTGAGTACCCTGGAATTGAAGAGGTTATTCGGATCAGCCCCGATTTATCAGGCGAAGCAGAATTTGATGGCAAGCAAATTCCGATGGATGGTTTTTTTGTGGATTCCCACTTCTTGAATGTGTTCTCATTTCCTCTTTTGAAAGGTCACGCAACAACATCACTTGAGAAGCCGAATAGCATGGTTATTACCGAAGCAGGAGCCCTACGCATGTTTGGTAACGAGGATCCGATGGGTAAGGTGATCAAACTTGAAAAATTTGGAGAATTTGAAATAACAGGGGTTTTAAAACAGCTTCCTAAGAACTCACACATTCAGTTTGAAATATTGGTACCGTTTCAGGTGTTAGAAAATTTTGGACAAGCCCAGGGTTTTGTTGCTTCCGAAAAAAGATGGTCAGGTTTGGATATCTACACGTACTTACTTCTGCCTGAAACTTTTTCAGAGGATGATCCGGAACGCATTGTCACCTTTATGAATACGGTAGCGAAAGGAGTATATTCTGAAAACTCGGATTTTTTAGCTTCTTTCTATCTGCAATCTTTAGAGGATATTGTGCCCGGACCGGATTTGGCATATGAAATAGGTCCGGTATGGGACCTTCCCACTTTTATATTCTTTGGCGTGCTCACGCTGCTAATATTATTACCTGCTTGCTTTAACTACACCAACATTTCAATTTCAAGGGCACTAAAGAGATCAAAGGAAATTGGTTTGCGAAAAGTAGTCGGGGGTCAACGGAATCAGATTTTTTTCCAGTTCGTTCTTGAAACCGTTATTGTTACGCTCCTGGCATTATGTGTATCCTCTGTGTTTTTTGTCTTAAGCCGGAATGAATTCACAGCAATGATCGCAGCTTCTGAATTTTTGGACCTTACACTAACAACTACAACGATACTATGCTTTGTTGGCTTTGCTGTTTTTGTTGGCCTGATAGCGGGGGCAGTTCCCGCACTCTATTTCGCAAAACTCAATCCAATTCAAGCGTTGAAGAGTACGTCATATTCAAAAGCTTCAAAAGGATCTTTTCTGCGACAGTCCCTTATCGTTGGGCAGTTTGCTCTATCGTTGGGATTTATAATGGCTGTTGCCATCACAACTAAGCAACACATTGCCACATTGAATTATAACTTTGGTTTTGACCAGGAAAACATTCTGGATGTTGAGCTTCAGGGAGTAGACCCGAATATTTTCAGGAACGAATTTTCGAAATTATCAGACATCCAGGCTGTTTCGATGTCTTCTGGCATTATGGGGGCACTCCCGCAAGAGCCAGCATGGATTCAGAAGACTGAGGAGAAAGATTCTATAGACGTGAGGCAAATTTTCGTTGATCACACTTACCTGACAAATCTTAACCTGGAATTAGTAGCCGGAAAAACTTTTCCGGACCAGCAAGAAGGTCGGGAGCGTTTCATTATTGTGAATGAAGAATTTCTTAAGCAGTTTAAAATTGCACACCCCGTTGACGCCCTTGACAAAACAGTTACTGTTTCTGGTGTAGGGGAGCTTACGATCATCGGTGTAGCAAAGGATTTTCACTATAGTGATTTGAGGATGCCGATCCAAAGTTTCTTTTTTCGCTACAATCCTAAAATGCTTAACTACGCGAATCTGAAAGTTACATCAAGCGACATGCACGCAACGATCGCGAAGATGGAGGCTGTTTGGAAAACCATTGGAGGGGAGAAGAAATTCGAGGCGCGTTTTTTTGATGACGAAATTGAAGAAGCTTATTCTGTATCCTATTCATTGATTAAAATTTGTGGGTTCCTTGGATTTCTGGCCATTACAATCTCCTGTCTTGGTCTTTTAGGTATGGTTGTTTACGCCACGGAAACCCGAACCAGGGAAATTGGCGTGCGAAAGGTAATGGGCGCATCGTCTTCTACTATCGCTATGCTTCTTTCAAAAGATTATTTGAAGCTGATGCTTATTGCAACGGTAATTGCCACACCCCTTACGTATTTCTTCTTTGATGTATTGTTATTTGGCGAACAATCCTATCCAATTGCAATTGGAGCGTTAGAAATTGTTGCCAGCATTTTGCTGTTGTTTGTGTTGGGGGTCGTCACAATTTTATCTCAAACGGTGAAGGCTTCCAAGGCCAATCCTGTTGATACATTGCGTTACGAGTAGGGGAGCTTAAGTTCGCTGAGTGTAGTAAACCTTATTTTCACGGGTGAAGTCAAACAAGGTCCTCCATAGCGTTTCGCGAAGGTGGAATGCACCCACCTATAGGATCGTCGCCTCGTCCTCCGTAGCGTCTCGCGAAGGAGGAAAGACAATCCACTTCATTTTAATTAATAAATTGAGATTAAATTGATGGTATTCCGCAGGAACTCAAAAAATTAAATGTTCCATCATATTTCGCAACTGGTCTAGTCTGATCCATTTCATTCCCATGTGGCACGAAGATTATTAGTCCTTGTCTTGCTCTAGTCATCAATACGCGATAGGCATTCTTCAGATAAGATTTTTCAATCTCACCAATGATTTGCTTCCATTTAGTCCCTTCAAAACTTTGATAGTTCCATTTATTGTTCTCAAAATAGAAATTAATGTCCCAGGCAAGTGCTACATAATCAATTTCTAACCCTTGAATATCGAATTCGGTAGCAACTATCTCCAGGTAGTGAGAAGATCGAACATCACCTGAATTATTTAAAAACCATTCTTCTGCAGAGATATCATTTTTTACATCGATACCTACAGGTCGAAGCCTCATTCCTCCAGAACTTCCTACCAATCCGATTCTCTCTGTTCCTTTAGCGTTTCTATGAAGCCAATCTTTTGCTTTTTGAAGATCTCGTGTAAGATAAATTGGAAACACATTATTGATTTCCTTCAAAATATTCCTTGCTCCAAGAAAATTCCCATTGAGAATTTCGTAAACAAAATTTGAAGTTTTTTCAGATCGAAAAGAACGAACCGAGACAGATAGATGAAGATCTTCCTTAACGGAACCATGCTGTTCTAACCATGAGGATAGATGTTCATTTTTTAAATAATTTTCATTCGTAGTTATCAAATTTGAGTAATATATATTCCAATTTGGGTATTTATTTTTCAGGGCCTCTATCCATTCTGAAAGTCCAGCTTCTCCTGTATTAATTTCCTGCCCACCACCAATTAAACAAATAACAGTACAGTAACTTTCATGTCTATTCATCACTTCAATCAGGAAATCAGGCTCGGACATATCAAAATCTTTGCCTTTAGATTTCATAAACGAAATAGCTTTTTGCCGAGTCCATGCTCTTTGAGCTTCGTCAAATACTACAACCTTTTCATCAGGCGCCTGATTAGAAATCAAATTGTCGTCCCTGAAATGATGAATGTTCTGAATAAATGCATTTGCCTTTATTGCTGAATTTTTCTTAGTTAATTTTTCTCCATTCTCTTTAGCATGCTGCACTTCATCTCGAACTAAAGCTTCCCTTAATACATACACTAAAGGACCATTACCCGATAGGAATACTGCATTCTCATCTTCATGAGCTTTTCTACGTTCGTTTGCAATATTAAGACCCGCTAAAGTCTTGCCTGCCCCTGGCACTCCCGTAAGAAAGCATATGGATTTTGAAGAACTTTTTTTTGAATGTTCTATGATGTTATTAATACACTCTGTAGTTCTCGACAGGTTTATGGCTCCAGAGTCACTCCTTGAAATTTCAGAAACGGAATGTCCTCTATATAAAGCTTGAGATGCTTCAATAATTGTTGGTGTTGGTTTGTATTTCGCATTCTCCCATTGTTCCGTATCAATGGTTTTTCCACTGGTAAGTGAAATAGCTTGACTAATGATTTGCGAAATGTTGTTTTGATTTGATTTTATAGGTAAAAATAAATTATTCACCATTTCAAATGTATTTTCAATGGAGGGTGCTTTAGTAGAGATTAAAACTGGAGCAATTTTCTCTGAGTGACTACCTTCATGAAAATTTTGTAAATCGAGACAATAATCAATTACTTGGTCGATAGCATACTTTTGATACAGAGCGTCCCCAACCTTAAATTCAATGACAAAAATGACGTCATTAATAATAATTATATTATCTACTCGCTTTCCCATTCTAGGAATTGAGAATTCAAAATAAATTTTTCCTTGCTTGAATATCTTAAGCGATTCTTTGAGTATTTGAACTTGTTTTATCCAGGCATTTTTTTGCAAGTCTTCAAGCGCATGGTGATGATTAAGTGCTAATTGACCCAATATTTTGGTTTCATTTTCAGCTAAGAATCCCGGTATTGTATTAGAATAATAACTTCTTTGCATTTTAATAATTTGATTCTACACCAATTCTTACTAACATTTAACAACAATCCCCCTCACTCCCCATACCTCTTCCCCCACACCTCTTTCCCCTTCTCATGTTCCCCTTCGTATTTCAGTTCACCGTTTTCATACCATGAGTGTGATGGGCCGTGAAAGAGATAGTCTTTGAAAGAGTATTCAGTTTTTAGTTTGCCGTTGGGATACCATTCTCTTTGAATGCCTTCGGGGTAACCGTTTAAGAAGTTGCTTTCGGCGAGCATCGATCCGCCAGGAAGATATTGAGTGGCAGTGCCGGTGAAGGGTGTGCCATCAAGCGTGCAATACCATTCCCCCATCTTGTCCTGTAAGAATTCAAGTTTCGATATGTCGATGATGTCCGCCATTCTTTAAATTTTCTGTTGTCACGTATGGTTGAAGTTATAGATTTTCTCCTGAATGAGAGATGCGACTGGGTATGATCTGAACAGAGATCGAATAGAGATCGGATAGAGACTGGGTAGACTCTGGGTAGCGACTGGGTAGAGATGGGAAAGAGTAGGTCCAGGATCAGAGAGGCAACCGTGATGAATCAGAGAGGAATAGGGGATGGATCAGAGAAACATCAGAGAGCAATCAGAGGTGAATCAGAGAAGAATAAGGGAATAGATGGGGAAAAGCAGTGTTTTATAGGGGATCGATCCGAGGTGAATCAGAGGTTTATCAGAGAAAGCAGCGTTTTTATAAGGGAAACATCAGAGAGCGATCAGAGAAACATCAGAGAAAGCATGCAATGGTAGCTGAAAAGTCCGAGGAACCTCCGAGAAACGTTCGAGAAACACCCCCAAAAACCCTCAAATCAGGCTAAAAACGAATAAAAGGGTGTTCAAAATCTGAGGTGGACTATCAAAAAGTGCGATTTTGGGGTGATTTGGAGGTTTTCTGCAAGCGTCTGGTATAAGCCAGTTATTCAAAAGGCTTAAAACAGACTAAAAAAGCCTTTTAACGGAACCATATAGCACTAAAAAGCTATAGGATGTGGCCTGATGAGCGATGAACGGCGAAGCCCTGTAGCCTTAGTGCTACAGGGACACGGATTATCAGCTACGCTGATGGGCACTAAAAAACCATCTGTTTTTGGGGCGTTTGTCGCCCGCTTCCGGACGAGGCGGTCAGTTTCTTAACAGTTTCTAACAGTTCTTAACAGTTCTTAACAGTTTGTAACAGATCGTGAGTGTTCGTGTAGTTTCGTAACAGTTTCTAACAGTTCGTGACATTTTGGTTTTGCGGCCGTTGCATATTTGGGGCATGAACAAACAGACGGCATATGAAAACCAGAATCAGAAAAAGCCATTTGGAAAAACACAAAGAAAAAAAGGAACGTGACCATGTAGCCCTAGTGCTACATGGCACGGATGCACGGATAAAAGGTAATACAGCTTTTACTTGAGAAAGGAATGCAGATTGACACGGATGCAGTGGGACACTGCGAAGCTAACTAACAGCGTTTGTTTTATAAAGGAATATGGTCAAGGCCTTTGCTTCAGCGCAAGCGGCGAGATATGGTTTATAATTCACCATGAAACATTCACCATCATAAGCGTCGATTCCAATATGTGGTAATACGCAACTAACAATCTCGCCCCTTCAGGCTTAATGCACTTTTGCATCCGAAACCCTGGCTAATAAATCTCGGCCCTTCAGGGCTTAAGCTTGTAGCCATCAATGAAGCATACTTCAAATGAACCGTGCTTACCAATATCGGCTTGCTGATGAGTGCTCTTCAATTTACCTGCTTCCGTGTCTCCCGATATCTATCGGGACAATTTTTCGAAGCAAAAGTGGTTTTATTATTTATCCGTGTGTGTCCGCTATGCCATATAGCCTTAGTGCTATATGGTGTTCCCAGTTCTGGGTTTACTGTCTCCCTCATATAAACAACAATACCAACGTCAGCACCACACCCGCCGCTGCAAAGTACAACCCCTTCCTGAACACCGATGTCTTTGGTAAAAACATATAGAATGCAGACACTACAAAAAATAACAGCGACACTCCAAAGAAGATATTCAAAAAGAACAAGGGTTCTTTGGTGGATGCCTTGTGAAGATGGGTAAGTCTTCCAATAACATACGGTAACTCTTTCACGGTTTGTTGTGCCAGGCCGGTCTGCTTGTTATAGTTTCCCTGGCGGAAGGTCAGCGTGGTCTCTGTCTCACTGTCAATCTTTATATCCCGTATGCGGAGCTCTTTGCCTACTTGCTCAACATTGAGGTTTGGAGCCAACTGTTTTTCAATTTGCTTTTCCTGTTTAAGAAAATCGGTATCACGGAAAATCAATATGATTCCACTGATCGCATACACGGACATAATGCCGGAAAGAAAGTATCCGAGGTAGCGATGGTAGATGCGCATTTTATCATTCATGGGGGAAGTTTTTTAAGGGCCGAAATAACGGTTAGACAATCAGAATGTCCAAAATATTCCAGGCGAAACGTGAAAATAGATGTTGATGATGAGAGGCTCGTGATCGTCTGTAGGTATTTTTAAAGGGAGGGATGGTAGATTTTGAATGGCCTTTAGAAAAACTCGCCATATAGCACTAAGGCTATAACACGGATCCATCCTGCAGACAATACAAATGATGGCCACGGATGATCAGCAAAGCTGATGGGTGTAGAGAATAGTAAGGTCAGTGAAAACTGATTTAGGTTAGTGTTAGCACCAACCATGGCCACCATATAAAAAATGTAGCGTACCTACGGCACGCCGTGCAAATTCGATTGCATTGACTACAAAGTTTAGGGGTCCAGAGGACCTGATCCTAGTTTCTTAGACAAAAAATATTCGCAGCAAGATAACCTGCTGCGAATAGAATTTATCTTTTGCTTACTTCAATCCCCACAACTCCACATGCGCCTTCTTGTCTGCTTTGTTGGGCTCCGACTTATACGTAAATACTACCTTGGTAATTCCGCGGGTTGGATCCTGTAAATAGAATTCCTGTGTTTCCTTTCCAACTTTGAAAGTGCCCGTTACCGGAATGTTTTGCATCGTTTCATTGTCGAAGTAAACCACCACCTTGCTCACAGTGATCGGAGCTTCAGCAATCTTCAGCTTGATCGCTTTGAATTTATCATTGCCCATCACAACAATGGACTCGCTTTCCTTTGTGAAGTCGGCTTTCACTTCACCGATCTTGTGCCATCCCGGTTTCGTGCTGACAATGACGGCTGGATCCTGAGCAAATGCTGATTGACCGTAAGCAATCACTGCTATGAAGAGAATGAGTAGTTTTTTCATGGTATATATAGTTTTTGGTTACCGCTGAGGATACAATTTGCATGCCGCAGGAGCACAGGCCCTGGACATGATACCATTGATTATGCATGCCTCTAAAATAAACCGTACTAGTAATTATCAGCTTGCTGATCCGCGAACTCAAATTAACTGCATCTGTATCAATCTGTTTTCATTTCCAAAGCAAACGCTGTTGGTTATGCTTCACAGTGCAACGCACTGAATCCGTGTATCCGTGTTCCTGTATTCATCTCCCAATCAAACGCTGTGGTTATCCCCGGGAACACTTTTTGCAATACCCATCCCAATGATCATTCTCGCGATTATCCTCACCATTATCTCCATCCTCATCCTCCTGAGGCTATTATTGCCCTCGTGGATGCTGAATAAAATCAACACCAGACTCGCAAAATCCGCAGAGTACAAGGGTCGCGTCGAACGACTTTCACTAAGCCTCCTGAATCAGAAAGTAAAGCTTCACTCAGTTCGTATTAACAAACTCACTCCTGCAGGAGCGGAGATTCCTTTCTTCACCGCTTCTTCCGTCATCGCTTCCATTCAATTCAGATCATTATTAAAAAAGATATTCAAAGCCGACATCCTCATCGAAGAAGGTCAGATCATCATCACGTCCGACAAAAAAGAAACCAGGAATACGGACAGCATAACCACTCCTTTTAATCTTAAAAATGAATTAACACAGATGATGCCCTTCGTCATCAACCTCCAATGTGTAAAAGGCAAAGGCATCTACCTTTCGCAAGGCGCGAAGGGACCTGTGAATCTTGAACTAACGGATCTCGAAGTGACGATCCTTAATCTCACCAACATAGATCACAACAGCAGTGAACTTCCCGCGAGGGTCAGCATCGGCGGCAGCGTATATGGTGGCAAACTCACGTTTGAAATGAAGCTTGATCCTCTCAACGATCAGCTTACGTTCGATATGAACACCAAACTTGAGAAGGTAAGTCTTCCACTCATGAATGATTTTCTGAGATCTTATGCAGGACTGGATGTGAGTGCAGGCACTTTTGAAATGTACATGGAGGTGGCAGCGCGTGAAGGGGAGTTCAACGGTTATATCAAACCTATTATCCGCGACCTGGATGTTATCAGCGCTCAGGACAAAGACGACAAGTTCTTTACGCGACTATGGGAAGGGCTCGTGGCCGGTGCCTATCAACTGCTTAAGAATAAATCAGAAGATCAGGTAGCAACGAAGATCCAGATCAAAGGGAAGCTGGATGATCCTCATATCAATATTTTTTCCGGCATTGTGTCCATTCTGAAGAATGCTTTTATCCACGCGTTGAAACCTACCGTGGAAGACGTGATCAATCTTAATACAGTGAAAGCCACCATGAAGAAATCGGGCAGGTTTGTTAAGGATGTCCTTGGTATTTAGATACCACTACTTTTAAATTTCAGAAAATCTGCCTAAGTTGTATGTGTCTCCCCTAAACCAAACACTATGACTACAGCAATAAAACCTGCTACTACCTTCTGGATCATCGGCGTGCTTGCACTGCTATGGAATTTAATGGGCGTGTCTGCCTATGTTATGCAAATCATGATGACGCCGGAAGCGATTCAGGCATTACCGGAAAATGAACAAGCCCTGTACACCAACATACCGATGTGGGCAACGATGGCCTTTGCTATCGCAGTCTTCGGTGGAGCACTTGCCAGCGTACTTTTGCTTATGAGAAAAAAACTCGCTACTACCATTTTCATGATCTCATTTGTTGGTATTGTAGTACAGATGATCCATTCTTTCTTTATCAGCAATTCAATCGAAGTTTACGGACCTGGTGGCATGGTGATGCCGGTGATGATCATCGTAATCGGTGCTTACCTGATCTGGTACTCCAAGAGTGCCAGCGACAGGGGATGGATTAATTAGCCATCAGAATTGAGAAGCCAATTTGTTACCTTTGACTTCTGTCATTAATTAAAACCTATTATGAAGCACTTATTTGTCATTCTGATCCTGTTTGTTTCTATCAACTCATTCGCTCAGTCCACAGACGAGCTGGATAAAAAAGGTGGTTTCAAGGACTTCAAGATCGCAGAAGATATTTCCACTTATAAAGACAGGGCCAAGTTCACCAAGACCCTGGACAATGCAGACACCAAGCTTTTCCTGGTAAAGGATCGCGTAAGCGTAAAGATCTATACAGGTGAAGTAGAGTTGAAAGTCTATAAAGAAAAAGTGGCGGAAGTGATTGTCTCTTTCAAGAATTCAAACAAGGACGACTTTGAAGATCTGGTGAAGTCTCTGGAAGTTCTTTACGGTGAGTCAAAAGCCAACAAAAAGAAATCTGCAGAGCTGGATCGCTTTGAAAAGATCCAGACCTGGAGTGGAAAAACAATCGAGCTGAGAATCGGATACGATGCCAACCGCAAGCTGAGCGAGATGGTGTTCTCAGGAAAGAAGAACGATATCGATAAATTGAAAGAAGAATTCTAAAGAATTGAAGTTAGCTGCATGATTATCGGTCTGCAAAAGACGAGATCGTGCAGCTTTTAACTTCGATCTGACTGATCACAACCGACTTATTCTCATCAAAAGTAACAGGCACCAGCGTTAGGGTGATCTTCCTGTTCAAAAAGCTCTTAGGGTTATTGATCTTGCTGGCAGACAAAAAATCATTAAGATTAAAAGCGTATGAATTGGCATCTCCGAAAGTAGAGAAGCTGCCGATGTAATTCTTCTCATCCGTTGAAGTAAGATGAGTGGCATCCGGTAAATCAAGAAATACTCGTACCGTGCTGCGTTTAACAGAAAGCTGGAACGTGGATAGTTCCAGCTTTAAGACCAACGGCTTTTCAGGATTCAACGACTCTGAATTTTTTACTTCCTGATCAACTTTAACTTCTGTTGTAAAAGTCTCACGCAGTTGTGCCGTACCCTGGTTGCTTTGCACAGGGCTGCACGACTGAATGACAAGGAGTAAAAAAATCAGAATCATCGGTTTCATTTACTATAGAAATACAATTTCCGCGCCATCAAATTTAATCTCTGCTGACTCAGCAACAGCCTTATTGTTTTCCAAAGGTACCGGTATTAGCTGAATATCGATCTGCTCTGCAACGATGCCGGCTTTTGCCTGGTTAAGCTTGCTGATGGTATTCGTCAGATCGAAAACATAGGAGAAACCTTCTGCCTGTCCGCCGCCATGCTGATTGTGGTCCACATGTGCTGCCGCAAAAAAGCTGAGACTTCCTACATAATGCGCATCATCGGCAGGAGTAGTTGGCTTCAGATAAGGGCAATTCATGAACACTCGAACGCGAACATTCGGATCTGCCGGAGGTGTTACGTTTTTTACAATGGCAAGAATGCGTCGCTGCTTTGGTGTATTAAGCTTTAGCGTATTTGCTTCGGCCACCGCACTCTTGGTAATCGGTACGGAAAGAAGTCCGTCTTCTTGCAATGTTGCCGTTGTCAGTTGTGTGAAAGCAAACTTGCGACTGAATGCCATGGACATGAAATCGGTGCTGGAAGCAATGACCTCTGCCGCAACAGGATTGATGTTGGGATAGGTATACCCAAGGGCAGTAGTAGACTCCATGTCCCCTACAGTTACATCATACTTTGCTGATTGAGGATCAACAAAGTTCCCTCTGAATACAAACGTCTTCCAGAAAGCATTGTTAGAATTGGATCTGCCTCTTGAATTCCAGTCGGCCCATACTCTGTCAATGTTGCAATGGTGAAGCCAGAAGATCGGGTCACGGGGAGAAAACATCGCACCCATATTGCCGCTGATCCATACATGCACATCGTCGTGCGGTGTATGCTCCAGGGTTGATTTTGTTCCTCTGCCTCGCTGCCAGGAAGGATCAATGCTATTCTGATTCCTTGGCATGAAGCTTCCGAAAAGTTCAAAGACTGTTTCTTTAAATATTCCATCCATGACCTTTGCCTTACCAACGGATTCATCGGGAAGCTTGCTGACTTGTGTTACTTCGCGGGTCGCATCCATTAAAGTTCCATTCCAGAACGGAGCAGGGATAGAGCGGTTGGTAGTCCAGTCCCAATACGGCAATGCAAAAGTAGGAGTAGCCGTAACATCCCGTATGATTTTTTCAAGACACTGCAGATACGCTCTGTGCCATGGAAGGAAATACCAGTTACCGTGTGGACAGAAATTTACATGGATAAGAGCAAGGTTCTCCCAGTTCCTGGCATCATTGGCAGGAAGATTCTTTAACAACGTAACACCTCTCACGTAAGTAGCAAGGTCATTTGCTGCATTAGGCTGATTAACATCCCGCCGTGTGACGATAGCTGGTTGATTAAATGAAAATAGTTCTTCAGGTATCAGCAGTGGCACAAGACCTGCCATGCCTGATTTGATAATGAAATCTCTTCGTGTGGTTTTCATATGACAATGGTTTAAGGTTTTGCGGTGGGCTTAGGTAACTTTAACTTAAGGGTGATGGTATTTCCTTTCGTTGAACCAACTTCCAGAGATGGCCCGATGCCAACCACACCAATCTTGAATTCCGCACCTGCCGTGCCTTTGGTAGAGATGACCAGCGCTACCTCAAGATCAATCTCGTTAAGATTGTAGTCAGGACTCTGATATTCCTTGATGCAGGTTCCAAGTGATTTCAAAGCTTTAACAAGATCTCTGTTGGTAGATTTCAAGTTCCCATAATCCGCAGAGGTCAACAGTGACTTTGATTTATTGGGTTCAAAATTGAAAGTGAAGGTGGTGGTTCTTTCTCTGCCCCGTGAACCGCCGGCTTTGATCACCCAGAAGGAAACTTCGCCACCCACTTCCCTTGAAACTCCATTCGCGAGACTTACTTCTACCTCTTCAAGGAAGTTAAGAGCATTGTCGGCGCCGGAATACCCCTCAGCATTGTACGCTTCACAGATCGCAAGCTGAATCCCTTTGAGGATATCCTGAACCTTTGCATAATTGGTTTTAAGCTCTGTGTCCGAGGGGACTTTCATGGTCCTGCATGAGCCAAATGACAGGAACAGTATCACGCATGATACTTTGATTAAAGTTTTCATAAAATGTTTGTTAGTTAAGGTTGTGGGGTGCACCTTAATTTACAAATCCTGGTGGGTAGCTATTGAACAGTTACATTACTGTGAGGTATGCTTTGAATTGAAATCCTAAAACGGAGGTGAAAAGATTCTATGAATTTGAGTATTGGTAAGCACTTTTAATTATGTTACCCGGGTATAGTTTGCCTAAAGGATCCTTTAGATAAACTATAGAATAATTTAGATTGGAGGCTAGCGCTTTAAGGATATGAATCCGGTAAGGGTCTCGCGCTTTGCAAACTGTATCTTATAAAAGTAGGTTCCGGTGGGAAGTTCTGTTCCGTTCTTACTGGTTCCTGTAAATGATACGGAGGAATTATCATAATTGGTGCCTTCCCAGATCTCATCTCCCCAGCGATTGAAAATAAATACTTTGTTTTGCCGCGTGTCCGGAATGATATCAATGTATTCAATGTAGAAACTGTCATTCTTCCCGTCACCATTGGGGGAGACAGCATTATAGATCCTGATATCTCTTTCGAGCTGAATCGAGATGCTCTTCTTTGAACACATCATCGTGAGATCGCAAACCTGTAGTTCAATTACATCTGATCCTGTAAAAGGAAGTCCTGTGTAATCAATTACCAATTTGAAATCTTCCACCGTGGCTTTGGCTCCGCTGGAAGGTTGTGTGACGATCACAATAGAAGACGGATCCAGATTGCCATCCGTATCACTCACCAGATCACCAAGATCAATAGTTATCACTCCATTGTTAAATGCTGCCCCAACCTCAGCCGCTACATTCGGTGGATTACAAGGACTCACTGTGGCAGTCACCGGTGCTTTAGCGCTCTCGCATGTTCCGTTATGAATCGAAACGCCATAGCTTTTTGTTGCTGCAAGATTTGCAATAACATAGGTCGCGTTGACCTCACCCGGGATCAATGTTGCTCCATCATACCATCTGTATTGTCCGTTGGTTCCCCCTGAGGCTGTAAGCGTGACACTTGCTCCGGAGCAGACAGGCGCCGGATTGCTTGCCAATGGTGAAGCAGGTAATGGAATCACATTTGCATCTACAGGAGTGCGCGAGCTTTCACAGGTTCCATCATGAATGGTAACATAGAAAGTAGTAGTCGTCGTCAGCACTGGTGTGATGTAGGTTGAGTTAACCGCACCGATGATCGCTGTACCACCAACCGATGTTGCGTACCAGCGATACTGACCTGCCGCAGCACCGAAGGCGGTGAGGGTGATCGATGAATTTGCGCATCCATTGCCTGCTGTAACAGTTGGAGCCGATGGCGGTGCATTGATTGTCGCGGTCACTGTGGTGCGGGCACTTTCACACGGACCGTTGACGATCGATACATAATATAAAGTGGTGGTAGTTAAAGATGGAGTTGTATACGATGCATTCACTTCTCCCGGGATGGCAATCCCGCCACTCGGCAGCGTATACCATCTGTAATTTCCCGCAGTGGTGCCGCTGGCAGAAAGGGCTACCGTTCCAGGTCCGCAGTGATTTCCATTGGTGACGGTCGGGGCGGTAGGAGGAATGCATACCTCGACGGTAAAGTCGGCAGCCAGTGTATAGCTCCAGAATCCTTTGGAGTCTTTTACTCTTATATAAAGTTTATGATTGCCGGTGGGCACACTGCTCATGTCGAGACTGAATAGCTCATCGATGCTGGCGGATGCAGTGATGGGCAGATTTATTCCTGAACCAAAGCCCGGATCTGTGTCAACAAAGTATTCTGCCTTTACAATCGTTGGAGCTGTAAACACATTGAAAGGAATTATATAAAACTTACGATGAAGGAATAGCGACCATCTTCCGAGATTATCCTGATAACGAACTGCCGCCTGATGGAAGCCTGATGCCAATGCACTGATGTCGAGGCTGAAAGTATTATCCAGAGTCGCTCCGGCAGTGAGAGGCAATGAAACTCCGTTGCCGGGACCGGGATCAGTGTTTAAGAAATATTCTGCTTTCACGATGCTGGTGGCAACCGTTGGTGGAGCAACCGGTGCAGGCAGAATGTAGAATCTCCTGCTGGTCGTTAATGTCCATCTTCCAAGATCATCCCGATACCGGAAGCCAACGATATGAAATCCACGTGACAGTGCGCTGATGTCGATGCTGAATTCATTGTTCTGTGAAGCGGACGGAGAAATAGTGAGTGGGATTGCGTTGCCATTGCCAGGATCATTGTCAATAAAATACTCCGCACGGTTGATCGTCTGCGCTGATAATTCAACACAGAAGAGGAAGCATGCGAAGAGAAGAAGGATCCTTTGCATTTTTATTAATGAACGGTTGCTTTCACTCTTACTCTGAGAAGAGTAGTGGGTTGTATGGATGAATTCTGAACATCGGCAGAAGTGATCTCAGGAATCGCAGGCAAGGCACTCAAATCATATCCACTGCCGGGAGCGCCGCCACTTGGAAAAGGATGTGCGCCTCCATAGATCCCCAGGTCAGAACCATCCGTTGCAGCATTGCGAACAGGCGAGCCTGACTTCAGGCGATAGTTATTGACGTCATTAAAGAATTCAAAGTTTGCAACGCTTTCATAAAGAGGATCCACTCCCACGAAATTTCCACCACCCGTGTTTGTCGTTCCTTCAAAGGAATCATAAGGTGGAGAATTGCCAACCGTTGTGGTATTGTAAAGATTGTTGTTGAAGGTATTGTTGTCCACCACACTTTGCCGCATTACAATACTCTGTGTGGTAAAAATGTTATTGGTGATGGTGCTGTTTCCAACATAAAGAAAGATGGCGTTGTGAAATACATTATGATCAATGATCGTGGCAGGATCAAAGAAGAACGACACTCCTCCAACGATGATGTTGTTCTGGATCTTGACGTTTTTGCTATTGTATCCTCCATCTACACCGCCTATGATATTATTGTAGATGTTCCAGTTTTCACAGGAAGGATTGGCAGCCGTGGCAATTGTGGTAATGGAGTTTCTGAAAAGTTTGATATCATTCACCGGCAGCGTGCCGGCGGCAATACTGATAAAGGTGATCCTGCATCCTTCAATGATGGATCCAGAAGGATCATTTCCTGCTGTAGCCTTAAAGGTGATGTTGCCCAGCCAGGTGATGAGATGAAATTGTGAATTGGTCTTGTACCCGCCACCAATGAGAATGATTTTCCGGTCGATGATGAAATCAGTGTACTGCGTGGCGGAGACATTCACATACACCGTGTCCCCTGAGGTTGATGCATTGATGGCATTCTGAATGGTGGTAAACTGAGCGGGGTTGATGGCATCATTGCTCACCGTCCGGATAGTCGCATACGAGACGGGTGATAATAGAATAAGGAGCAGGCCGAGTTGAAAGGACTTCTTCATAGTAAAAGGTTTGCATGAAGCTACAGTCCGCAGGGTTTTCAATCTTTGGGGAATTAGTCAACACCGGTATTTTTTTAGTGACGAGGTGCTTTTTTCGAGTCAATTTTCGCATCAACTTCTGTATCTTCCAGTCTTGTCACCCCAAATGAAAGTCATCAGCATCCTGGTTCTCATCTTCTTAATAACGGATTGCTTTGGGCAGTCCAGACCGGACAGCGTGATCGCAACGCTATCGCACCAGCCTGACTCTGTTAAAGTGCAGACATTAAATCAGCTGGCCCTTCAGTATTCCCAAAGAGATAATGTCCGGTGCAGGCAGTATGCTGAGAAAGGGCTGGAGATTTCAAAGACTATTAATTTCTCAAGGGGAGAGGCGGATGCATCGTGTATTTTATGTGGAGTGATGGCTCAGCAGGGACAGTTCTCTGAAGCGCTGGACATGTGCAAGCGCGCTGAAGTCATTTATGCTAAAGCGAATTACGGAATTGGATTGGCAGATGTATTTAATCGTGTGGGACTGGTCTATAATTTTCAGGGACAGTATCCGCAGGCACTGGAGAGTTTTACAAAATCGCTGAAGCTCTTGCGTCAGCTGAATCAGAAAGACAAGATCCCATTAACGGAAGAGAATATCGGTATGGTCTATTTCCGTCAGGGCGACTATCTGCTGGCGTTGGATTATTTTAAAGAGTGCTACAAAGAATATCAGGAGCAGAATAATATTTCATCATCCACCAAGATACTGGTGAACATGGGTGCGGCATACAATCGTCTGAAGATGCCGGTTCAGGCACTTGAAGCACATATGAAATCCCTGGAGTTCTTTGAGAAGAACAATAACTACATGGGGATGGGGATTGCAAACAACAACATCGGAAATGTTTATTGGGAAACGAAAGATTACAGGAAAGCGCTTACATACTATGAAAAGAGTCTTGCGATTAAATTGAAGATGAATGATAAACGTGGAACGGCGGTTTCCTTAAAGAACATTGCGGAGACGTACCTGATTCTTAATGAATTTGATAAGGCCAAAGAGAACATTGACCGAAGTCTGAAGATTGCGGAAGAGATCGGGTCGAAAGAGCAGATGAAAGATGCTTATGATATCCTGGTAAAGGTATATGAGGCGACAAAGGATTATAAAAAAGCATTGACCTTTGAAAAGAAAATGATGCAGGCAAAGGACAGTTTGTTCTCATCTGAGAAGACAGAGCAGATTTCCCGGATGAGGGCGTTGTATGAAACAGAAAAAGCGGAACGGGAAACGGAAGTGGCTAAGCTGGAAGCTCTGAAAAAAGATGTTGCTATTGAGCTTCTGAATAAAGAGCGTGAGGTAGAAGAAGGTCAACGGAACGTTCTCATTATAGCAGTCATTTCATTGCTGGCGATTTCTCTTTTGATCTACTTTCAGTTTTATCAGAAGAAAAGATCAAACCAGGTTCTCGTGGAGAAGAATGAGATCATTGGCAAGGCATTGAGCGAACGGGAGATCTTGCTGCGGGAGATTCATCACAGAGTAAAAAACAATCTGCAGATCATATCAAGTCTTTTGAATCTTCAGTCCAGGAGTGTGGAGGACAAAGCAGCACACGGTGCAGTGATTGAAAGCAGAAATCGTGTAAGGTCCATGGCGATGATCCATGAGCAATTGTATCAGGAAGATACTTTGACAGGCGTGTCGATGCCGGAATATGTTCAGCATCTGGTGGATAGTTTAGGGCGATCATACGGTGTGGATCAGAAGAACATAGAATGGAAGCTTGATGTTGATGCGCTTTTGCTCGATGTGGATACTGCCATTCCCCTGGGTCTGATATTGAATGAGCTGCTGACCAATTCACTGAAGTATGCGTTTGCGGATCAACAGACTGGAAGTATCTCGGTATCATTGAAGCAAAAGAATGGGAAACTTCACATGTTAGTATCTGATACCGGAAAAGGAATCGATGTGAATGAGAAGTCAGGGAATTCATTCGGGTTGAATCTTGTCAACTCACTGGCTCAGAAGTTAAGAGCGGAAGTATCCATCTCAACCGATCGCGGTACACGCGTTGAGCTGGTGGTGACTGAATTTAAGTTAGCGAATTTAAAGTCCGCCGTACCGGTTTAATTCAGGCGTACTGCTTATCTTGGTAGCTAAACCTTTCGGGTCTTGAGTGGATCAATTCTTATTGTTGAAGACGAGCCTATCATCGCCAGTGATATCGCAGCGACTCTGAAAGATCGCGGTTTCGTAATTGCAGGCATTGTGGACAACGCTGATGATGCCATGAAGTTTCTCTCCACGACTACACCGGATCTTGCGTTGCTGGATGTCAAGATCCGGGGAACTAAAGATGGCATCGCGCTGGCTCATGATATCAGGGCACGCTATAAGCTTCCGTTTATTTTCCTCACCTCTTACTATGATGCAAAGACGGTAGATCGTGCCAAGGCTGCTGAACCCGAAGGTTATATTGTGAAGCCATTCGATGAGAATGATCTCTTCATCAATGTTGAAATGGCGTTATATAAGAACAGGAGTAAGCCTGCTGCACCGGTTGCGGATAAGTTCTTTGTCAAGAACAATCAGGAGATGATTGCTTTGGAAGTCAGCGACATTCATTATGTTGAAGCGTTTGACAACTATGCCAAAGTCGCGACCGATAAGGAGAAATATATTGTCAGTCATACTTTAAAAAGTGTAGAAGAAAAGCTGATCACAAAAGGATTCGTGCGGGTGCACAGATCATACCTGGTCAATTTTCAAAAGATAAGCTCCATCTCTGAAGGATATCTTTTTATCGGCCTCACTAAGATCCCGCTGGGTCAGTCATACCGGGAAGAGCTTTTAAGTCGCATAACTTTTCTATAGGCAGGCATGTTTGCCCAGGTACAAAATCCGGATCACCTAGAAGCGCAAGAGCTGGATGCTTATCTCGCTCAGGGATGGTTCCGGATGGGCCAGACTATTTTCACCACAAACTTTATACGCTTTCAGCAGCAGATCCACAGCACCATCTGGTTGCGGATTCTTTTGGATAGTTATGTTGCTGATAACACTCAGGTAAAGTTATTCAAGCGCAATTCAGAATTCAGGATAAGCTTTAAGCTGGCGGAGATAACAGAAGAAAAGGAAAAACTTTATTCGATCTACAAGCAGACCGTTTCTTTTCCAGCCAGTGACTCACTTCAATTTCTGTTGCTGGACAAACGTAATAATAGTGAGCAGCCTGCAACGAAGACAGGTTCTATTTTCACAACGTACGAAGTAAATGTTCATGATGGCGATCGGCTAATCGCCTGTGGCTTCTTTGACCTGGGTGCCGTCAGCGCGGAAGGTATTACCTCGTTTTATGATCCTGAATATAAGAAGCATAGTCTTGGGAAGTATCTGATCTATCTCAAGATAAAGTTCTGCAAGGAGTTGGGAATGCAATACTTCTATCCGGGTTATTTCGTTCCCGGGAATCCGCATTTTGATTACAAGCTGAGCATAGGAAATGAAGTGTTGCAGTTTTTGCAATTGTCTACACAAACCTGGGAACCCATTCAGACTTTTCTTCCGGAGAATATTCCCTATGATGTGATGCGTGTAAAGCTTTTGCAGGTTCATGAGATGTTATCTGCGACCGGACAATACAGTAAGCTGCTCAAGTATAATTTCTTTGATGCAAATTTCGTTCAGGAGATGCGTGATACCGGTCTGCTGGATTTCCCGATACTGTTATTCTGCGGCGTGATTGATAATGTGGAGCCGATTCTGGTGTATGATGTAAGAGATGGAATGTACCATCTCTTGACGTGTGTACCGGCATGGAAACCTTTTGAGGTCAATTCCGATGAGGAGTTTTATTCCGATTATTTCCTGATGCCGGTGGCGGAGATATACCGCTGTGAGGAAGGTGAAGAAATCGGGAATTTTCTGATCAAGCTGAAGAATGAAGTAATGAAAGAAGGGAAGGCCACGGATGATCACTAAATATTAATGTTCCTCTGTAGAATTTGAATCCCGCAGAACCTAAATTTAAAGGATGAGGCTCGTTCTCTTTATCTGCCTTTTGTGCATCCTTTCAAACACCTTTGCTCAGGAGTATCGGTTGAATGGAGTCGTGCGCAATTCTCAGGGACATCCTTTGTCATCTGCCAGCATTCAGATTCTTTCTGTTAAAAAAGTTATGATCTCGGGGGAGGAAGGTAAGTTTTCTCTCCAGCATCCGGCTGGTAATGTTGAGATCGAGATTTCATATACGGGGTTTAAGAGATTTCGGGAATCATTCAATCTTCAAAAGGACACAACGGTTTATTTCTTTCTCGAATCCAAAGTAGAGCAGCTCGATGAAGTTGTCGTCTCTTCTGATCGCCTCCTGCAAGCGGAGCAATTCAAGACGACGCGCATGAGCACGGTTAACCTCACCGAAAAAGATATTACTTCAATACCGGTCTTTGGTGGCGAAGCCGATCTGTTGAAGATCATTCAGTTGCTTCCGGGTGTTTCGAAAGGAGTGCAGGGCAGTACGGACTTGTTCGTTCGCGGTGGAGCAGCAGATCAGAATCTCGTTTTGCTGGATGGCGCTCCTGTTTATAATACCGGGCACCTGTTCGGATTTCTGTCTGTGTTCAACTCGGATATTCTCCAGGGAGTAGAGTATATCAGTGGTGCATTTCCGGCACAGTACGGCGGGCGACTTTCTTCCATATTGAATGTCAATACAAAGTCTACGATGTCTTCTCATACGGAAGGGCAGGGAAGCATTGGGTTGCTCGCTTCACGACTGATGATCCGCCAGCCTATCATTAAGAATAAACTTGATATCTGGGTTGCCGGCCGTCGGACGTATGTTGATCAGGTGGTAAAGGCAGTGGGGCAGGACCTTCCATATTATTTCTATGACATCAATGCAAAAGTCATTTTCAAACCAACACTTCGCGACCGGATTGAAGTATCCCATTACTCTGGTGAAGACAAATTGAATTACAGACGACAACCTCAGGATACTTCTGCGCGAAGAAGAAACATCTCCAGCAACTTTACGATCGCCAACAGTTCGCAGACTTTACTCTGGAAAAGACAGATCCAGCCCAACATTCATTCAGCGCTTTCACTCTATCGCACAAACTTTAATTACACCATTCAAACGGGCTTTGAAGAGAGTAGATTGTTCGTTCATTCTTCCATTGAGGATGTTGGCGGGAAGTATTCATTGCACTGGGACAGTGTCGGTCAGGTGTCTATCACGGCAGGAGTGGAGTCTGCGCATCATAAAGTAAGTCCGAATATTATTGACACCTCCGGCAGTATCGCAGAGTTGCTGCAAAGCAGTTCAACACAAGCTCAGACCAGTCTTGAGTCAAGTGCATTTATTCAGGCTGATGGAACCTGGGATCAGAACTGGTCATGGAGTGCGGGCTTTCGTTTGTCGTCTGCAATTGTTAGAGATAAATTCTATTCCAATCCTGAACCCAGAGTGGCGATTCGTTATAAGCTGAGTGAGACACTCGCATTAAAGGGAAGCTATTCACGGATGGCTCAGTATCTCCACAGAGTATCCAGTGCTGCCGTTGCTTTCCCTACCGACATCTGGTATCCGGTTACAAAAGATGTTGTTCCGCAGACTTCAGACCAGCTTACACTTGCTCTTCAAAAGCGGATTCCCGGGATGAATGTATTTATAAGTCTGGAAGGATATTACAAGAACATGAATGATCTTATTGGCTATCGTGAAGGTGCCAATCTCTTTTTGAATACAGAGTTTGAGAAACAATTGATCCAGGGAAAAGGTACAGCATATGGATTGGAAGTTCTGATAAAGAAAGAATCAGGAAAGCTTACAGGATGGATCAGCTATACGTTATCCAGGTCTGAACGTCAGTATGATGAAGTTAATAATGGCTTGTGGTTCCTTTCACGCTACGATAGAAGGCATAACGGAAGTGTGGTAATGAATTATGAATTTGCCAAAAGGTGGTCTTTCTCTGCTGTGTTTGAGTTTATCTCAGGTTCAAGATTTACACCCATTGTAGGGCGATATGCAGTGCCTGCCAATACATTGGGAGGGATTCAATTGATACCAGTGTACGCCACGATGAATTCTGTAAAGCTTGCCGACACTCACCGTCTTGATCTTGGAATTAAATTAAAGTCAAAACCGGAAAAGAAATTTCAATCTGAATGGTTTGTAGGGATTTACAATGTCTACAACCGGGCAATGCCTTACGGAATTGTCATTCAGCAAAATGCAGATGGTTCTTACCGGTACGAGCAGCCTGGGCTTTTTGGATTACTTCCTTTTGTTAGCTACGGTTTTAAGTTTTGAGTATGAGAGCAGTGAATTATATCGTGGGATTCGTTTTGGCGGGGTTGATGGCAGGATGTATTCCTGATCCACTTCCTGTAACGGATATTGAGAAACCCGAAACAAAAATTGTGGTGTCATCTCAACTGGTACCGGGTACAGGCCTTGTGGTTTTTGTTACCAAAAGTGTGGGTGCATTGGAGGCAGGCGGAAATTCCGATCCGGAAGTATTGCTGGAAAAGATCGCTATTGCGGATGCAACGGTTACTCTTCGTCACGGTACGCAGTCGGATGTATTGAATAATCTTGGAAATGGGTTATATGGAGGATTCAATACTCCATGGTCTTCCGGCGATGTGTATGAGTTAACGGTGGAGACCTCAACGTTAGGAACGGTATCGGCAATTACGCAAGTGCCACAGGCAATAGGCTTTACATCGGTGGATGTGCAATTCTATCCAACAGGATTTGATTCACTCTTGCAGGTTGACTACAGTCTGAATGATCCGGTGGGCAGGAATTTTTACATGGTCAGCGTTCAGAAGTTTTCGCAGAAGCAGAATTTACAATCTATTATCAATCCGAGAATATTCACTCACCTGACAGATGATACCTCTTTTGATGGAAAGTTATTTGAAGAGGACTTCAGGACGTTGTTCAGGAGTTTCTCTAAAGGTGATTCGGTGGCTGTTGTGATGTCCAATGTGAGTGAGGACTACTACAAGTTCCTGAAATTGAGAAACGACCGATTCAGGTTTTCGGAATTTTCGAGTGAGCCTTTCAATTACCCAACGAATGTGAAAGGAGGCTATGGATTTTTCAACCTCCATGCCCCGGACATCAGGGTATTTGTGCTTGAGTAGCTTTTGCTACTCAACAAAATGCCAGCAAACACCTGCGATGTCAATGACATTCACTTCTTTCCCGTATGGCTGCTGTGTGATTTTGCTGATGCTGATGCCAAACTTTTCAGTGAGCTTCTTTTCCAGAACGCCATTGCGGAATTCCTCTACATTGTCAATGCGGACGGTAAGCATCAGGTTTTCAGCAAATTCTTTTGAATCATACTTCTGAAGGATGAAGCCACATCCATCCCGTTCATAGCCAACAAAATCGCCCTGGTCCCAGGCAATGTCAAATCCAAGTTCAACAAAGAGTTTTTTTGAAGCTTCAAAGTTATTCCCGGAAGGAATGAAGGGTTGGAGACTAAGGAATTTCATGCGAGATTGGATTATCATACAAGATAAAGGAAGAAAGGAAAAGGTCTTAGCAGGAATATCCTAACTTCGTGGAAATTTAATTCGATGTATTCCAAAAGCTGGCTGATCATAAAGGACGATTCAAAAAGGACCTTTGAAATATGTGGTCAGGAAACCAACACAAATTATTTCACTAATAATGTCTATGGAATGCAAAAGGCGGGAATGAATGTCAGCGGCATCACACCCTCCCTTACCAATAAAAACTCAAGCAAAGAACTTGTAAAGGTTCCGGGCTACACTTTGGAAGTTGGACTGGAGAAGAGACTTGCTGAAGAATACCGTAAGATAACGATGGGCGCCATTGAGGATTGGTAAAGTTCGATAGTTCTAAATTTTATCTTCCATTGCATAAGAGGTGATCTCCTCAATCTTTTCATTCCTGAATTGGAATACGTCACAATACGAAACTCTTCCTGGCTGGTTATCGGGAGTGGTGTAATCGCAATATCCCTGAATAGCGATAGAGCTGTCTCCAATGATGCTGTTCTTATTCTTCAGGATTGTGTCGCTCATTTCTTTTCCAATCTCAGTACACCATTCGATTACTTCATCCTTACCCTTAAGGATCTTATTTCCAATGATGTTCCATTGAATGTTCTCTGACAGATATTCAAAGGCAAACTGAAAGTTTCCTTTAGAAAATTCTTCGCTGATCTTTTGCTGAATAGTATTCATGGCTAATAAGTTTATGTCGTTTTGTTAATACAAACTTAGAGCCTCTGCCTCGTTCGATGCGGGTGGAGGTGCGACTTCCTGAGGGGGTGAGTACGACAATTTACCGATAGCCTGCTGCCTGTATCTCAAACAGTTCAGAGTATCTGCCTCGGTTCTTCATCAATTCCTCATGTGATCCGATCTCGGAAACTTTCCCGTCGGCAATCACAGCAATACGATCTGCAATTCGAACGGTTGAGAACCGGTGAGAGATAACAATGCCAATTCTTCCTTTCAGATTTTGCTTTAATTCTGCAAAGATTGCTGCCTCTGCTTCCGGATCAAGCGCTGAAGTAGGCTCATCCAATATCCAGATATCGGCATCACGATACATGATGCGCGCAAGTGCCAGTCGCTGCCATTCACCACCGGACAGATCATGTCCTCCTTCAAATAACCTTCCGACTTTTGAGTCCAGACCATGAGGCATTTTTTTAACGAGCCACTCACTTCTTGAATCTTCCAGTGCTTCCAAAACGAGTTCATCTGAAACAGGGACATCCGGTCTTCCCATCGTCACATTCTCACGCACCGTCAATTCATAATTTGGATAGTCCTGAAATAAAACTCCGATACGGTTTCGTAAAGCTTCAGGCTCTGTATTCTTAAGATCCACGCCACCGATTTTTATTGAGCCCTGATCAGCATCATAAAACCTCAGAAGCAGCTTTACTATGGTGCTTTTACCGGCACCGTTCTCACCGACCAATGCAATCAATTCACCACTTTTGATATTGAGATTGAAATCCTTTATGGCATTTTCGGAACTTCCTGGATAATTGAAGTTCACATGCTCAAAGGTTATCCCCTGATCAAGCTTGACGGGGAGTGATTCAGGATGTTCGATGGTCTTGATTTGCTGATCTAATGAAGTAAAAGAAAAGTAATCATCCAGGAAGGTCGTATGCTGATCTACTGAAACAAATGTGCTGGATATTTGAGTAAGCGTTGAAGAAACAGAAGTGAATGCTCCAATGACAAGAACGACACCACCCGGATCAATAGAACCTTCGGCACCTTTGATGGCTACAAAAAGATACGCCAGCGCCAGTGTAGTTCCAGTTACCAGGCCTGTCAGTAATGAAACACGTGTACCGGATTTGTACATGATCTCGCGTTGACGATAAAGACTTTCAGAAAGCGCTTTATGTCTTCCCAGTAAATAGTCGGCAAGAACATAAGCACGGATTTCTTTCGTGGTTTTCGGTTGAACAAGAAGATCACCCAGGTATCCTCTTTCCCTTTCTTCGGGCGTCTCTTTATAAAAGAATTCGTAGAGCTTGGATGTCACACGACTTTCAAGAGCAAGTGAAAGTAATGCCGCGCCAAGCGCAAGGATCACCAGCATATAATGCAGACTTGCAAGGAGTGAAGCCATCAGAATGATGGTAACGATATTACCTGACAATCCTAATACAGACCAGGTAAGATCACCAGGCCGCCATGAGACATCACGCTTGGCCCGTGCAAGCCGGTCATGCCAGTTTGAATTATCAAAGTTTCCCAGATCAACCTTGGATGCTTTTGCCAGCAACCTTCTTTCTGCCTCGAGCTCTACCCGTCGAACGAAAAGATTTCTTCCATAGCCCATATAAGCACTGATTGTGCGTTGGACACTGACAACAATCCATAATCCCAGAACGACATAGAGAATGTCATTAAACGTACCGTTGTGAAGTCGCGCGTCAGCAATACGATTGACCAGCACGGCACCGAGATAGACGGAGATGGGGAGCATCGTCGCATTCAGCATTCCCAGTAATGAAAAACGTATCAGTGATTTTGGGGAAGCTGCCCAGGCAAGTTCCATTCCTTTTCTGAGGTTGGCCCTGATACGTTTTGCGCGACCACCGGATTTGGATTTTTTTGTTTCCATGCCCTTAAATTAATAGAAGTCTTTCATCATCAGTCGTTTTTGATTCTTGATTATTCACTTCCCATGGCAGGGTATTTGTATTCTTCCTGAAAACCTCTAAACCCCCAAATCAGCTTGCAACAAGAATCCACCCGGTATCTTATTTATTCCAGAATTGCCCAGATCATTCTAGGCATCATTGGATTCTTTTTCATTCTTTACGTCGGACAGGAGATTTTGATCCCGGTAGTATTTGCCATTCTGATCGCGATTTTGCTGAACCCGATTGTGAACTTCCTGTGTTCAAAGAAGATCAACAGGATCATTTCAATTGTTATTGCCATTCTCTTCCTCACTATTGTTTTTGGAGCCCTGGGATTCTTTATCATTACTCAGGTCGGGCAATTCAGTGACACATTCCCATTGTTCAAGGAGAAGTTTTCAATTCTCACCAACGACATACTACACTGGGCGGCAGATACTTTTAAGATAAGTGAGCCGAGGATCAAAGAGTGGATCAGCAAATCTCAAAAGAACATTGATGGCATGATGGTGCTGGAAGGAGTGATGGGGACTCTGAAGGGCATGCTCGCGGTCTTTGTCATGCCCGTTTTAATATTTATCGTTCTTTACTATAAACCGCTATTCCTTGAATTTATAATGGAGCTGTTTGAAAAACGTGAACAAGGTGTAGTTTCAGAAGTATTCACGGAAACAAAATCTTTAATACAGCAGTATCTCGTCGGACTTTCCATTGAAGCGATTATTGTAGCGGTGCTCAATTGTGCGGGATTGTTAATTTTGGGAATACCATATGCAATTCTTCTTGGAGTATTAAGTGCCTTGCTGAATGTAATCCCTTACATAGGAATACTGTCGGCAAGTGCATTGACAATTCTTATTGCTATGACTATGAAATCTGCCGGAGCGGGACTTTCAGTATTCATTCTTTTTCTGATAGTGCAGTTTATCGACAATCAATATATTCTACCCAAGATCGTGGCAGGAAAGGTTCAGGTCAATCCTTTGTTTTCCATTGTAGTAGTGTTTGCTGGTGGAGCTCTATGGGGAATACCAGGAATGTTCCTCGCTATACCGCTTACTGCTATTGTCAAAGTTATATTTGATCGTGTAGATTCTTTAAAGCCCTTTGGACTTCTACTCGGCGATACTATTCCGGGTCAGGCTAAGAGTACAGGCAAGAGTTCAAAAAAATAAGTTTAATTATGAGGTTGACGTTTTCAGCCAACCTCATAATTAATGATTTAAGGATTGATTAAGCAATTGCTTTCGCGGATACCAACTGATAATCAGTATAGCCTTTTTCATCTGGCATGTAGAAGGTAGTAGGATCAGGCTTTACAAGCTCCAGATCATTTTCAAGGACGTGAGGAAGATTTGGATTTGAGATGAATGAACTTCCAAAAGAGATCAGATCAGCTTCATTGTTTTCAAGCGCTTTGATAGCGCGTTCTTTATTATAGCCGCCATTTAGAATGAGCAGCTGATTGAAGTTTGTTCTGATTTGTTTCAGGAGCTCCTGACCCTTCTCATTGCTTCTTGCTGCATAATCTACAACATGAAGATATACGAGTTTCATACTGCTTAGTTCTTTTGTCAGGTAGTCATAGGTCTCAACGATCTCATCATAATGTGGCATGGTGTTGAAGGTTCCATAAGGTGAGATTCTGATGCCCGTCTTTTCAGGTCCTATACGTTCAGCAACAGCTCTGGCGACTTCGATGACAAAGCGCGCACGATTGATAAAGCTTCCACCGTATTCATCCGTTCTTGTATTGGAATTTGGATTAAGAAATTGCTCCAGTAAGTATCCATTGGCGCCATGAAGCTCTACTCCATCAAATCCTGCTTTGATTGCATTGCTCGCGGCTTGTGCATACTCTTCAATGGTACTTTTAATTTCTGCCAGGGACATCTCTGCCGGCTTCTCTGTTTTCTGTAATCCCTTTGTGTCTGTCCACATATCAGTATCGGCAGAAATAGCTGAGGGAGCAAGATGTTTTGCGTTCTTGGGAAGATTCTCACTGTGAGCTACTCTTCCGGCATGCATCAGTTGTGTAAAGATCTTACCATTATTCTTGTGAACTGCGTTGGTGATTTTTTTCCAGGCTTCTACCTGATGATCACTGAATATTCCCGGAATCCTGGCGTAACCCAATCCGTTAGGTGAGGGAGAGTTGCCCTCTGAAATGATCAGTCCGGCGGAAGATCTCTGCTCGTAGTATAGGGCCATCAGATCGTTCGGTGTATTATTGATAGCGCGGCTTCTGGTCATAGGAGCCATGACAATTCTGTTAGAAAGTTTTAATCCTTTGTTAAGCGGAGTGAAGAGTTTTGATTGAGTCATAATTTTAATTGTTGAGTTCAGGCAGAGATAACTTTAACTTCTGTTGTTCAGTTCAGACAATAGCCGACTATATTTTTGATTTTTCACTGCTGAAGGTGAACTTTTCCCGGAAATGGCCTGCAGAAGTCCAAACGAGGATGAGAAAGTTGAGTTCTGGTCTTTAATATTGTCTATGATTCAGAACATTGCTCATGTGGCCATCGTCGTAAGAGATTACGATGCGGCTATAAAATTTTATACCGAGAAGCTGAACTTCGTCCTCAGGGAAGATATAAAAATGGATGGGGAGAAGCGCTGGGTGCTGGTTCAGCCTCCTGGCTCAACGGGTTGTTCGCTGTTGCTGGCAAAGGCAGTTGGCGATGAACAGGCGGATAGAATTGGAAATCAAACGGGAGGAAGGGTTTTTCTTTTCCTCAGGACAGATGATTTCTGGAGAGACTATAATTCTATGATCGCCAAGGGTGTTCGTTTTGTTCGTGAACCTAAAAGCGAAGCGTACGGAATAGTTGCTGTATTCGAAGATCTCTATGGTAATCTCTGGGATCTTCTTGGCGCTCCGGCATAAAAAAGCCACCCCTTTCGGAGTGGCTTTTTAGAAATTCGGTATTCAGGTGCTTATGATTCTTTAAGAGTAGAAAAATCAAAGCTTGTCTCCAGGAACTTCGTCGTGAACTTTCCTGATTTGAATATTTCATTATCCATCAACGCAAGGTGGAATGGAATAGTAGTCTTGATACCAACAATGACAAACTCACTTAATGCTCTCTTCATACGGGTGATCACTTCATCCCTTGACTGACCTGTTGTGATCAGCTTGGCAATCATTGAATCGTAGTTGGGAGGAATAGTGTATCCGGCATAAACGTGACTATCTACACGAACACCATGTCCTCCGGGTAAGTGTAGGTTAACAATCTTTCCTGGTGATGGTCTGAATCCGTTAGCAGGATCTTCTGCATTAATGCGGCACTCCATGGCGAATAAATTAGGGAAGTAGTTTCTTCCTGAGATCGGTACGCCTGCCGCAACTTTTATCTGTTCTTTGATAAGATCGTAGTCCGTTACTTCTTCTGTGATAGGGTGCTCCACCTGGATACGGGTATTCATTTCCATGAAGTAGAAGTCTCCGTGCTTGTCCACCAGGAATTCAATCGTACCAACACCTTCGTAGTTGATTGCTTTTGCTCCCTTGATGGCAGCCTCACCCATACGCTCGCGCAACTCCTGGCTAACAATTGGAGAAGGTGTTTCTTCCACCAGTTTCTGATGTCTTCTCTGGATAGAGCAATCACGTTCTGAGAGGTGACATGCTTTACCATATTGATCTCCGACCAACTGTATCTCAATGTGACGTGGCTCTTCTACAAATTTTTCAAGATAGAGACCGTCATTACCGAATGAGGCACCTGCTTCACGCTTGGCATCATCCCAGGCTTTCTTGAATTCGGATTCATCATTGATAATCCGCATTCCTTTTCCACCACCGCCGGCAGTTGCCTTTACAATGACAGGATACTTTATCTCTTTGGCGATCTTCATTCCTTCTTCAATGGAAGAAAGCAATCCGTCAGAACCAGGGATTACAGGTACACCTGCTTTTCTCATGGTATCCTTGGCGGTAGCCTTATCACCCATGAGATTGATCATGGTAGGAGTGGGCCCGATAAATTTAATTCCGTACTCATGACAGACGGCAGAAAATTCAGCACGCTCAGAAAGAAAACCATATCCCGGATGGATAGCATCGGCATTGGTGATCTCGGCAGCAGAAATGATCCGTGGAATGTTCAGGTATGAATCTTTGCTTGGAGGAGGTCCGATACAAACTGCTTCATCAGCAAAACGCACATGAAGGCTTTCGCGATCAGCAGTAGAGTAGACCGCAACAGTTTTGATATCCATTTCCTTGCATGTGCGAATAATACGCAATGCAATTTCCCCACGATTGGCTATTAATATTTTCTTAAACACGTTCGTTCAGTTTGGTAGTAAAATAGTTTGTTGGTTTAAATCAGAGCATAAAGCTCACCAACTAATCAGGTTCTACGATAAATAGCACCTGATCATATTCCACTGGCGATGAATTTTCAATCATCGCTCTTACGATCGTACCGGATACTTCCGATTCTATTTCATTGAAAAGCTTCATCGCTTCAATGATGCAAACAGTTTGTCCTTTGGTAACCTTATCACCCACTGAAACGAATGAAGGGGTGTCAGGATTGGATGAGCGATAGAATGTACCGATCATTGGCGACTTGATTTCAACGGTGTTCTTTCCTGGAACCGCAATTGGAGTTTCAGGTTTTGCAATCACTGGAGGAGTAGTAATCTGCTGATGTGCTGCAACCTGCTGAGGAGCTTGCATGGTCATCATCGCTGGTGCTGATGATTTCATTACTTTCTGATCCGGCTCACGCTTCACATGAAGCTTAAGTTCTTTTGTCTCAATGTTGACTTCATTAAGTCCCGACTGGGAGATGAAGTCAATGAGGTCTCTTATTTCACTTGTTTTCATTTCTTGGTTTGATTTGGGTCCTTCCGACTTAGCTGCGGCTGCGGATTTTGATTTGCCTTTTGATGTAGATTCTTTTGTCATTTTTTGGCAATGGTTAGTAGTTACTTAACACGTTCAATATACGCCCCTGTTTGGGTATCGATTTTTACATTGTCTCCTGTATTGATGAATAACGGTACGCGAATTTCTGCACCGGTATCAATTGTTGCTACTTTCAAGGTGCGGGTTGCTGTATCTCCTTGAACACCTGGTTCTGTATAAGTGATGTTTACAACTACTTGTTGTGGCGCTTCGGCGGTAATGGCAGTTGTTCCGTTTTCGAAAGCGATCATCAGCAAAACACCTTCCTTGATATATTTAGCAGAATCACCTAATAAAACTCTGTCAACATAAACCTGATCAAAGGTTTCGTTGTCCATACATACCAGGCTGTTGCCATCGTTGTAGAGGTACTGATAGTTCTTTGTTTCAACACGCAGAAGCTCTACTGAATCTCCCGGACGGAATCTGTTTTCAGCGATTTTTCCATTGCGAAGGTTGCGCATTTTTACCTGATAGAATGCTCTTAGATTTCCTGGAGTTCTGTGTTGAAGTTCTTCAACCTGCATAATGTCGCCGTTGTAGCGAATATAATTTCCCTTACTTAAATCTGAAATCGTAGCCATAGAAAAAATGAATTGTGAAGTTACTAATGAATTAAATATTTACAAGATTACTGCGTCCTTAGCTATTATAAGCCCACTTTACATAAACGGCACCCCATGTGAATCCACCTCCGAAAGCTGCAATAATCAGATTGTCGCCTTTCTTTAATTTCTTCTCATAATCCCATAGTAAAAGCGGAATCGTACCGGCAGTGGTATTGCCGTATTTTTCAATGTTCATCATTACTTTATCTTCTGTAATGCCCACTCTGTTAGCAGTGGCATCAATGATGCGTTTGTTCGCCTGGTGAGGAACCAGCCATTGAATGTCTTTTGATGTAAGGTTGTTGCGCTCGGCCACCTGTGCTGCGACATCCGCCATGTTGGTAACTGCAAATTTGAATACAGCAGAGCCCTCCTGATACACGTAATGCATTCTTTTATCCACAGACTCATGCGTTGCAGGCATGCGACTGCCGCCGCCCTTCATGTGCAGGTAGCTTTCGCCGGCACCATCACTTTTTAATATTGAGTCAATAACTCCAACATCTTCCGTAGTTGGTTCCAGTAACACACAACCTGCGCCATCACCAAAGATGATGCATGTGGTGCGATCTGTATAATCGAGGATCGCCGACATCTTATCACCACCGATCACAACTATCTTTTTGTATTTACCTGATTCGATGAAGCTTGCTCCTGTCGATAATCCGAAAATAAATCCTGAACATGCTGCGCCAAGATCATAGCTGAAAGCATTTGTAGCTCCTACAGCAGTAGCAACGATGTTTGCCGTTGCAGGAAATGTCATGTCTGCTGTAATAGTAGCGAAGATGACAAGGTCAATCTCTTTGGGATCTACTTTGGTCTTGGCAAGCATTTCTTTCACAGCAGCAATTGCCATAACAGAAACTCCAAGATGGTCTCCCTTTAATATTCTTCTTTCTTTAATTCCTGTTCGTGAGGTGATCCACTCATCGTTGGTGTCGACGATTGTTTCCAGTTCTTTGTTGGTCAGAATGTAGTCAGGTACATAACCACCTACACCAGTAATCGCTGCTCGGATTTTATTCATATTATATCTAAAAAAAACAAATGCCCGACTGTTATCCAGTCGGGCGTAGACCTATGCTTATCGTTATAGCTGATTCTTAAAATCAGCGAATCGAATCGAATGGTGATTAATCAAATGAAAGAAGTTCATACTTGCTTACGCCAGTACTTCCTTCTCCATTACAACATTACCCTTGAAGTAGAGTTTTCCCTCGTGCCAGTAGGCGCGGTGTGGCAGGTGATGCTCACCAGTTGTTGGGTCAATTGTAAATTGTTTCGCAACAGCCTTGTAGTGAGTTCTTCTCTTGTCTCTGCGGGTTTTGGAGGTTTTTCGTTTCGGATTTGGCATAACTATTTATTTTAACTTTTTCAATTTTTCCCATCGCGGATCGATGGCATCCTCATCTTTTTCTTTTTCACTAATTGGAGAGGAGTAAACCAATTTTATATCACTTTCTTCAAGGTCGTCTTCCTGAAACTTAGGATGTAATCGCTTCATGGGTACGTTTACCGCAATTAACTCATACATATACTGACCTATATCCAAACTTTGCTGATTTCGTGTGATCATCACGATCTCGTCACTCAGTTCTTTTTCTTCTTCACCATACTTGAACAGGATCGTACGATCAATGTCCATCGGAAAATCAAAAGGCTCCAGACTCCTGTCACAAATCAACCTCGCTGTTCCTTCAATGCGAAAATTGGTTTCAATCAATGTTTCGCGTTTGTCAAGGGTCACCGCCGCCTTAAACTGTCCGCCTTCCAGAAGCACCTGACCATAAAGCTTAAAGAACTCATCACCGAACTCGTAGTCAAAGCGATGTGCCTTTTGACTCAATCCAACGATGTTAACCTTAAACTCCTGCGCCCTCATTACTTCCGAAATAAGCGCGCAAATTTACCACGTTTTTCTGAATTGGACGGAGAAATTCCGGATTTGTGAGTTCGTTTTTTGAGGGATTTGAAGGTATTTACTGATTTTGAGCTCAGGCCCATGCTGTGCTGGTACTCTCAGGTGAGTGTATAGTCCTCAAAAACCTTCTTTTTAAGCTGATCCAATGGTACTTTTTCGAAGTTTTCCACAAGGAAATCCACCACCGTTTTCTTGAATCCCAGCTTGATTGCAATGTTTTTGGTGAAAATCAGCTCACTTTCAAAGACTTTCTGATCGACGAAAATCAACTGGATCGAACTTATCAGATAATCAAGCTTTTGACCCTGGGAAAGGGCTCCAAGTGTTTCAATAGGCTCAGGATTGCGAATTAGCTCCGTAACGACCTCTTCCGAGAACTTGCGTTCCCTGGCTATCTGATAAATCATGTCACGCTCGGTCTTGGCGAAATGCTTGTCCGCCTCTGCCAGTTGAATCAGGATGTTGAGCTTTTTCTTGGTAACGATATCCATTCAGTAGTGCTTGCTACCAAATTTAAGCATTCTATCGCTGGAAAAGCAGTCTTCGGGATAAACCTGTATTAGTTACAGACCACTGACAGTCTGATTCGTTCTGTTGTTAATAATATCTGTCGCCAGGAAGATCGCCTGCCTCAGAGAACTTTCATCTGCCTGATTCTTTCCGGCAATGGAATATGCTGTACCATGATCCGGAGAGGTTCTCACGATTGGCAAGCCTGCTGTAAAGTTGACACCGTTTTCAAAGTCGATGTACTTAAATGGAACCAGGCCCTGGTCATGATACATCGCCAGAATGCCATCAAACTTTTTATGCTGGCCTGAGCCAAAGAAACCATCGGCAGGGAATGGTCCAAAGATGAGTTTGCCTTTACTTTTTAAATCCTCGATCACCGGTTTGATCACCTGAATTTCTTCGTCACCGATGAGGCCTTCATCTCCGGCATGCGGGTTAAGTCCCAGTACCGCGATTTTTGGTTTACCGATATGGAAATCTTTCTTCAGCGAAAGTTCCATCAATCTTATTTTCAATTCCACACGCTCGCGTGTAATGTTCTTCGAAACATCTTTTAAAGGAACGTGTTCAGTAACAATTCCAACTTTCAATGATTCACCGACCAGCAGCATCAGACTTTCGGTCGCTTCAAATGTTTGTGTGAGGTATTCTGTGTGTCCGCGAAATGGAAATTCCTCACAGTGAATAGTGTTCTTGTCAATAGGAGCTGTTACGAATCCATCAATAAGACCTTCCTTGATTTCCTCGACTGCTTTCTTCAGGCTTAGCAGTGCGGCATTGCCTGCTTCTTTCGATGGTTGCCCTGGCGTGATCCTGATTTCTTCTTCCCAGCAATTGACAACGTTGATTGCTTTCGGAAAGAATTGTCCTTTTGTCTTTACGGTACTGTAATTCAATTCCTCCAGTGCCATCAGCTTCCTATAATACGATAGGACCCGCGTCGATCCATAGATCACCGGGGTGATCATATTCAAAATGCGTGGGTCGGTGAGAGCCTTGATTATAACTTCAGGTCCGATGCCATTAATGTCGCCAAGCGTGATTCCAATCCGTGGTTTATGAGAAGAGGGCTGAGTAGAATTCATAAGGGCAAGGTAGTGAAAAGTACAGAGAGCGTACAGAAGTCATGAACACAGTTGAAGCAATCACTTGCTGCTTCAACTTATTAATTCTTAATTCTAAAAGAATAGCAGTAGTTTTCAGCATGGTTAGACCCAAGAAATTTCTAGGCCAGCATTTCCTGAAGGATACCAGCATCGCAGAGAGGATCGTTGAATCCCTTGAGCTGCCGGCTGATACCCGATCGGCTGTTCTTGAGATAGGGCCCGGCACTGGTGTTCTTACGAGAGGATTGATGGCAAGAAAGGATGTTGATCTCAAGGTCATTGAAATAGACTTTGAGTCCATCGCTTATTTAAAGAAACAGTTGCCAACCCTTACCCTCCTGGAAGGAGACTTTCTTAAAAAGGATATTGCGTCCTTCTTTCCCGGCTCTTATAGCATCATTGGAAACTTCCCTTACAATATATCTTCACAGATATTCTTCAAGGTTCTGGATCACCGGAACCAGGTTGATCAGGTGGTGTGTATGCTTCAAAAAGAGGTAGCCGATCGTATTTGTTCCAGTCATGGAAGCAAAGTCTATGGGATCCTCAGTGTTTTGTTGCAGGCTTTCTATGATATTGAGTATTTGTTCAAAGTTCCACCGGGAGTTTTTATCCCGCCGCCTAAAGTGATGTCAGCGGTTATCCGGTTGAAGCGAAATAAAAGAGAGACACTCGATTGTGATGAGCAACTTTTCAAGAGAGTTGTTAAGGAGTCATTTCAAAAGCGCCGGAAAACCTTGCGTAACGGACTGAAACATCTAAATTTGCCCAGTGAGTTGGTGGTGTTGGACATCATGGACAAGCGACCTGAGCAATTATCAGTAGAGGATTTTATTTCTTTAACACGATTGATCCAACAAAGTGAAGGAGTTCGTTGAATTTGAATTGACCAAAGAGTTTCGTGACCGCTTTCAGGAGGCCCTGGATCAGCGTGATAATGCTTTTATCCTTGAAAGCCTTACCGATATCAATCCGGCTGATATCACTGCTCTCTTGTATGAATTCAATTCGGAAGAGTCCAAGTATACCCTCGATATTTTACCGCTGGAAGTGCGTTCCCAGATCATCAGTGATCTTGATAGTGAAACCCGCACGACCTTTCTGAAAAACTATGAGCATGGTGAGATCACGGAAATCATTGATCTCCTGGATTCCGATGATGCGGCAGATATTCTTAATGAACTACCTATCAAGACCAGTGAGGAAGTAATCGCAGGTCTTAATCCTATCCTCAAATCACAGGTTATTGATCTTCTCCGATACGATGAGAATGTTGCCGGTGGTTTGATGGCGAAGGAGTTGATCAAGGCACGCAGCAACTGGTCTGTAGTTCAGTGTGTGGAGGAAATCCGCAAGCAGGCGGAAAATGTTACCAAATTCTACACTGTGTTTGTTGTGGATGAAAATGACAAGCTTCTGGGAACGGTTTCTTTACAGGAGATTGTCACCTCGGATGCCAATAAATCGGTGGCTGATATCTATGAACAGGATGTCGTTTCTGTGGAGACCTATCTGCCCGATACAGAAGTTGCTGGTATCATGAAAAAGTATGACCTGGAATCTGTTCCGGTTGTAAACGTTCAGGGGCAACTTGTAGGAAGGATTACCATTGATGACGTTGTGGATGTGATCACTGAACAGGCTGAAGAAGATCGTCAGCTCATGTCTGGTATCACAGAGGATGTGGAGGAGGATGACACTGTCTGGAAAAATACCCGTGCCCGACTGCCATGGCTGTTAATTGGAATTTTCGGAGGAATGCTCTCTGCCCGTTTCATGGGATTATTTGAACAGGAACTTGCCCGGGTTACTGCTATTGCCTTTTTCGTTCCGTTGATTCAGGCAACCGGAGGAAATGTAGGAATTCAATCCTCGTCGCTTGTGGTGCAGAGTCTTGCCAGTACTGATTTTGTCGATGAAGGAATCTGGCAGCGATTGACCAAAGTACTGTTTGTTGCTTTATTGAACGGTTTGGTTCTCTCAGTATTGGTGTTCGGTGCCAACTGGATGCTCTTTGGAAACCATCAGCTTTCTATTGTTGTATCGATTGCATTATTCAGTGTGGTAGTCTTTGCCTCGCTGATAGGAACCATTACTCCTTTGATATTGGACCGATTTGGATTCAACCCCGCCGTAGCATCCGGCCCATTTATTACCACGATTAATGATTTATTGGGATTAACCGTCTATTTTATTACGATTCACCTGATGTTATAATCTCGTGTAAGGTTCTCTCAATTATTGTTAAAGTTCCGCTGGTTACTTAATTTACCTTTGTTAAAATCTTTAACCATTTGAAGCTTTTTACAAGACGATTTTCCTGGAAAAACATGAAGGTAAACTTCTCAGACAACGCCAATTCGGTGGTTGAGAAGCCTTTACTTACATCATTGATCGTTTTGGTGACTGTCACCATCCTTGTAGTTGCCCTAAGCTTTAAGTTTTATCTGAATGACTTCGACAAATTCTGGGAGCAGATACTGGTAGAGGCTCATGGTATGATCTTCGATATTGCGATCATCGGTATTTTACTTTTCTGGCTTAATCAAAACGGTGAAATACGTCAGCGGATCAGAACCTTTAAAGATGAGATTGATGACTTTCGTTTGTTGGAGTCAAATGAGGCGGCATTCCGTATGGTGGGGAACATCAAACGTCTTAACCGTCATAAGATCCATGAGATCAATCTTGTTAACTGTTATCTGGCACGCACTCACCTTAGTTATATTAATCTGAAAGGATCTAATATGAATTCGGTGAATCTCTCCAGCGCATCCTTGCTGGAAACCAATCTTGAAAACACCCGTCTGAATCAGACTAATTTTGAAAATGCAAACCTTAATCAGGCAAATCTGAGAGGGGCATATGCCAGTGGAGCGAATTTCAAGGATGCTTTTCTTATCAAAACACAATTTGAAAGTGCATTTTTAATTAAAGCTAATTTTGCAAATGCCTATCTGATGGAAGCTAATTTACAGAACAGCTATCTGATGGGTGCTGACTTTGAAAATGCGAGTCTATATAAAGCAGACTTCAGAGGAGCGAAAGGACTTACCATTGATCAGCTCTCAAAAGCGAAGACGCTTTATCTGGCGAAATTTGATGATGATCTTCAGGAACAAATCAAAGAAATGATGCCAGAGCTTGCGGAAGCCTGAGGTAAGTTATTGAATCCACATTTTATAGTAGATCAGGCGCTTTTAGCTCAACGCTTTGTGCTTTATGGCCATTTTAACTATCTTTGAATTCATAAAGCAACAACGGTTTCCGCAACGAAGCCGTTGTTGCTTTTTTGCCGTATCCTGAATCAATAGCGTTACAGCATTTATATAGTAGATCACATAATTCGTTTCATTATGAGCAAGAGTATATCATATTATACAAAAGAGGGGTTGGAGAAGATGACGAAGGAACTCAACGAACTTAAAACCTCTGGACGTAAATTCATCGCTCAGCAAATCGCTGAAGCTCGTGATAAAGGTGATTTGAGTGAAAACGCAGAGTACGATGCAGCGAAAGATGCACAAGGTCACCTTGAAGCAAAGATTGCCATGCTTGGCGAACTTGTTTCCAATGCAAGATTGATCGATGAAAGCAAACTCGATGCTTCCATCGTCTCCATTCTTTCAAAAGTTACCATCAAGAATAAAAAGAATGGCGCGTCTGTTACTTATATGCTTGTATCAGAAGAAGAAGCTGACCTGAAGGCAGGAAAGATATCAACCCAATCGCCCATCGGTAAGGGATTGCTGGGCAAGAAGAAAGGGGATATGGCCAAGATCAAAACACCTGCCGGAGAACTGGAGTTCGAGATTACCAATATCGGCATCTGATTTATGCCTTCGATTTTCACCAGGATCATCCAGCGTGAAATTCCAGCTCACATCGTTGCTGAGAACGAACATTACATTGCCTTTCTTGATATCATGCCTTTGCAGAAAGGTCATACGTTAGTCATTCCCAAGAAAGAAGTTGATTACATTTTTGATCTCGATGCAGAGACACTTTCAGGCTTGCATCTATTCGCTGCTGAAGTGGCAAAAGCCATCAAGACTGTTACTCAATGCAAGCGAGTGGCGGTAGCGGTGCTTGGAATGGAGGTACCTCATGCTCATGTTCATTTGATCCCCATGAATGCCATGAGTGATGCAAACTTCTCAAATCCCAAACTGAAGCTTTCTCAGGAAGAACTTGCTGCTGTTGCCAACAGCATCCGTAAAGAATTATAACATGATAAAAATTGTCAAGCCGACTTTGCTGCTCAACGAAGCAATCTGCAAAGCGAACATTTTGCGCATGGCCGACAAAGCCAGAAAGGCAAATGTTAAATTCCGTCCCCATTTTAAGACTCATCAATCTCTTGCAGTAGGAGAGTGGTACGGTGAGTTAGGTGTGGATTGTTGTACGGTATCATCTATAAAGATGGCCACCTACTTCGCGGAAGGGGGATGGAAAGATATTACCATTGCGTTTCCACTGAACACTCTTGAGATCGACGCTATCAACAAGCTTGCATCCATTTGTAAATTGAATGTCCTCATTGTTTCTCCCGAAACTATAAAGCAATTAAAAGGAAAACTAAAACAGCCTGTTAACTGCTTCATTGAAATCGATCCAGGTTATAAACGTACCGGCCTCCTTCCGACAGACCATGCCGGCATTGATAGAATTCTGGCTGAGATATCTTCCGACCCATTACTGACCTTCAAAGGATTTCTGGCACATGCGGGACATAGCTATCAGTCAAGAACACGCGAAGCAATCATGAAGATCCACAACGATTCAATATTATTGATGAAAGTACTGGGGGATCACTATCGCAAGCAATATCCTCAACTGGTTTTATCTACAGGCGATACGCCAACATGTTCTTTAGCAACAGATTTTACAGGCGTGGATGAGATCCGGCCCGGCAATTCGGTGTTCTATGATCTTCAGCAAACTGAAATTGGCTCATGCACAAAAGATCAGGTGGCCATCGCAATGGGATGTCCAGTGGTGGCGATGAATGAGGAACGTGGTGAGATATTCGTTCATGGTGGAGGCGTTCACTTTGCCAAGGATGCAATGAAAAAGGAAGATGGCACGATGTACTATGGTGAGATCGTAAAACTGAATGACTCGGGATGGGAATTACCGTCCACTACAATGTTTATGAAATCTCTCTCTCAGGAGCATGGGGTGGTTAAGGCTTCAAAGGAAGAGATGAAAAGTATCAGGATCGGTGATGTGCTGGGTGTGTTGCCGGTACATGCGTGCCTTACGGCAGATGCGATGGGTGCTTACACTACATTACAGGGTCAGGAGATTCAAATGATGAAGTAAAAGCTTAAGTCAGCTTGATATCCACGTTCAATGGATAGCGCATGAGATAATCCAGTGCATCCTGAACGGTCATTCCTTCAAACAATACTTTGTAAAGCGTGTCTGTAATCAAAGGACGAACCTTGTAATACTCACTGCACTTTTTCGCAATACGGATCGCGTTGACACCTTCGGCAACTTCTTCCATGTCTTCCAGAATGTCTTTGAGCTTTTCTCCTTTTGCAAGCCGAAATCCTACTGTATAATTCCGGCTCATTGGACTGTTGCAGGTGGTGATAAGATCTCCGATACCTGCAACCCCTAAAAATGTTTTTGTATCTCCTCCCAGCACCTTGCCGAGATAGACCATCTCCACAGCACCGCGACTGATTAATAATCCCTTTGCATTCTCACCGTAACCCAATCCGCTGAGCATGCCCGCGGCGATAGCAATAATATTCTTAATGACACCGGCAATCTCAACTCCTACAAGGTCATTGTTTTCATAAACCTGGAAGCGATCGTTTCTTAACAATCTTTTACCGGTTTGTATCACCTCCTGAAAATGACTTGCCACCACCGTAGCTCCGGGTTGGCGTTGTGCGAGTTCCTTGGCAAGATTGGGGCCGGCCAAACAACCAACCCGTACGACCACTGTCTCTTCCTGAATCACCTCACTCATCGTGCGGACTTGCTTGCGACTGAGGGTCTTCACGGTTTCAATCGTTTCACCCTTTTGTAACTTAATATCAAAACCTTTTGTACCGTGAATGAGAATATGATAGGGATGAAGGAAAGGTGCAAGGGTTTTGATCACCGTTCTGAAATGTGAAGAAGGAACGATCGGGAAGATCACGTCGCACTGACTTGCAAGATATTCCATGTCGCTGGTGGGCAGGACATTCTTGCTCATCTTGTAACCACGGTTCTCGTGGGTTTCCAGAATCTTCTTTACAACTTTTTCATCACGTGCGTAGAGAAGCACCTTACGATTTCTCGCAATGATATTGGCTATTACTGTGCCGAAGTTGCCGGCTCCGATTACTCCAATGGGTTTATCAGATGAGCTTCTCAAGGTCATAGCCCACGAGGCGGTTGTGGTAGTAGTAGAGAACGTTAAGATCCTGTGTAACGATATTTCCTTTTTTGTTTCTCAGCAAGGGTCTCTTCAAATGGAAGATTCCCACGTTATCCAGTCCACGGCGTATAATAATATCGGCTTCTCCCTTGAGATGAGTTGCGTGATAAACTTTACCCTGATCCTTCAGGTTATAGATCTCTTTTCTTACTTTCTTGAACATCGCTTTGAATTCTTCATAGTCGATCTCAAGATCTTCTTCCGGTAAGCGAAGGAATCCAAATAAATCAAGCTTTGGATATTTGCGCTGCCACATTTCAAAAGCAACGAAAGCTACGAGGTGACTTGCGAAAACACGATTAATGCGATGATACTCGCTTACGATCCTGGATGACAGCATGCGGGTATACTCGTTCTCACGCTGCTTGTCGATGGTAACTTCGCCACCCGTCATGAAATACTCACGCGGGTTGATGATCTGTCCGTTAGCATCCAGACTGTTTCCGTCATCGTCAACATAGTTGCCCATAACGTCTAAGCCCGGACCAACGGAAACTGAAATGCTTGAGCCTTTGGTGAAGAACTTGAACATGAACTTGATCAGCTGAAAGCTTCCGTAGTTATCTTCTTCCGCAAAGTAACGATCCTGACCTTTTACCTGGAGATAGTCTTCAATAAGTTCAGGGGCTTCCAAAACAAAGTGATAATTGAGCGTAACCGGCACGACGAATATTTTCTTTGCATCCGGTTTGTTCTCAATATAAAGATTGCGCTGCGCTTCGATTGCTGTGCTGAGCAAGCCAAGCTTCAATTGTTTTTCGATCAGGCCGGAGCGTGAACGCGTTCCTCCCGGGAAGAACAAACTATGAGCGCCTTTCTGAAGTGCAAGATTTGAATACATCCTTAGCGTTTCGAGGTAAGGAAGATTTTTCTTTCTGCGGTCTACCTTATACGCCCCAAGGCTGTTCATAAAGTATGCAAAGATCTTGATGTTGAAGAGGTTTAATCCTGCTCCATAAAGAAATGCCGGTAAACCCAGGGAATGGATCACCCATCCGATCAGAATACTATCCAGATTGCTGAAGTGTGTAGGAACGATAACGACCGTGCCTTCCTTTGCAAGTTTGCGCAACATCTTCACCTTACCTACGATGTGAATCTTATCGCGAAGGCTGTATTGATTTCTGAAGTAGGCTCCGAATTTTTTTACACGTGCTCCATTGAGCAATCGGACAAACCAGAACTTGATGACCTCACGGGCGAAGCGATAAGAGCTTGGCTTGAATGATCCGGCGATCTCATTCGCATAGCGATGTACGATCTCATAAAGAATTTCTTCTTCCTTCTTTCCGGCTTCTTCAGCAGTTTTAGTGTTGAGTTCAATCAGATCATTTTTGATCCTTGACCAGAACTTTGGCTCATCTTTGGGATCGACTCTCCAGCGATTGCGCTTAAGGCGATTTTGTTCACGGAAGACGGTGGCTTCAAGTTCGTCGATCAGTTGTTTACGGGAAGGACGCAAAAGACGGATCTGTTCGATGGCTTTGGCAGTAACCTCTTCCAGGAATTCCTTTCGGTTCTTACTTAGCTGGTAAACAGGCCAATCCGGGATGCCGTCCAAAATAGGCTCATACCCGATATTTTTGTTCTTCTTTTCTACTAAAATCTCCGCCATAGCTATCGACTGGGGTTCAAAGTTAAGAACTTTGAGAACATTAGACCTTTCCCATTGCCTCGTGGAGGGCCTGGCCCATGGATTCGAATCGCTGGAGGGCGGATTGGATGAATTCTTCGGACACCACCAGCTTGATATCCTCTTCTGAAGTAAGGTCGTATTCCTGAATTTTATAAGTCTGCTCAAACGGCCCTTGCTCAAGCTTGATCAGATAGCGATTGTTCCAGTGGAAGAGAGTGATCTTACAATGTGTGTGAGGTATTTCTCCGATGACGCGCATGGAGGCAAGGTAGAAAAAAGAAATCTGAGATGTGCGTACAGGAAGCTCCGGAAACTATTCCTTTTTAAATTTTCTAATGACTCTCTAATTTCTCTTCAGAAGGAAAAATCCGCCAAGGATGGATGCCGGGGCAAATACGAATATGGCTAACAGTTGTGACCAGTGATTGCCTTCTGCTTTGAAGAAGGAGAAAGTTGCAAAGCCAGCGATGATCAGTGCAAGAACATAATTGATGTTCAGATTTTTTGTCCTGGCAATGAGTTGCAATACGAGTCCACCCAACAATGAAAAGATTGTCCCGTAGACAGCCGTCAGTAATTTAAAGCCAGTAGATGTTTCTCCGTGTGGATTTTGTCCTGATACCTTAAATAAGATGACTGAGCTTGCGACAAAAATTGCGTACCCGGCAATAACGCCTGAAATTTTTCTTAGCATGGATCAGTTGATCTTGAGATCAAAGGTAGAAAATCTATACCAATGCCAGCGAAGGAAAACCAGTTCCAATGATCTTTGAATCTGTGCCCAGCCAGTTCTTCAGCATGGTAGCATACACCTGACGAAAGTCTACTTCATACATCAGGTCGCCCTGGTCAAGTCTGAGAAGATCAGGTGTCTTGTTAAAGAACCCTGGTGTTTTAAGCTTGCCACCCATGAGAAATAAATTGTTTGCAGTGCCATGGTCTGTGCCGCCGCTTGCATTCTCTTCCACACGTCTTCCGAATTCCGAAAAGGTCATGATCACTGAACGATCAAAGTTGCCGGTTGCCTTAAGATCTTTCACGAAAGTGTTCACTGCTTCTGAATAAGTCGTCAGCAATCGTTCCTGTTGCGCGGTTTGTCTGACATGTGTATCGAATCCCGTAAGTGACGCATAATAAACTTTTGTCTTAATGCCAGACTGGATCAGTTCGGCAATGGTCTTTAGTCTTTTTGCAAACTCATTGTTAGGATATTCCAGGCCTGAACGTGAGATCTTCGACTTGTCATAAATGTATGCTGCATTCGAGACCGTCTCCGCCATCGTCTTGTACAGGTATTCTACATTGGGCTCATCGGCATGGTTCTCGGAGACCTTTTTGTAAAAAGAAGATTGTGTTGCCTGGTAAAGTTTTGCAGGATCCTTGATCGCCATTCCTTTTACACGTTCGCCCCGCAGTGCAAGACTGAGTGAGTCATCAATCTCTACCGCTGTGTGTGATCCGCATCCTTCGCAATTGGAATCCAGATATCGTCCGATCCAACCCGTTGACAAGTATTCATCCGACTGACTTGCTGTCTGCCAGATATCCATTGATCTGAAATGTGAACGATCCGGATTGGGATATCCTACATTATTGATCACTGTCACAAATCCCTGATCATAGAGTTCTTTGAATTTACTCATTGCGGGATTGAAGCCCAGTTCATCCGTGCCTTTCAGTGCCTGCTCTTTTGTGATTCCAATAGAAGGCCGCATGCGATAATAGACATCGTTGCGGTAAGGGATGATCGTATTCAATCCGTCATTGCCGCCAGACAGTTGTATAATGATCAGAATCTTTTCAGAGTCGGAAACATTCTCTGCCTCCATGGCTTTAAGAAACTGTGGAATCAGCAGAGAACCCGAAGTGATCAGGGCTGAAGTTTTTAGAAATCCTCTTCTTGAAATATTTTCCATGATCAGCAAAGTTGATATTCAGGTACCGACATAAATCCTATAAATGCTTTCTTAACGAACTCAGCATCTCCGTGTGTGCTTCCGGCCAGTCGTGCGATGTTGCTTTGATTCGTTGATGTGGTGGGTCGGGCAAGTAAAAAGCTTTGAATGGTTTCCAGCGTTTCTGTTGCGGAACTTTTGGTAAACTGATTTGCAAGATTTGTCCAGTCGACATTGCATTGGAGTCTTCTCTTTTTTGTTGCCTCTTTGCCCAGGCCATTTGCATCGCCATCATCAGCTGCTTCGAAATCTGTTTCACTGCCTCCAAACAATAGCATGGGCAATGAAACTCTGAAGGTAAGGCTCGTGCTGTCGATCCATCCCTTGCCCGAAGTCCATCCACTTACATTAGGCGGATAGAATAAAATTTGTCCCAGTGCGCGCTCGAGGAAAATAATGCTCTGATCGTTTTCGAATTTGCCTCCGGTGTGCAGCAGCAGGCTGATGATAAGATCGATCGGTGATTTGATCCGGTTACCGATATGAGTGGCATTATTGAATTCATCCGACTGAAGCATCGTCTGCAACAACTTCTGAATGTTATAATCGGATTTGTAAAATGATTCACTCCATTCATCAGCAATTTTGCCTGGCGCATTCTGATCCGAAATAAAGTAACGGTAAAGCTTATTCGTAATGAAGCTTGCAGTCTTCCGATCCTCAAGAATACTTTCCAGGATATCTTCTCCGGTAAAGTTGCGTGTAGTGCCCCTGAAAGTTTTCGAAGAGAAGTCATGCTGCTTCTGCCGGAATTGAAATTCTCCCTGGACATTGAAAGCCCATCCTGTAAAGGCACGCGCCGCTTCTTTAACATCAGTCTCTGTATAATTTCCACGACCCAGTGTAAACAGTTCCATCACCTCCCGTGCAAAGTTTTCATTGGGATGATCTTTCCGGTTTTGCTGGTTGTTCAGGAACTGAAGCATGGCAGGATCTTTTGAAATACCCATGAGCATTTCCCGAAAGGATCCTAAAGCTGAAGTGCGTAGAATGTTATTCTGCTGTTGTGCAAAATAGGGGACCAATGTTCTGCAGGCGAAGTGACCATGCCAGAAGAAGGTCATCTTTTCGCGAAGTGAAGGATCGGCAATTATCTTATCTACCCAGTCGACATTGAGCTTCATGAGTTCCTGACGCGACTTGCTGAAAAGCTCTTTCACCATTTCCTTTCGAGTGGCTTTATCTTTCATGGATTGCAGATCACCGGCATCGATCTCCGGCTTGGGAACCGAATTCAGCAGGGATACCTTTTGCGACTCCTTATTAAGGTCTGCAAGATCGATTGCCGGACGGTTGATACTTAATCCAAATGCCGCACGGTTCATAAGATGTTTTACCCTAGGCTGGGGGATAATGATGCTCATGTTTACGTTTTGTCTCCTTTAGATATTAAATAGAGCGTAAAGTTTAAACGAGTATTCCTCCTGATCCAATATTTAAGATGAATGAGCGTTTTTTACCGTGGAGCAGGGAAATTCTTCTTTTAATTTTAACCTGTAGAACGGCTGAGTTATTGTAAATTTGATTCTTTGAGGTACTAACTTACGGGGATGCGTATTCGATATCTGATTCTTTTGACATTGCTGATATTTTCAGGCTGTTATTCAGCGAATGCCACTCACCTTCGGGCAGGAGAAATAACCATCACCCGCCAGAGCTGTACCAGTCTCACATTTACCATTACCATCACCGTCTATACCAACACGGGTTCCCAGATCAGGTTCGGCGATGGCTTGCTTGATTTCGGTGATGGAAGTGATCCCTTCACAACACCTACTGTTGAAAACACACCCCGCACTGACCTCGGTCCTGATATTGGTACGGTAACGTATTCCACCACCCACGTATACGGTGGGGCGGGTAGATATATCATCAGCTACATTGAGCCCAACAGAAACGCTGGCATTCTTAATATGTCACAATCGGTAGATACTCCTTTTTATATGGAGTCCGGATTCACGATTGATCCGTTTGTTGGTTGCGACAATAGTCCCCGACTGTTGGTTCCGCCAATCGATAAGGCCTGTACCGGTGCAGCATGGTATCATAACCCTGGTGCATACGATCCTGATGGCGACAGCTTGTCGTATGAATTTACAATCCCTAAGAAGAACAGAGGTATTCCTGTTGATAACTACCGCGATCCAAACGTTAAAGAATTCTATGACAGAATTGGTATCAACTATGGCACAGCCAATGAAACTGCTGATGGTCCTCCGACTTTTACAATCGATCCGTTAACGGGAACTATTGTATGGAACTCTCCCGGCGTCTCAGGAGAGTATAACATTGCTTTTGTTATAAGACAGTGGAGACAAGTTGTAGGCATATGGATCAACACGGGATATGTCGTGCGGGATATGCAGATCATTGTTGAAGACTGTCGTAACAAGCGCCCGGAACTACAGGTGCCTGCAGATCTTTGCGTTGAAGCCGGTACAAAAATCAATGCTGATATATTTGCTACCGATCCGGATAATGATCCTGTCAAGATCGAAGCATTTTCACAGATATTAAATCAGGGAGTTAATCCGCCTTTCCCAAGTCCCGCGACTTACACTCCCTTCCCGGCAGTGAATCAACTCACAGGCCCGGGCCATACAGCGAAACTTTCATTTGAATGGCAAACAACCTGCAATCATATTAAAGAACAACCTTACCAGGTGGTGTTCAAGGTCACAGACAATCCACCAGTATCAAGAGGTGCAAAGCTTGTTCAATTCAAAACATGGAATATAAGAGTGGTCGGGCCTGCGCCTGTATTTAAAAATCCTCCGGTACTGATACCATACCGCACCGCAAAGCTTGAATGGAATACCTATCCATGTCAGACAGCAGAAGCAATGCAGGTGTGGAGAAGAGTTGACAGCAAACCGTTTACACCGGCTGCCTGTGTTACCGGCATACCAGAGTCACTTGGATTCACCAAGATCGCTGAAGTGCCAATCACACAAACTATTTATAATGACACGAATGGAGGCAAGGGACTTTCTCCGGGTGCAAAGTATTGTTACAGACTGGTAGCAGTCTTCCCGCGGCCGGGTGGAGGAGACAGTTATGTTTCTGCAGAAACCTGCATGCCGCCGATTCCTGAAACTGCTCCGATCATCACGCATGTGACGGTCGATCAGACGAAGACTTCCGGTGGAAAGATAACCGTTAAGTGGAGAGCGCCTTTTGCACTTCCGGATACAACGATCTTCAGATATAAAGTCTTCCGTGCGGAAGGCCTCTCAGGAATTCTGAAACTTATCAGCCCTCATACCGGAACATTGGTCAACACCTCCTATCAGGATACCGATGTGAATTCAGAGGCTCTTTCCTACAACTACCGTGTGGTGATGTTCAATGCATCGAATCAGCCAACCGATACTTCTTCCACGGCTTCACAGGTACGGCTTGAAGCGAAGCCATTGTTTCAGGAGATCAGACTTACCTGGAATGCTGTTGTGCCATGGTCGAACAAGACAGACAAGTTCCCGTATCATTATATTTATCGCGGACCGGAAGGAGCCACCGAGGCTCAGCTTGTGAAGATTGACAGTATCCGTTCAATCACAGGAAGATTTACTTACAGCGATATAGGGTTGGATAACAACAAGAGATATTGCTACCGGGTTATGACGCAGGGAGTTTATGGAAATCCGCTGATCAAGGAACCATTCAAAAACTTCTCACAGATAATCTGCGCACAGCCGAATGACCTTGAGCCGCCGTGCAAGCAGGAGCTTTCCATTGTTGCTACCACGTGCGATCAGTATTATACTTCACAGCCATGTTCTGTTCAGAGCTTTAGTAACACAGTGTCCTGGAAGAAACCTCTGGACCCGGATTGTCTTCTGGACATCAAGACGTATAATCTTTATTTCGCAAAGCAGGTAGGAGATGAGTTTACACTGCTGGCATCCGGTATTACCGATACCGTATATGTTGATTCGTCATTGCCATCGTTCGCAAGATGTTATAAAGTTGCGGCGGTTGACAGGGCGGGACAGGAGAGTGAGTTGAGCGAGTCATTCTGTTTTGACAACTGCCCTCACTATGAGCTTCCCAATGTATTTACACCTAACGGAGATAATTGTAATGAGAAGTTCAGCGCCTTCAGCGACCGGGCCATCATTGACGAGGAAGGTAATGGACCTTGCGGTGTGATTGATCCTGTTGAAACAAGAAGACGCTGCGCCCGCTTTGTTGAAAGTGTAACGTTCACCGTCAGTAACCGGTGGGGTAAGGAAGTCTATACGTATCAATCCGGTGGAGAGAAAAATATTTATATCGACTGGGATGGTAAGGACAATGACGGCAAGGATCTTTCTTCAGGAGTCTATTATTATAATGCTCAGGTAACGTTCACCGTCGTAGATCCGAATCAGAAGAAGAAGGACATCCGCGGATGGGTGCAGATCATCCGGTAAATCAACCTCTTACATTTGGATTCACACCCTTCGTTGGGAACAGACCGCCATGCGAAGTTCGTTACGGAGACTTTTTTATCTTCGCATAAAATTTCGATTTCATGAAGGCATATATTTTTCCGGGTCAGGGTGCCCAGTTCACAGGAATGGGCAAGGACATTTATGATTCCAATCCCCAGGCAAAAGCATTGTTTGATGAGGCTAACAAGATCCTGGGCTTCAACATCACCGATACGATGTTTGCCGGAACGGCGGATGAGCTAAAGCAAACCAACGTTACCCAGCCGGCGGTTTTTATTCATTCTGTTGCGGTAGCACTCTCGAGCGCATCCTTTGCCCCGTAGATGGTAGCGGGTCATTCACTGGGCGAATTTTCTTCTCTTGTTGCCAACAAGGCGTTGTCATTTGAAGATGCGCTGAAGCTTGTTGCCAAACGTGCTCATGCCATGCAGCGTGCCTGTGAAATAAACCCTTCTACCATGGCGGCAGTTCTCGGTCTTGATGACAGCAAGGTAGAGGAGATATGTGCATCTATAAAAGAAGAGATCGTTGTTGCTGCAAATTATAATTGCCCGGGACAGCTGGTGATCTCCGGATCCATGAAGGGAATTGAGATTGCCATTGAAAAACTTAAAGCTGCCGGAGCAAAACGCGCACTGCCATTACAGGTAGGAGGAGCATTCCACTCACCGTTGATGGAGCCCGCTAAGGAAGAGCTTGCAAAAGCTATTGAATCAACACACTTCAGCACTCCCATCTGTCCTGTATATCAGAATGTGAATGCACAGCCATCCAAAGATGTTGCTGTTATTAAGAAGAATCTTATTGACCAACTGACCTCACCGGTGCGATGGACGCAATGTGTGCAAAGCATGGTGAACGATGGTGCCACCCTTTTTGTAGAATGCGGTCCCGGAAAAGTTCTCCAGGGATTGGTGAAGAAGATCGCCCCGCAGGCGGAAGCTCAAAGCGCGTAAAGCTAATTTATTTTAATAGCAGGAAGCGTATCCGTGCATTCATCCAGTAATTGCCGCATACTTTTTTTAAGTACAGGATGGATCATTTCCGGAACAAGTTCTGCCATGGGCTCCAGTGTAAATCTTCGTTGAGCAATGGCGGGATGAGGAACGACCAGATCAGGTTGGGATATGATCTCCTCACCATAGAAAAGAATGTCGATATCGATGGTGCGGCTTCCCCATTTTTCCATCCGTATCCTTCCGAGGCCGGACTCAATTGAAAGAATTGCTCTTAACAGATCCTCCGGAGATAAACCGGTAGTGAGCACAACCACCTGGTTGAGAAAAGGTGACTGGTCTTCCTTTCCCCAGGCAGCAGTTTCATACATTGAAGAGTGATAAGCATCACTGCCAAGCGAATGAATTTCAAGGAAAGCTGCATCTATATATTGCCGCCGATCACCCTGATTTGAACCTAAAAGAAGGAATGCCCGTACCATACTGTAAAATTGATATTTTTGCGGTCTAAATCAGTGTTATGAATTTTTTTAAGTTGTTTTTCGCTTCCTGCCTGGGCACCGTTGTCGCTTTTGTGGTCATCATATTTTTATCCATTGCGATGCTGGCAGGGCTTTCAACTGATAGCCAGGTTTCCATAGGCGAAAAATCCGTGCTTCATCTCAACCTGGAAGCGCCGATCACTGAACTTGAAATGGAGGATGCTCTTGCCGAGATCATTCCGGGAACGGGAAACCAGAGCTATGGCCTTTTGCAATTGAAAGAAGCTATTCAACATGCTGAAACGGATCCTAACATTGAGGGGATCTATCTCAATACATCCTACCTGATGACCGGAACGGCGTCGATCCAGGAGCTTAGAAATTCGCTGATCGATTTCAAAAAATCCGGCAAGTGGGTTATTTCCTATTCTGATTTCTATACCGAAGGAGCCTACTACCTGGCAACAGCCGCCGATAAGGTGTATATGTATAATGAAGGCGAAGTTGAGTTCAATGGACTGACATCGGAAGTATTATTCTTCAAGAAGATGTTTGACAAGCTGGACATCAAGCCAGAGATCTTCCGTGTCGGAGATTTTAAAAGTGCCGTAGAGCCATTGATCCGCGAAGATCTCAGTGAAGAGAATAAACTGCAGCTCAACTCCATGCTGAATTCAATCTATGGAGATATGCTCAGCGGAATTTCAGACGCCCGCAACATCCCGGTAGAAAAATTAAGAGAGATCTCTGACAAGATGCTGGTGCGCAGTGCACCGGATGCCGTTACCTATGGCCTTGTTGATTCATTGTATTATGATGATGAGATCAAAGACATTATCCGCGGCAAGCTGGGACTGGAGAAAAAGGCGACGATTCCTTTTGTGACCTATCGCAAGTATAAAAAATCATATACCTCTTCAGGCTCTTCGGCGAATGAGATCGCTGTGATCGTTGCTGATGGAAATATTGTATTGGGCAAAGCAGACCAGGGCAACGTGGGTGCGGAGACGATTGTACAGCAGGTAAGAAAAGCCCGGAACAGCGACCGCGTGAAAGCCATTGTGCTGAGAGTAAATTCTCCGGGTGGAGTTTTCCAGGCAGGAGACATGATGTGGAGAGAGCTGATGCTGGCGACAAAACAGAAACCGGTGATCGCATCGATGGGAGACTATGCTGCATCGGGAGGTTATTACATTGCCATGGTATGTGATACGATCGTGGCACAGCCGACTACCATTACCGGTTCAATCGGAGTATTCGGTATCACGTTTGATCTTAGCAAATTCCTTGACAACAAGATTGGCATTACATCAGAGGAGGTAAAGACCGGTGAGATCGGGGAGATGCTGAGTGTTGCTCATACGATGACGGATGTTGAGAAGAGCATTATGCAGAAATCCGTGGATGAGATCTATGAGACGTTTACAAGCAAGGCTGCGGCAGGAAGAGGCATGACGCAGGACAACATCAAGAAGATCGCATCTGGACGAGTGTGGACGGGGACGCAGGCGAAGGGCAACGGCCTGGCCGATGTCATTGGTGGCTTTGATGATGCGGTGAAGATCGCGGCAAGCAAGGCGGGAGTTGAAGATTACAAGCTTCGCTATTATCCGCAGCCACGACCTTTCATTGAACGACTGATGAACAACTGGGAAGAGGACAACACCAGGAGCGCGATACGTTCCGAGCTGGGAGTGTACTATCCGATGTATGAAGAGTGGCAGAAGGTGAAGACCCTACAGGGAGTTCAGGCGAGAATGGGAGTGGAGTTTAAGGTGAAGTAGAAGTTAATGCATCGATTGTTTTTTGATTGGATCTGACGATTCAAGTGAGAGGAATTCATAAGACCCTCACAATTCCGCAGGCACCTCAACCGGATATTGATTCCTACACCACTCATAGTAGTGGCTCTTCTTGTTGAAGAGGGAGGAGTGGCTGCCTTCTTCCAGGACTTTACCGTTTTCAATCAGCACGATCTTGTCGGCGAGGGCGATGGTGCTGAGGCGGTGGGCAATGATGATGACGGTCTTTCCCTGGCTTCTGAGGATTTGGATCATCTTCTGTACATATTGTTCTGATGCTGCATCGAGGGAGGAGGTAGCTTCATCGAGGATCAGGATCTCGGGATCGCGGTAGAGTGCACGTGCGATGGCAATTCTTTGCTTCTGACCCCCGGAGAGTGTGGCGCCATTTTCACCGAGGTAGGTATTGAATCCATTGGGTAATCTTTCGATAAAATCAAGAATGCCCAGGGAGGTGCTGATGGAGATGATCTTTTTCATGTCCGGTGTAGGGTCTCCTGCAGCGATGTTATCAATGACATTGCCTGCAAACAGATCGATCTTCTGCGGAACAATGGCGATCAGTTTTCTTAAGGAATGATGATCCAGGTATTTCAGATCGTATTCACCGATGTGAACATTTCCTGAAAGGATCGGATAGAGTTTTTGGATGATGTGGATGATGGTGGACTTGCCAGAGCCGCTTTCCCCGACCAGTGCCACGACGCTACTTTTGGGGATGAGGAGGTTTAATCCCTCAAATACCGTGGTTCGGGTTCCGTAGCGGAAGAAGACATCTTTAAACCGGATATCTCCGATCATGGAGGGAGTGAGTTCAATTTTGTTCTCTTCATCCTCATGTTGGAGATCAATGATTTCAAATAACCGATCGGCGGCGATGTATGCATTTTGGAAGATCTTGTTCAAGCCGATGGTGTTGCTGACGGGGGAGGTGAAGTAACCAATCAGAGCATAGAAGGAGAGAAGTTCTCCGGGTGTTATTTGCTGATCGAGGACAAACCCCGCGCCGATCCAGAGCAGTAAGATGGTAAAGGAGCGCGAGACAAACTCCGTTGAAAAGCCGGATGAAAGGGCGTTGAGTCCTGATTGGTAGACTGTGTTGAGGAGTGTGTAGAACCTATCCTCAGTTTTATATTGAGCCTGTTCCTCCAGTCCCAGGCTCTTGATGGTGCTCATGGCGTGAATGGACTCTACGAGCTGGGCTTCCAGTTCTGCTGAGTTTTCCATCAATCTTCGCTCGACTTTTTTATTTAGCCTGTTTGTAATCAGATAAATAATGGAATAAAAAGGAATGACCAGTAGCATGATGATTGCTAGCTTCCAGTAGTAGGTGAACATCAGGCAAAAAGAAAGTACAATGATGAAGAAATTGACTGCGAGATTGATAAATACGTCATTGATAAATGCCCTGATCTTGACGGCATCATTAATCCTCGATAGTACTTCTCCCACGCGCATCGTGTCGAAGAATTGCTGTGGCAACTTAAGCAGGTGCTTATAGTACCCCAGAATCAATCTAGTATCAATTATCTGACCGGTTTGGAGGGTGAACAAGCTCTTCATGTAGCCGATGAAAATGGCAGTCAGCATAAGAGCAAACATGACAACACTCATGAGATTGAGAAGATTACGATTTCCATCAATCAGTACGTAGTCGACTATTTTTTGAACGTAGATAGAAGTGCTAAGTCCAATGAAAGTGTAGACCAATGCTCCGAATAATGCCTGGATCAGAACTGATTTATGAGGCTTTACTAATGTCCATAGTCGATTGAAAACAGATTCTTTTAGATTTCCTTTTTGAAAGCTTTCTTCGGGGAGCATAAGTATTAAAACCCCTGTCCATGTCTTCTTGAATTCTTCATTTCCCAACTGATGCATTTGACCATCTGCAGGATCCATTATTTCGATGTAATGCGTCTTTACTTTATAGATGACTATGAAATGATGGAGCACTTCTTTGACGGTCACGTGCGCAACAGCTGGCAACGGAATTGTGGAGAGACTTTCAAAAGTTCCCCTTACGCCTTTAGAGTCGATCCCAAGTTGCTTTGCTGCTTCGATCATTCCAAGTACGTTAGTGCCTTTTTTATCTGTTGAAGCTAATTGACGAATGCGGGCAACTGGGTATCGAAGTTTGTAATGAGCAGCGATAGACGCAAGACATGCGGCACCGCAATCCGTGATGTCTCTTTGTTTTACCTTAGTACCCTTATTCATCACCTGTTTTAAAGATTTGGATTAATCCAATCATCAACCTTATCAAATAATAATTGCCACAAAGTTCTTTCAGTAACTATAAAATGAGATCTGAGTGTCATTCCCTTCCTTAGCAGAACTTTCTGACCGTTTTTTAATTGAAGAAAGTCCTTATCCAAAGAGCAACGAACTTCAAATACAGGTTTGTTCTCGATGATCTTTATGTCACGGGAAATCAGTAGTACTTTTCCTGCCGCAAAGCCCCAGTAATTGTAATTATATGCATCTATTTGAAAGCGGACTGGCATATCGATATGAATAAATCCTATGTCATTAGAAGGGATCATTGCTTCTATTATAAGACTCGTGTCAGGTGATATTTGCCCCAACTCCTGATTAGAGAGCACAATACTTCCTTTAGACAGTCCTTGCATATTCTGAAGTGTTCCAGTAACAGGAGCAACAATTTGAAGATAGTGCTTCTCCTTTAGCAGTAGTCCGACTTGAGATTTATTTTCTTGAATTTCTTTTTCGATATTTCTTTTTTCAGACTGCCATTGATTTAATTGAGTTTGTTTCAGGGTCTTGAGATCATCGTTGGCTTTCTCAAGTTCAAATTGAAAATTCTCCAGATCAACATCTGTGATTACTTTTTGATTGTGAAGTTTTTTGTTTCTTTCGAAATCGTTCTTCGCCTTCTGATAGTGCGTAAGTCCCCAATGCAGTTTTTGCTGGTACTGTAGAAATGATTGTTTGTATAATGCTGTATAAAATTTATAAGATAAGATTTCATCACTCACCAATAGTGTAAGATCTCTAAGATAATCTTGAAGTTCATCTATTTTTATCTGAAGATTTTTTTCTTTTTCGGAGTTTAATTCGTTTTCTAAAGTGTATAAAGTTTGACCCTTTTCAACATTGGAGTTTTCTAAAAAAAATGACTCTTTGATTTGTCCGTTGACCATTGATCTAATGGAGTGGATTTTACTTGCAGGGCGTATCAGACCAAGTGATTTTATGCTAATAGAAATTTTTATAAATGAAAGACCGCAAAAAACTGCAATAAAGGCTAATATGGAGAAAATGTAAATTACTCCAGATCTTGAGGCATTTTGTGGTATTGTGATTTTGGGTAAAGCCCGATTGAGGTTTGGTATATTGGATTTCTCAGACATAAATACCTGTTTATTATGTTTTTTTGTTTGAATTCTCTATCAAGTAAAGGGGGGCAAGGCATAGAAGCGAACAGCAGATAATAATTCCGCTTTGCATGAAGACTTCCAATTCTTCATATTGATAGTAGATAACTGAAGATGCTATCACTATTCCAAGATTTACCATGATCATAATATGAATGTAAATCGATCGTATTTGCTTTAGTTTCATGACTTAGTATATTGAAAAAAGTGTGCTTTGATGAGCAAAGCACACTGAATTTAAGAATGAAATTCTTAAGAGATTATGCTAACTGTTTATTAACAGCAAACTTCTTCAACAGGTGCAACCTCCTCAGGACATTGTTGTTGTTGGTGTTGTTGCCGCAATCTTGGTAGGACTCTTTGTTCGAAGTATGCTAAAGCCACTCCTACGAAAAAGAATACAATCACATCGCCTCCAGATGTTTCTTTGCTTTCATTGTAGGTAAGCTCAGTTAGTGCGGCATTTTGAAAATTTTTCATTTGATTGAGGATTTTTAATAACCGGATTGCCTCCGGAAAGGGCTGTCAAAAATCTGTTTGACTCAGTTGGTGGCCGACCATAATTCGAATATGCTACCCTTGTTGTCAGGAGGCAACTCCCTATGACTAATAGTCAGGAAAACCATACACATCTCGCGTTAGAAATCCATTGGCGGATGTGAGTGATGTATTATCTTCGTTATGGCTGTTTTATTTTTAGATAATAGCACTTAACGTTATATTATGAAAAAAATCAGTATGTTGTTGGTAGAAGATGAAGCTCTTATCCGCCAAGGGATGCGTTCATTACTGGAGAGAGAGGAATTTGTTAAAGATATTCATGAGGCGTGTGACTCAGTTTCATTTTGGGAGCAGCTTCATAGTCATCCTATTGATATTATACTTCTTGATATTAAACTTCCTGGTGCTAAGGGTCAGGAGATTATTGCTGAACTTTCCTTAAAGGAAAGGCGACCGAAAGTGATTGTTGTTACCGGACTGGAGGGGGTGGAACTCATCATAAATCTTCTGAAGGTAGGTGTGAATGGTATTGTGTTTAAACTTGATGGATACACAGAAATTGTAAGAACCATTAAAGAGGTAATGACTTCCGATCATTTCTTTCAGGAAAAAATTTCGGGGATCATTCAGAATAATGCGCATCGCTGGGATCATATCCCTCCAGTTTTGCTCAGCTTTCAAGAAAATGAATTGTTGAGGATCATCGCTAGTGGACTAACCACGAAAGAAATGGCGGTTAAGCTCAAGATGACAGAGGCTACCACGGAAACATATCGAACTCGACTCATAAAGAAATTAGGTGTCCCTAACTCAGCAGCTTTACTGGCTTATGCTTACCGAAATGGGATTTTATGAAGCATTAAAGATGCTTCTATCTTTTTAATCAATTCGGTAAAATACCTTTGCCAATAGTCCTTTGATGCCCTTGTGATAGCTTAGTTTGGCTCCGATTACATTTGATCTCATTCTTAGTGTATTATGCTTTTTCTGAAGTATCTCAATGAATTCTGGAACCTTGGAGAACCCTGTCCCATCATCCTCAACTTCAATTATGACTTTATTTTCAAGCCATTGCAGTCGAATCCAGACATGCCATGCAGAAGAGTGCTTAAGTGCGTTATGTATCAGTTCCTGTATAATCCTGAAAAGATAAATCTCTGCGAGTTCAGGTATTTTTTGTTCTTGACCAACATTCTCAAAGTGAATAGTTCCTCCGCCAGGACGTTCAAGATTCTGGCAGAGCATAATGATCCCTTTTTGAAAGGAATCATCTTCCATTTTAGCAGGCAGCAATCTTCGAGAGATGCGACGAATAGATTGAACTATTTCCTCAAAGTCAGCATTCATTCCAACAATAAGAGAATCCACTTCTCTTTTATTTTCCTTAGAGCGATCAAGCCGGTCGAGGTAAAGCCTAAACACGGAGATTTTTTGAATGAGATCATCATGTATTTCAGCCCCCATTTCGTTAATAGCCTGTTCACAAATTTCCATGGCTTGTCGAGATACTTCAGCCTCAAAAGATGTTTTGGACTTAAATAAGTAAAACATTTTTATTAACTTTTAATTATAATTACAATGTCACCCTTTCATTTCGAACAGTAATTTAAATGAAAAAAACGCAACTATTTTGCGGTTTCATTTTTTTTAACCTGATGATTCAATTCTTGCAGGCTCAGAATCCGCGTATTGATTCATTAAAAAATGAACTGACGAATAATAAAGAGGCAAATCGCTTTGATATCCTTTGGGGTCTTGCGTACGAGCTTTTTGACGTGGACAATTTTCAAGCTTTAGACTACGCGTCACAGGCTCATGAATTTGCTTTAATTCATCGCGACACATTGAGTATAGTTAAATCAGGCAGAATCTATGGCCAGCTGCTAAGGAGGGTTGATAGAGTAGAAGATGCTATTGATGTTCTCAATTCAGTGTTGTTCATGGCAAAACGTCATAAATTGAAAAAGGAACTGAAGATTATTCTAAATGCTTTAGCTACTGCGCATGTGGAACGATCTGAGTACACCAAGGCTCTAGATTATAATTTTCAATCTTTGGTGATGAGGGAATTTGAGGGAGACAAAAGGGAAATTAGTGTCTCTCTAAACAACATTGGAATAGTTTATTTTAGAATAGAGAATTATAGTCTAGCGCTAGAGTATTTTTTAAAATCGGTCAAATTAAAGGAAGAAATTAGTGATTCGACAAGCTTAGATTTAATATTTATTAACATTGGTCTTTGTTACGGTGAACTTAAAGAGTATAACGAATCAAAAAAATACTTTGATCAAGCAAATATTATTTGCTATCCTAACTGCAGTTATAACGTAGTTATGGCAAGGGAATTTGGTCTTGGATATTTTTGGCTTGCGAAAAAATCTTATCATGAATCTCAGATGCATTTTGAAAAATCTCTAGAAATATCAATAAGAGAAGGCTCGAGAAGACATCAATTGGAAAATTTGATAGGTTTAATAACTCTTTTCTTAGAGACTAACAATTTTGCTAAATCAAAGATTTATTTGGACTCGATTGATCAAATATCGCAAAAAGATCAATATCCAGAATTATTGGCTAGTATCTATCGATCGAATGCTGTATACTATGACAAAGTTAAAAATTCGACAGTTTCAAACTTGTACTTTATTAAGTACTCGGAGTTAAGAGATAAAAGGTTAAGTGAAGAGATAAATAGAGATTTATTTAAAGTTCAGGCTAAAATGAGTGAACGAGAAAATCTTGGACAAATTGAATCACAAGGTCGTATATTAAAACTGCAAGAAGAATCATTATCTCAACAAAAAATTTTAATTGTAATGATCTCTGTTATTGGATTGCTTGTAACAGGCCTGTTGATAATATTATTTCGAAGAAATAGAATCAAACAAAGGATAAATATTTTACTTGATCAAAAAGTTAAAGAAAGAACTATTGAACTGGAAAAGAATAGGAATGATCTTAAGCACGCTCATGACGAGCAAGCCCATATATTAAGTCTTGTTTCGAATGACCTAAACTCTTCCTTGGCGACAATCAAAGGTTTATCAGAAGCCGCAAAAATGGATTTGCCAGAAGAAAAGATAATTTACTTTAAAGAAGCGGAATCAATGACGCAGAGGTTAATTGGATATGTTAATCGATATCACTTTAACAATAAAATCAAGTAAGCCATCCGATTATAGTGAATGGCTTACTTGATTTTGTTTAATGATCTTCAGAAACAATACCCCCTAAAGTCCCGGCTTGATAGTTTAGTGTCGTTGCAGAATCCCTGTTCTTAGCCGTCTGAGGAGTCTTCCCCACTTTGGTTGCCCCCAGGAAGATAATCAGGGCAAGTATGAGAAGTAGAATTTTCGTTCTCATAAAATTATTTGGGATCTGAACCAATACCTCCATTACCTCCTGCTTTAGGTTTTATTTCTTGTTCCGTGCAGGACGTTATTGCAAAAGAACTAATAACAAGAAGAACGATAATGAATAATAGTTTTTTCATAGAGTTGAGATTAGGTTTTGTTAATTTGAGGTTTCATGTTGGTTTGGTCAAATTTGTAAAACCAACTAAATATGTCCTATGTAATATTTTGTAAAAAATTACCTGTGTACCAAAAAAGTCATTTTTTGTTTATCGTTTTATCCTGTCTCATCCTTCCGCATGTGGCTGCTTTTGGGCAAGAGGCTAAGATTGATTCCCTAAAAAAAGAGTTAGCAAATGTCCACGATACTAGTAGATTCAATGTATTATGGGGTCTAGCGTATGAACTTTTTGATGTTGATAATCTGAAGGCGTTAGACTACGCAAGATCGTCTAACGCTTATGCTAAAAAAGAAGGTGATAGTTTGCGAATTGTGAAATCTGGAAGAATAGCAGGTCAGCTTTATAGACGTGTTGATCAGCTTGATAAATCGATTGAAATTCTAACAGAAACTTTGCCAATATCAAAAAGAAATTTTTTTGATAAAGAAACAAAACTGATCCTAAACTCCCTTGCTTTAGGCTATACCTTTAAAGCTGAGTATGACAAAGCATTGGAGTATCATTTTCAGTCTTTAATAATGAGAGAGGCTGATGGAGATAAAAAACAGATCAGCATCTCATTGAATAATATTGGGTTGGTTTATTATAAACTGGGAAACTTCGAATTGGCTCTGGATTATTACCTCCAATCTCTTAAGTTAAAGGAGGAGACCAAAGATACATTCGATATTATTGAATTATATCTGAATATTGGATTATGCTACAATTGGTTGGTAGATTATAAGCTTGCACAAGAGTATTTTCATAAGGCTTTTAAAATGTGTTCCACAGATTGCGATACTAAGATCGTTATTATTGGAAAATTTGGTCTTGGAACCTCTTTTTTAGGATTGAAGAATTTTGAGGAAGCGAAAAAATATTTTGAAGAATCTCTTCATCTTTCAACAAAGGAGGGCAATCAGAGATTTCAGGTTGAAAGCCTAGTGGAACTTACTCGTGTTCATCTTGCAATTGATGAATTGGCAATAGCCTTTGTATACTTGAATCAATTAGATGCTCTTGATGAGGTTACGCCTTACAAGGAAAGTCTTCTCAGTGTTTATGAATTGAGTGCTGATTATTATACGAGAGCTGGCAACTTCGAAAAGGCCAACTTCTTCCAGCGGAAGTACTCTGGATTAAAAGACAGCATCTATGCCGTCAGCGTGATCAAGAACCTCAACAAGGTGCAGACGCAGTTTGCCCAGCGGGAGAACCTGGCCATCATCGCCGCCAAAGATCAGAACCTTGCACTCAATGAAGAGGTGATCTTGCAGCAACGCCTGCTCAACTGGCTGCTTGCGGCCGTCATCCTCCTCACCGCCGTACTCGGGGTGGTCATCTACCTCAACTTCCGGAAGATACAATCTGTCAACCACGCACTCGCCTCCGCCAAAACCGTCATCGAAGATCAGAACCACCTGCTCGATCACCAGGTGCAGACGAAAACCAAAGAGCTCGTCCACACCAACGAAGCTCTTGTGAAAGTCAACGACGAGCTCGACAACTTTATCTATAAGACATCCCATGATATCCGCGGACCGCTGGCAAGTCTCAAGGGCATGGTCAACCTCGCCATCATGGATGTGAAAGATGAAAAGGCGCTGGCCTACCTCGGCAAGCTGGACCTCACCGCCGAGAAGCTGAACACGGTGTTAACGCGTCTGCTGATCGTCAACCGTATCAACCATGCGGAGCTGAAGCCGGAGGAGATCCACTTTGAACCCATCATCCAGGATATCCTCACGTTGCAGATGAAGAAGGGCGTTGCTCCCAAGATCAATATTGAATATGAGGTGGCATCGGATGTCAGGCTGGTGTCGGATGCGGAGATGGTGCGTCTTATTCTTGAGAACCTGATCGACAATGCCGTTAAGTTTTATAATGAGTCGGATCATGTGAAGTCGTTCGTGAAGATCTACGTGCGTGAGGAAGGCGGGAAGGTGGTGGCGCATGTGATGGACAATGGTACGGGCATTGTGCAGACCAGCAGGGAGAATATCTTTCACATGTTTGTGCGGATATCGGAGCGGTCGGAGACAGGGGGCATAGGTTTATACCTGGCGAAGCTGGCGACGGAGAAGCTGGGGGGAGACATTACGTTGAATGAGAGTCATGAGCATCATACGGATTTTGTGGTGATCTTCCCGCACGACCTGGAGAAGATCATAGAGCAGCGCAAGGAAGAGCAGCGACAGCTGGAGAAGGAGAAGATGTGGATGGAGGGAAAGGGTGGGGCAGTGCAGTCGGCGTGAGGTGAATGTTTGGGCGAGTGTGGGAATGTTGGGCGAGGTCTATGACATCGTCCGATTCGAAGGATAGTTTTCAGAGCGAAGAGGGATTTGTAACCTGCGATAGTCTAAATTGATTTTATGTCAATGGATGTTGACGTTGATAAGTTGCTGATAGGATTATTCTTCATTCTATGTGCATTGATTTTTCTGAGGCTTAATTTAAAATTTAAATCTCGGAAGGATTATGGTTACGGTGATACTTTGATTTGGACAGGTATAATTGGTTCTTTCGTTGGAGGAATATGGATGATTATTCTTGCATTCCAGTAGCGAATACTGGATATTCCCGCTCGTCTGGATATACTTTATCATATGGGAATGTTGGGCGAGGTCTGTGACCTCGTCCGATTCGAAGGATAGTTTTCAGAGCGAAGAGGGATTTGTAATCCTTTCTTAAATTCACTTTAACATCATTCTATCATGGTAAGATCTTCCAACGCACCCTGCATCGTTTGACTGACTGAAACATAATCTATAACATGAACCGTGAATGTTCCCCGACAGCCGTGGCGGGTGGGCGTCCACGAATGGCGCGGCGTAAGGCGATGCACCAAATGATCAGATTAAGAGCAAAACTATCAGAGACGCGCAGCATTCGTGGGGCCTTTTCTTTTGCCTTACTTTTCTTTGGGCAAGCAAAGAAAAGTAAGAAGAGTTAATGGAGGGTACCCTCAAATCTGAAAACGGTTAATGACGATTGGTTGAAGCGAAAAACTCAAATGCTGAAAAATTCTAAACTCCGCCTAATTTTAATAAAGAGAAGGAGAAAATCAGTACTTAAAAAAAACAAATTAATTATATGAAATACTTTAGTAAAACACTTATTATTATTCCTTCAATTCTGATAGGGGTTTTGATTGGATGGTTCGTGTTTGATAGTAGAGAATGTGCTGAGATAGATAAGGAAGCTATAAGAGGGATACTTGAACGACATGAACGGATTAACACAACATTAAAGCAAGTTGATGGTATAACAGAAAGACTTCATGTGAAGATAAATGAAAAACTTGCAAATTATCCTATAACAAGTCGCCCTGATACAGTCAAGGACATACTACAGCATTCTTTAGCTGTGATAAGTCAATATTCAAGTTTAAGTTCATTTCTTAGTAAGGTCCATAAATCGGATTCTATTGTGCTTGAACGAGCTCTTGTAGGGCATTGAAATTGAGTTGTGATATTGTTGTAATATACTTTATCGGGTGGGGTCGTTGGTGGAGTCTGCTCCCGCTCGTCTGGATATACTTTATCATATGGAATCGTTGGGCGAGGTCTGTGACCTCGTCCGATTCGAAGGATAGTTTTCAAAGCGAAGAGGGATTTGTAACCTGCGATAGTCTAAATTGATTTTATGTCAATGGATGTTGACGTTGATAAGTTGCTGATAGGATTATTCTTCATTCTATGTGCATTGATTTTTCTGAGGCTTAATTCAAAATTTAAATCTCGGAAGGATTATGGTTACAGTGATACTTTGATTTGGACAGGTATAATTGGTTCTTTCGTTGGAGGAATATGGATGATTATTCTTGCATTCCAGTAGCGAATACTGGATATTCCCGCTCGTCTGGATATACTTTATCATATGGGAATGTTGGGCGAGGTCTGTGACCGCGTCCGATTCGAGGGATGGTTTTCAGAGCGAAGAGGGATTTGTAATCCTTTCTTAATAGTCAATTCGGCATTGGTCAGATGGATAGATGATGAAGCTTACAAGTTCAGAGCGCAGTTAACGTTAAGATAGGTATGGATTAAAAATCCTCCTTCGTTGGGAGATGGTGTTTCAGGCGAGGCCCGGATTGCAAATCCGGCCCAGCGGTGAATCTGATCCTGTTGCAAAAGGCACTGGGCGGGGCGTTGAACGGATTGCTCAAAATCTGCCAAAAGTTGGCGATATAGGTGATATGAGTAAAGTTGTTGTAGGTACTGTCGTGGCATTAAATAATACTGGTAAGGGGGAACTTAAGCCAGAGTATGACTTTAGACATACGGGAATTATCTCTGAGGTTATCAGGGGTGATGATGGTCGCATAATCTCAATGAAAATGATTGATTCGGGTGGAACTGCTGGAAGCGGAGCTTCTGGCCCAAGAGTCTCTGAATTAATCACTAATGGCGAATCTCAATATTGGGGGAATAGAATAAATGGATTTTATAAATGGGATACTAAACCAGATACCGGAGCTCAGTCTACAAATACTGCTAATGCCGTTACGACGAAGGCGAATTTCACATGTGAACCGAAATAAGGTAACTTATGATAAGAAATAAAATATTATATCTATTAGTCTTGTTTATTGCTTCCTGTTGTACGAATACCTCGTCAAGACAGAACATTGTAATAAAAGATGACTATCCAGATAGCTTGTTCAAATACGCTGACATGAGAATAATTTCAAATGATAGTTTGGGAAAGGATTACAATCGTCAGGCAATTCAATTTAAATTAAGGCGGCTGAGTCCAAGTGACAAAATTGAATTGACTGATTCTTTTTTTGGAAAATCCCTTCCTTATGATGCGTACTTTTACTCAAAACAGAGTGCGGTTAATCAGTCGACGCCAATTTTGGTACTTGCAAATGCTGATGATTACCAATCTGTAATTATGTTCGTTATGTCAAGCAAGCAAGTGCTGGACAGACTCGAATTGACACTTCATTCCTGTGATGCTGTTTCCCAAGGCAACGGGAAGGAAGTTGTGAATTGTCATGATCGGTACTCAAAGTTTTTAAATGATTCCACGATTCAACTTACGGACTTAAAAATATCTATTAATGACTATGAAAAAATCGATGAGATCACGACCATGGATTCGTTGAGTATAGATTACAGGATAACTTCAGAAGGTAAGATTGTACAGGTTAAAAAGGATAGCATCAGGAGTGTCAAGAAGAAGACCTGAAAGTCCATGGTGATAGAGATATGAATCTAGTAGAAGTTTACTTTGATGATTTTAAGGTGGAGCATGTGAAATCGCCTGTAGTGCAGACAGAACGATTATTATTCGTTTGGGTTGGCCTTCAACCCCTGCTAGTCCGGATATACTTTATCGCGGGGGATCGTTGGGCGAGGTCTGTGACCCCGTCCGATTCGAAGGAGTTTTCAGAGCGAAGAGAGATTTGTAATCCTTTCTTAATATTTCACTTTAGCATCATTCTATCATGGTAAGATCTTCCGACGCGCTCTGCATCGTTTGACTGACTGAAACATAATCTATAACATGAACCGTGAATGTTCCCCGACAGCCGTGGCGGGTGGGCGTCCACGAATGGCGCGGCGTAAGGCGATGCACCAAATGATCAGAATAAGAGCAAAACTATCAGAGACGCGCAGCATTCGTGGGGCCTTTTCTTTTGCCTTACTTTTCTTTGGGCAAGCAAAGAAAAGTAAGAAGAGTTAATGGAGGGTACTCTCAAATCTGAAAACGGTTAATGACGATTTGCTATATTGAATAGTGAAGCTTTCGGGTGCAGAGCGCAGTTAACGTTAAGATATGGTATGGATTAAGAATCCTCCTTCGTTGGGAGATGGTGTTTCAAGGGAGGCCCGGATTGCAAATTCGGCCCAGCGGTTTGGGTAACCAATGAGGCGGCAAAAGTAGTAAACGATAGAGTGGTTGATGGTCATACTTTTGGCTATAACACATTTCTCAATTGGGCTGCAGATAAATATTTAATAGCTCTAAGGATGATAAAAAATAGAATATGAGTTATAGTGGTTTCTTACGATTTATAGGTGTGCTAATAACGGTAGTATTTGTTGTGGGTTTTTTCCTACTGTTCATTAACTCGCCAGGATCTTTCGAAAAAAGTGATAGATTAAGTATTGCGTCTTATTATTTAATGGGTATTGATCGAGGTAACTTGGCGATTTATCTATGCTATCATATCCTTGGTGGATTGCTTGTTATTTTTTGTATGGGATTTTTATCTATTCGGGCTAAACAGATTCAAGTTTTTATTGCGAAAGTTCTTCTGCTTTTCTCGGGAATTCAATGGCTAAGTTTTGGAATATTTCCTGATAAGGAAGTTGGGGAAGACTTATTTCTTCTTCGGGTTATTGTCTTTAATTTGACTTGTTTTCTCAGTTTCCTGATACTTGGCGTTGATTTTCATTCAATAAGTAGAAATAAGATCGCAACATATTATACAATTATAACGGCTGCAGGTATGTTAATCATATTTCTTAATGGAGTATTTACTCTCGAAAATCGATCATTTCTATTCACTAATATTCACATTAGCATGTATTTTGCATGGTTTGGTTTTTTTGGGGTATTGAATTTTTTGAGATCGGATAATTTAAATTTATCTTATGTCAATAGATGTTGATAAGTTGCTAATAGGATTGTTCTTCATTCTATGTGCAGTGATTTTTTTAGGTCTTAATTCCAAATATAAATCTCGGAAAGATTATGGATATAGTGACACCTTGGTTTGGACAGGCATAATTGGTTCTTTCACCGGAGGAATATGGATGATTATTCTTGCGTTTCAATAGAGTAGTTATATACTTTATCTTATGGGATCGTTGGACAGGTCTGTGACACCGTTCGATTCGAAGGATAGTTTTCAGAGCGAAGAGGGATTTGTAATCCTTTCTTAAATTCACTTTAACATCATTCTATCATGGTAAGATTTTCCGACGCGCTCTGCATCGTTTGACTGACTGAAACATAATCTATAACATGAGCCGTGAATGTTCTCCGACAGCCGTGGCGGGCGGGCGTCCACGAATGGAGCGGCGTAAGGCGATGCACCAAATGATCAGAATAAGAGCAAAACTATCAGAGACGCGCAGCATTCGTGGGGCCTTTTCTTTTGCCTTACTTTTCTTTGGGCAAGCAAAGAAAAGTAAGAAGAGTTAATGGAGGGTACTCTCAAATCTGAAAACGATTAATGGCGATTGGTTGAAGCGAAAAACTCAAATGCTGAAAAATTCCAAACTCCGCCTAATTTTAATAAAGAGAAGGAGAAAATCAGTACTTATAAAAAAACAAATTAATTATATGAAATACTTTAGTAAAACACTTATTATTATTCCTTCAATTCTGATAGGGGTTTTGATTGGATGGTTCGTGTTTGATAGTAGAGAATGTGCTGAGATAGATAAGGAAGCTATAAGAGGGATACTTGAACGACATGAACGGATTAACACAACATTAAAGCAAGTTGATGGTATAACAGAAAGACTTCATGTGAAGATAAATGAAAAACTTGCAAATTATCCTATAACAAGTCGCCCTGATACAGTCAAGGACATACTACAGCATTCTTTAGCTGTGATAAGTCAATATTCAAGTTTGAGTTCATTTCTTAGTAAGGTCCATAAATCGGATTCTATTGTGCTTGAACGAGCTCTTGTAGGGCATTGAAATTGAGTTGTGATATTGTTGTAATATACTTTATCGGGTGGGGTCTGCTCCCGATGGTCCGGATACTTTATCGTGTGGGAATGTTGGGCGAGGTCTGTGACCTCGTCCGATTCGAAGGAGAGTTTTAAGAACGAAGAGGGATTTGTAATCCTTTCTTAATATTCAATTCTGCATCGGTCTGTCACAGACAGATCATCATGAAAACCGGATTTTCTTGTTTCCGGGGTTGTTGTAATCTTGTTGAAGGAAAACAACGTTTATTGAGGGACTAAAAACAGATTTAAAACGAGGCGAAAATGTTAACTTTGAAAATGCAAACCAGGAAAGTTAAGGACATCGATACCGAGCGATCTTTACTGATTAAAGAACTTCAGCAAGTAGATGATATATCTCTGCTGAAGATGTTAAAGACCGTGCTGCACTATGGACTGAAGAATGAAGGACGTATCAGCGTTGAGCAATATAACCGTGAATTGGATGAAGCCGAGGCAAGGGTGGATGGGGGAGAATTTTTTACTCATGAAGAAGTAAAAAAGATGTCTAAGGAATGGTGAAGAAATGTAAGCTTGTCATAGTATGGGATAAGCAAGCCTACTACTCACTACAACAAGTCTATGATTACATCAAAGAAGATTCTCCGGTCAATGCTGAGAAAGTCCGGAAAGGCATTTTGAGGATCACTGATAGTTTAGCAACTCATCCGGAAAAATATCCGCCAGACAAATACAGGACAAAGAATATGGGAAGCTACCGGGCTTTTGAGAAATATTCCTATAGGGTTACTTATAGAATCACCCATAAAGAAATTATTATTCTTCGCGTTCGTCATGTGAAGCAGGAACCGAAAGAGTACTAACTCCCGTTGGGTGGGGTCTGCGACCTCGTCCGATTCGAAGGATAGTTTTCAGAACGAAGAGGGATTTGTAATCCTTTCTTAATTTTCACTTTAACATCATTCTATCATGGTAATATCTTCATGAAAACGGCTCATGAAGATTTGCTATATTGAATAGGTAAGCTTTTGAATTCAGAGCGCAGTTAACGTTAAGATATGGTATGGATTAAAAATCCTCCTTCGTTGGGAGATGGAGTTTCAGGTGAGCCCGGATTGCAAATCCGGCCCAGCGGTCCCACGCGGCACGAGCAACTGCTTTGGGGGAAGAGGCGGGCTAACGGGGGAGGCGAATCAATGTCCGCTAATGGGAACAATATTTTTACAGGAACCCCAAAAGTTAATGTGGGAGGCAATATAGAAGGGTTCGGAGTTGAGGCAGAGATAAATATTGATAGCAAGGATGTAACAACAAATGCAGAAGCGCCTATTGCGCCAGGTGTAGCTGCGGTAACAAGTATAACAAAGATCAATGATCGCACTACAGTTACTCGGACAGAACTTCAAGTTGGTTTTAGTGGAGGATTAGATCTTATGGGTGATTTGAAAGGTTATACTGTTCTTGGTCAAGATACCTCTGTGCAATCCAAAAAGAAAAAATGAAAAAGTTTATTTTTTTCCTGACATGTTTTTTAGTGGTATCAATTTCATATGTTACCTATTACTATTTACCTCATACTAAAGAGGAGTACTATGAAAATGGTCATATAAAAATCAAATATTCGATAAAAAAAAATGCGCCAGATGGTTCATATACTGAGTATTATGATAATGGCAATGTTAAACTAGTGACTCAATTTGTTAAAGGAAATCAGAATGGTAAAACAATTACTTATTATGAAAATGCTCACGTTGAAAGGGAGGTTAGTTTTGTGAATGGGGTACAAAATGACAGCATGAAACTTTATTTTCCTGATGGCAAAATATCAGAGATAGGATTTTTTGCTATGGGCAAACAGGAAGGTTTGTTTAAGTCATTTTATAAGGATGGCTCAGAAAAACTCCGAGGAAAATTCATATCTGGTAAAAAAAACGATACTTGGATTGAATATGATGAGAAGGGTAATTTAGAATTGATATTTTATAAGAAAGGCGCAATTGAGTCCCGTTTTTTTCTGAATTCATATCAGAATTATAAATTTAATTATGAATTAAAACTTCCTGCTGGATGGAACATAACAACAGAGGGGGGAACTTTGCGGCGTTCGCAGGGAAGACGAAAAAACTATCTCCAACAAGTCTTGCAATTGTAATTAGAGAAGTTCAAAACAATGCATCACTATCTCAGGAAATTGAGTCAGAGTTAGAGGCTAATCGAAAAATGGTTGAAGACTTTTTCTTGATTAAAAAGAAAATCTCAGTTACTCTGAATACTTCTTTTGTATATTTTAAGGGTAATTACAATGGATTAAAATATTATTTTCTTGTTTTTCAGTATAAATCATCCGATGAGTTAGTAACTGTTACATTAGGGTACAGTTCCGCTGGCGTAGATACCGAGATGGAAAATTCATTATTATCAATTATAAGATCTTTGGAATACAAAGGTCGTCGCATTTTTTTGTGAATCAACTAAGTAGTTGAGTTGTGATATACTTTATCGGTTTTCTTCATTTCCCCGCTCGTCCGGATATACTTTATCGTGTGGGATCGTTGGGCGAGGTCTGTGACCCCGTCCGATTCGAAGGAGAGTTTTCAGTGAGAAGGGGGATTTGTAATCCTTTCTTAAATTCACTTTAACATCATTCTGTCATGGTAAGATCTTCATGAAAACGGTTAATGAAGATTTGCTATATTGAAAGTCTGAATAAAAGCTCACGACTGTCAATTACCATTCAGATTTTGACCAATCTAACTCCGGACCAACTTTCTGAAAATCTCACAAGTGTTAATCCTGGATTATCGGGAAGTCAGCTTATGAAGAATAGGGGACAAGCCATTCAACAGGCATTAATAAATATGGGAGTTGATCCTAGACAGATTGTTTATATGTATAAGACTGATGTCCCTAAGGGCCAGGCAGGTTCCATTAATATCATTTTTAGATAGAAAGTTCTGATGAGACTTTTACTTTTGTTATTAATTTTCTACTGCCTTTGGGCGTCAGATAATAATTCAGTCAATAGTATTTGTTGGTCTGAGAATTATAAATTGACTTGGAGAGATTTTAAAGGCGTTCCAGATACAACAACTTCTTTTGTTAATATGAAAGCAGCGACAGCCTATCAACTTAAAAGGGATTATTTAATTGAATCGGGATTTCCGTCTTATCGTATAAAAGCGGTTTTTCAAAGACAAAAGTCATGGACTCGTGATACTTTAAGCATTGATCTTTTGAGTCATGAACAAAGACATTTTGATATTGTGGAGTTGTATGCAAGAAAAATGAGAGAAGGAGTCAGTAGGCTAAGATTAAATAAAATAAGAGAAGAGCAACGATATGCTGAATTGATAGCTACTAGCCTTAAAGAGTTAAAAGCCTATCAACGTGAATATGATAAGGAAACGCAAAATGGTGTTATTGATTTCATTCAGACAGAATGGGATTCAAAAATAACTAAACAATTACGGGCTCTGGAGAAGTATAAAAGTATTAGTGAGGATTGTGAGAAGTAGTCCGCTGGAAGTTTGTCCACGAATGGCGCGGCGTTAGAGTGGCGAGCAAAAGAAAAGTAAGAAGAGTTAATGGAGGGTACTCTCAAATCTGAAAACGGTTAATGACGATTTGCTATATTGAATAGTGAAGCTTTCGGGTGCAGAGCGCAGTTAACGTTAAGATATGGTATGGATTTAAAAATCCTCCTTCGTTGGGAGATGGTGTTTCAAGGGAGGGCCCGGATTGCAAATCCGGCCCAGCGATCCCAGGGTGTTCAAGCGGGTGTTTTGGGGAAGAGCTTGCTATAGAAATAAATAAGACTTCAAATAAGGATAATGGTATTGTGATCCTTGTTTAAAGTCTAAGCGACACGCGGCAGAGCTGTCGCGCCAGGGACAAAAATAAATAGTATTGCACAGACCCGGTTCCCCCGGACTGTGCAATACTATTATCTTAATGAAAAATCAGTTGAACTGATTCTTGTCTTCCATTGCCAGGCCCTTGTTGACACGTGGTTCAACAGTTACAGCCTTCTTCACCGCAGCTTTTGGAAGCTTCGCAGTCTGTGTGCTGGCAACCGTTAATGTTACCAGGGAAATGACAGTTGAAAGAATGATGATTTTTGCTTTCATAAGATTTTTAAAGTTAAGCTTATGCTATATAAATTAGTTTCCTTTTGGAGGGCAGCCAGGACCACCGAATTGACATCTGTCAGTACCGCCGTCATCCTTAGGTTTGATGTTTTCTTCAGTGCATGATGAAACTGATACCATTGTAATAAGAGCGAATGCGATTGTGTAGAGAAGTTTTTTCATTTGGTTTTAAGTTTGATTGGTTTGGTTTGGTTTTTTTTAATTAGGTTATTAATATTAAGTTGATTAAATTTTAAATTGTGTTCGTCTGTACATGTCGTTTTGACGAGTGCAAAAGTCACATTTCGTTTGAATTCTTACATTGTAATATTTTTTTAAAAAGTACAGGTGTACCAAATTTTTTTAGGAATTATCAAAAGCGTAAGGGTCTGCCTCATTTTTATCTGTGGGTTTCTCACCATAGGCGCGCATGCTCAGAGTTATGAAAGGATCGATTCATTAAAGCAGATCCTCCGCACCGCCGAACGCGATCAAAGATTTGAAATTCAATACGCACTCTTCCGTGAATACCTTCCCATCGACCGCGATCAGTCGCTCCACTACATCAGCGATGCACTGGAACATGCACTCGCACTCGGCGACAGTCTCGGAATCGTAAAAGCATCCAACGGCAAGGGATATATTTTTGAATATGACGGCAATCTCAAGGGCGCCATCGTCACCTTTGAATATGCACTGGAGATCGCCCGCCGCAATCACTACGCCAACCAGATCAAATACATCTTAAACAACCTCGCCAACACCCACATCTCCGCGGCATCATACGACAAAGCCCTTAACTATAACTTTGAATCCCTCAAGATCCGCGAAATAGAAGGGAACCCGGATGAGATCGCCACCTCCCTCAATAATATAGGCCTCGTTTACTTCGGTCTGAAAGATTATGAAAGCGCCCTGATCTATTTCGATAAGAGTTATCAGGTGAAGGTCAAGAACAAGATCACCTATGAGTTTGAACAGAGTCTTGTCAACCTCGGTCTCGTTCACAATGAGCTGGGCAATTACGACAAGGCAGAGGAGAGGCTGAAAGAGGCCGTGGCTATCTGTAAGACAAGAGAGTGCAAGCCGGCCGTTCAGCTTGAAGTGAACCAGGCATTGGGGGTGTCGTACCTCAATCAGAAGAATTACACTCAGTCGGAATTCTATTTTAACCTGGCCATGGAGTTTGCTCAGAAGTCCGAAATTCCCGAATACACCGCCTCCAATTTCTACTGGCTTGCGAAACTGAAATACAGTCAGCAGCAGATGGAACAGGCGGTAAGTTTTCTTGAGAAGAGCCAGGAGATCTGTGTGAAGATGGGTTACAGAAACCTGACGCTATTGAACTACTTATTGTATTCCAAGATCTATGCGGATCAGAATGATTTCAAGATGGCTTCCAGCTACCAGGACCGTTACATCCGTCTGAACGAAGAGATCTTTAATGGTGACCTGATCAAGAATGTGTCGAGGATCCAGAGCGACTACGAAGAGCGGAAGAACATCAAGACGATTGCAGAGAAAGATGAAATCCTTGAACTGAATCAGGAAGTGATCGGGCAGCAGCGCACATTGAACTGGCTGTTGATCACGGTCATCGTTCTTACCAGCACCCTGGGGTTTGTTATTTACCGCAATTATCGGGGAATCAAGGCTGTAAATGAGGCTTTGGCCTCCGCCAAGCGCATCATTGAAGTTCAGAACCAGCTGCTGGATCAGCAGGTTCAGGATAAAACAAAAGAGCTTATCGACACCAACGAGTCGCTGGTAAAGGTGAATGATGAGCTGGATAATTTTATTTATAAGACGTCTCATGACATCCGCGGTCCGCTGGCGAGTCTGAAGGGTATTGTCAACCTGGCGATGATGGATGTGAAAGATGACAAGGCGCTGGGCTATCTCAGCAAGCTTGATCTTACTGCCGAAAAACTGAACATGGTATTGACGCGTCTGCTGATCGTGAACCGGATCAACCATGCAGAGCTGAAGCCGGAGACCATACACTTCGAGTCGATCATTCAGGAGATTCTCACGCTTGAAATGAAGAAGGGTGTTCCTTCCAAGATCAGGATCGAGTATGATGTGGAGCCTGAGATCGAGCTTACTTCCGATCGTGAAATGGTGAGACTTATATTGGAGAATCTTATCGACAATGCGCTGAAGTTTTATAATGAGTCGTTGCGGATCGAGTCGTTTGTGAAGATCGCCGTACGTAGCGTAGACGGAAATGTAAAGGCGCATGTGATGGATAATGGTGTGGGGATATCACAGATGAACCGCGAGAAGATATTCCAGATGTTTGTCAGGGCATCAGAGCGTTCAGAGACCGGCGGCATTGGATTGTACCTGGCGAAGCTGGCGACAGAGAAGTTAGGCGGAGACATCAATCTGATCTCCACTGATGAAAAGTACACTGAGTTTATTGTGGAATTCCCGAAGAATCTTTTCAGCATCATTGAGAAGAGAAAAGAAGAGCGGAATCGCCAGGAGCAGGAGCGAATGCAGGTGGGCAGATTAAGTGCCCAGCGGCCTCCCGACTTTGAGATGATCTGAGTTGTACTTCAGAATCACAAAAATAGTTCCATCCGTATTTTTAGTATTGCATGCATCATCGCGGGGATGAACCGGTTAATCCTGAATTTCAAGCTTTGTTACATGCTGACAAAGGTGACCCCGATGGGGGAGATTTTATTTTAACGGCAAGTGATTCACGACTGATAGTTCATGATCCTGCCGTCAGTTTATTAGTTTTGTGGGTTGTTTTTCGAAAATCAGAGAATGTCAGAGAGAAAAGAGATTAAGCGATACATGGTTACGTCGGCCCTTCCTTACGCCAACGGTCCGAAGCATATAGGCCATTTGTCAGGGGCCTATATTCCGGCAGATGTGTATGTAAGGTTTTTGCGGCTTTTGCAGAAAAATGTGGTTTTTGTGTCCGGAAGTGATGAGCATGGAACTGCCATTCCGAACCAGGCATTAAAAGAGGGTACCACCGCTCAGGCGATCATTGACAAATACCATGTAATGATCAGGGACTGTTTCGAAAAATTGGGAATTTCTCTGGATATCTATCATCGTACCAGCGAAAAGATCCATCATGAGACGTCGCAGGAGTTCTTCCTCAATCTATATCATAAAGGACTGCTGACGGAGGAGACATCCGAGCAGTATTTTGATGTTCAGGCTAACGTATTCCTGGCAGATCGTTATATCGTGGGCACCTGCCCGAGGTGTTCCAACCCAAATGCCTATGGCGATCAGTGTGAACGGTGCGGTTCGACGTTGAGTCCGCGTGAGCTGATCAACCCCCGGTCGACCCTTTCCGGGAATGCGCCGATCCTGAAATCAACGAAGCACTGGTATCTGCCATTACAAGATTATGAGCCATGGCTCCGCGAATGGATATTGAAAGAGCATGCCGATGACTGGAAGACCAACGTGTATGGCCAGTGTAAGTCATGGATCGACTCCGGGTTACAGCCCCGCGCGATGACCCGTGACCTGGACTGGGGAATAAAAGTTCCGCTGCCGGATGCAGAGGGGAAAGTATTATACGTGTGGTTTGATGCTCCGATCGGGTACATCTCTGCGACACGCGCACTTTTCCAGGAGATGAGTGACGGCAAGCAGCAATATTCTGCACCGAAGTCGGACTTTGGCAAGGTGAAGGCAGACGACTGGAAGAAATACTGGGAGGACGAGGAGACGAGTCTCATACATTTTGTGGGCAAGGATAATATTGTGTTCCATTGCATCATCTTCCCGGCGATGCTGAAGGCTTCGGGTCAGTATATCCTTCCGGATAATGTTCCGGCGAATGAGTTCATGAACCTGGAAGGTGACAAGATGTCGACGAGCCGTGGGTGGTCGATCGAGATGCATGAATACATAGAGCAATTTCCGGATAAGCCGGATGTGTTGCGCTATGCATTGCTGACGAATCTTCCTGAAACCAAGGACAGCGAGTTTACGTGGAGAGATTTTCAGTCGAAGAACAATAATGAGCTCGTTGCCATCTTTGGAAATTTTGTGAACCGCGCACTGGTGCTGACGCAGAAGTACTTTGATAATAAGGTTCCGGTTGCGGGAGCGTTGACGGCCATTGATCAGAAGGCGATCGATGATGTGAAAGAATTCCCATCACGCATTGCGGCGAGTATTGAAGCATATCGTTTCCGTGAGGCGACGGCATTGCTGATGGACCTTGCCAGAACGGGCAACAAGTATCTGGCGGAGACCGAACCATGGAAGCTGGCGAAGACTGACATGGAGAGAGTAGGGACGATTTTGAATATCGCGTTGCAGATATCGGCGAACCTTGCGGTGCTTTGCGAACCATTCCTTCCATTCACATCGCGCAAGCTGAAAGACATGCTGTTGGTGGGAGATCTGTTCTGGAAAGACACTGGTTCGGTGAAGCTGTTGAAGGCAGGACATTCGTTAGGAGTGGCCGCATTGTTATTTGAGAAGATTGAAGATCCAATTATAGAAGCGCAGATCAGGAAGCTTATGGAAACAAAGAAAGACGAGCCAACGCCAAAGGTTTCGGCGGTCAAGGCCTTAAAGGCGGAGATCACGATTGATGATTTCACGAAGCTGGACATCCGGATAGGGAAAGTGGTGGCGGCGGAGAAGATGGAGAAGTCCAACAAGCTACTGAAGCTGACGATCAACAGTGGGTTGGATACGCGTACGATATTGAGTGGGATAGCGCAGCATTATACTGCGGAGGAGATGGTAGGCAAGCAGGTGACGTTCATTGCGAATCTTGCACCCCGCAAGATGATGGGGATGGAGTCGCAGGGGATGATATTGTCTGCTGAAGATCATGATGGCAAGCTGAAGCTGCTGCAGCCGGGAGGAGATGTAGAGCCGGGGAGTAGTGTGAGTTGAGGGTCTTGCAAGCTATTAGAGAGAATGAAGAGGAAATGGAAATAGATTTTTACTATTTACTTTTTGGCCTATCAACTATTCTCTTTGGATTGATAATGTTAAATTTTGGTAAGAAATTGAGGAAGGGAGAAAGAGTAATACTTAAACAAAAAAATCCCGTCTGCTTTCGCAAACGGGATTTGATTCTGATAAAAGAAATATAATTACTTCTTCTTCTCGTCTTTCTTTGGAGCTTCTGCAGCCGCCGCAGCCGGTGCACCTGCAACAGCAGGAGTAGAAGCAGCTTCAGTAGCAGCCTTCGTAGCATCTTCAGCAGCCATCTTAGCGGCACGCGGAACTTCCACAACGGCGATAGACGACTGATGTGGGTCTACAAACGTAAGGTTCTTGATCTTCATGTCGCCAACCTTTACTGAGTGATGGAAGTCAAGCTCAGAACAGTCAACATCAATATGATCCGGCATGTCTTTCGGCAACGCCATCACTTTCAATGATGCCTTCTTGCGAACCAATGTTCCACCCTTGGCAACACCAGGAGCCTGGCCCACCATGCGGGTAGGGATGTCCATCTTGATCTTGCGGTCATCAGCGATGCGCAGAAAATCTGCGTGCAGGATGATCTCACTCACCGGATGGAATTGTGCTTCCTGAAGAATGGCCTGGCACTCTTCGCCTTCAATGTTCAGGTGAACAAAGTGTGCTTCGTTTGTGTAAACGATGTCACGGAATAAAATCACCGGCGAATAGAAATGTACTTGTTGACCACCTCCGTAAAGGACGCATGGAACATTACCTTCCTGACGGATATTTTCAGCAGCCGCCTTGCCGAGATTTGCTCTGTGATACCCTATAATCTCAACAGTTTTCATAATTGTTTATTTGTTTAGTTTAAAATTGATTACAACTTGATAAATAATGAACTGATCGACTCATGATCATGGATCTTGCGGATCGCTTTCGCGAAAAGCGTAGAGATAGAAAGCATCTTGATCTTGCTGCTTTGCTGTCTCATCGGAATGGTATCCGTTACGACAATCTCTTCCAGATTTGAGTTCTCGATATTTTCATATGCTTTGCCGCTCAGCACTGCATGCGTACAAACCGCACGGACTGAACGCGCACCATTTTCTTTCAAAAGAGCCGCTGCTTTGCAGATCGTGCCCGCTGTGTCCACCAGGTCATCCACCAGTACAACATCTTTTCCTTCCACTTCACCAATGAGTCGCATGGACTCTACCTTGTTGGCCTCCTTGCGGTACTTGTCGCAGACAGCAAGATCGGCAGTGAAATACTTCGCGAAACTTCTGGCACGTTTGATACCACCGACATCCGGAGTGGCAAACATGATATTGGGAAGGTTGAGTGACTTCAGGTAAGGAATAAAAATATACGCTCCGTCCAGGTGATCTACGGGGATGTCAAAGAATCCCTGGATCTGGTCTGCATGAAGATCGCAGGTCATAATTCTGTCGGCGCCTGCAGCTGATAAAAGATTGGCAATCATCTTGGCGGCGATGGCAACCCGTGGCTTGTCTTTACGATCCTGGCGTGCATATCCGAAATAGGGGATGATGACGTTTACATTCGCGGCGCTTGCACGCTTGGCGGCATCGATCATCAGGAGAAGCTCCATGAAATTGTCTGCCGGCGGGAATGTTGACTGTACCATGAACACATCATGGCCACGGACGGATTCTGTCAGGTAGGGCGACATCTCCCCGTCGCTGAACTGCTGGTAGTTCACTTCGCCGAGGGACTCACCATATGCCTGAGCAATTTTGTCTGCCAGATAGGTGGTTGCGCGACCTGAAAATATTTTTACCGCCATTCGATTAATTAAAAATCCCGCATCAGCGGGATTGATACTGTTGCCCGACCAGGGCTCGAACCTGGACTTTCCTGAATCAAAATCAGGCGTGTTGCCAATTACACCATCGGGCAATACCTTCCAAAACTCGCTTCCTGAGTGTTCAGGGGCTTATTTTGGACTGCAAAGGTAGAATTATTTCGTTAAAGAAAAACCCTTGGGAGAGAAGATTTAAGGGGTTTTACAAGGGATCACATTCCCTTGTCTTCATCATTGGTTGGTGAACCTTCAATGAATCCGTCTGCCCAGAACCTGTATTTGTCCAGGATCGAGATCACTGCGTTTTTCAGGTGACGGTTATTATGAAAGTCGATGCCTCCGTAAACGGTGGTTGCGTAGCCCTGCCAGATCGATCGGTTCTGGCGGCGATCAAAGAATTGTATCAGGAGCGTTCCTGAATTGAGTGTAAACTTTTGCTGTGTGTAGTTGAGTTCCGAATTCTGGGATTTGATCCACTCTTCAATCTCCGGCTGGCTGTAGCCATTGAGCTTAAGACTGTCGTTGAACATTTTGAACCCTATAATAAGATGTGGTTTGCTGGTGGATTGCTTGTATCCCAGGAAGCGCATTCTTGAAACGATTGATTTCTCAATTACAGCATTCACCATGCTGGAGTCAGGAATTCCGATGGGGCGCATGATCTCAAAAGTGCGGTACTTTTTGAAGTTGCCACGGTAGCTATAATCATATTCTACCGGCAGCTCTTTATAACCGAGACAGGAAGAAAGTATGGTCAGTAATACGAGATATGGTAAAATTCTCCGCATAGCTCAGGGTCTTTTAGGTAATGTATCCAAAATTTAGCGCAGATGTAACAATATATCAATCGGACATAGTGTTAATTTTTTGACCCTCTTTTTTGGCCTGAAAAGGAACAATTCTGCCATTAAGATTGGATATTGCCTTCCTTAAAATGATCTTTCTGAGATACTATTAAAATCATACCGCCGTGAACCAGTTTTCCTCCATTGTCTCTACCCGCTTCTCTATATATAATAGTCTGTTTCTGAATCTTCCTTTTCAGAATATCTCCAGAACAGGAAATTTTTTGCCGCTGTTGCAGCAAGCCTGTGAGCAGGGATTTGAAGCAGGCCTCCAGCCGGATGAGATCATGAGCAAGTTCTTTGATGATTATCTGCCCGGCAGCTCTTCAAAAGAGAAATTTGACTTTCTGTTTCGTGTAATCCAATACATTGAACGACAGGTTGTATTGTTTGATTCTATCGAAGACTCTTCTTTTGAACAGATCAATGATGTCAGGGGCAAGGGTTCTGTGGCTGCACTTCTGTTAAGAGCAGATGCTGATGGAAGACGCCAGGCGTTGCGCGAAAGCGTAGAAGATTTTTCTGTTCGTGTAGTGCTCACCGCTCATCCTACTCAGTTTTATCCGGGCCACGTGCTTGCGATCCTTACCGACCTTGAAATTGCCATACGCCAGAATGATTTTCAGCAGATCAATCTGCTGCTTCAGCAACTTGGCAAGACCGGATTTATCAATCAGGAAAAGCCAACACCTTTTGATGAAGCAGTAAGCTTGTGCTGGTATCTCGAAAACATTTTCTACCAGGCTGCACCTGCTATTGTGGAGCAATTCATGAAGGGCTTGTCTATTCCACTAGATGAATGGAAGAACGACCGACTCATCAGCATTGGCTTCTGGCCCGGTGGCGACCGTGATGGGAATCCTTTTGTTACGACAGAGATCACATTAAAAGTGGCGCAAAGATTACGTCAGGGAATTCTGAGAAATTATTATCAGGATGTTCGTCAACTGAAACGAAGATTCACATTTGAAGGTGTCGAACCTTTGATACAAGGTATCGAGAAGAAGCTGTACGGAGCGTTATACACCAACGATGGCTATACTCATTCTTCCGAATTACTCAATGACCTGCAGGCGACACGGAAGATTCTTATCGAGCGTCACGGAAGTTTGTTCCTCGATCTGCTGGAAGAATTCATTCTGAAGGTCCAGCTCTTCGGATTTCATTTTACGTCACTGGATATCCGGCAGGATGGACGCAAGCACGAGCCGGTGGTAAGAGCCATTCTTGCCAAAGGCGGTAAGGAAAAAGATGTATTTGACCAGGCTTCTGATCAAAAGAAAATTGAACAGCTGTTGAAGTTCACACCGGATGAATCTGCACTCAAGGTCGATGATGCTGTTGCTGCTGAAACAATTTCAAGTTTCAGTGCGATCAGGTTCATTCAGAATCAGAATGGCCCACAAGGTTGTCATCGATATATTATTAGTAATTGTCAGAGTGCGTTTCACATCATGCAGGTCTATCAGATGGCTCAATGGCTTGTAGCTGACAAGAGTACATTGCCACTGGATATTGTTCCATTGTTTGAGACTATCGATGATCTTGCTCATGCGCAGAAGATCATGGAAACTGTTTATCAGATCCCTGCATACAGAAAGCATCTTGAAAGCCGCAATAACAAACAGACGATCATGCTCGGCTTCTCTGATGGAACGAAGGATGGCGGCTATCTCCGCGCCAACTGGTCGATCTTCAGGGCAAAGGAATCTTTAACTGATATCTCCAGAAAATTCGGTATCACGGCGCTCTTCTTTGATGGAAGAGGAGGCCCTCCGGCACGTGGCGGTGGCAACACGCACGACTTCTACGCTTCACTGGGAGATTCCATTGAGAACAGTGAAGTTCAGATCACGATTCAGGGCCAGACGATCAGTTCAAACTTTGGAAAGGAAGCCTCTTGTCAGTACAATCTCGAACAGTTGCTTTCGGCAGGATTGGAGGGCAGGGTATTTGGACATCCTTCCAGCCAGTTATCTAATGATGATAAGGCATTGCTGGATCAGCTGGCAGAAGCAGGATATAAATCTTATCTGGATCTGAAGCTGGATCCGAAGTTTGTTCCCTACCTGGAGAAGATAACACCGTTGCCATACTTTGGTGATACGAACATCGGATCGCGCCCAGTGAAGCGGTCCAGTGGTGAAGGTCTGAAGTTTGAAGATCTGAGAGCAATTCCTTTTGTGGGATCGTGGGCGCAGATGAAGCAGAATATTCCAGGATTCTATGGAGTAGGGAGCGCGCTGAAAGAATTAAAAGATAAAGGAAGATGGAATGAGTTGCAGGCGTTGTATCAGCAATCGCTTTTCTTCAGAACGCTGGTGGGTAATAGCATGATGTCATTGACCAAGTCATTTTATCCTGCTACTGCCTACCTCGCGAAAGATGAAGAGTTTGGTGCATTCTGGAAGAAGATGTTTGCCGAGTATGAGCTGTCGCGCAAGATGATTCTTGAGCTGGCGAATATGCCGGAGCTGATGGAGAACAATTCACAGATACGGGAGTCGATCAAGCTTCGTGAGAAGATTGTGCTTCCATTGATCATGCTGCAGCAGTTTGCATTGATGAATCTCCGGAGTGGCAACGACAAGGAAAACGAACAGCTCTATCGCAAGCTGATCATTCGGTGCATGTTTGGAATTATTAATGCGGCGAGAAACTCCGCTTAGATCCTTTTGAGCTCTCAACAAGTCTGTCTGCCATTATCTTTCGGTAACGGCAGACAGGACTCATCTTACGTTTAATAAAAATTAACTAGTTACTGCTAACTAACTTTATCTAACGTAGCAACTCGTTGGATCATTTGAAACAACTCAGACGACCGTAATCGATTTCTGAATGAAAAGAATTTCCGGTATCGATTGAAAAGGGGAGTCAAAAAAAGAGGAGACCAAATGATCTCCTCTAAATCACCCATAAACCAACTCCCTTTATTTCTTGTTGTTCTTTTTTGAATTGAATACCCTGCTGAAATTGAAACCGAGCCGTACGGCCTTTGCCCCATCTGTGAAGTTGGTGGTGGTCCGTCCCAGGAATTGCGGTTCGATCAGTCCTGTTGAGTTGGTCAGCATGATTTGAAAAACGTGACCGCCGGTATCTACGTCGAATCCGATAGCGACAGGATTATAAAACCCTTCACCGATGGTATTGGATTGGTTATAATAGTATTCTGCCGTCAGGGCCATACGCTTGCTTACTTTCAATCGTGCACCAACACCCATTGAAAACAATGTTGTCTTCTGATCATCGGCCTCTACAAGATTGCGATGAAGGAATGTCGGCATGAGCTGAAGTGAAAAGCGTTCGCTGAATTTCCTGGCGATCAGTATTTGTCCTGTGTAGGCAAAGCGGTCGTTATCGGTGCGGATAACTCCGGGAGGCCATTTCTCAGTATCGATGGCAAGAGCACCGAGAATGGAAATTGTGAAAGGCATATTGATTACACCTGCTGACTGACTGATGATCTTATACTTTGCATAGAAATCGTAGGTAGGAGGAGGAACAAATCCACCGAGTCCACTGCTTCTCCCAATACCGACGGCAAGCTTGTTGCTGATCCCATAGTCAAGTCCGAAACGGATGGCTGCCTGATTCATGCCAAGAAATGTGTAGACAGGATCTTCCAGTGTTCCAAAGCGATGGGAGAACATCAGTTGCCACACACCCTTTCCAGGTAATTCAACAGAGTGGCCGTTGATGAGGCGTGTTCCCTTGAAAGTTGCGGAAGTGTAAACGGTTTCTTCTGGCTCATTTTGCTCCATGAGTGAATCCAGGTTCTGTGAGAATGATGGAAGAAAGCTTACGGATAGTAATGCGAAAAGAATAGTTCTATTTATTGTAGGGTTCATAGGTGAAGGCTGCTGTTACATTTACTTTCTCTGCGAGTTTCTCCCAGAGAATTTTAGGGCGATCGATCTTGTAATCGGAAAGGGTGATGAAGAACTTTGTTTCGCCCTGGATTTTTCCATCTTCTGAATGGAGGACGACATTGATTTCAGTTTCCTTTGAAACTCCATGAAGTGTTAATGTGCCGGTGATCGAAATTTCAATAGACTCAATGGATTTGAAATTGATCTTTTCAACATCTTTTATCTTTCCCTTGAATTGAGCTTTCGGATACTTTGAAGACTCCAGGTAGTTCTCATTGAAATGTTCTTCCATTAATGGACGTTTGAAATGAAAGTCTTTAATGGGAATGTTAATAGAAATCTCTCCCGTAGTGCTGTTAAAGAAACTCCATGCTTTCGTATTGATCGCATCAATATCCTCAACAGGGGTGCCGGCAAAGAATGATATCTTTGAGGACGTCGCCTGATAGAGTGATTGCGCGTTCGTTACGCAGGCAGTGATGGCAAAAAGAAAGAAGAGAAGGATTCTCATTATGAAAATACTCTTAAAGAATTTCCGGTAAGCTCTGTTTTATATTGAACGAGAGATTGCGTTGCCGGACCGTTGATGACGGATCCTGTGGAAGAGTAATCGGATCCATGATTCGGACAGTGAAAAGTATTGCTGCCGGCAACATATTGGATTGTTGTCCCCTGGTGGGTGCAGGCGGCAGAAACAGCGATGAAGGTTCCTGTGCCGGTGCGGCCGATAATAATTCCATTTTGAACAAGAAAGCCGCCATTATTGGACAATGCTCCTGTGGAGACATCAATCGTAAAATCAGGATTGGCGGGAGGTGCAGGAAAGACTCCATTGGCATCAGATGAAGATGAACAGCCTGACAATGATCCTAAGCAAGCGGGCAAAAGAAGTGCGGCGGCGCCAATTCCTACCTGACTGACAAACTCTTTTCTGGTCATAAAACGGGGTTATAGGTTGTTTTTGTTAATCACGCAGGATTTACCGGAATGGTTGGTTGCAATAATTTATATTTTTGAACCAACCATTTTCACATTGTCTGCGTGATGCTGATTATGGTTCGAAAGTGTCTGACCCTAAAGCTTCTAACCCATCGAAGAGGAGAGAGAACTTCAGAATCTGATTAAGGCTTGTCGGAAGAAGGATCGCAAAAGCCAGGATAAGCTGTATAAACAGTTTTACGGATTTGCTATGGGTATATGTTTGCGGTATTCCCGGTCACGGGAAGAGGCAATTGAAATACTGAATGATGGCTTTCTGAAGATCATGACGAATCTGGATAAGTATAATCCTGGATTGTCATTTAAAGGATGGCTGAGAAGAATTATGACGAACGCGGCGATAGATCACTTCAGAAGAAATGAGAAGCATTATGACAATGTTGATATTTCTTATGTCAAAAATGAGAGCCTGACGTCGGATGTGCTGAGCGATCTGTCAGAAGAAGTGATTCTGAAAGCGATCCAGGAACTGCCGCCTTCGTATCGTATGGTTTTCAATTTGTATTGCCTGGAAGGATATAAGCATGCAGAGATCGCGCAGAAGCTGAATATCAGTGAGGGTACTTCCAAGTCGAACCTGAATATTGCAAGGATTAAATTGAAGAAAGCGTTGAGCGTTGAGTTTGACTTAAATGTTGAGCAAAATGGATGATCAGAATTTTGATAAGTTTATAAAAGACAAGCTGGAGGGTTATCAGGATCCTTCCTTTGATGAGTCTGCCATGGCGGGCTTTCATGAAAAGCTTTCGGCGGTTCAGCCATTGCCCTTTTATCAACAGACATGGACACATTACCTCGCAGCGGCTTCTATCGCGGTCCTTACCGTTATACTATTCTGGTACTCTTCTTTTGAAAAAGGAACGAATAATGTTTCAGAAACTAATAAAGCTCAGTTAAAAATTGATTCACTACTCATTGTTATTCATGATCTGAAAGAGCAGGTTTCATCAACATCATCATTATCTTCTTCTTTGAGTAATGATAATGTTTCAAATACTGTTAATCAAAAGGGTGAAGAAGGGTCTGTAATCGTTAATGAAAGGACATCTAAAGGCAGTTCACGGAAGATGATTGCCCTGGGTCGGACAAGCGATCTGCCTGCGGAGATTTCCAGCGTGTTGATGAGGAAAGGTATGCTGGTAGATGATAATGGTTCTGCATACCTCGTGGCTCCAGACAAAGAGGGATTAATGTATGTTTCTCTTGATCATGATCAGAAGAGTATAAGCAGTGTTTATCCTTCCCCGCGATTTAATGGATCATTTGTGTCCGTCAGCAGAAAGGAGAATGAAGTTGCCAGAGTTACATCGATCAAGAAGAATGAGATTTCCTCAGAAAAGAGAGAAGATCTGGAAAAGCATTATACCAATGGGATCGGAATTAACCTTGGTCCTCATGCCGACCTCATGTCGCAAAGTTTTTCAAAAGGTCATGGATTGATTGTGCCAAGATTTGGATTGCTGGCAGAGGTGGTTGTATCTCCGAAACTGAGCTTTGAAGCGGGTGTTGATTATTTCTACACGGCGATGGATTTCGACCGTAACTTCCAGTTCCAGACGATAGAAATTCCTAATCTCGATTACAGTCTTGGTACCATCAATCAGGCTCACATTGAAAACACAATCCTTTCAACACCAATCTCTATTAAATACAGGAAATGGGTTTCTGAAAAGAACCAGGCGTTTGTCAGAATCGGATACACACCGTACTTCTCTATTATCCAGGAATACCAGTGTGGATATGAATTTAATAACATGTCGGGCAACTCCTATCCACCACCTTATTATTCCACAAATCACCAGGTGACTTCCATTCTTCAGGTAAAGGACAATTTCTTCTATGGAAATACAACATCTGTATCTCTTGGATTGACACATCAAATACGAAACAAGGATAAAATAGAAGGGTCTCTTTTCTATGAATCAAGTCTTGCACCGGTAGGTCACGAAAGACTATCCATGTCGCTCTTTGGAATCCGGACCGCTTACTGGTTCAGGTTGAGATAGAGAACTTCTCTGAGACGGGAACCGGTAAGATTTTGCAAACATCATTCTGATGACTTCCTGCCCGGGTGTGTCATAAAATAAATGCTGTATCATTTCAATGCTGGTGCTGGTATTACTCTCTTCTGTCTTTTCAGAATCTATCTTCTGTGCGTAATCCGGATTCTGATGGAATGATCGAAGAGTCATACAACATGGATTGGTAATGATAAACACGGGAAATACGGACAGAAGGTTGGTTCCGACCGGGGGTATATTCCTATGATTTAAGAAAATCCAGTAATTTGAATTGCCCGGACATCTATTTATATAAATGGTGAGCAGAATTGGCGTCGCGGGTATTACTTTGGTTAGCTGAAACAGACTCTATTTATATGAAAAGCTTTATCGTGATCCTCCTTTGTTCCTGCTTTGTAACAGGATTTTCACAATCCCTTGTCGACTCCCGCAAGCAGGAGATTGTTTTTAAATCGGTCAATGTCATTCCGATGGATACCGAGCGCGTTCTTGAAAATCAGGATGTGGTTGTGAAGGCTGGAAAGATCACAGCGATCGGAGCAACCGGAAAAGTAAAATTCGGAAAAGAAGCAATGATCATTGATGCAAAGGGAAAATACCTGATGCCGGGCCTCGCAGAAATTCATGCGCACGTTCCGCCAGTGGATGACATTGCACCAATGAAAGATGTGCTGACCTTATTTGCCGTCAATGGTGTTACAACGATTCGTGGGATGCTGGGACATCCAAGACATATAGAGCTAAGAGCAAAGATCCAGAGCGGAGAGATCATTGGGCCGCATTTTTATACTTCGGGACCATCCTTTAACGGTAACAGTGTCAAGACTCCTGCAGAAGGCGACAAAATGGTGCGCGATCAGAAGACAACTGGCTATGATTTTCTCAAGATCCATCCTGGACTGACATTGGAAAATTTCAATGCTGTAACAAAGACAGCCAAGGAAGTTAAGATACCGTATGCTGGACATGTACCGTTGGCAGTAGGAGTGTGGCGTGCGATGGAGGCAGGTTATGCATCAATCGATCACATGGATGGATTTATTGAAGGAATGACACCTGGCATTGAAACTATGACTCCTGAGCAAATAGGTTTCTTTGGATTATTTGCAGCAAGCAAAGCAGATGAATCAAAAATTCCTGTGTTGATGAAGGCATTGCGTGAGAATCACATTTGGGTAGTGCCCACACAATGCCTTGCTGAACGATGGATTGCTCCTGATAAGAGTCCCGATGAACTTCGCAATGCTCCTGAAATGAAATACATGGATCTAAAGACACTCGACGCCTGGACCGAGAACAAGAAACGCCAGGTGGCAACACCTGGATACAGTGAGCCGGTGGTTACAAATTTCATCCGATTAAGAAAGAAACTTATTTATGAGTGTCAGAAAAACGGAGTCGGATTGCTGCTGGGCTCCGATGCACCGCAAGTATTCAATGTTCCTGGCTTTTCGATTCATCACGAATTAAAATATATGGTAGATGCAGGCCTGACTCCTTATGAAGCATTGCGTTCAGGAACTGTAAACGTAGCGACATTCTATCATCAGACAGATCGCGGAACGATTAAGACGGGAAATATCTCTGATCTGATATTGCTGAATGGAAATCCTTTGAAAGACATTACGCAGACAACAAAGATTGAAGGCGTGATGTTGGAGAATAACTGGATGGGGAAGGAATATATCGGTAGTGAGCTGAAGAGGCTTGAGAAGAATTAGTAACAGGTTACGAAAAAAGGGAAGTTATGAGAATATTTAATTTATGCGTGTTCGTTATGCTGATGTCTTCTGGAGTGTTTGCTCAGAAGAATACGGGATCGAAAAGTTCTGCTGAAAAGTTGGATGCGGAGATCAGTAAGATGGTAAATGAGATCTCTGCAGATAGTATCAAAGCCCACATCGCGAAGATGGTGAGTTTTGGAACCAGACATTCGTTGAGCGATACAGTAAGTCAGACCTCTGGTATTGGCGCAGCAAGACGGTGGGTGGCTTCCAAATTCTATCAGTTCAGGAAGCAGTCTAACGCAGATATGAAAGTAGAACTGGATCCCTGCGAGGTGAAACCGGGAGCAAGAAATCCCCGCATTCCAAGAAGAGTGATCATGAAGAATGTGGTGGCGACGCTGAAGGGAACAGATCCAAACGATAACAGAGTATTGCTGGTGAGTGGTCATTTGGATTCTCGCAATACGGACGCAATTGATAGTGTGGGTAAGGCACCGGGTGCAAATGATGATGCATCAGGGGTTGCAGTGGTCCTGGAACTGGCGCGCGTAATGTCAAAAAGAAAATTCCCGTGTACAATCATTTTTGTTGCTGTGCAGGGAGAAGAGCAGGGCCTCATTGGCGCACGGTGTATTGCGGAGAGATTCAGAAACACGAATGTGAATCTGATCGCTATGCTGAACAATGATATTGTCGGCAATTCTGTGGCGAGTGAGACAGGAGAGAAGAATGACAGGACGGTGAGGATATTCAGTGAGATGATTCCGGCAGTGGAAACGGATGATGATAAGAAAGTCCGGGAGTCATTGCGATCTGAGAATGACAGTCCTTCGCGACAGCTGGCGAGATATATCAAAGAAGTTTCGGAGCCTTATGCAAAAGGATTTACAGTGACGATGAACATGCGACCTGATCGTTTCTTAAGAGGAGGAGATCATACTCCGTTTTTGCAGAATGATTATATCGCAGTGAGATTTACAGAGTTCAATGAGAACTTCACGCAGCAGCATCAGAATCTGAGAACGGAAAATAGTATTGCTTACGGAGATCTTCCTGAGCATGTAGATTATAAGTATGCAGCGAATGTGGGGCGTTTGAATCTGGCTGCGTTGGCGTCATTGGCAAAAGCACCGGGACCTCCTGAAGGAGTGAAGATGAAGATCAACCTGGATAACATGACCTATCTTACATGGGAAGCGCCAAAGTCCGGACCGAAACCGAAGGGTTATAATGTTCTGATCAGAGAGACCTATCAGCCGTTTTGGGAAAAGAAGATCTTTGTCACTGAGCTGAAGGCAGATCTTAAATTCTCAAAGGATAATTATTTCTTTGGTGTGCAGGCAGTAGGAGAGGATGGGCATTTGAGTCAGATTGTATTGCCGGTGCCGGTACGGTGATATTGGTTAAGGAACTTTCCAACCAAAGGACGGGAAGCTGTGTCTAATCGTAAAGATTACCATGAAGAATCTGACCCCTGTAATATTTGTGTTTTTGATCATTGGATTTATCTCCTGTTCCAGGGATAATGCTGTCGCTGATATTTATAAACCTGAATCCAGAATAGGTTTATGGATTACAGCTGATAAAAGTGATACGATTGAATTTGTGGACAATGCTAACTTTATCAGGAAAGGATACTACTCTACGCCGGAAGCATATTTGTATGAAATAAAAGATAATACGCTCTATTTGCGGAAGCCAAACATAAACTCCGAAACACAACATCCGATTATGAGTGCAAGTGAAGGTAAGGTGGTGCTTGCAAATATGTACATCACTATTCTTTTGATAGGAGAAAGTAATGCAGGTACTTATTATAAGGAGCCTTAGAGATTAAAAAAAGCCATCGATGGTCGCATGATTCAACTTTTAGTGCTTATTGCAATTTCATGGGCGTTGGTTTGGCTGATAGAGAAGAAGAATCTTTCTGTTTTAGGTTTGACACCAACCGTTGACCGATTAAAGTATTTTTCAATCCTTTTAATTGTTTCAGCTTTATGTTCTGCGGCTGCATTTCTTTTAAGAATGTACTTTGCAAAGGAGGAATATTCGATTTCCTCAACGATGTCACCTGGCTCAGTGGTGGAAGAAGTGTGGAATCAATTCAGGACGGTATTAACGGAAGAGCTTCTGTGCAGGGGAGTTCTACTCTATATTCTGATTAAAAGATTTGGGCAGGGTAAGGCAATTTTAATTTCAGCCATCATTTTTGCTGCGTTGCATTGGCTTAATGCTGGTGTATGGGGAAATGTTATGCAGATGGCTATTGTGTTTACTTTTACATTTGCTATGGGACTTTTACTGGCATATTCTTATGCTAAGACATTTTCCCTGCTGATCCCATTTGCGATTCACTTCGGCTGGAATCTGACACAAAACTATATTTTCCCCGATACACATACAGGTAATCACGTTTTTGAATTAGCTCTGCCGCCTCCCATTGTAACAGTTTCTTACCTGACACTTTTTGTTATGTTGTTACTCCCAAAAATATCTGTTATTCTATTCAACTATTTAGTTGTGCGACAGTATAAGCAGGCTGAGATTCCTTAGTCATAAGGCATGGATGATTATAGGAATTTGTTAAATCAACTAGGTTACCATCATTAGCAATGATAAATTCATGAGTATGAAACTAAATAGAATTTTCAGAACTCTACTGATCGTTGTGATCCTGGGTTCCAACATCGGTTGTGACCAGATTTCGAAAAGTGTGGTAAGAGAGCGAATTCAAATTGATCAGCAATTCGGATTTATCGATAATCATGTTCTGCTAATGAAAGTTGAAAATCCAGGTGCTTTTCTAAGTCTAGGCGACTCGTTACCCCGGTTTTTAAGAATACTGCTTTTGACGATCATCCCTGTGATCGTTCTTTCCCTTGGCTTTATTTATGTATTGGCAAAAAAGACTCTCTCAAAAGGCATGGTGACTGGAGCCTGCTTCGTGATTGGAGGAGGAGTCGGAAACATTTACGATAGGATTGTATATGTTTCTGTGACTGACTTTCTTCACATTGATTTTGGGATCTTCCGGACGGGTATTTTTAACATGGCAGATGTTTCAATTCTTGTAGGGGCGTTCATTATTGTACTGGATTCTCAGATCAGTAAGCCTGAGGAAAAGATTAACCAAGTCTAAATCTTTGAGGTTTAATTTATTCGACCGAAATAATCTCTGTCTTCATTCCTTCACTCTTTACACTCACCATACTCTTTCCTTTGTTCTTCTTCATTCTGATGATGGCTCTTCCATTATAAAGCTGGACGTAGTTTGAGCCGCCGGAAGTTCCCTGATGGTCAATCAATGTTCCGTCACCAGCAACAGCGAACCTTACAAAGTTGGAAGCATCCAGGCATTGTATCTTATTTTCATCTATCATTTTTACCTGAAGCGTAACCATGTCACCATCATCGCTGATCTTTTCAATCATCATACTTCCTGGCTTTCCCCATTTCTGTGTCTGGTAGAAAAATTCAATATGGTCCTCTGTAGTGATTTTTCCTTTTTTAGCGAGCACCCTGACCTTGTTCTCACCATTGTTGAACTTCATCATCCATCGAAGTCCGGCAGCAGGGAAATCCTGCCCGTTTCTTTTTTTTACTCCATAGCTCTTTCCATTAAGAAATAACTCAGCTTCATCGCAATTAGAGTAGACCTTTACCATTTTTTCTTCATCTTTTTCGCCCCAGCGAACCGGCCATGAATGTCCGTAGATATGAACCATCGGTTTATTCGTCCACCAGGATTGGAAAACATAGTATGCTTCTTTCTTGGTAAAGTCACGTTCCACAACCCCCTTTTGATTCATGTAAGGAACGGGATTATCAGGGCGTACCGGCGTTGAAAAATCTTTGAATGGCCAGTAGGCTGTTCCCGTAAGCAATGGCATTGTCTCCTGTTCTTTCAAATGCCAGTCGATCAGATTGCAGATATAGGATTCACTCCAGTCGCCGTCTTTGGAAACGCGGGCAGAACCACCAAATAATGATGCATCACCTGCACGCTCATCCACCGTTTTAGTGGATACTATTTTGCTTAATGTATTGTCAGGTGTTTCTGAATGACGACCTGCATGACTATCTCCACCCCATTCGACATGAAGGAAGTGCTTTACTTTTTCGAATTCGGTTTGTGTCGCTGTTTTATAGTCGGTATAAATTCCCCGATACCAACCCGCCCAGATAGAAGGTGAGTAAACATCCACTATGTCTTTGCAGAAATCACATCGGCGTATTGCAGTCTTGCGGGAAGGATCAAGTTGATGGGAGAGGTCGTTGAGCTCTTTCATAAAAGATCTGATCTTTTCCTTATCAAATTCAGGAAAATCTCCCGGCCAGTCATTTTCATTCCCCAATCCCCAGATCATAATGGAGGGATGGTTATAATGCTGTTCGATCATATTGGTAAGCATGCGTCTTGCTTGCTGTTTATAAATGTCATTGCCCAACCCGCCCCGGCACCATGGGATTTCTTCCCATACCAGGATGCCAAGACTGTCACATAGATCCAGAACAATACGTGACTGCTGATAATGTCCGAGCCTAATAAAGTTGACGCCCATTTCTTTCATGGAGATCATTTCTTCGAGGATCATCGATTGAGTCATCGCAGCCGCCACTCCTGCATGGTCTTCATGACGATGAGTACCTCTTAGCAGAAGTCTTTGACCGTTTAATAGAAAAGGTCCTTTCTCAACAAATTCATAATTCCTGAAACCTACTTTTTCTTTTTGGGTGCTTTCACCCAGGGACGTTTTAAGTGTTGTGGTGACCGTGTAAAGTTTAGGAGTTTCAGTAGACCAGCGCACAGGATTTTTTAAATCAAAGGTTGCGATGGATTGATCTCCGCTAAATGTATTCAATTGAATTTTTCTCTGATCAACTATTTTTCCGGATGGATCAGTGAGTGTTACAGATATTTCGCCTTCCGATTTAGAGTCTGGATTGTAAAACCGCGCCTTTATGTTGAGCTTTCCGATCTTGCCTGCTTTGTCCGTTTCCGCGAAAGCGAATAGTTTATCAATTGAAACAGCTGGAGCGTAGACAAGATTGAGGTATCGGTAGATTCCACCATAAATATTAAAATCAGAAAGACTCGAAGGAATCATTTCAAGGTCGCGGGAATTATCCGTGCGGATTGATACCGGTATCTTTCCCTTGAATTGTTTTTGAAACTCTTCCTTGGTCTTGAATTGATTAACAGCATCAGTGATGTCGACAGTCCATTCATCATAACCGCCTACATGCTCACCAACTTTGGTAGTGTAAATGTAGACTTCGGTTTTTTGGCCGGCTCCTTCAAAGTGAAGAAGTGTCCTTCCTTTATCATGCGGATTGCTAATGCTGAGTTGCGTACGATACCATGCCGGCCCCTGATAATAATTAACATCAGGATCTACAGCATCCAACGCATTGACACAATGAGGTAATGAGACAGAATCCCATAGCGGCACACTTTCAGGATTTCCTTTGCCAACGGGGCGGACAGCTTCCCAGATACCACCGAGATCCTGCTTCAGAAATTCCCAATGATCATTCAGTCTTGTTTTTTGCTGTGCATGAATGAGGGAGCATCCTGAAAGAAGGATAGCCAATAATAAAATTCTTTTGTTCACGGAGTGTAAATTATTTCAGTTGAAGCATATGATGTATTCCGAGTTCCAGTCCACGCAGCTCTGCAAGTCCTCTGAGTCTTCCGATCGCAGAATATCCGGGGTTTGTTTTCTTGTGAAGGTCATCGAGCATCTGATGACCGTGATCGGGACGGAATGGAATAGGATCTTTTCTTTTCTGCTGTTCTAAAACAAGTGCATGCATCACAGCGGGCATGTCAACATCTCCATCAAGGTGATCAGCTTCAAAGAAACTTCCTTCTTCATCTCTGCGGGTACTTCTTAAATGAATGAAATTGATCTTGCTGCCCAGACGCTGAACCATTCCCGGCAAATCGTTGTCGGCCCTTACTCCGAATGACCCAGTGCAAAAACACAATCCATTAAAAGGAGAGGAGTAAGCGTTGATCAGTTGTCTGGCATCAGACTCAGTGCTTACCACGCGTGGCAATCCAAAGATCGGATAAGGAGGATCGTCCGGATGAATGGCAAGCTTCACCTGCTCGCGTTCGGCCACCGGACCGATGTGTTTAATGAAGTGGTAAAGATTGTTGCGTAGCTGCTGATCATCAATGCTGGCGTATTCATCAAGAACACTTTGAAATGCTGAAAGAGTATAACCTTCTTCTGCTCCTGGAAGTCCGGCAAGGATATTTTTTTGAAGGGCCAGAGCCGAATCAGTTGTTAATTTTTCAAAATAAGATTTAGCTTTTGCAACTACCGGCAATGAGTAGTCGCTTTCTGCATTCTTTCTTTTTAATATAAAGAGATCGAAGGCGGCAAATGCAATAGCATCAAACCGAAGAGCCTTTGATCCATCTCGGGTTACAAAAGCCAGATCGGTGCGCGTCCAGTCCAGCACGGGCATGAAATTGTAACACACTGTTTTTACTCCGCAAAGTGAAAGATTTGTAATACTCTTCTGATAATTGCTGATATACTTTTCAAATCCGGGCTTTTGCTTCTTGATATCTTCGTGTACTGGAACACTTTCCACGACTGACCAGGTCAACCCTGCGTTTTCAATGATCTCTTTCCTTTTTCTGATCTCGTTTACCGGCCATTCTTCTCCATTGGAAATATGATGCAGAGCGGTAACGATGCCTGTGGCACCTGCTTGTCTGATGTCACTCAGACTAACGGGATCATTTGGACCGAACCATCGCCAGGTTTGTTCTAACTTCATTTTTTGAATTTTACTTTAGCCAAATCAATGGATTTCTAACCGGAACATTGCGGATCACTTCTTCAACTTTCGGATCGTGATCAAGATTTTTCCAGGTGTTGTACCAGTTTTTTTCATGAAAAGCAACGGCTCCAAAAATCAATGATGGTTGGGCAACAGGCCAATTATCCCAATACATCACATCCTCTTGAAATTTCCATGAAGACTTATCATTAAGATAGGGATATAAAAATTCAATTCCTTTGCGAATCGATTTTCCATCCTTCGTCTGATATTTCCATAGGTCGTTTTTATCATCAGAGAGAATCTGGCACACCATGACCATTGCATCCAGATTAAAAATTGAATAGCCATAAGGTTTGGTTCTTTTCAATTCCAGAGGGAAGCTCCCATCGATTGCCATTTGATTGGGTAACAATACAGTTTTATAGCGGTCACGACAGAAATTCAGAAGCTCGTTGTTGTTGGTAAACTTTGCGAAGGAGGCAACTTGCATGACCCAACATGTTCCATGGTTGTTCAGCGCATTCATTTCTTCCTTTCCGTAAGGATGTGTAGTTAGCCATGTCAGATAATCGCTAAACCATTTTTTTATTTTAATTACTGTCGATAGATCAATTGCTTTAGATTTCTCTATGACCATCACGCCTTGTGCGACCTCCATAAGATGGATTGTGTCAATGATCCCGATGCCTCTGCCAGTGACTTTGCCTTTGATTGCTTGCGCGAATTGCAGGTTAGGATTCATCAATGTCTCTGAATTGACAAACCAGGCTTTCAGGTGCGTGACGGCATGTACGACATACTTTACATCACCGGTTAATTTGTAAGCAGATGCAAGCGATCCGATGATCTTACTAAAGCGGATCATGGCGAGGCGATGGGCGACAAAATTCTCCGGATTAGTTAATCCATCGCGTTGAATGTAAGGTCCGTTTATATTGGTAGAGTCCGGCCACCAGTAATCTCCTTCCGAATAAAAATCATGCAAACCACCAGCAGTTCTAGGGGAAGAAGTAGTAGTTACAGTGATAGGTTTCTGTCGTAGAGCTTCTTCGGCAGATCGTAATATCTGTTGACGTAACGTTATGCTTATTTCTTTTTCATTGATCTGCTGACCATAAAGAATTCCCCGTGATGAGAGAATAATCAGACATAAAAGAATTCTAAAAATCATTTGAAAGTTATCCAAAGAGGAGAAGAAATGCGTTCTGAGAATTTGTCCAGATAATTATTCCAGATGTCTTTTGAAGTGATCACTCCGGCTTTCTTCCATCCAAAACCTGTATAGTAAACCAGTTGACTGGGTTGGCTCATCAACTTAGGAGATTTCATTCTGGCAAGAACATACAATTGGCTAAGATCTTTTTTTGGAGTTCTGTAATCAATGTATTTTATCAGTGATCCCTTTCGAATCACAACGCCGGTACCCAACTCTGAGTCGTCGATGGATTCCCAGTAGCTAAACCATGCCTTTGTGGAGTCTGCACTCGTAACGCCTTTTTTGTCGTGAAGCGTTATTCCTACGGTAACATTGGGTATACTTCCAGAGCTATGAATAAATTCTTCCACCATGTAGAGTTGACTTCCGACATCAAGAGTGATCTGTTTTGTTTCCTGAATGGTGACATCGTCCACTTTCCACGGGGCGTACGTTAGAGTAAAAATATTCCGCAAAGGTCCTTCTGCTATCTTTCTGTATGAGATAAAATTCTTTGACACATAGAGGGAATCATTCTTCCAGACACCGATGCCGCCGCAACCTCTGCTTGCACCAACATGGTAGGGATCATAACCCTCATTCTGATCATCCTTGTGATAGCTTCCACCATCCACATATTTTTTGTACCATTTGTCGATGATGGGATAATCAACTCGTTTTAGCCAGCAATCCAGTCCGCTGGATAGTGTTCCTCCTTTTTCATTCTGATCTACGAGTCGTTGTGCTTCCGGTCCATACGTACGAAAGGCAACCAGGTTATTTTCCCATGCAAAGTCATCAATGCGTTCAGGAACATATCGGGAATGAGTGAGGCTTGGTGCTGTTGCTTTCTTAGAGCCAACCTGAATTTTATATGTCTGGGTTTCGTTAGCTCCGATGGTTGCCTGAAATACAATCTGATCGTATGTAGAGTCGCCATTCATATCAATTAGTTGACTGATGACGATTTTACTATTTTGATAAACTTCCAGTAATGGAATCTCTTTTGATTTTATTCTAATAAACGAAATCGGAACTGTGACAATCTCCTTCCGTTCGTAGTTGAGATTATTTTTGACGACAATCTCCTTGACGACAGGAGATTTAAAGGAGGTCAGGCATAGAATGCAAAGAAAAATTGGAGCGATCCGTGTATAATGCATATGCTGGATTTCATTTCTTCGTCGTCATTCTGTCATAACGAATCAGAGCCTCAAGATAATAGTAATCTGCATAAATAATTGGCACATCGACTTCGGATTTTGCAGGCTTGTGACCAGTGCTGTGCATCAGAATAAAATCATGATTACTACCTGTATTGGCTAGATAGGAGGGACTGCTCAGGCTTGTCAGAATTTCTTCAGAGAATTTTTTGTAGCGTTCACCCTCTTTGACGTAGCCACTCAGTTCAAGTAATCCTGAAGCAGTGATGGCAGCCGCGGATGCATCTCTCTCCTCATTTGGAATATTCGGAGCATTATAATCCCAATAAGGAATTCTGTCCTTGGGAAGAGTAGGATAACTGATAATAAAGTCAGCAATCTTTACAGCCTGATCCAAAAATCTTTTGTCTCTTGTTTCGCGATAAGCGACTGTATAACCATACATGCCCCAAGCCTGACCTCTTGCCCAGGCAGATTCTGCACTGTATCCCTGATGAGTTCCTTTCCAGATGGTATTGCCCGTGAGTGTATCATAATCAACTACATGAAAGCTGCTGTTATCAGGCCGGAAGTGATTCTTCATCGTTGTCAAAGCATGGGTAACGGCGATTTTATAGAAGCTTGAATCGCCACTTGCTTTGGTTGCCCAGAACAGCAATTCAAGATTCATCATATTATCGATAATGACAGGAAACTGCCACTTGCCATGATTCCATGAGCGAATCGTTCCTGTCGATGGACGAAACCGTGATGACAACGAACGCGCGCCTTGCAGAAGTATTTCTTTATAAGCTGGGTCTTGTGTTAATCGTAATCCATTTCCGTAAGAGCAATAGAGAATAAATCCCAGATCATGAGTCGATCGGTTGAATTTCTCTTTCTCTAAACCTTTGGTCCATTTTCTTGCAGCGATATCCCATTTTTTATCCTTCGTGAGATCATACATGTACCAGAGGTTGCCGGAATAAAACCCACTGGTCCAGTCGCGCGATATAACTGCATTGAGTGTATCAGCCTTTGTTGATCTTGGAAAACGTGTTGAATCTTTAAAATCCTTTAAGCGTTGTTCAAGTTGTTTTTGTGCTGCCTTGAGAGGCACTTTGGGATTGAATTTTTTACTGACATAAAATCCGGAGAGTAAAATGGTGCAAAAAGCAAGGATGATATAGATATTCTTCATGTCCGTCTTAAAAAATTAAAAGCATAAGTTACCAATTTGTAAGAGGTAACTTATGCTTGAATTATGAGTTTAAAAACCTGGATTGTTTGGCTTTAAATTCGGGTTGATTAGAATTTCCGATTGCGGTACAGGGAATAGCAGGTGATTATCATCAATGTCACGGTTGTAAACTGTTTTCTGATATTGTTTCAATCTCCCCATTCTGATGAGATCATAACGGCGGTGACCTTCCATGCAAAGTTCCCAGGCACGCTCCTGAAGGAGTGCATCAATGAAATTATCATTGGTAGGAGTGGTTCCGAATGATAAAGGTCCCAGACCTGCTCTTGCCCGAACGAGATTGATACCATTGAATTTGTTCACGTCTCCGGTGTTAATAGCATTCGTTGCTTCTGAGTGCATCAACTGAACGTCCGCCATTCTCAGGATGATAAAGTTGTTTCGTGCGTTGTTGTTTCCGTTTGCGGTACGATTTGGATCCCTGTACTTGTTCAGATAATAATAAGGCAATACCGTTGCGCCAGCCATGTTGCTGGTATTCCATGCTTTTCTAATATCCGTTCCTCCAAACGATGCAACGAAAGCATTGTTAAGCTTGAATGAACCTGAGCCCTGACCACCGATCACACCGGCAACCGTTGGGAACATCATTGCGATCACGATATTTCCTGTAGCGTTCGGATTGTCAAACTGGACAGAGAATATGTGTTCATCCTTATTCTCCTTAGCTGGATCCGGATCGAAAATGTCTCCGTAAACAGGAATTAGTTTGTAAAGATTCTGAGCGATCACACGATTACATGCATCCAGTGCTTTTTGATTATCTCCTGATACAGCGGCAGAAGTTGAGGCACGGGTAAGATAAACTTTTGCTAGAAGGGCGGCGGCAGCCCCACTGGATACGCGACCTTTTTCCCCAGTAACAATTGCATTTTCTTTAACACAGTTTGCTTCAGCGAACGTAAGATCTTCAATGATCTGGGTATAAACATCAGCAAATGCTGTACGTGCAGGTTTTAAATTTGGGTCACTCGGACTCTTTATGGTTTTCAAAACCAGGGGCACATCTCCAAAAGAACGAATAAGGTCAAAGTATGCGAGGGCACGTAGAAAACGTGCATTGCCAAGGATGTTATTTTTGCTGGCATCATTCATAACGATTGACGGAACTTGTTCCAATAAATCGTTCGCGCGATTGATCATGATGTAGGAATTGATCCACCAGTTCCTGATCTCATCGTTTGCGTCGGTGTAGAAGAACCCCTCAATTTCCTGACGAGGTGCATTCACAAGTGCCGTCTGCAGATAATCCCCCGGTAATTCTGACACGAGCCACGCTGTTCGCTGATAATAGGTTTGCGCCTGCATGGGAACAAACACGGCGTTCAAACCAATTGCCGCATCCTTCTCAGTTTTGTAAAAATTATTTCCAAGAAAGTCGTATGGCTTTTCTGTAAGGAAGTCCTGGCAGGATGAGAGTATGCCAAGGATAAAAATAATTGCTATATATTTTTTCATAGTGATATTCATTTATGCTTTAAATCAGAAACCAAGACGAACTCCTACAATGAAAGTCTTCGAAGCCGGGAAAGCGTTGTAATCCGTGTTCAGGCTTAAGTTATCAGACCCGAATGAGTTTACTTCCGGATCAAAGCCTTTGTATTGTGTGAATGTGAAGAGATTTTGTCCTGTCACATAGATGCTCGCTGACTTCAACGTATTTCCAATTGCTTTTGGAATCGGAAGATCATAACCAATGGTTATGGTCTTTACTCTGAGAAAACTTCCGTCTTCAAGAACTTCACTGGTGATACCGGTGCTTCTGCGGGCAACACTGTTGGCCTTTGGAATAGTATTGCTTGTTCCGGGACCTGTCCATCGATCCAGCATGGTTGTCATCTTATTTGTGTTGGTAGTTCCGGACTCAAGCTCGTAGCGATTCAGATTTAAAACATCCTGACCCTGAACACCCTGCAGAAGAACCATGACATTTAAGCGCCCTACTGTAACAGTGTTAGTCATACCATAGTAAAAATCAGGCTGTGCACGTCCAATGATAACGCGATCATCAGAGTTGATAATGCCATTCTTATCCTGATCAACATATTTAGGATCCCCAGCTCTGTAGGTTGGAGTAGTGATTCCGGATGCAACGATCTCCTCAGCTGTCTGCCAGATTCCATCAAACTGATATCCATAGAAAGATCCGATAGGCTCTCCAACGCGAAGGATGCTTGTAGTTGATGCACCTGATCCGGGGAACAAGCTGCTGCTGGAGGCACCAACAATGCGCTGAGTTTCTCCATTCAAGTCGAGCACTTTATTACGATTACGTGTAAAGTTAAGATTGGTAGTCCATTTTACTTTTTTGGAATCGATGTTGATGGTTGTTACTGAAAGCTCGAAGCCATTGTTTCCAACCTTTCCAGCATTCAGAAGGATACTGTTGAGTCCTGCAGTTTGTGGAATAGCAGCCTGAAGCAATAAATCACTTGTAACCTTGTCGTAGTAATCGGCAGTAAGGAGTACGCGATTATCAAACAAGCCCAAGTCGATACCAACGTTAAACGATGCAGTAGATTCCCAGTGCAGATCAGCATTGGCAATGTTTGCAACCGCCTGACCAACAAGTCTGGTAACACCTGATACATAATTGGAATTTGTATAACGTCCCATGGATTGGTAAGGATCAATTTCCTGATTACCAACGATTCCGTAACCTACGCGAAGCTTCAGGTCGCTCACCTTAGTGATGTTTTTCATGAAGTTCTCTTCAATTATCCTCCATGCAATTGCACCTGAAGGAAAATATCCCCACTTTTTATTGGGACCAAATTTGGAAGAACCATCTGCACGCATGGTGAACGTAACAAGATATTTATTCGTGAGTTTATAGTTAATACGTCCAAAAAAGGATGCTAACTGGTTTCCTGTTTTTGAAGATGTTGGAGCTACTGCACCGGAACCAATTCCAAGATTATTGGCACCTAATGCGTCAGTAAAGAAAGATGTAGCTGCCGATCTGAAACTTTCAGTGATGGATTGCTGTGCACTGAATCCGCCGACAACGTTGATAGTATGCTGACCGAATTCTTTATCATACGTTAAAGTGTTCTCATTTACCCAGTTGGTCCTGTTGGTAGATGATTGTGCAGCAGAGCCTACCGTTACCCCACCACCGAAGAATATTCCGGATGGAACATATGAATTGATATTTCCGTAATTCATATCAATACCACCACTCACTCTCAATTTTAGTCCTTTGATGATGGAATATTCACCTGCTGCATTCAGTAATGCGCGAAATACATTCCGATTGTCTGAAGCAGAATTGGCATACTGCACAGGATTACCCGTTTGTGTTGTTTCAACATATGGTGCCGGGCCATTGCGTAAGGTATAGTTTCCGGTTGCATCGTAAACAGGTACTCCTGGATTCATACGCATTGCATCCATGACAACTCCACCTGCAGAACCTCCTGCAGTATTGACCAATGATTTATTTTCAAGTGAACGTGTTAATTGGCTGGTGAAAGAGAAATTTAACTTTTCACTCACTTTCCTGTCTATGTTAAATCTTAATGAACCTCTTTTGAATCCTGAATTGATAATGATACCATCCTGATCAAAGTAATTCATACTTACATTGTAACGGGTGCCGCCGCTACCACCATTAAACCCTAACTGGTAGTTGCGGATCGGTGCCGTTCTGAAAATTTCGTCCTGCCAATCTGTTCCTTTTCCAAGGGCATCAAGATCGGCCTGAGTAGGATAGGGAAGAGCAGTTGTTGAACCTGTTTCCTGATTAGTCAAAGATTGAACGTCATTCAGGTAGGAGCCGAATTGCTGAGCATTCATCAAATCATATTTCTTGCGCACCGTCTGAATGCCAGTATAAGCTTCAAACGTGATGGAGTTCTGATCCATCTTTCCCTTTTTGGTTGTGATGATAATAACTCCGTTAGCTCCACGACTTCCATAAATGGCAGTTGCGGATGCATCTTTCAATACATCGATTGATTCAATATCGCTTGGGTTAATGCTGTTGAGATCTCCTGCGCCTGGAAAACCGTCAATTACAAACAACGGCTGATTGCTTGTATTGATAGAGTTTGTTCCGCGAATACGGATTGAGATATTACCACCTGGTTCAGCACTTGTCTGTGTGATCTGAACTCCACTTACACGTCCTTGCAACATCTGATCTGCGCGTGTAACAGGTACGTTTCTGATCTCTGACATGGCAACAGATGATACAGCGCCAGTGAGATCACTTTTCTTTTGAGTACCATATCCGACCACTACCAATTCACTCAGTTGGGTAACATCTGTTTTCATTTCGATGTTAACCTGACTTAGTTCACCTACAGCAACTTCCTGGTTGCTCATTCCAATAAAAGAAAAGGTCAGGACGGCTCCGGCATTTACGTTGATAGAGTATTTTCCATCAGCATCTGTTACCGTACCATTATTGGTTCCTTTTTCGAGGACGTTTACCCCAGGAAGACCTTCTCCTGTATCAGCCTTAACCAAGCCAGTGACCAATCTGGTCTGGGCCTGGGCGGGAAGCACAGAAAACAGGCCGAAAACCACTAGCACCTGAAGGATGTGTGTCAGCTTGTTAGATAAATTTTTAATCATAGTTTTTTAGGTTAGTGCGTTTAGATTGCCAGCGATTGCAATCGATTTAAATCAATGACGTATAAAACATGTCTTTCCCCTACAAGAGGAAAAATTAAATCAGTTTCTAAGGGCGCTCGTGGGTATTGGTATTCCAGAGTGCATGGAGGATCTCCGGATTACCAGTTCAGGCATCAGCACGATTTTCTTTGGTATAAACTTGTCAAGGGGAGAGGCACTTATCTCATCCAGAAAGATCTCTGACGCGATGTTTCCCATTCGCTTACAATGTTGGTCGATCGATGAAAGCGGTGGATCACTGAACTCTGTAAAGGGTTCATTGCTGAATCCCATGATCGCGACCTGTTCAGGTACTTTGACATTTCGCTCCTTCAATACCTGCAAAGCACCCATTGCACTGAGATCACTGGATGAAAAAACAGCGTCTGGTAATGCATCGAGTTCCAGAAGCTTGACCATACAATTTCTCCCATCGATCAATTGCATATCACCTTCCACCACTAATTCGCTGAGGAAAGGAATACCGTTGTCTTCGAGCGCTGCCTTGTAACCCCGAAGTCTTTCTTTATAAATATTGATCTTTTGATAGCTGGTTAAATGAGCGATTCTGTTGCATCCTTGTTGAATAAGATGCTCTACTGCCTTGTAAGCACCGAGATAATCGTCAATGACCACGTGACTGATCTCCAGTTCATCATTGGATCGGTCAAACAGGATCACCGGGATGTTTTTGCTCTTTGCTTTTAAGAAATGATCGAAATTTTCCGTCTTTTTTGAGTGAGAAGCAATGATTCCGTCTACCCGGGAATTCAGCAAAGCTTCAACGGCAGCAGCCTCAAGCCTGGGATCTTCGTGCGTCTGGCAGATCATAACCTGGTAGCGTGCTTTGATCGCCACTTCTTCAATGCCTCTTACGATGGATCCAAAAAAGTTACGATCGGCCGAAGGTATGATTACACCGATGATATTGCTTTTACCATTTCGCAACGCAGCGGCGATGTGATGAGGTTGATAACTGAATGCTTTTGCTGCTTTGTTGACAGCGCGTTTTGTCTGTTCGCTGATGCGTGGACTATCATTAAGTGCTCTTGAAACAGTGGAAGCGGCAATTTGAAGCTCCCTGGCGATATCGTGAATAGTTGCTTTCTTGGTCATAGTTTACCCTTACATTAATCCATCCTCTTCCAGTCTATGGCGTAGTTTGTCAAAGTGATTCTTGCTGTTACTGTTGGAGGAATTATTTTCGCAGCGATCAAGCAGCAACAGTTTTATCAATTCATATTCAGTTTTTAATTCCGGATCATTAGACAATAGCTCCATAAGCTTTCCGGAATCTTCGGAAGTACCTTCCCGGGAGAGACACCGGGCAATCAATTCATAAGTTTCAGATGAGTATATTTTCACAGTCTCTCACAAGACGGCAAAAGGGTAGGGATACCCTTACAAGGATTGCTAAAATGCTTAAATCAGTGCGATATGGCGTTAAATCCTCTCGTCAATAATCAGAAGTTTGAAATATTTAGTTCTCCACGGAGATGTTTCAATGCTCTTCCCATTTGGGTATCAATAGTTTTAATGCTGAGATTTAACTTTTCTGCAATTTCTTTATATGTGATCTCTTCATTTCTGCTCATTAAAAAAATGATCCGGCACTGAGGTGGAAGAGTCTGAATAGCAGCCTGAATTTTTCTTGAAAGCTCTTCATAAACAATGGCCTCAAGAGCAATCGATTGACCACACGGAACGTCAGGGATATTCTCGATGCTTGCGTGCTTGGTATTCTTTGATTTTCGGAGGCAATCCAGTGAACGGTTACGAACTGAAGTGACCAGATAGGATGCAAACGAAGTTTTAATTTGTATGTCTTTTCTGTTTTTCCAGAAATTATAAAAAACGTCATCCACAACCTCTTCTGCTAATTCTATGCTATGAACAATCCTGCTGGAAAGGTGGCAAAGGGAGCGGTATGTTTTGTTGAAAAGTCTTTCGAAAGCTACTGCGTCATTATGAAGTGCAACGCGTTGGAACAATTGATCAATTCCTTGATTTCCGCAGTGTAGCGTAGGCGCATAGGGTCTTGCCTGCTGTTGCACTAAGGTTGATATTGTGTTCATTGTGCGCAATCGATTGTACTAATTTTATACGATGGTAGGAATATTTATTAGAAAATGGTTGCTTATTAAAATATATTTTATAGGGACCGTTCCCGGGAACGATCCCAACTTTTCTGACTACCTTACTATGGTAAAAAATGAAACAAATTCATGAGCAGTAATTCCGTCACGATAAAAGACATTGCAAAATTCCTTGGCATTTCTAAGTCAACAGTGTCGCGTGCGCTATCAGAACATTCAGATGTCAACATAGAAACGCGAAAGAAAATCATTGAAGTTGCGGAGCGATTAAACTATCAGCCTAACGCACTTGCACTTAACCTAAAACAGCAGCGAACCAATACAATAGGAGTGATCATTCCTGAAACGGTTAATCGCTTTTTCGCAAAAGCGATCGGAGGCATTCAGCGTGTAGCAAATCTGGCGGGTTATAATGTGATGATCTGCCAATCCGACGAATCTTATTCCGCTGAGCGAAGTAATCTGCGATCCCTCATGGCATCACATGTGGATGGGGTATTGATTTCTGTTTCTGGTGAGACAGATCGTACTGATCATTTTGAGGTATTGTTACAGAAAAAAATCCCCGTTGTATTTTTTGATAGGGTTCGGGAAGATCTGAACACTTCTCAGGTATTTACTGATAATTATGATATCGCTTTTGCGGGAACAGAACATCTTATTGCTCAGGGATGCAAACGCGTAGCAATTGTGGCAGGTCCTCAAAATTTATATAATAGCCGCCATCGTCTGAATGGGTATCTCGATGCATTGAAAAAGCACGAACTGCCGGTAAAAGACAGTTATATCATTCATTCTGATTTCAGAGGAGTAAATGTGGAAGATTACACTCGCAGGTTAATCAACCTTCCTCAACGTCCCGATGCAGTTTTTGCCATCAATGATTATTCAGCCATTGAGATGATGCATGTTTTTAAAAAAAATGGACTTCGTATTCCTCAGGATATTGCAGTGTTGGGTTTTAATAATGAAAAAATCTGTCGTTTCGTTGAACCTTCTCTAAGCACGATCGATCTATCGGCTTATGATATGGGTGTAGCTTCAGCAGAAATACTGTTAGACCAAATCAAAGATCCCGGAGCTCCTATTAAGAAGAAGCTGATAAAAAGTGAACTGATCATGAGAGAATCAACTCACTTGATCTCAAAACACTAAAGGATAAGGAAATAATTGCGGCTAAGGTCATTTTTGAAATTCAAGCGTGCGTATCCAGAACGATTCTGAATCCTGAAAAAAAGACTTGCCCTTGGAATAAATAGTGGCTTTCCTTTGTCTAATCCTCAAAACCAGGTAGTGCCGAATGGAACAAACCGATGATGACTTGGTAAGAAAGTCCCGAAATGGCGATGATCAGGCGTTTAAAGCCCTGGTGATGCGGCATGAAGGAAAAGTCGCGGGGGTGGTTCAGTCCATGCTGGGTGCTACACCCGAAGCCGAGGATGTCGGCCAGGAAGTATTTGTAAGATTTTATCAGTCTATGGACAAATTCAAAGGTGAGTCTGCTCTGAGTACCTATTTGATTCGAATTGCAATCAATCTCTCTATCAATGAGATCAAGAAAAGGAAAAAGCAGAATTCGCTCTTCACGAAAGAAGAGGCAGGACTCAATGTTAGAACCACGGATGATAAGAGTGATGTGAAAGAAGTTGTTGCTTATGAATTGAAGCGCCTTGATCCTGACTTTCAGTCGGTCGTAACGCTAAGATTAATTGAAGGTTATTCAACAGAAGAGACAGCGGAGTTATTGGGTATACCGCTTGGAACAGTTCTTTCACGACTATCAAGAGCGCAGAAGAAATTAAAAGGAGTTTTAGCAAAACATATAGGAATATGAGCCACGAAGAAACCGAAAACTTGTATCTCAAGTCACTGGATCAACCATTGTCTGATTTCGAGAGGCAATTGCTTACTAATGCAATTCAAGGAAATGCTGGTTTTGCTGAAGAGATTGAACGTTATAAAGAAATGCGTGAATCATTGACGCGTCAGCAACCCGCTACATTCGGTCCTTATTTCGCTCAGAAAGTGATTAGCCGTATTCAGGGAATGAGGGAGGAGATCGACAATAGTATTGCTTATTTCTTTAAGAAATATCAGCTCCCTGCTTTCGGTTTCCTGATTGCCCTGGTTGTCGGAAATATGTTTTTTACTCCTACAGATTTTTCAGACTCCGCAGATGTAACAACCGAAGATTCTTCTTTTGTAGAATCTTCCAATGATGATGAACTTTTATCATTCGATTTTTTTGAAAACTTTAATGAATAATTTGTTATGACCTCAGAACGTAAGAAAGCAGTACTTTTTTTATCAATCACACTGGTGATTGGGATTTTAATCGGAGCGATGATTCCTTCCTTTTTTGGGAGAATGCGTCATAAAGTCGGTATCGATCGGACTAAAATGGAACAGCGTGATAATAAAAAGGATGCAAAGAAGATGGATCGCAAATCAGGATTTGAGAGAATGGTCTTTCGTATTACCAAGCCTGATTCTGACCAGGTAAAATTGATCAGACCCATTTTGAATGAAACCTCATTGCAGATTGAAGCTCTTGAAAGAAAGTCTAATGAGGAGATGTCTGCAGTAATGGATTCAATGAAGGCGAAACTCAAGCCTGTATTGAGGGAAGATCAGATGAAAAAACTTGAGGACTTTTCACAAAAGGCTCGTGCGAGGCGCCGCAGATAATTGAAGTAAAGTGATCTATACTGATTATAAATAAATATTTTTTAAAAAAATTATTGCCAACATTTATCACAACTCTTCAGGATGGATCGCTTCAACGCCGCTGCACTGAAAAGGTTTTGCGAATTCCGACAATCTCCCATCAATGTTCACCACTCTCAACAATGAATGCTTTATTCAAGCATTCTGATTTGATTCTTTCTGTCTACTAACCGTTAGGTTTCAACCTGATATCGACACAGTTTAATAGTCTTTTGATTCCATTCAGTGTGTGAATCAGGGGTTTAGTGTAACGCTTTTCAAATTGCTCCGTTAAGCCACCTCTGAACACCCCAAACAAATACTTTATGAAAAAAATATTTTTACTGGCACTCGTTATGATGAGCATGCAATCATTTGCTCAGGATAAGAAAAAGACAAAGGATGAAACCTTTTTTAGCAAGGAGATTGAGAGCACTGGTTATGGAGCAATTACGACACAGTACTCTGAATTCAATGGGAGAGGCGCCATCTTCATGGGCCTTTATGGCGGTTGGATGATCAATCATAGACTGATGATCGGATTAGGCGGTGGTGGTCTGATGAATCGCCCCGACGGCTTCAATAAAGTTGGCGAGCATGATGGATCGAATGAGATTCAAATGGGATATGGCGGTCTTATGGTTGAATATACTTTCGCCAGCACTAAGAAGATACATCTGACTACCAGTGCATTAATTGGCGGAGGTGGTGTGTCAAACGGTCACTATTCTCCGGTTTCAAACACGCAGGCAACGCAATGGCGTATCATAGATGACTCTGGATTCTACATTTTTCAACCTACGCTGAACATTGAAATGAACATGACCAATTGGTTTCGCATAGCAGCAGGTGGCGGTTATCGTTATGTAACAGGAGCTGAGATCGCTGGATTGACTAATGGACAAATGTCAGCACCCACTGCAAGCCTTTCATTGAAATTTGGATTATTCTAGAAAGAATTAGTAAACACCCCTAAGTAAAAACGCCTCTGATCATTGAGGCGTTTTTTTATACTTCTTATTTCTTCGTTTTCTTTACCCACTCTCTTGCATTTACGAATGCTTCCATCCATGGTCCTATCTCATCTTCCTGTTTCGATCGAGTATAGTATGGCCAGTTCCATGGGAAAATGGTTCTCTCAATGTGTGGCATGATCGCCAAATGTCTTCCGTCTTTTGAACACAGCGCTGCTGTTGCAAAATCCGAATCATTTGGATTGCCAGGATATTCAGGATAAGTATAATTTGCTGCAATGGTGAATGATGTATTGCTCCCTAGCCTAAACATTCCCTCACCGTGAGCAAGCCAAACCCCTAATCGCGCTCCTTCATAACTGTGAAGCATTACAGAATTATTCTTGGGAATTTCAATATTAATAAAAGTAGACTCAAACCGGCCAGAGCCATTATGATGCATCTTAGGATGTTCATTCATTGGCATTTCTCTATTTACTAATCCTAACTCCATCATCAACTGACAGCCGTTGCAAACACCAAGACTAAGTGTGTCAGAGCGCATATAGAAATTATCAAGTGCTGCTTTGGCCTTTTCATTATAAATAAAAGCACCTGCCCAGCCCTTTGCAGAACCTAATACATCTGAATTGCTAAATCCACCAACAAACACAATCATATTGATGGTTGAAAGATCTTCGCGACCCGTAATAAGGTCAGTCATATGAACATCTTTCACATCAAAACCTGCGAGGTAAAGTGTATATGCCATCTCACGATCCCCGTTCACACCTTTCTCGCGAATAATGGCTGCCCTTAATCCAGATGATTTTCTTCTCTTTGGATCTATCTTAAGTGTCGAGAATTTACCATCAAATGCTGACTGGAATTTGTATTCAAGCTTCTGTTGAAAGATATTCTTCTTCCTGATGTCTGCATGACCTTTTGTTCTCTGAAGTTTATCCAGAAGGTAAGAGGTCTTAAACCATTTTTCACGAAGCTGTGGAATGTTAAAAGAGAATGACTGACTTCCGAATGAAATATCAATGGTAGATGAATCAATAACGTCTCCAAGCACCTTAAAATCGATTTTATTCTTCTTTAAAATATCAATTACTCTTTCATCTGAAAACTGGATAACGATGGATGGATTTTCACTGAAGAGAACTGCAACAGGCTCCATTCCCATTTCAGAGAGATTGAGTTTCAATCCAACGAGTGGTAAGGGGAAACACATTTCCAGTAGGGTGGTGATCAATCCTCCCGCTGAAACATCATGTCCGGCAAGTATGAGATCTTTTTTGATGAGCTCCTGAATTGTATTGAATGCCCTGGCGAAGTAGGCATCATCGGTCACATTAGGAACCTCTGTACCCAACTGATTAATAATCTGGGCAAAACTGCTTCCGCCAAGATTGAAATCTGCTTTTGAAAAATCAATTCCGATAAGTTTTGAATTGGCTACGATTTTAAGATCAGGTGAAACTGTCCTTCTTATGTCCTCTACTTCAGCAATGGCAGAAATGATAACTGTTCCTGGTGAGTGAACAACTTCACCATCTTTGTATTTCTGCGTCATGGAAAGGGAATCTTTGCCTGTGGGAATATTAATCCCTAACGCGCAAGCAAAATCACTAACCGCCTCAACGGCTTTATAAAGTCTTGCATTCTCTCCGGAACTCTTGGTCGGCCACATCCAGTTTGCACTTAATGAAACTCCTTTTAGTCCGTGTGAAAGAGGAGCCCATATAATATTAAGTAATGATTCGGCGATCGCAAGCTTGCTTCCTTTAGCAGGATCTATCATGGCAGCAGCAGGAGCATGACCAATACCAGTTGCAATTCCTTTATGGCTTGTAAAGTCAAGAGCCATCACTGAAACATTATTCAAAGGAAGCTGTATGGGTCCACACGACTGTTGTGTGGCAACTTTTCCGCTCACGGAGCGATCAACCTTATTCGTAAGCCAATCTTTACAGGCAACGGATTCAAGTTGGAGAACTTGCTCCAGGTAATATTGAATATGTAACGGATCGTATATTAGTGCTTTATAAGAATTCTCTTTTGTTACATCTTTTAAAATGGTTTTGGGAGAAGATCCAAAAAGATTATCAACCATCAGATCGAAAGGCCTGATGCTTTTATTTTTGGTAGCGAAGGTGAGTTTATGATCGCCAGTAGCTTCACCCACAACATAAAACGGTGCTCTTTCTCTTTCTGCGATACGATTAAAGTTCTCGACTCCTTTGGCACCAATCGCAACTCCCATTCTTTCCTGAGATTCGTTGCTAATGATTTCCTTTGCGGAAAGCGTTGGGTCGCCTACTGGAAGCTGATTAACTTCAATATTTCCCCCTGTTTCTTCCAGAAGTTCACTCAGACAATTCAAATGACCCCCTGCACCATGATCATGAATTGAGACGATGGCATTTTCCTTTGACTCAACCATTGCCCGGATGGCATTCATCACACGCTTTTGCATTTCTGGATTGGAACGTTGAATGGCATTTAGCTCTACCGCGTTTCCAAACTGACCGGTAGTCACGGATGAAACAGCAGCGCCGCCCATTCCGATGCGATAATTATCACCTCCAAGAATTATAATCTTATCGCCAGCTTTTAAATGTTCCTTCTGGCTGTCTTTCTTTTTGCCAAAGCCAACTCCTCCAGCGAGCATGATCACCTTATCGAATCCAAAATTAGCATCGCCTTCAAAATGCTCGAATGTAAGTACACTTCCTCCGATCATGGGCTGACCGAATTTATTTCCAAAATCACTCGCACCATCAGAAGCCTTGATCAGAATCTCTGCCGGAGTTTGATACAACCATTTTCTCTCCTTAAAATTTTTCTCCCAAGATCTTCCATTCTCAAGTCTCGGATAGGAGGTCATGTACACAGCTGTTCCGGCAAGTGGAAGTGAACCCTTACCACCTGCAAGTCGATCACGGATCTCGCCACCAGAACCGGTAGCAGCTCCATTGAAAGGCTCAACCGTTGTTGGGAAATTATGAGTTTCTGCTTTTAATGAAATAACAGAATCGAAGTCTTCGATAGTAAAATAATCAGCAGTATCCTGACGTGCGGGGGCAAACTGCTCGATGGTCGGCCCTTCGATAAAAGCCACATTGTCTTTATAAGCGGAGACGATGTAGTTAGGATTTTGTTTGGAAGTCTTTTTAATAAGTTGAAAAAGTGTAAACTCTTTTTCTTTTCCATCAATAATGAATGTGCCGTTAAAGATCTTGTGTCTGCAATGCTCAGAGTTGACTTGAGAGAATCCAAAAACTTCACTGTCAGTAAGTTTTCTGCCGAGCTTTACGCTAACATCTTTCAGATAATCGATCTCATCAGCACTGAGTGCCAGGCCCTCATTGTCACTGTAGGAAGCGATATCGTCAATTTCATAAATAGGTTCTGGAGTATGATGAATTGTGAAAGTACTTTGATCCAGAGTTGTGTAAAGAACCTGAAGCATTGGATCATGAGGTGCTTTGTCGTTTTCAACGGAAGAAAATTCCTCAATTCGCTCAATGCTGATCAGCCCCATATTTTGAGTGATCTCCACAGCATTCGTGCTCCAGGGTGTTATCATTTCTTTCCGAGGTCCGACAAAGTATCCGGTCAAAGACTTTTCATTCAGAGGTTTTGCGCCTCCGAAAAGCCATATCAGTTTTTGTATGTCGTCAGTGGAAAAAGATTGTGCGTGCCCAACCGCATAAAGTTGGCTGGAAAGAGACCGGAAGAATGAAATCATGTGGTGAAAGTGAGTCCAAAATTACAGGATTTGTGGAATTATGGGGAAGGTTATTTACTTTAATCACCCTCCTTTAAATCTATTTCCATGAAAAGTCAGTTGGATGTTTGGCTCTTTTGCTGACGAGTTTTTGCATGTTTTGGTTGACCGATTCTAAACGCGCAGGGCAATGGGATATAATTTTTTGATCGAAACCGCAGCTCAATCGTAGCAATAGCCCTTGCGGGTCTCCAATCCATGATTGTAGTGCCTCCTTAAATTTTCCCATTTTTACTAAAATATTAAAATGGCTGTCGCGTCTTTGTTCTTGTATGGAGCGAGTAGTAGCGATCGACTTAACCCTGATGCAGGAGATTAAACAGGAGACTTTCCGGAAGGAGCGAGGAAAGCTTTTAAGCTTTATCCGTGGGAAGGTTTCGTCCAGCGAGGAAGCGGAGGATATCATGCAAGATGTTTTCTATCAATTCGTTGCAGGATTTGAATCGATTGAGTCGCTGGATCGGGTTACATCGTGGCTATATAGTGTTGCGCGCAATAAAATCATAGATCGCTATCGTCGTGATGCTGCGCGTCCTAAAAAGACAGATTTCGAGGGAATGATAGGAAATAAGGACGAGCCATTGACACTTCAGGAGATCTTACCTGATTTGGATAATACTCCTGAGCAGGCATTACTGCGTGAGGCAATCTGGGATGAGATTACTTTGGCATTGGATGAATTGCCGACTGATCAGCGGGAGATATTTATTCAAAATGAAATGGAAGAAAGAAGCTTTCGCGAAATATCGGAAGAAACGGGAGTGTCAATCAATACACTGCTTTCGCGAAAGCGTTATGCAATATTGGCCTTGCGGAAACGATTACAGAAGTTTTACAACGACGTAGTCGACGAATAAAGAAATTGAAAACATTAAAATAATAAGTTATGAATCGTGTACTGTGGGTGTTGAAATTTTTAGTGCTTGGAATACTGGTAATGGTGGTGATAGGTCTGGTGACACAAGGATTGTGGAATTGGTTAGTGCCGGTGTTATTTGCCGGGCCTGTCATCACCTTTTGGCAGGCATTAGGTCTGCTACTTCTAAGCAAGATATTGTTCTCAGGCTTTCACAAAAGTGGCCACCGTGGTCAGCATAAGCCGGGATGGGGCTATTACTGGACTCAGAAGTGGAAAGGTATGTCACCAGAAGAAAGAGAAAAGCTCAAGCAAAAGATGAAAGAGAAATGGTGCTATCCCGAAAGTAAACCAAAGGAGTCATCTGACACGATAAGCCAGTAGGCTGAGATTCTAGAATTATATCCCTTCATATTCCATTAAGGATGAAAATGAAGGGATTTTTTTTGCCTAAACGGTCGAATTTTCCCCTTAAATCCTTTATGAGAGCATTTCAAACGGTTGAAAAAAATTGGTCAAAAGTTTCTCGGGTTTTTTCGGGAAATGGCCAACCAATTCTAAAAATGGCCGTTAAAGGAAACTACGGAAACTTTGGTTATCACAATAGTTTCCATAGTTTTGCAATTAATATGGAAGACAAAGACATAAAAGACAGGATTTTACAGGGCGCAACGGAGCTTTTCATGCGTTACGGGATCCGGAGTGTTTCGATGGATGATGTGGCCCGCCATCTCTCCATGTCTAAGAAAACGCTCTATCACTTATTTCGCAGATAAGGATGAGATAGTGACAACGGTGGCTTCATTTCACATGGAGAATGACAAAATCAGGTTTGAAAATTTTCACACCACTGCCAAGAACGCCATTGATGAGCTAATGAAGATATCTGAATGCATTAAGACAGATTTTCAAAAGATGAATCCCTCATTATTGTTTGATATGCAGAAGTATCATGCAAAGGCGTGGGAATCCTGGTTGAATCACAAGCAGAATTATGTGAAGCAATCGGTCATCAGGAATCTTAAGCAAGGCATTGAGGAAGGATTCTTCAGGCCGGAGATCAACACCGAGATACTGGCGATCGTGAGACTGGAGACGATTCAGAAAACTTTTGAAGGCCAGATCTTTCCTGCTGAGAGCTTTAACATCGCCGATGTAAACATTCAGCTTTTTGAACATTTCGTTTATGGAATTCTAACAGATAAAGGTCGCAAGGCCTATGAAAAATCGAAACTACAACCCAATAACCCCGAGTTAATATCTCAACCTATATTATGAAACGACTATATCTATCCTTCATTGCAATTCTGTTTTTAGTCTCTGCATACGGCCAGGAAAAATCTCCTGTTTCGTTTACGTTGCAGCAAGCTATTGACTTTGCCAAGGAGAACAACCCCAATTTAAAAAGTGCAAAGATTGCAATAGACGCTGCGAGATCAAGAGTGAATCAAACAGTTGCTACTGGATTGCCGCAGATTACTGGTTCGGCTGATATGAGCAGTAACTTAATTATCCCAACTTCATTCTTGCCTGCCGAAGTCTTTGGTGGCCCGTCGGGAGAGTTTGTTGGGGTGAAATTTGGAACTCAATATCAGGGAAGAGCCTCTCTAAACGTTGATCAGATGATCTTTAACGGATCATATTTCGTAGGACTTAAAGCAAGTCGTACATATACTGAATTGTCGCGTAAAGATCTGATCAGTACAGAAACAGACCTCGTTGCTGCTATTAAGAAAGCTTACTATTCTGTCTTGGTGAACAAGGAACGCCTTTCTCTGGTTGAGAAAAATTACGGACGACTTGACTCTCTGGTAAGACAGACGGAAGCAATGTTTAGCAATGGCTTTGCGGAAAAAATTGATGTCAACCGCGTACAGGTTCAATTGAACAACGTCATTACTGCCAGGAATGCCGGTAGGATAGGTGTTGAAGTGAGTACTAATCTTCTAAAATTTCAAATGGGCCTTGGGATGAGTGAGCCAATAGAATTGGCAGACAACCTGGAGACTATAAGATTACTTGCCCTGGATGAAGATATGAATAAGGATTTTAGCTACAGCAACCGAATTGAGTACAGTAAGATTGAAACTAACCTGGCCTTAACGCAATTGGATATAAAAAATACCCAGTCTCAATATCTACCATCGTTGAATTTTTACGGTAGTTATGGTGTCAGTTATGGTTCCTCGGATTTTAATGATTTCATAAAGATCAGCTCTCGTTGGAAAGATCTTGCTGTTATTGGCATCAGAGCAAACATTACTCTTTTTGATGGACTTAGTAAGAGTAACCAGATCCAGCAAAAGAGAATACAGTATAGACAATTGGACAATGCAAAACTCTTGACAAAAAATCAAATTGACATGGAGCAGGTACAATCAAATCTGACGTTCAAGAATAATCTCGAAACACTCAAGTCTCAGAAATCCAATATGGACCTTGGTGAAGAGGTTTATAAAGTCGCAGTAATAAAGTATCAGCAAGGTGTTGGTTCAAACATCGAAGTTATTAATGCTGACGCCTCTTATAAGGAAGCTCAGACAAATTATTATGCCGCTCTTTACGATGCATTGATTGCATCTGTTGATCTGGAGCGTGCTTATGGAAAAATTCTAGAATCAGAAAAGTAATAACCCACAACCCGATAAAAACTAATCATGAAAACTAAATTATACTTAAATGCTATTCTTGCAGTTGCTGTTGCGGCCTTGATCGCTTCATGCAGCGGTGCATCAAAAGATAAAGCAACCCAACTTGCTGAATTGAAAGCTCAGCAAACAAAGCTGGCTGCAGACATTCGTAAACTTGAGGACGAGGTGGCGAAGGAAAACCCTCAAGCTACCAAGGCAAGAACAAAGGAGGTAGGTGTTACTGAAGTAAAACCTGGCAAATTTGAATACTTCATTCAAACTCAGGGTTCTATTGAAGCCATTGATAATATCATGCTTAGCGCAAAAAGTGCCGGCATCATATCTCAGGTTTATTCACGCGAAGGAGATGTTGTCAAGAAAGGCCAGACTTTGGCACAAATTGATAATTCACTTCTGACTCGCAATGTTGATGAGCTGAAATCTTCAATTGACCTTGCGACAACTGTCTACAATCGCCAGAAGAATCTTTGGGATCAAAAGATCGGAACTGAAGTTCAGTATCTCCAGGCAAAGAACAACAAGGAAAATCTTGAAAAGAGACTCGCTACTCTGAACGAACAAATTGATATGTTCAGAATCAAATCACCTATTGATGGTTCTGTTGATGAGGTGGATGTTAAGATCGGCCAGAACGTAGCTCCCGGTATGCCTGCATTCCGTGTGGTAAGTTTTGATAAGCTGAAAATGAAGGCGAACGTTTCTGAAGCTTATGTGATCTCTGTTAAGAAAGGCGATAAGGTAAAACTCAGCTTCCCTGATATCAATAAAGAGTTTGAGGCACCTGTTACATTCGTTGGAAAGACTATCAATCAGCTTTCAAGAACATTCCCATTGGAAGTAGCACTTCCAACTCTGCCTGATCTCCGTCCTAATATGAGTGGTGTATTGAAAGTTATTTTCAAAACCGTTCCAGACGCAATTACTGTACCTGTGAATGTTGTACAGGATGTGAATCATCAGAAGATTGTCTACATCGCTGAAGTAGACGGCAACAAGCAGGTAGCAAGAAGAAAGGTTGTGGAGGTTGCAGGCGTGTACGGTAACGTAGCACAGGTGAGTGGCTTGAAATCCGGTGACAAAGTTATTACTGTCGGATATCAGGGATTGAATGATGGTGAATTGATAAAATTCTAAACGAAGATGTGACTAAGGTCGGACCCCAATCTTAATCCAACTTCTAACCTCTAATTATATGCAAGACATAGAAAAAGAATTTAAGCCCACCAGTTGGGCCATTGATAACAAGGTGAGTATTTACGTAGCCACGATATTCGTGTGTCTCGCAGGTATCATGACCTATGTTGGTCTTCCAAAAGAAAACTTTCCGGAAGTTGTGTTCCCACAGATTTTCGTTGCAACAGTTTACCCTGGTGCTTCACCAACAGATATTGAAAATCTTATCACCAAAGAAATTGAGAAAGAAGTCAAGTCAATTTCAGGTGTAAAGAAGATCAAGAGTAGCTCTGTCCAGAGTTTTTCCAACGTCATTATCGAGTTTGAAACAGATATTGATGTTGCGGAAGCGAAAGTAGAAGTAAAAGATGCTGTTGATCGCGCAAAGCAAAATCTTCCTAGTGATCTGAAGGATGATCCTCAGGTTATAGAAATTGATATTTCTGAACAACCAATCATGAATGTCAACCTTTCGGGAGACTATGATCTCGCGACGTTGAAAAAGTATGCTGAGCAGATGCAGGATGCGATTGAAGCTGTCCGTGAAATCAGACGTGTAGATATCGTTGGTGCATTGACCCGCGAAATACAAATCAATGTTGACATGTTCAAGTTAGGACTGGCTGGAGTTAGTCTTGATGATATTGAAAATTCGGTAAGAGGTGAAAACGTGATCATACCAGGAGGGCAGTTGTCTGTCGATGGAATGAAAAGATCTCTAACGGTCAATGGTGAATTTATTTCTGCTGAACAATTAGGTAATACTGTTGTGGGATCTACCAAAGGTGGTAAGATCTACATGAAGGATATCGCCGATGTGATTGATTCCCATAAGGAACAAGAGAGTTTCGCTCGTCTTGACAAGAAAAATGTAATCACGCTTAACGTTATTAAACGTAGTGGCGAGAATCTGATCATTGCGTCTGACCAGATCAATCAGATTGTTGCTGATTTCAGACAAACATTACCGGCAGGAGTGGAGATTACCATTACAGCTGATCAATCTGATCAGACACGTATGACCCTTCATGATCTTATTAATACAATCATCATTGGATTTGTATTGGTAACACTGATCCTTATGTTTTTTATGGGGGCTACCAATGCAATATTTGTTGCGTTATCAGTTCCTCTATCTGCTTTTATTTCCTTCCTCGTTTTCCCGACACTAGGGTTTACGCTGAATATGATGACGCTATTCTCATTCTTGCTGGCGTTGGGAATCGTTGTGGATGATGCAATTGTGGTTATTGAAAATACACACCGCGTTTTTGACAACGGAAAGGTTCCAATCCGGAAAGCCGCTAAAATTGCTGCTGGTGAAGTATTCCTTCCTGTATTATCAGGTACACTTGTTGTTCTTGCGCCGTTTATACCCCTGGCATTCTGGCCAGGTGTAATCGGAAAGTTCATGTTTTATCTTCCGATAACTCTCATCGTAACGTTGCTGGCTTCATTGCTTGTAGCGTATATCATGAATCCGGTTTTTGCCGCTGACTTCATGGATGTTCATGATCATGATCATGAAACGAAGAGCAAATTCACACGTGGGTATAAGATCACTGCAGTTGTTTTTGCATCTCTTGCGCTTGTATCTTACATCATAGGTTGGTTTGGTATGGGTAATTTTGCAGTCTTCATGTTTGGAATTTATTCCCTGCATCATTTCTTGTTAAGTCGTGTCATATCTCATTTCCAGACTGACGCGTGGCCTAGAGTGCAGGTTAGATATAAGAAAACAATTGCTAAGCTATTACAAGGTTACAGACCAATATGGGTTATGTTAGCTGTGATTGGATTGTTTTTCGCTTCAATAGGATTTACAATTATCCGTAATCCACCGGTTGTATTTTTTCCTAACGGTGACCCTAACTTCATTTTCACGTACGTCACCATTCCGATTGGTACAGATCAGCGTGTTACGGATTCGATCACAAACATTGTGGAGAAGCGTGTGACAAATGTTGTTGGTGAAAATAACCCAATGGTTAAATCGATTATTTCCAATGTCGCTGTCGGAGCTTCTGAAGATCCGTTTGGTGGTACCAATGCACAACCTCACTTGGGAAAAGTGACGGTAGCTTTTGTTGATTTTTCCAAGAGAGATGGACAATCAACGAAAGTGATATTGGATTCAATTCGTAAAAATGTAAAGGGTATCCGTGGAGCTGAAATTTCCGTAAACCAAGAAGCTAATGGCCCTCCGACAGGAAAGCCAATCAATATTGAGATTGCTGCAGAGGACTTTGATATTCTGGTTGCAACAGCAAATCGCACGAAACGTTATCTGGATTCACTTCAGGTTCCAGGTGTGGAAGAATTGAAATCTGATTTTCAAAGTGATAAGCCTGAGATTATTATTTCAATTGATCGTGAGAAGGCAAACCGGGAAGGTATTTCAACTGCTCAAATAGGAATGGCATTGAATACTGCGATCAATGGAAAGGAAGTTTCAAAGTTCCGTGATGATAATGATGATTATGAAATAACACTTCGAATCAAGGAAGATCTGAGAAACGATATTAATACGTTAATGAATCTTCCATTGACATATCGAGATATGAGTTCCGGTGGACAAGTTCGCCAGGTTCCAATGTCTTCAGTAGCTAAAATTGAATATTCAAACAGCTATGCGGGAATTCGACGCATCGATCAGAAACGTGTGATTACTTTATCATCCAACGTTTTGACTGGTGCAAATGCGAATGAAGTTGTAGCGGATATCCAAAGTAAAATATCTGATTTGAGTGTTCCGGATGGAGTGACTATTAAAATGACAGGTGAACAGGAAGAGCAGGCTGAAACAGGCGCATTTCTTGGAGTAGCGGCGTTGACAGCCCTTGGTTTGATCCTTATGATTCTTGTCACTCAATTCAACTCAACGAGCAAACCCATCATTATCCTTGCGGAGATTGGATTCAGTATTATCGGCGTGCTGATTGGATTCTCTTTATTCAAAATGGAAATTTCGATTGTCATGTCAGGTGTTGGTGTGATGGCCCTTGCGGGGATCGTGGTAAGGAATGGAATTTTGATGGTTGAATTTATAGACTTGCTGATTTCTCAAGGAATGGAATTGCGTGAAGCGATTGCCGAAGCGGCGAAGACGCGTATGACTCCGGTTTTGCTGACAGCAATGGCTGCAACACTTGGACTAATTCCGCTCGCCGTGGGTTTGAATATTGACTTCGTAACATTGTTTACAGAATTCAATCCTCATATCTTCTTTGGTGGCGATAACGTTGCATTCTGGGGACCTCTTTCATGGACAATGATCTTTGGATTGATCTTTGGAACTATCCTGACACTCTTTCTGGTACCCGTTATGTATCTGCTGATTGCCAAGCTGAAGTCTAAGGTTTTCAAGAAAAGCAAGGCTCCTGAAGTAGTTTCTGAGACCGTTGTAGTAGCACATTAAAATAAAATGCCTGAAAAGTCGTCCTTTGTAAAGAAGGGACGACTTTTTCATTTATGAGGTACCGGATTATGACAATTGCTATTTTCATCTTCTTCTTTCTGCTGATTGATTATTATTTCTTTCAGGGCGTTTTGGCAGCTAGTAAAAATTGGTCTCCAGCTTTAAAAAGTATTATTAGAATTGGATTTTGGGTTCCGACTTTCCTTTGCATCGTAGCTCTTTTCTGGTGGGCTATTGGAAACCCTTATTACTTTACAGCAACTACCCGCAGCTTTATTATTACTGGAATTGTTGCAACTTATTTTTCTAAAATACTTGGAATCATTGTGCTCTTTACGGATGATCTTCAAAGGGGTGTAAGATGGATTGTTGGTTTGTTTTCTGAAAAAAAGGAAAGGCTTCCCGGTACTGCTATCCCTCGTTCTGAATTTTTATCAAAAGTTGCATTAGCAACTACCGTCGTTCCCTTTACGGCTTTTGCCTATGGAATTCTTTCCGGCGCTCATGATTACAGAGTGAAAAAAGTGACTGTTAAATTGAAAAATCTTCCGAAGGCATTTGACGGTATTCGCATTGGTCAACTTTCAGATATTCATTCAGGAAGTTTTTGGAATAAGACTGCGGTCAAGGGTGGAGTGGAAATGATGATGAAAGAAAAGCCTGATGTTATATTTTTTACGGGCGATCTGGTGAATAATGAAAGTTCTGAAGTAAAGGACTACGTTCCGATCTTTGATAAACTGAAAGCTCCTCTTGGTGTTTTTTCAGTGACAGGTAATCATGATTATGGTGATTACAAAAACTGGACGTCAGAAGCGGAGAAGAAAAAAAATTTTCAAGATCTGGTGCAGGCTCACAAGCTCATGGGTTATGATATTCTTATGAATGAACATCGTTTTCTTGAGCAAGGTGGTGAAAAGATTGCAATTATAGGAAACGAGAACTGGGGTGCTGGAAGATTTTCAAAGTATGGAAAACTTGATCTTGCATGCCAGAACACAGACGAGGCGGCAGTTAAGTTGTTATTGTCTCATGACCCAACTCATTGGGATGCACAGGTAAGACCTAATCATCCTGATATTGATGTAACCTTTGCTGGTCATACGCATGGATTTCAATTTGGAGTTGAAATCGGTAATATCAAATGGAGTCCTGTGCAATATGTTTATCGTCAATGGGCGGATTTATACCGCGAAGGGGATCAGTATATTTATGTCAATCGTGGTTTTGGTTTTCTTGGCTATCCCGGAAGGGTAGGTATGCCACCAGAACTTACGATCATGGAATTAAAAAGAGGATAGAAGTGAAACCTTCCTCGTTAATTTCTATACTAGAATTCTAATCTTGAATCTCAACTCTCAACAGAAATTCTCTTATTCCCTTTAAACATCTCCGTTATTGTTTTCTTGAAAGAGTCCTTTTCTTTAACGCTAAGTGGACTTAGATCAAAAATATACTTCGTTTCACCTTCTTTGCCCCAGGGTTCAATGGTTAAGTTTGGTTTGTGAATGTTTTCTTTTTGAAACTTCTTAACATAAGCCTGAAACTTAGCCTTGGCTTTGTGATCAATTCCTGATCCGGTACTTAGAAAATTGACTACCAATTGATCTTCAGTAAAATTGCCCGATGCCCTTCCATTGACAACGAGTGCCAGTGTAAGGAATAGTATGGACAGGAGTGTTGTGATGGTTCTTTTATTGGATTTCATAAGAATACCTTTCGTGTAATTTTATTTCAGTAACTCATACAATTCTCCTGCCACAACCCCATCAGGATTGCTGACTGGCGCTTCAGAGCGTTAAATACACCCTGGATCCTTTAAATAACCTCTATTCATAAGTCAAATATTATTTGCAATGCCTATTTCTTCTTTGTGCTTTACAGTCCCAAAGGTATCTTTAGCGTAAAGAATATTTTATGTTTCAAGGTGTTATTCCAGCTCTAACAACAAAGTTCAACTCTAACGACACGCTCGATTATAAATTGTTTGAGAAAAATCTCAAGGCCCAGCTTGATGCTGGTGTTGAAGGTGTCATTCTTGGAGGATCTCTTGGTGAGGCGAGTGTGCTGTCAACAAACGAAAAGTTTGATTTGGTAAAATTCACTCTCGAGAAAGTTGCCGGTAAAGTTCCGGTCATCCTTAACATTGCAGAAGGAAGTACACGAGATGCAATAAGTCTTGCGCAATCAGCTGAAAAGCTTGGATGCAGAGGATTGATGTTGTTGCCGCCTATGCGTTACAAATCAGATGACAGAGAAACGGTAACGTATTTTAAATCTGTTGCAGCAGCTTCTTCATTACCCATTATGATTTATAATAATCCAGTAGACTATAAGGTAGATGTGACACTGGATATGTTTGCTGAATTGGTGGATGTTCCTACCATTCTGGCAGTAAAAGAGTCTACGCGCGACGTGAGTAATGTAACACGCATGTTCAATCGCTTTGGCCAAAGGTTTAAGGTACTTTGTGGTGTTGATCCTCTTGCAATGGAAGAATTGCTGATGGGTGCGCATGGATGGGTAGCGGGACTAGTCTGTGCTTTTCCTGCTGAAACTGTTACGATCTATAAATTGATAAAAGCCGGAAGAATAGCAGAAGCTTTGGTTATTTACCGTTGGTTTCTTCCTGTTCTGGAACTTGATATTCATGCAAAGCTGGTACAGTACATAAAGCTTGCAGAAGCTGAAACCGGTCTCGGTTCTGAAATTGTCCGCGCTCCAAGACTTACATTAGTGGGAGAGGAGCGTGAGCGGATTCTTAAGATCATTCGCGACGGTATCTCAACAAGACCAGTTATCCCCAACCTATAAGTTCAATAACCATAATTCTGATAAAATGCATACCAACCTTGCTCAAAAATTCTCCAAGTTTTCGGAACACTGGCACCCATACATCATTGGTGAATTGAATGAAAACTATGTAAAGATTGCCAAACTGAAGGGTGATCTCATCTGGCATAAGCATGATGGTGAAGACGAATTATTCATTGTCCTGGAGGGAACGTTAATGATGGATTTCAGGGACAAGGCAACGGTCTCTACAAAACCAGGAGAGATTCTTATTGTTCCAAAAGGAGTTGAGCATCGCCCCTGGACACAAGATGAGGAAGTCAAGATTATTCTCGTTGAGCCTAAATCGACCAAGCATACAGGGGATGTGATTGTTGAACAAACAGTCACTCAGCAAGAATGGATATAGTGAACTAACAGATAAGTATGTTTAAAGATATTGGAGATAAAGAGATTGATAAGATTCTGCAACAATCGCAACAGGCATTTTTGAAGTATCGACGCGTAAGTGGACTTTCAAAGTCTGTGTTTCTTGAAGTCATTGCAAGTGAAATTGAAGCTTTGGGTGAAGCCCTGATAAGGACAGCAATGGAAGAAACAAATCTTCCTCAGGCACGATTAGAAGGTGAACGTGCCAGAACCTGTAATCAACTCCGTCAATTCTCTGCTTTAGTGAAAGAAGGATCATGGGTGGATGCAAGGGTAGATACAGCAGTTCCTGATCGTACCCCCTTGCCTAAACCTGATATCAGAAAAATGATGGTTCCTTTGGGCACCGTAGTTGTTTTTGGCGCAAGTAATTTTCCTTTTGCATATTCAACTGCTGGTGTGGATACTGCTTCAGCACTGGCTGCCGGATGCCCTGTTGTATTAAAGGCACATCCTGCTCATCCTGGAACTTCTGAACTTGTTGCAGAGGCAATCTTAAATGCTGCTTCGAAAACCGGAATGCCGGAGTATACTTTTCAGCATATTCATAGCTCAAATTTTGAATCAGGAAGGATCCTGGTTCAGCACTCAATAACGAAAGCGGTAGGATTTACAGGATCTTTTTCTGGAGGTAAAGCATTGTATGATTATGCCGCTCAACGCCCTGATCCAATTCCTGTATTTTCTGAAATGGGTAGTATCAATCCAGTGTTCATCCTTCCAAAATCTTTGAAAGTGAGAAGTGAGAAAGTAGCAGAAATGTATGCAGCATCGATCACTCAAAGTGTTGGACAGTTTTGCACCAACCCGGGCATTATGTTTAGTGTTGACAACCCTGATCTTGAAAAATTCGCAAAACAGTTGGGGGATAAAATGAAAGAAATCGCTCCTGCAACAATGCTCCATCCCGGAATCGCAGCAAGTTTTAAAAAGAACCGGGAAAAGGCTTTAACTCAAAAAGGTGTCTCTCTAATTGCAGAATCGAATCAAAAGCCGAAAGAGAATCAGGGAGTTTCTACATTGTCGACGGTGCATGCAAAGGATTTTCTGAATAATCCAGTTTTGGAGGAAGAGGTATTTGGGCCATATTCTTTATTGGTCAAAGCATCTTCCATCGAAGAGCTTACAGAAGCCGTTCATAAATTGCCAGGACAACTGACTGCCACTATCATTGGTGAGGAAGATGACCTGATTGAATATGCTGAGTTTATCCAACTTGTTGTCGAGAAAGCCGGACGCATTATTATCAACGGCGTTCCTACAGGAGTAGAAGTGTGTCCTTCCATGCATCATGGAGGACCTTTTCCGGCAACAACAGATTCGCGTTTCACCTCCGTGGGAATAGATGCTATAAAACGGTTTGTTCGTCCTGTTTCATTTCAGAATTTTCCCGATGTTTTACTTCCTGATGAATTGAAATATAGTAATCCACTCCATATCTGGAGATTAGTTAATAATGAATTAATGAAATAATTGGTGGGTATATCACTCTTTTTATAAAATGATCAATACTTTCACTTGCATAGATGCTCACACCTGTGGTAATCCCGTTAGAGTGGTTGCGAAAGGCGGACCTGCTCTCATTGGCAAGGACATGAGTGAAAAGCGTCAGCATTTTCTCAAGGAGTATGATTGGATCAGAAAAGGACTAATGTTTGAGCCGCGCGGGCACGACATGATGAGTGGGAGTATCTTGTATCCTCCATCTGATCCAGCCAATGATGCTGGTGTTTTGTTCATTGAGACCAGCGGCTGTCTCCCTATGTGTGGGCACGGAACAATCGGGACTGTGACAATTGCCATTGAAGAAGGTTTGGTAGTGCCAAAGAAGCCTGGCCTTCTCAACCTTGAAACTCCTGCAGGAATTGTAAGAATTGAGTATAACCAGGAAGGAATTAAAGTAAAATCAGTCAAGATCAGGAATGTAAAAGCTTACCTGGCAGCAGAAAATATTTCAGCTTGTTGTCCTGCTCTGGGTGAACTTACTTTGGATGTTTCTTACGGTGGAAATTTTTATGCAATAGTAGATGTCCAGCCGAACTTTCCCGGATTGGAGAAATTCACTGCAGATCAATTGATAAGCTATAGTCGTGAGCTGAGAGCTGATATCAACAGCAAACATCAATTTATTCATCCTGAGAATCCAACGATTAATGGATGTAGTCATATTCTTTGGGCAGGAAAGGTAATTGATCCTTCTTCAACCGCCCGCAACGCAGTGTTCTATGGAGACAAGGCAATTGATCGTTCGCCTTGTGGTACCGGAACTTCAGCACGTCTTGCTCAATGGTTTACAAAAGGTAAATTGAAGCAGGGACAGGAATTTGTTCACGAAAGTATTATTGGCTCAAAGTTCATTGGACGTATAGAAGAAGTTACCCAAATTGCTGGCAGACCTGCTATTATTCCAAGTGTTGAAGGCTGGGCAAAAATTTACGGACACAACACAATTACCATTGATCCTGAAGACGATCCTTACGCTTATGGATTTCAAGTGATCTAATCTGACTGCAAATGAACAGAGTTGGAATTGTTGGAGGTGGCATCATAGGACTGAGCAGTGCCTATTATTTAATAAAGAGAGGGTTTAAGGTTACAATTTTTGATAAGACGGATCTGTCAGAAAGCTGCTCAATAGGGAATGCGGGTATGATCGTCCCCAGTCATATCATTCCATTAGCATCACCGGGAATGATCTCCAGGGGATTTCGCTGGATGTTTAATTCTTCAAGTCCTTTCTATGTAAAACCAAGATTCAATCGCGATCTTATTCAATGGGGATATCAGTTTTATAAGCACTCCAACAAAAAACATGTTGAACGATCTGTTCCTGCATTAAAAAACTTAAGCCTTTACAGCAAGTCATTGTATAAGCAATGGTCGGATGAACTGCCGTTTGATTTCGGGTATAAAGAGAAGGGACTCTTGATGCTTTATCAGAATTCTGAAACTGAAAAAGAAGAATTGGAAGCTGTGCATGTTGCAAACAAAGCGGGGGTAGAAGCTCATATTCTTTCTTCAAAGGAAATTCAGGATTTGGAAACACAAGTTCGCGTTACAGCAAGGGGAGGTGTTTATTATCCTGGTGATGCACAGATCATTCCACAATTGCTCGTGACTCATTTGATTAGTTATCTGAAACAGATGGGTGTTGTATTTCAGACTTCAACGAAGATCACCGGGTTTCAACCAGATGATAGAAGGATAAAATTTTTGACTACAGATCGCGGTGATTTTGAAGTGGATAACGTGGTGATAGCTGCGGGCTCGTGGTCAGGAGCATTGCTGGGTATGTTCGAGATTTCCGTTCCAATGCAGGCGGGTAAGGGATATAGCTTTACATTGAATGATGTTGCTCAGAATATTCAGATACCGACCATCTTTCTCGAGCCCAGAGTTGCAGTTACGCCTATGGGAAATTCATTGCGCTTTGGTGGAACAATGGAGATATCCGGAGTAGATCATTCCATCAATATGAATAGGGTGAAGGGAATTGTCAACTCCATTCCTGATTATTATCCGGATATGAAAGTAGGGATTCCAAAGATTGAAAATGTATGGCATGGTTTACGTCCATGTTCTCCGGATGGATTGCCTTACATTGGAAAGTCAAAGAAATGGATAAACCTTACAATAGCTACAGGTCATGCTATGCTAGGTATGAGTCTTGCACCTGGTACAGGAAAGATCGTGAGTGATGGGATTATGGAAGAACATCTTGATTTAAATATTGATGCCTTCGATCCGGAACGCTATGATGACAGGAATCGATTGAAATAAAAAATGTCCTGCTTTCGCAGGACATTGAGTATATCGCAGGATAAGAATTATCTTATTAGTCTTCGCGATTGAAACCGCCTCTTCCGCCGCGGAAACCACCACCACCACCACCGCCATTGCTGCGGAAGTTGTTAGGTCTTTCTTCACGTGGGCGAGCCTCATTCACCACCAGGCTTTTGCCTTGAAAGTCAGCGCCATTAAGACTTGTGATCGCCTGACGAGCAGAGCTATCATCAGCCATCTCTACGAAACCGAATCCACGGCTGCGTTGAGTAACCTTGTCCATAATGATCTTTGCAGTGGTCACTTCCCCAAATGCTGCAAAATGCTGTTTTAGTTGGTCTTCGGTTGCCTTCCAGGGAATGTTGGCTACATAAATGTTCATGTGTACTGTTGAAATTAGTTAAATAATAAAGTTCCGTTAATCAATAATCTCAACTCAACTGAAGTACCAGGTAAACTATGTGCCGACAGGGCCGATTATTTTATTAACCGAACAAATATAATAATTTTTTAATTATCAAAATTTGATACAGTTAAAATGAACCTTTTTGGATGCCCGGCTGCCATTTGTTACAACAGGCAATTGTGGCTAGAGTCCCAGTTTTTTAACAGGGTAAGTCGTGCTTTTTTCCTCTCACCATCCTTAAAAAGCTATTTGGAAACTCAATTTCTGTGTTTTTGGACGAACACATAGACACGGTCACAATAGGTTTTAAATGGAAATTTCTTCTACCAACCCCAAAATTATCAGGAAAACAAGGCAAGCAGGTACACTTCTAGCCTTTATATTCGGGATGATCTGAAATAAATTTTGACAGACTTTTCTGTGCGGTCGCCCTTACTTTCGATTGCAAAAATGGCGTCCATCCAAGCAATGTTCCTGAGAGACCCAGCGCCATTCCTGCCCACTTCCACAGGTTGAATGAATCTGTATGACGAATGATCTTTCCGTCCTTAAATTCAAATTTTCCTGCAATGACATTATGAACTTTTCTGCCTGTTCTCGAAAATGAATACACTGCATCCCAATTGCATGATCCACTTTTATCGTCTGACTTTACATTCTTAAATGTCACAACCAGGTCCTTTCCTGCAGTTACCAGCATATGCCACATTGCTTTCGCTTCCTTTCCTTTCAGATTTGGAAAGACAGGATCTGAAAATTGAATTTCCTGATGATAACAAGCTTGCATTCCTTCCCAGTCTTTCTTTTGGAATGCTGTGTAAAAATCTTCGATCACTTTATTGTGGTTAGTCATAATTTCTATTTTCTTTTAATCCATTCGAAGGAAAAGACATCCGGTCTGGCATAATGTCCAATTACATCAAAATCCATTTTTGCTTTGATGATCTCACGATGATCTATTTCTGCGGTGATAATTCCTTCTTTCTGATAGAGAGGCCCTGCGATTACCTTACCCAACGGATTGATGATAACACTGCCGCCTGTGCTTGGTAACGACGGATGGTCCTTGTCCAACAAGATTTGTAGATCGGCAGGATAATGTTCTCTGGATAGGTATTGATTGCAACCTAAAACAAAACATCTTCCCTCGCATGCAATATGTGTGAGTGAACCTTGCCAACTATCCCTGCAGTCTGCGGTAGGAGCGAGATAAATTTCTATTCCTTGCTGGTACAAGCTCATACGTGCAAGAGGCATATAGTTTTCCCAGCAGATCAAGCCTCCGACCTTACCTAAAGAAGTATCAAGAACGTTTAAATCTGTTCCGTCACCTTCCCCCCAGATGATTCGTTCTGCAGCTGTCGGCTTAATTTTTCTATGACGGTGAATTAGCTGTCCTTCAGGTGAAAAATAAAGTAATGAACAATAAAGGGTGTCACTTACTTTGTCCTTTTCGGTCACGCCGATAACGACGTAAGACTTTACTTCTTTTGCCCATTTAGCTATCTGATCTGTTTCAATTCCGGGGACTTCAATTGAATTTTCCCAATACCGAAGAAAAAGTTCCCGGCCTTCAGGAGTTCGTCCTCCAACAGAGGTGCCAAAGATCAACCCTCTGGGATATCCCGGAATAAAAACTTCTGGAAAGAGAATTAGCTGTGGTTTGCTGCTGGCAGCCGAATGAATAAGCTCACCAATTTTTAAAAGTGTCTTTTGTTTGTCAAAAAAGACTGGCGAAGCCTGAACAACCGATGCAATGAATGGAGACATGCATCGAAGTTAGGTTATTATTCCCGCTGATTAAAATGATAAATGATGTCTGGTAATATTTGCAGGCAAGTAATACGATGCTTAGTATACTCGCTCTACTGTTCCAGTTCCGTAAACTTTCTTTGTGAGTGTCTTCGTATTTCCCTTGTGCTTAACGCTTCCACTTCCGTGAACATAAGCTTCAAGACTATTAGTAACATTAACTTCACCGAAGCCGCTTCCGCTTAGTTTTACTTTGCCCATTTCAACAGGACAATCAAATCCTTTTAGGCTTCCACTTCCGCTAACCGATGCATCGAGTGAGGTGGCATAGCCTCTCAGAATCAGATTGCCGCTTCCGCTTACTTCTGCTTTTACTGTATTTCCTTTGATATCAACATCCAGCGTTCCGCTTCCTGACACACCCAATGTTATGAAATCAGATGCGATAGAATTTTCAGAAATGATCTTACCTGCCCCGTTTACCTGCAATTCTGTTACATTTTTCATGCTCACGTAGATCTTCATAGTAGGATTTAACTTAATGTCGTCGATCTTAGCCCAGAGACTCTTATTAGGAGTTTCAGCTTTACGTTCAACATTGATCATAAGAACACCATTTTCTACTTTGATCTCACTGACTGCAAAAATCTCCGTCAGAGCCTCGACCACGACTTCCTGCTTGTTGGTCTGTTTCAACATTACTGTATAATTTGAGTTGACATAAATGCTTTTAAAATCGGCTAGTTCCAGAGTCTTTTTGGTGGTCTGTGAAAATGCTATTGACGCTGCAGAAAGAAGAAGAAGTGACAGAACGATCAGGAAGAAGAGGACATTTATTTTTCTCATGGCTCGGTTGGGTAGATTAAGGCTAAAAAATGCAGGAATAGGTTAAGACTATCGTTATCAGATCGTTAAATCTACAAACAAAGCGATAAAATGTCCAAACTGGAGTTAAGTAAAATCTAAAATCACTTCTTAGACTTCCTGAAAATAAGCCTGTAAACAATGATAAACAGGGCAAGTCCGATGGCTAAAACGAGTCCGACTTCAGGGGTCACATGTGAGGTTCCGTGCATATATGAGCTATCAAGGGTTAAAATCTCACCCGAATCTGAAATTTAATATCATTTCCTGTATTCCCAGCAACTGTTTCATTTCCAGAGCCTATTTCTGCCTGATTGATGTATCGAATATGCGACCATCGAAGCCAAAGATCTGTGTTTTTGGAAAGGCTGTACTGTAACAAAACGTAGTTTCTGACACCGACTCCATAGTAAGCAGGAAAGGAATATGCTAACCAGACGTTTTTTTCATAGACATAAAGCCGATTATCGTAGTCATCAGTATCGAAAAGAGCATATCTCAATCCAAGGGACCAGCGATTCAAGGTGAAATTCAAATCCTGAATCAGAGCCATTCCCTGTGTTGAATGTCCATTAAATTCGAAAGTGCTGAATTGCGCTCTTGTTTTGAAAGTGAAGTAAGGCGGAGCGACATAATCACAGTTGATCCAATAATTTCGCTTAATGCCAAGATCATTGAAATAAAGTGTAGTCTCATCACTCAGATTTCGAATTTTCGATTCTTCCCTCATCTGTATAAATAATAATACTTTTTTTTTGAAGGAGTATAGTTAAAGCGAATGAGCCATTCACTTCCATCAGAAGGAGAGTAGCTTCGATAGCGCAACCAGGGGAATTGAAAAATGTCCATATATCCGCTTGCAGTAAATTTTTTATTGAAGGAATATTTCCATCCCCAGTAAAACCCTTCCTCATTCTGAGGTGTCGAACTTTCGGATAACGCATTAGAGTAAAAAGAATAGAAGTCTTTTGAAAAATTTCTGTAAAGCATAGAAACCTCCAATTGATTCGACAGATTTCCAAGTAGTCCTGCCGTAATTGCGTTTCCGTGATCTATGGTTTGAGCAGCCTCAGTAAAGAATGTAAAATTTGACCAATGAAAATTAACAAAGATTCCCGCATTGCGATTTACTGAACCATTGAAGGCAAACTGATTATACGGAAAAGTGGTTCTTAAGACGGGTTCACTAAAATCAATCTGATGAAAGATAGCGCCAGCATCGATTCGTGAGGTTCTAAATTGAATCACAATTCCTTTACCGGTTTCTGTTATCCTCTGCCTTCTTTGGATTTCGGTGGGTGTTCGGTGCAGGCCTGAAGCATTAAAGGAAGAGACTACAACATCTTCTTCTGTTTCCTGATTTATCGTTCCGTCTTTTTTAGTACTGGAAAAAAATGCATGCAGGGTAAAATTTTCAGAAAGAGCATAGCTTCCGCTTGCACCTCGAAAGAAATTACTTTCTCCGGCGGAAGTATAAGGAAGAAATCCAAGATTGCCTCTTCTGACTGTTGTTACCGTTTCAGAATTTTTCCCAAATCCGAAAGCGCTTCCCAGAATTAAACCCTGACCAAATTGTGTCTGATAATCTCCCACAATAAGATTTTTTAGTTTCCCTTTGTTCATCACCTGTGCGTGAATTGATAAATAGTCGAGGCCATAATACTGTTGTGATGGTAGCCATTGTAAAACTTCACCAGGATCCTTCTCGGCTGTAAATCCGAAGCTGAAATCATTTGAGCGCGAGACACGATACCTTAAATAAAGTTTTTCCGGAGATCCTTGATATCGCTGTGAAGAATCTGTTTCGGACTTATAGCCTTTTTTAGTTTCTATACTCCGCTCTATTCTTATGACTAAATAATTATTCTTCTCTTCAGAGACTCTTTTAAATAGGGATGAATTTAATTTTGATTGAGGATCAATTACTGTGACAAACGGGATGATCTTGTCGAATGTTGCTCTACTCCAGTCAGGGATCGATTGTAATTCATACACCGAGAGTAGTGGGCCATTCTCGGTGCGGTAGGAAAGGAATTTATCAATCTCATTTTCATTGACGACAAACAGACCTTGTAATTGCTCACGCGTGATGCTATTAAGATCAATGGGGTTGGACAATAGCTGAGCAAGATTTTCATATAGGTCTTCATAATTCAGATCTAGATCCTGAATCGGGAAGATCTCATCTGTTAATTTTTCAAGATTAAAATCCTTTCTTGGGTAATCCTGCGAATACACGATTTGTGGAATCAGAAAGAGTGCAATACAAATCAACTTTCTCATTTCTTGTTCGAAGTTTCGATTCTATAGGCTACCGAAAGCTGATGAGTACTTCCAGGAATTCTGCTAAATGAAAGGGCATAGTCGATGACGAGTCTCCTGGCTTTTGATCCGATTCCGAAGTACCCAGCAGAAGGATTCAGATTAAATCCTGTCCGAACAAATATCTTTTTGTGAATTGTGTATTCCGCACCGAGTTTCCACCGTGCATCGTAATCGAGATCTTTTTCTATTTCTGTTGAAATGAAGAAGGCATCTGCGGGTTTTAATCCGATCCCAGCTACAAGTTTTGTTGGAAGTTGTTCATCTTCCGATATTCTGGATTGGTTAATGTTAACAATGTAGGCTCCAACGAGGATTTGCTTTGTGATCTGAGCAATTCCTCCAAAATTGATACTGACTGCATTCTTAATTCCAAAACCTGAAGCATTGTATTGAATGTAATTAGCTTTAATTCCAAGGGATGCAATACCAAATTTATTGCTGAAGCCAGCGCTTAGTATTTGTTCGCTGTAGATTTTATCGCCAAACTTGAATATCCCGATACCTGCTGTGCCAAACTTAAATGGCAGGGAGAAAGCCGCAGCCATTCTATTTGCGCCTAATAATCCAGGCTGCATGTCATAGGCAAAGAAGACTGAAGTGTTTTTTATTTCTGCAAGTGCTCCGACATTATTGAATAAAGCTGCATCATCCTTGTGAGTAGCGCTGGAGTAACCCATTCCGGCTGAGCGCGCTCCCATCAAAGTATTAACGCTTTGACCGTGACCAACGGTTGCGAATGCAAACCATGATATCAGGAAGTAATACTTCATTCCATGTGATTTGAAATTAAGTTTACACCTTTGCAAAGAATGCAGCCGAAAATGAAACGATATGTTTTCCTGATCTTCTCAATAATTACATCGCATGTGCTTTATGGACAGTCATCTGACACCGTAGAATACTATTCAACAGGTCAAACCCGCGCCAGAGGAATGATGTCACATGGTTTGAGAGTGGGTGCATGGAAGTTTTTTTATTTGTCAGGAAAACAGAGCGCAGTTGAAAACTATGAAGAGGGCAAATTGAACGGGGAGGTTGTTTATTTTTATCCAGGCGGAGGTGTTTTGGGAAAAGAGAATTGGGTATCGGGAAGTTTGATGGATTCGGCATTTTACTACCATGAGAATGGAAGGATTGAAAAGAAAGGAAAGTACAACCGGAGTCAATACGATGGTACGTGGAAACATTTCTTTGATAACGGTAAGATCAGTAGAACTGTAAGGTATGAGGATGGATTACCGGAAGGAGAGACAAAGGTCTTTTCTATGAACGGAATACTTCTTCAATCGGGAAGCTATCATTTAGGTATAGAAGAAGGTCATTGGAAATTCTATGACGAAGCTGGTAGACTGGATTATGAAGGTTCCTATAAAGATGGAAAGCGCATAGGTATCTGGCACCAATATGATCGAAAAGGAAAGAAGAAAATCTGGAAGGGTGATTAAAACTCTTTCTTGATGTTGAAAAATACTCCGCCAGCTGGCTGTCCCTGTGTAAACGTGTACTCTACTCGAAGTACGAGGTCATAGGTAGTAACCATATCCATCCCAAATCCTGCGCCTGTTAGCCACTGATTGGAGAAGCGTTGATTTAATGACTTCTCATCGTAATAGGGATAATTCTGAATGTACCCGACATCAAAAAATGTTTTAACGTAAATAGCTAATGGAAGATAACTGAATTGTTCAATGGGCATTCTTTCTAATTTCCATACACGAGAGAATATTTTTTTCTTAAAAGTGGTCTTATTCAAAGCGAATGCTGGGCCTTCGATTACGTAGTTCTCATAACCTCTCACCAACTGATTCTGATAACCTAACCCATTGAATGAATTGTACGGTTGGTTCTTCCTGCTGCTATAAAATCCTGAAGTAAAATTCGACAGATAAAAATCATTTTTTAGAGGCCAGTGCCTTGCATAGCTCAGATTAAGCTCCCATTGATCAATATCATCTGTTGGGAAGAGTCCTGTCTTTCCAATGGTTCCGGTTATCTGATAACCTTTTAAGGGATACAGTACTACGTCACGGTGTTCTGAGTTAAAGGCGTATCCGAATGAAAAGTACCGTTGCGTAGTTTTATTGTTGTTATAATAAATGGGATTCAGCATCAGAACCGTGTCAATTACCTCTGACTGTCTGAAATTCAAACCCAAAGAATGTGTTTCGTAAAATGATTTGCGGTAGGAATAACCAATACTGGCTCCAAAAGTTGTTCTTACAACTTTCTTGGTTTGTAGAAACACAAGTCTGTGATCCAGTGTCTGGTAAGCAATGTTTTTAGGTGATCCGTAATCCAGACTAAAGGTGAGCCCTTGTTTTTGTTTACGATCAAGGTTTGGAATTCTATATTGCAGATCAAACTTTCGAACGAAGCCAAATTGTGCGGTCAATCTGAGTGATTCATTCCGGCCACGGAAATTATTTTTATAAATGCGCATCCCATAATTGATGCGATCAAGGTCATGATTGTAGTTGTTCCACCATTCGTTAAAATTCCTGTCAGAAAGTTCAAAAATTGGTACAGGAAAAATATACCAACGTTCTGTGACTTCGATCAATAGATCAATGTGATCGTTGCCAAGTTCCAACGCCCGCACAGTAACAGTATTGAATAGCCTGAGATTATAAATTTTGTTCTTGTCCCATTGCAGAATACCAGGAAGTTGTTTTACGCTGACAGTGTCTCCCGGATGGAGCGATATTTCTCTTTCAAGGATCCTATTGCGTGTAACTTTATTGCCAATAATGATAACACGGTCAACGTAAAGAATCCGATTAAGTGAATCGATTTTTTTTTGCTGAATTGAATCAGTCTGCGTGACCTGTTCCTGAAAGTCTGTTTCCGCTCCTCCGAATGTCAGCAATATTCCTACTAACCAGGCCAGCATGTAAGCTCATCTTGAATTAATGATATGAACGAAGAATTCTCTTTAGTCAATATAATCATGTATTAGATTGTGGCAACCGATAAGATCTGATCAGCACGAAAATTCCAACGATTACCAGTGGAATGCTTAGGATCTGTCCCATATCCAGGGGGAGATTTTCTTCAAAGGGCACCTGAACTTCTTTCAGATATTCATATAAGAAACGCAAGCTCCACAGAATTATCATAAAGTAGCCAAAGATTCTTCCTTCGGGAAGCCCGGCTTTATGCAAGGACCATATGTATAAAAGAAAGAGGAACAGGAAAATGCAGGATATGGCTTCATAAAGCTGTGCCGGATGGCGTGAGATACCATAGGTGGTAATCTTTGCCATCACCTGATTTGTTTTTTCATCCAGAATAGTTTGAACTGGCTGTGTAACTCCGAAATTATCAATGAACTCACTCAGATAGCGTGAGTTGAGGATACTTCTCGCGTCCAGCTGAATGAAAGTTTGTGCCTGACTTTCCGGAACTCCTGGTTTGAAAAACACAAAGAGCTTTATTGGCATTCTTCCATTGGGCCCATTTGGAGTGTTGGGATCTCTTTCCACGACAACTTCTTGCACGGGATTGGCTGGGTTGTCCTGATCACCTTCCAATGCAGTGGTCACATGATTTATAAAAACAATTCCATAAGAAGCGTCTGTAGGCTTGCCAAGAATCTCTGAATTAAAATAATTCCCAAAACGGATCATAGCACCTGTCATGGCAACTACAATGACAATGCGGTCAAGAACCTGAAGATAATTCTGTCCTGGTTTCTTCTTTCTTGAATACAACCATAGTGCAAAAAGAATTCCTATTGCAGCACCATGACTTGCCAAACCCTGAAGTCCTGTAAACTCAAAAGTGGGGGTGAATTGAAAAGGAAGAATAATTCCTAACGGATCCTGCCAGATAATCTCAGGTTGATAGAAAAGGATATGTCCTAATCTTGCACCAAGGATCGTGGAAAGAACCATGTAGATGGTCAGCGTGTCAATATCGGTTTCGGGTTTACCTTCCTTGCGATAGATATAGTACAATACTTGCTGACTCAGAAGAAATCCAAGAGCGAATAATAAACCATACCAGCGAAGAGTAATAGGTCCAATAGTGAACAGTTCAGCACTTCCGTTCCAGATTATGTAATTCAGTGTATGCATGCGCAATGAGAGAAATTAATGCCGGTAAATATAGGTAGAAACTGGTTGCCGGTAACTAGCAGTCTGTAAGTAGGTATTGATTAGGAGGGTATACTATTAGACCTTGTCCAGTTCCTCAAGTTCTTCAGTAAAACTTCCTGAAAGTATTGGAAATCTGCACCAACTCCTGGGGTCAACATTGAGATCGTCAAAGTGAAAGGAAGGAGCAAAGCGTTCACGTTTCCATTGATTGATGGACCAAAGTCTAAAGAATTTTTTAATCCAGCCTTTCAATTCGGATTTTGGGTACTCAGAAGAAAGTCTTTTGAAGATTTCAACCGGAGGTCTTCTTTCAAAAATGGCCAGACGCTCGATAGCAACCAGAACATTGTACGGCATCAGATCTTTTTCATCAGTTTGAGCACGCTCCGATGGACGTAGTTCAGCAGTAGGTTGTAAATGATTGACTGGATCAAGACCTTTATGATCTAATGCCTGTTGCGCCCAGCGAAGCCATTGAATGATAAATGGTTTATCGATGCCAGCAATAGGAGCAAGGCTTCCGCTTGTGTCTCCGTCCATAGTGGCATAACCAACATCACCTTCACTTCGATTGGAAGTTGTTAATAGAATGGATTGCTTGATGTTTGCCAGCAACCAGATAATCGGGGATCTGGACCGTGCCTGAATATTTTGCAAGGCAATATCATCCTGATCCCAGGTTAATGATCTTTTTAAAGCTCCTTCAATTTTTGTCCGATAGGAATTTGTTTCTTCTTCGATCGACCACTGATAGAATTGAGCACCAATAGAATCCGCTAATGTTTGTGCTGCGTGAAGAGTTTTGTCAGAAGAGTTTTTTGTCGACTGATAAGCGCATGTTAGAATTTTATTGACGGCTTTGTTTACATCTATGGGTAGGTCCTTTTCTTCAAAGCCAAGCTGTGCCCAGAATTTTTCCCAGCCTATTTCTTTTGAGGCTCTGCGAATCATTTCAGCCACCAGGACTGCACATAAAGACGAATCGGCACCACCACTGAGGCTTAATACAAATCCTTTGGATTTACTTTTCCTCAGATAGTCAAAAAGAGCAAGGGATGCAGCACGGGCAAACTCTTCATTCTTTTCTTTTCCGTCAGATGATTTTATGATTTCTGATTTGGCAGGATTCTCAAAATCAATCAGGCAGGAGAGGAGATTAAAATTTCTGAAAGACAAACGGCTGTTTTCTTTCAGGAGCTTGCCTTTTTGTGAGATGATAATATCTCCATCATAAATCATTCGGCCGGCTTCATTACCTAAATGATTAACAAATAAATAAGCGCAGTTAAATTTCTCCGAGCCATCGAGAACGACTTCCTGAGCTCTTAGCTCACTTTTTCCGAAAGCAAAATGACTTGCGCTTGGATTCAGGATAAGGTCCACTTTGCGTTCAGCAAGACGATAGCCTGGACGATTCTTCTTTCTCCAGGCGTCTTCACAAATTTCGAAGCCGAAATGAATGCCATGACTTTCGTAAATAAGGTCCCCCGCACTGATTTCTTTTCCTTCGATAGTAAGACTAACTACTTTCCCGGCTGGCCACGCGTCAAACCATCGCGGTTCATAATGCACTCCGTCTCTGGCAAGGTTTTGTTTAAGCGTAACACCAAGAATTTCCTGATTTTTAATGACGCAGACCCCGTTATAAGTAATGGAGTTGATCCTTACCGGGATGCCAATACAGACAATAATATCTTTTGAAGCTTCAACAACGGCAGAAAGTTTTCTCCAGGCCGTTTCAGTTAGCCAATCACTGAGAAAAAGATCTTCACAGCCATAGCCGGTAAGGCAAAGTTCGGGCAGGCAAAGAAGTGCTACATTTTGCTTCCGTCCTTCCTCAATAGCATCAAGAATATTGGTGACATTGTTCTTCCAGTGAAAAGGAATCTGGTTTAATGTGGCTCCGGCTATCTTGAGAGTAGTCATTAAGGCAAAGGTAGGATATGGAGGCGGTTATTTTATGGAAATAACGATGAAAGGCCGCTACACAATATTTAACTGTTCGCATGTTTTCATGGCAGCATCCTGTTCGGCTTTCTTTTTTGTAAATCCGAAGCCGGTGCCATAAGGCTGGTCGTCAATAAATATCTGGATCGAAAACTCTTTCTGATTCTTGGATTTTTTAGTCTCCATCATTTCAAAGCGTACCGTTTTATTATTACGCTGTGTCCATTCGATGATCTTGCTCTTATGATTAAAGTTAGATTGGATAACAACTTCAAGATTAAAGTGAGGTTGGATCAATTTATCAATCACAAATTTTTTAGCCCGAAGGTATCCGCGGTCGAGGTAGATAGCGCCCACGATGGCTTCCAGTGTGTTGCCCAGCACTACTTGTTGAAGTTGTACATTTTTCTGATCGAACTGCACGATGAGATTGATGCCCATCTTTCTTGCAAGAAGATTCAGTGAATCACGATTCACAATACGTGAACGTATTTCCGTAAGGAAACCCTCATCTTTGAAAGGATACTTCTTGAAAAGATAATCCGCTACGGCTGCGCCAAGAATGGCATCACCTAAATACTCCAATCGTTCATTGGATTCCCGAAAGCCATCAGTCTCCTTGCTGCGACTTGTATGAAGGGTAGCAAGTTTGTAGAGAGAAAGATTGGATGGAGTAAATCCAGTAATGGCCTGGATTGCCTTGGTCAGTTTTTTATCGTCTTTCTTTGATTGACTGGCGGAAATTTTCAGGATGCTCCACACAGGGTGACCTTACTCAGGCTTTCTGATAATGATACAGGCATTATGTCCACCGAAGCCAAACGTATTGCTTAATGCGATGTTGACATTGCGCTTTTGAGCTTTGTTGAATGTGAGATTAAGGTTTGGATTGAGACCTTCATCATCAGTAAAGTGATTGATCGTAGGAGCAATGATTCCTTCGTTCAGCGCCAGAAGACAAGCGATAGCTTCAATGGCTCCCGCAGCACCCAAAAGGTGACCTGTCATTGATTTTGTGGAGCTGATATTCAGCTTAGATGCATGTTCACCAAAGACTTTTTCGATTGCCTTGATCTCTCCAATATCTCCAAGAGGAGTGGAAGTTCCATGGGTATTTACATATTCAATGTCGGACGGTTTGATACCAGCCTCTTGAATAGCAAGGTTCATAACATTGATAACACCCGCACCTTCAGGATGAGGAGCAGTGATGTGATATGCATCGGCAGTCATTCCGCCGCCGAGAATCTCACCATAAATTTTTGCACCGCGTGCTTTCGCATATTCATATTCTTCAAGCACCAACGCACCAGCACCTTCTCCCAGAACAAAACCATCACGATCCTTATCATAAGGGCGTGATGCAGTTTCAGGAGAATCATTGCGTTCAGAAAGGGCTTTCATAGCATTGAATCCACCAATGCCTGCCTCACAAACAACTGCTTCAGAACCGCCTGAAATAATCACGTCAGCTTTGCCTAAGCGGATATAAGTAAATGCATCGTAAATAGCATGAGTAGAAGAGGCGCAGGCAGATACCGTTGTATAGTTCGGTCCACGAAAGCCATACTTAATAGAGATATGTCCTGCGGCAATATCCGCGATCATTTTCGGAATGAAGAAAGGATTGAATCGTGGAGTACCATCCCCACGTCCAAATGATTTCACTTCTTCCGAGAATGTTGTAAGACCTCCAATACCCGACCCCCAGATAACCCCGACACGATCAGGGTTTATGGTTGAAAGATTAAGTTGTGAATGGATGATTGCTTCATCAGCAGAGATAAGAGCGAACTGCGCGAATGGATCGAGTTTGCGTGCTTCTTTCCGATCCATAAAGTTGGTCGGATCGAAGTTCTTTAGCTCGCACGCAAATTTGGTTTTGAAGAGAGTTGCATCAAACCTGGTTATAGGTGCAGCCCCGCTTTTTCCGGCTTTTAAACCTTCCCAATATTCGTTGAGAGTATTTCCGATTGGCGTGAGTGCACCTATCCCAGTGATAACAACCCTTTTAAAATTCATGCTGAAAAATTGGTGTCAGAATTTAAAATCAGGATACGTCCTGATTATTTCTTCGCGTTTTGTTCCAGATAAGAAATTGCTTGTCCTACTGTAGCGATATTTTCTGCCTGGTCGTCCGGAATGGAGATGTTAAATTCTTTTTCAAACTCCATAATCAACTCGACTGTATCAAGAGAATCTGCTCCCAGGTCGTTCGTAAAGCTTGCCTCAGGTGTTACTTCAGATTCTTCTACTCCCAGTTTGTCGATGATGATCTGTTTTACTTTTTGTGCGATGTCAGACATGTTTATAAGGTTTAAGGTATTTTAAAAATCTGCGCAAAGTAAGAGATTTGGAGCCATATTGTCAAACTTTTTACTTTTCAATATACCTGTCCAAATGACTGCGAAAATCAAGAAAAATAAGCTTGAGATTGAATACTCTTATGATTTTGAATTGCTGGGAGTGAGGACTTCATTAAAGGGCTATAAACTGGCCTGGCACCTCAATAAAACATTGAAGACCAATCTGGTAAAGCAGCAGGATCTGATCATTCACTTTAAAAAAGACCTTACTGCATCCTATGATCATTATTCATTTCAGACGCCGCTTAATGAGCTGCACCTTTTCAAAAACAGGGCTATGGAAGGAGAGAACGCCACGCCTGAATTAGTACCTGAATTTCCTCATTTTGATTTCATTTTAATGACCCAAAGTGAGGAAAACCTGTCCGGAAATCGATTGCAGGAATACTTGCGGACTATTCCTTCCGTTGAATTGGTCACTTTGATACCTTTGTCGGCCTTAAAATCGAAGGATAGCTTTATTTTTTAATGAAATAGCCTTTGATTAAGGCCTCACAGAACTAACTATCAGAATGGAAAAAGCTTCTTTTAACAAGACCAAAATTGTTGCCACCGTCGGGCCAGCATCCAGTTCAAAAGAAATGCTTCTCGCCCTTGCCAAAGAAGGTGTTGACGTATTCAGATTGAATTTTTCTCACGGTAAACATGAAGACCACCAAAAAGTGATTGACTTTGTGCGTGAGATCAACAAAGAAATGGGATCTCATATTGCCCTCCTGCAGGATTTACAGGGCCCAAAAATCCGCGTTAATGAAGTTAAGGAAGGTACAATTCTCACACCAAGAGAAACCCTGATCATTACTACCCGTGAAGTGGTGGGAGATCATCAACTGGTCAGCACCAGCTATAAAGGTTTGCCAAATGACGTCAAGCCAGGTGACATGATCCTGATCGATGATGGTAAGATTGAATTGAAAGTTATAGAAGCAAGAGATATAGATGTTGTCTGTGAAGTGGTTTACGGCGGCCCATTGAAATCCCGCAAAGGAATCAACCTCCCTTATTCAAAGGTTTCGGCTCCATCGTTAACAGAAAAAGATCTAGTAGACCTCGAGTTTGGTCTGAAGAATAAAGTTGATTGGATAGCTCTTTCATTTGTCCGTAAGGCAAAAGACATTGATATCCTTCGTGCGATCATTGAAAAGAATAACTCAACCAGTCGCATCGTTGCAAAGATTGAAAAACCCGAAGCCCTGGAAAATATTGATGCAATTCTTGCGGCAACAGATGCTGTCATGGTGGCCCGTGGTGATCTTGGAGTTGAGATCTGGCTGGAAGAAGTTCCAATGGTTCAGAAGATGCTCGTTGAAAAATGTAATAAACTTGCCAAGCCTGTGATTGTCGCAACGCAGATGATGGAAAGCATGATTGAGAACCCGCGCCCTACACGTGCGGAAACCAACGACGTTGCGAATGCTGTTATGGATGGAGCCGATGCTCTAATGCTTTCTGCAGAGACCGCGGCTGGTAAGTATCCTATTGAAGTGATCCGAAGCATGGTTCGTACCATCGGGTCAGTAGAAAAGCAAGCAGCTCTTTACTACCGCTTTCGCGAAGTCGATGCTCACTCACCAATCTTTATTCACGACAGTTTGATCCTGGCAGCCTGTAAACTTGCACAGGAAGTGAATGCTAAAGCAATTGTAGGAATGACTTCTTCGGGGTATACAGCTTTCAAGTCTTCTTCACATCGTCCAAATGCAAACATTTTTGTGTTTACCGGAAATAAGGCTGTATTGAACACGCTGAATCTTGTGTGGGCTACACGCGCATACTATTACGAGAAGTCAAATTCCACAGACGAAACAATTGCGGATGTTCAGGAGATATTAAAACGTGATGGTCATGTAAAGACCGGAGATATCTTCATCAGTCTTGCCAGCATGCCAATTCATGAAAGAAGCAGGACCAATATGATGAAAGTAAATATTGTGAGCTAAAATTTGGTAATTCATTGATTTGAATTTTGTCAAATCAATGAATTACTGATTACTTATTGGTGTTACCAAAATAACATTTTCCCTCTCTACAACGACTGCTCCGGCAGGATCTCCTTTTCTCTTCCTCACAAATTTCTTAGCAGTATATGCTACAGGGCAAAGCGATTCATTCTTGCGTTTGGAATAAAAGGCCGCAAGACCCGCTGCATGTTCAATGACATCTTTTGGAAATGGCTTTCCTGATTGGTACTTGATCAGGACATGTGATCCTGCCACATCTTTGGCGTGAAGCCACAGATCTTCTTTGTACGAGTGTTTTAATGTAAGTGTGTCGTTTGATTGTGCATTCTTTCCTACCCAAATCCTGAAGCCTTTGAACTCAAACTCCCGATAAGGGAGTGCAAGCGTTTTTTGCTTGTCCGGTACTTGTTTAACAACATCGCCCGAAAGATTTTTTAATGAATTCAAATCAGATGCACTCTGTAAGGATTGCTGAAGTTGTTCAAGTTGGAAAACTTCTTTTTCCTTTTTTTCTATTGAATCTTTTAAGGTCTTAATCTCAATTGCCTGATTTTTTGACTTACGATAAAAAACCTCGGCATTCTTCTGTGGGCTCAGTTCTTTCTTGATCTTTATGGTGACGGGCTTCTGATCGTTATAGAAGTTTTCTACCTCTACCACTTCTGAGCCTTGTCGAATGTTGTTCAGATTGGCCATAATAAGGTCGGCCCATTGCTGATAATGTACATCAGTTTCAAGTTCTGATAATTTTTGTTTATTCTTTTCAAGGTAGGACCTTGCTTGTTTCAATTTCCCGTTGACTTGTGAGAGGAGCGTAGATTTTTCTTTTTGAAATGCCCCGGTTGAAATTCTCTGATGAAAGAATTCATTGATTGCCTCTATTGGATCTTGAAATTTATTGACCGTGAATTCGGAAGGGAAAAGACTTAAGGAAATGCTCTCATTCGTATTCGTAATAAAGTATGAAGGCTTTTCCAGCGCCTTTAACATCTCCATTATCAGCTTCCAGCGGGCTTCAATTCCCATCTTTTCAAAGCCATTTTCATTTAAATGACTCCAGATCTGTTTGCCGAATGTGAAATAGATTGTGCTTAAGGCCGACTGATTTTTTGAGAAGTTCTCAAAGCTCCAGTCAATCGTGCGATCCAGTTCATTTAATTTGAGTTCAAGATCTGCCTGAAAGTTATTGCGAAATATTTCCTGAACATTATTGCCGGTAAACCAGATAACGTTTGAGCGCGCGCCATGCATAGTAAAGATAAGAGAATGCTCGTTCTCCAAAAGCACGGCAAAGCTTCTTTCATTTGAAAATTGACGAACACCCAAAACTTTATTCATGATAATCTTCTCAAAAAGATCAATACTGTTTTTTCGGGCACGATGAAAAGCAGTCGGAAATGATAAACACTGGAATTCAGGAGTGAGACTGGCTTTTATGAAGAAAGAACTCTTAGCGTTATTGAATTCAAGAATCAGTTCGTCTTTGTTTTGGCTGAAGCAGGAAACTAATGTGAATCCTTCAAGGCAATGCTGGAGTGAGTTAGATAGTTGACGAAGGAAATAGAAGTTATTATGCACAAGTCAATATCCAGGGAGACGATCCGGTCTACAAAGTAACATTTAACCCATCATAAGCCAAGGCTATGGAAGAAGGGAGTTCCTTCTCAATTTGCTTGTGGAGGCCAAGCTTATGACTAATGTGAGTAAAATATGTTTTCTCAGCACCAATTTTTTGCGCCATTGCGAGTGCTTCCGGAAGATTAAAGTGAGAGACATGTTTTTCGCGTTGAAGGGCGTTGAGCACAAGAACCTTCGTCCCTTTTAATTTCTGAATGGTCTCTTCTGAAATCAAATTTGCATCCGTGATATAACTGAAATCCTTGATGCGAAAACCTAATACAGGCATGTGCAAGTGCATGACGGGTAAAGGAATGAACGTAACTCCTTCAATACTAAAAGCAGAATCAAAAATCTCGATCAGATTGAGTTGAGGAATGCCGGGATACCTGTTGGGTTCAAATGCATAAAAGAATTCGGATTTCAATTGTTCAAGGACAGGCCGCTGTCCATAAACATCCATGTCTTTTCCTTGAAGAAAATTATACGCACGAACATCATCAAGACCTGCTGTATGATCTTTATGGCCATGGGTAAAAATCACCGCATCGAGTTTGCGAATATCTTCACGTAGCATCTGCTGACGAAAATCAGGGCCAGTATCAATCACGAAACTTTTTCCGTCAACAGAAACGTGAACAGAAGTACGAAGCCGGTTATCTTTAAAATCAAGAGATCGGCAAACTTCACACTGGCACCCAATCACGGGTACACCTTGTGAAGTGCCGGTGCCAAGAAATGTGATTTTCAATTATTGAAGTTTGACTTCTTCAGAGGCAAGTTCTTCATACAATTTCAAATTCTTCTCGCTGAATTTACTGGTATCGAGCGCAACGTTTCTGAAGATTTCAAGAAGGATATTAATCTTGCCCTCTGTTGTAAAAAACTTATTAACAACAATGATCTTTTGGTCGCGGAGCAGGCAGTAACCTGATTTGAAATTGCCTTTCTCGTAGCGTAGGAAATAATCCGATTCTGCGATAAGGTCTTCCATTTTGATGAGAAACTGATTGGTATACTTAATCATTCGTAGTGGCGAATTTTGCTGCAAGTTAGGGACAAATAGATGAAAGATTAAAAGATTAAGACGAAAGATTGGAGATATGTTGACCAAAGGAAACCTGCCCGTAAATTCAACAAGTTTTTCTTTTACTTTACAATCATGTCTTCCACCAAAACTCTTATTGTAATCGCTGGCCCTACGGCGGTGGGAAAGACCGAGTTAGCAATTAAAGTTGCGCGGCATTTTGATACCGAAATTGTCTCTGCTGACTCCCGGCAGATATATAAAGAGCTGGAAATAGGAACAGCCAAGCCCACAGAAGAGGAGCTTTCCATGGTCACACATCACTTTATTAACACGAAATCGATTCAGGAGAATTATGATGCTGGCACCTATGCACGAGAGGCCAGAGGGGTAATCGATCAGCTGTTCAAAACTCATGATTATCTTGTTATGTGTGGTGGATCAGGATTATACATCAAGGCTGTGACTGAGGGATTTGATGATCTTCCTGAGGTTTCTGACGTCATACGATCTCTGGTAATTGCAGATTATAACCTTAAAGGATTGTTGTGGCTTCAGGAAGAGGTTGCTTCACATGATCCAGACTATTTTGAAGTAGTGGATCGTCACAATCCCCAAAGATTGATGAGGGCGTTGGAGGTAATAAGAAGCAGCGGAAAAACGTTTTCAGGTTTTAGAAAAAAAGAGAAGATCGATCTTCCTTTTAAGGTAATTAAGATTGGATTGGAACTGGAACGCGAAGAGCTGTATAAACGTATCGACGACAGAATGGATAAAATGATAAGTCAGGGATTGTTCGAAGAGGCCGAAAAATTCTTTACGCTGAGACATTTGAATTCATTACAAACCGTTGGCTATCAGGAACCATTCGGTTTTTTTGAAGGAGCATTTGACAGGGAAGAGGCAATCAGGCTGATGAAGAGAAATTCCAGAAGATATGCGAAAAGACAGATGACCTGGTTCAAGAAGGACGGAGAGATTAATTGGTTCGGCTCCGGAGACATTATGAAAATACTGAATGTGATAAAGGACGGAAGTGTTTAGAATTTTTTAAAATTAGGAGATGAAGAGAAGGTCTTTTATAAAAGCGGCAGGAACTCTTACCGTTGCGCTATCTACGGATGTTTCTGCTTTTGCTAATATATCGTTTCCGGCAAGTGACTATAAAATCGTACTGCGAAACGGAAGATCTTTCTATGAAAATAAATGGCAACTCCTGGATATCGGGATTGATGGTGCGGGAAAATTGAAGATCGGTCCTGTTAATTCATTGCAAGGAGAGCAGATCATTGATGCCTCAAACAAAATCGTCTCACCTGGATTTATTGATATCCTTTCTGATAACTCCGCTAGTCCTCAACGTACCTATAAGATTGTAGAGAAATTTAAAATCGCGGATGGCGTTACAACAGCATTGCAGATGCATGGCGGCAACGCGACAACTTCAGTTTACTATGAGGCGTTTGGTAAATTACCTCATTACATCAACTATGGCGTCTCTACCGCGGTCATGCACATTCGGTATGGAGTTCAAAGCTTAACCGATCGCAAAAAGAAAGTTGAGAAATGTCTGGAGGAAGGAGCGCTTGGTGTTTCTCATAGCATTGAATATCAGCCTACTCCTTATGAAGAGACCCTGGAGTATGCAAGGCTGGCGAAGAAGTATGACCGGACTTTCTTTCTTCATTTGAGGTACTCATCGTCAGAGCAAGAGTTGGAAGGTGTGGATGAAGCAATCCGCATTGCAAAGAATAGCGGAGCAAGAGTTCATATTGATCACCTTCACTCGACGGGTGGTACCTATCATATGAAGGAAGCTTTGGATAAAATCCAGCTTGCCAATTCACAAGGACTTTCAATTACTTGCTGTGTTTATCCCTACACCTTCTGGGCAACCTATTTGCATTCAAAAAGATTTGATGAGGGCTGGCAAAAGAGATATGGACTTACCTACAATGACCTGAGATTGGTAGGCACTGGTGAACGATTGACCAAAGAGAGTTTTGCAAAGTACCGGGCTTTGAAAAGATTGGCCGCTGTTCCGGAAGGAACTCTTCCTCTTGAGAATACAGTTGACCTGGCACTCAGGAAAGATTTTTGCATGATTGGTTCAGATGGTGGGATAGAGTATGAACCTAACGCGAATTCTCATCCGAGAGGAGCTGGGTGTTTTTCCACAGCGATTCGTCATGGTCTTGATATTGGAATGCCTCTCGAAAAAATTCTGGAAAAAGTGACAACACTTCCGCGCAGTCTCATCCTGCCAGCTATGAATGAAAGGGGTGTCTTGAAGGAGGGTACATTTGCTGATATCACAATTTTCGATGAGAAGAAAATCAAAGCAAAGGCTACTGTTGAAAATCCAAACCAGTTCTCGGAAGGTATTGAGTTGGTGATAGTTGGCGGCGTTATTACTTATAAAGATGGAAAGTTGATTGGAAGTAACGGTGTTGGCATCCGATACCAGAAGGTATGAGAGGTCAGAACATTAGACTTCTTATTTTTCACATTCTTTATTCTGCTCTTCAGAAACTAATTTAGCCCCGTGAAAAAACTCCTCATCATCACCTACTACTGGCCTCCTTCAGGCGGTAGCGGCGTTCAGCGGTGGTTGAAGTTTGTTAAGTATCTACCTTCCTTTGGATGGCAACCATTTGTATTTACTCCCGACAAACCTTCTTTCGAAATCAGTGATGCTACTTTGTTAAAAGATGTTCCCAAAGAAGCGGAAGTCATCCATTTTCCAATCTGGGAACCATACGGACTTTTTAAAAGTATTTCAAAGATTGCAGGCAGGAAGTCAGTGAGTCAAATTGATATGATCTCTTCAGGAAAGAAGAGCATGTTTCAGCGTATCAGTAGCTGGATCCGGGGGAATGTGTTTATTCCTGATGCCCGCATTTTCTGGGTAAGTCCTTCAGTAAAATTTTTACAGGATATTATTCATTCAAATAATATAACAACGATCATCACTACAGGTCCGCCACACAGCCTTCATCTGATTGGATTAAAGCTTAAGAAAAAAAATCCTTCTCTTCATTGGGTTGCTGATTTCCGTGACCCCTGGAGTGAGTGGGATCTTTTGGATACTCTTTCATTAAGCTCATTTGCGAGAAGAAGGCATTGTGAACTTGAAAGGGAGGTACTTCAAACCGCAGATCGCGTCGTAACAATTGCCCCCTTTCATGTAGATCGGCTAGAAGTATTAGGAAAAAGAAAGGTAGATCTGATCACCAATGGATTTGATGAAGATGATTTTGCGGGAATTCAAAAGAATGCCACAAACATTTTCACCGTCCGGCATATTGGAATGGTAGATGAGTTGCGGGATCCCAAACCCTTTATGCTGGCAGTGAAAAACCTCTCCATTCAATCAAATGAATTCAGTAAAAATGTTAAGATTGAATTTATCGGATCCGTAAATACTGCCTTTCGGGAATTTGTTGCAGCAGATCCATTTCTTTCTGAGATCACTCTGTTTTCAAAACCGATGCCACACGAGGCTTTGGTGAAACTCTATGGTGAGACAGATATTCAGTTGTTGATATTGGCACACACCGCTCTGGCAGCCGGCAATCTTCCTGGTAAGTTTTTTGAATACCTCGCGAGCGGAAATTTTATTTTTGGAGTTGGGCCTGAAATAGGAGATGCTGCCACGATCTTACAAAGTACACAAGCAGGACGCATGATTGATCGGAATAATGCAACGGCGATCAAGGCCTTATTGCTGGAACGTTTTGAATGCTGGAAAAATGGTTCTACAGAAGACAGAAGAAATGTGAGATTGTTCAGCAGAAAAGTGCTGACTGAAAAAATGGTGAGCCTCCTGAAGTAACAGATCGCTAAATTGGTATCTTAAAATACCTTACAATTTTTATAAAGAGATTATTCCCATCAGGAGATACGCGAAACCACAGAGTCAGCACTCCAAAGACAGTCGTAATGACGGCAGATCGGGATATCATATCTGCAATTACCCAATCTACTCTCGGCATCAGATATTGAGCAATCCAGGCGGCAGCGCCGATAACAATTACTTTTATAAAGGCAGATGAGAATGGCTGAAGCCTCATTTTTATCCAGATAAAAATAAACTTAACAAGGTTAAAAACGATCAGCGTAACAGCGGTGCCTATTGCAGCCCCTTCAATACCATAGATTGGTATAAGAATATTGTTGGATGTAATGATGACAACTGCAAGAATTAAGATCAGAATAATGTTAAACCGAAAATACTTTGAATAAACGATCAGCTCACTACTGGGACCGAACAACATATCAACAAGCTTTCCGGCACCTACAATGATCACCACCCACTTACCGGTTTCATAAATCTCACCTTTGGGCATTAGTAAAAATATTGAATCGAGATTGGAAACAATTCCTATCAAGAGCAGGGTTCCAAGTATGAACTGATTCAATGAAGTTTTGTGGTAAATATTTTTGACTTCAGCGAGATCATTCTTTTCAAAGCCTCGGGAAATAAGGGGAGAGGCAATCTGTGTCATGGCCCGCTTTGGAATTTCAATAACGGTGGCCATGTATGCGGAGGTTGTGTAGATCGCAACAGATTCAAGTCCCAATAGACCGGCTACCATCAAACTGTCAACTTTACCAATGATGATCAGGCCGGCAGTTCCGGCAAAGCTTAACAGGCTAAAGTTGATAAGGTCTTTCCAGAGGGCGGGCTCAATAGATCGGATTTCAATTTTCAAATCAAGATAGCCCTGAGCTAAAAGTGTTCCCACTAATATGAGCAAACAGAAGACATAGATCAGCACAGAGCTAATCATTACCTGTGGAAAAGTAAGTACTCCTTTGAAATACAACAGAACGAGAATAGCCAGCAAAAGTCGAACGACTATTTCTTTGAGAAGATTAGGCAGAACATTTTTCAGAAGAGATCGTGAATAAACTTCCAGTAAAGTAGTGATCACGGTGATGAATGTCAGCCACAGGGCCAGACTGGAATAATGAACAAATTCTTTAGCGTTGGCTTGAAAGTATCCAAGGATTTGTTGTTCAAAAACGAAGAATCCAATAAGGAAGAATCCAAAGGCGATCATGCCTGCCAGCAATATGATATTGATGAAATTTCTGGATCGGGTCTGGTTTCCCATGAAGCGGGGAAAGAAACGGATGATGCTTTGAGCCAGTCCGAACTGAGCAAATTGGGCTAACAATATTGCTGAATCTTGCAGGGTGCGCATCAATCCCACCTGCTCAGGTGATAAAAAGCGTGGATACAGATAAAGCAAATTCACATAACCAATCCCCACACCGATGTAAGATATGATGGTGGTAATGATGCTTTGTCTGATGATGACACCCATTTTTGAAATTATCTGCCCGCAAAATACTTTATTTGTAAAACTTAACGTCATTCTGTGGGATTGCTGAATAATATTTTAGGAAAGAAGGGGCTTCAATTTTTTTTCGAAAGACTTTATCGTTTTTCACTTAAAGGAATGAACTATGGCCGGGCCAGCGACTATAAGCATAACGGTGAATCATCGATGCTGACCCAGATCAGTTCCCGTATTGAATCTCTTTCTCCTGTTCTTTTTGATGTCGGAGCGAACAAGGGAGAATTTACCCAGCATATCCTTGATGTTTGGGAGGGAAGAAAGATTCGCTTGTATGCCTTTGAGCCTTCAGTAAATACGTTTACTATTTTGAGGAATTCGACACTGTACTCTGAGGATGTACATCTGATCAATAAGGGTCTAAGTGATAAGGCAGGTAAACTGGAGCTTTACTATGATCGTGAAGGTTCTGGACTGGCATCTGTTTATCAACGTGATCTTTCATATCACAATATTGATTTTACAGATCACGAGACAATTGAGCTCACTACACTGGATGAGTTCTGTGAAGAGAATGAAATTGAGTACATCGACTTTCTTAAACTTGATGTTGAAGGACACGAGCTTGCGGTTTTAAGGGGCGGCAGAAAGATGTTTGAGGAAGGAAAAGTTAAAATGGTTCAATTTGAATTCGGCGGATGTAACATCGATTCGCGATCCTTCTTTCGTGATTATTTTGATTTCTTCAAAAAGGACTTTGATCTTTACCGGATATTGTCTGATGGTTTGAGGCCTGTAAGTTCTTATTCCGAAAGACTGGAAGTTTTTCTTTCTGCAAATTATCTGGCGGTGAGAAAAAATTGAATAATAATGATTCTAAACACCAAACCATTACCTAGTTTGGCAACTTCAAAAACAAACATTCTCCAATGGGGCTTAAACAAAGACTTAAGAAAATTCCTCAGGCCTATAATGCTCTCCTGTTTATATTGAACAGTATAAATTACTTTGACTGGCGTTTCCATCGGGATTTTCCGCGGTATAAAATCACACCTTATTGGCAACAGCGTATCGCAATTGTGAAGATGAGCACGGATAACCAAAAGCTGGAGCATGTTGCTGAAGCTGGGAAGGTCTTCTCAGACCATCAGCTTGTTCATAATGGAATGAAAATCACCCTGGGTAGTTATTATGATTATGGTAACACTCATCTTCTGATGGAAAATCATGGAGTTCATGAGCCTCAGGAAGAATATGCGTTCAATGAGATTATGAAAGTAATTCCTGTTGGTGGTACCATGATGGAGCTTGGGAGTTATTGGGCATTCTATTCGATGTGGTTTGCAAAACGTGTGAGGGGCGCTCAGTGTCTTATGATCGAACCTGATCCTCACAAAATGAATTTCGGAAAGTTGAACTTTAAGCTAAATGGATTGGAAGGAGTTTTTGATGCTGGGTTTATAACGGATGAAGCAGACATCAATCCTTCCATCCCATTTTATTCAGTCGACTATTTGATGAAAAAACATAGTATTAGTCATTTAAATATTCTTCATAGTGATATTCAGGGTTATGAGTTGAAAATGCTGGATGGATGTAAGGATGCAATGAATGCCAGTAAAATTGACTACTTTTTCATATCAACTCACAGCAACGAACTTCATCAATTGTGTATTGATAAATTGAAGCGTCATGAGTATTTAATAGTCTGCGATGCTGATCTTGATGAGAGTTTTTCTGTTGATGGTTTGATTGTAGCTAAAAGAAGAGGAACGGAAGGCCCTGACATAATTAGTATTTCCAAGCGGGTCAAATAGGAATGATTTATAATTTTTGAGACTTTAAATATTCTGGCATGTTGAAATGCTTTACGGTGATAATGCTCATTACCTGCATGCTCATTGAATCTCAGGGACAGGTCTATCCCACTAAATTCAAAAAAATAAGCCGGACTTCCGGAGGTTTAACGACTCCCATCAATACTGGAGCAGTGTTTGGTATACTCTGTGCTGCTATTGGTGATCTTGATGACGATGGTGTTACAGATATCGCCGTGGGGGCGACCAATCAAGGAGGTGCAGACAGAGGTTCAGTCTTCATACTTTTTTTGAACAGAGACGGAACTGTAAAAGGAAGCCGTGAGATCCTCCCATTAGAGTCTAACCAGAATGATTCTTTTGGATCCTCAATTGTCGCATTGGGCGATATGAACGGTGATGGAATTGAAGACATTGGCGTGGGTGCCAACTACGATGGAGATGGTGGAGGGACTTCGGGATCGCTCTGGATACTTTTCATGGAAAAGAATGGTACCGTGAAAGGTTCACAGAAAATCAGTGCTACACAAGGAAATTTTACACAACCCTTAACTGGTTCTTCAACTTTTGGAACAGGTGCGACCAATCTTGGAGATTTGGACAATGATGGAGTAATCGATTTGGCTGTTGGATCGTTCGGACATGGACAAATTGATGGTGCAGTTTATATTCTCTTCATGAATAGCAATGGGACTGTAAAAAGTTCAAGAAAGATTACTCAAGGTACAGCGGGCATTTCGTTTGATAACGATGGATATTTCGGATATGGTTTAAGTGCACTGGGAGATGTGGATGGTGATGGAGTCACGGATCTAGGGGTTGGTGCTCACCGCACGGATGACGGAGGTGTGGATCGGGGAGCAGTCTGGGTAATCTTTCTAACCTCCACTGGCTCAGTTAAGGGTTTCAATAAGATAAGTGCCACTTCAGGAAGTTTCACGCAATCGACTGGTAGGTTAGGTGTTTCTATTGCAGGGATTGGAGATTATGATAGTGACGGAGTGCCAGATATGATTGTGGGAGGCAATGATGCTTCGGGCAGTGGTGCCATATTCTATTTGATGTTGAATAATAACGGAACTGTGAAATCGAGTTATAAAATTAGCTCAAGTAGTGGTAATAATGATTTGGTTCTAAAATCGAATGATTATTTTGGAGGAAGCATTGCTTTCTTAGGAACCGATATTAATAATGACGGAATTAAAGATATTGCCATTGGCGCTTTTCTTGATGATGATGGAGGAACGGACAGCGGTGCAATTTGGATAACTGCCGGTTGTCAAACACCCACTTCCGATGCAGGTACCAATCAAAATGTTTGCTCTGGTAATCAAGTGATTCTTCAGGCTGGCAATCCTGCGATTGGCACAGGTACTTGGTCTGTATTGCAAGGTGCAGGTATTTTTGCAAACTCTCATAATCCTATAAGTCAGGTGAATAATCCGGCAAAGGGGATTAACAAATTTGTTTGGACTGTGATGAATTTTTCCTGCTCTGCAACTGATACGGTAACCGTTGAGGTTCTTGAGATGCCAAAAGCAAAAGCAGGAATAAATCAAAATGTTTGTATTACTGATCCTGTAATTCTTGGGGCTGAAAGCCCTTCTCTTGGTATCGGCACATGGTCAGTATTGCAAGGTGCGGGTAGTTTTATAAACTTACATGATTCCGAAAGTCAAGTAAATAACACTGAAATAGGGATTAATAAATACTTATGGACTGTAATAAACTTAACTTGTTCAATGAGTGACACTGTTACGATAACAGCATTTGGAAAATTGAAGGAAACAGATTTTCCAAATGTAATCACACCCAATGGAGATCTCAAAAACGATGTATGGATTATCAATAACATCAACGATGCACCTGATAATAACATTAGGGTATATAATCGATGGGGTTTGTTAGTCTTCAATGCCTCCAACTACAAGAATGATTGGGGTGGTGATCATCTTTCTCCAGGAACTTACTTCTATTACTTTTCTGATGGCTGTAAAACGGACATTAAGGGTTCGCTGTTAATTACTCATTAGAGTAATTTTTTGAGAAAGAAAAGCCGGCTAACTTTGACCATTAAAGATTCTGAATAATGATCATTGTTCGTCTTAGAGGCGGTTTAGGAAACCAGCTGTTCCAGTATGCTGCTGGTAGCGCTCTGGCGGAGCATTACAAAACCGAACTCACACTGGATCTTTACACTTACACAAAGCATCCTTATCGTAAGTTCGAATTATCCAAATTCAACATCGATGCTCGTGAAGCCACACGAAAGGAAATTCATCAATTTACGGGTTCCAATCCCATAATCCGTTATCTGAACAAACGGGAAAATTACTTTCGATGCCCCACCGTCTTCGTTCAGCCACACTATCATTTTTATCCTGACTTTCTTTCACTGCCTTCCAACCTTTACCTCAGCGGCTATTGGCAGAGCGAAAAATATTTTGAGTCCATTTCTGAAAAGATAAGGCTTCAATTTTCGCCAAGCCTGCCCCTTGATTCAAAAAATGAAGGGATGAAAATGAAAATGCAAACTGAAAATAGTATTGCGGTGCACGTCAGGAGGGGAGACTATGGCGCAGAGACAAAGCACTCCTCTTCGTTCTTCAAAGTGCTCCCGATGGATTACTATCAAAAAGCGATCTCGAAAATGAACTCAGAAATCGAGCAACCGATTTATTATTTTTTCTCTGACGATTCTGAATGGGCCCGCAAGAATTTTACCAATATGAATGCTGTCTTTGTAGATCATAATAAAGGAAATGAATCTTATAAAGATTTATTACTTATGTCCGCCTGTAAACACAACATCATCGCCAATAGCACCTTCAGCTGGTGGGGTGCTTGGTTAAATCGGAACTCAGAGAAAAAAATTATTGCTCCACAGCAATGGTTTGGGTCAGATTATCTCACTAAAAAAGAACCAGTTTATACAAGTAGGTTATATAATACAAAAGATCTTATCCCTGAATCATGGGTAAGACTTTAATCACCAATGTTGTAATGCTTGCGAATGCGGGTCACAAACCGCTTGACACACGCATCTATTACAAGGAAGCCAGATCATTAGTGCAGTCGGGCTACAAGGTTTCCATTATCATTCCACATCACGAGGATTTTGTAAATGAAGGTGTCGCTATTCTTTCAGTTCCGTTACCACGGAAAGGATGGGAGCAATTGGTAAAGTGCCCCTGGAGAATTTTTAAAAAAGCAATGAAACAGCCGAAGGATGCCGTGTTTCATTTACATGATTCTGAACTGTTGATGGTTGGAATTGCTTTGAAGGTGTTCAATAGGAAGGTAATTTACGATGCTCATGAAGACACTCCTTTGCAAATATCATATCAACATTGGATTCCATGGATTGTCAAAAAACCTTATACATGGTTTTACAGAATTCTGGAGAAGATTGCAGGATGGTGGTTCGATGCCATCATAGTCGCTGAGCCGGTGATTGCGAAATATTTCCCGTCACGTAAAGTAACTCTCATTAGAAATTTCCCAATCAGTGAATCCTTCAGGGAAATAAAAAACTCACAAAGCAGCTCATTAGTATATGTCGGATTGCTCAGTAAGCCCCGTGGTCTTGTTGAAATGCTGGAGGCACATCGTATTGCATCAGAAAAAATTCCCATTGAATTTATTCTCGGTGGAAAGTTTGCGCCCGCATCTTTGGAAAAGGAATTGTTAGCAAAGTATCGGGTGAATTATCGTGCATGGCTTCCATACAATGAGATGATCGCTACTGTATTCTCTTCTACAGTTGGAATTATTGTCCCGCACCCTATTGAACGGTATAAAACAAATTATCCTGTCAAGCTATTTGAATACATGGCAGCTGGCAAACCTGTGATTGCCTCACGTGAAGGTGAGTCAGCAGCATTTGTCATCGAGGCAGAGGCGGGTATTCTCGTTGATCCGCTAAACGTAAACGAAATTGCGGAAGCCATCACCAGACTAATATCTTTTCCTGATGAAGCAAAAGTGATGGGCGCACGTGGAAGGAAATTGATCTTTGAGAAATACAACTGGGAAAAAGAATCAGAAAAATTAATAGGACTTTATCGTTCTCTTTAAAATATGTTTAAAAGTTTTTACAGAATTTTATCAAGTCTCGGTATCTATCCGAAATTAGTACTCACAAGCCTGAAAGGTTGGCCATACTTTCGACGTGATTATCGGGAGATAAAAAAGCAACTCAAGAACTATCCTGATTTTCAAATCTCTGGACTCTATCCAGTCTTACGTGAGCGTTTTGAGACAAATGGTGATTTGAAAAGCCACTATTTTCATGAGGACCTCACAGTTGCCAGGCGTGTTTTTGAAAATAAGCCCGTAAAGCATGTTGATGTTGGTTCACGCGTTGACGGATTTGTGGCCCATGTAGCCTCCTTTCGTGAGATTGAAGTTTTTGATATACGCCCTCAAACGGCAATCGTAAAAAACATTCGCTTTATCACTGCTGACTTTATGGAGGTGTCTCCAGAACTTTATGGATATACAGATTCATTGTCGTCACTCAATGTTATTGAGCATTTTGGACTTGGTCGTTATGGGGATCCGATTGATGTAAAAGGTCACCTGAAAGGAATTCAAAACATGAACAAGGTTCTGAAGAAAGGTGGAAAATTTTATTTCTCTACTGCCATCGGCCCTCAACGCATTGAGTTCAATGCTCACCGTGTGTTCAATGTAGCATATCTGATCAATTTATTTGAACCAGATTACACTATTGATTTTTTTTCCTATGTAAACGATCGCGGAGATCTTTTTGAAAATGTACCTCTTGCGGAAGAAGATGTAAGAAATAATTTTGGCTGTGTATTTGGATTCGGAATATTTGAAATGACAAAAAGGTTTTGATGCTGACTTAGAGCTTCTTCACCTTATCAGGATTCTCCTTCACAAAACTCTCCCAGCTTCCTTTCTTCGCCTTCCCAATCCCCTTCTGGTAATGATGACATACTGCAACACCCAACGCATCAGAGGCATCCAATAGTTTTGGTAGTTCTTTCAAGTTAAATATCTGCATCAGCATTTCGCTACCTGCTCTTTCGATGCATTACCATTTCCGGTAACCGATTGCTTTACCTTTTTAGGAGCATACTCCGTTATTGGAATATCGCGGTACAGTGCAGCAGACATCGCCACTCCCTGCGCACGCCCAAGCTTCAGCATCGACTGAATATTCTTTCCATAGAAAGGAGCCTCCAGCGCTACCTCATCCGGCTTGAATTCTTCCACCAACCCCAGCACACGATCAAATATCTTCTTGAGCTTCAGCTCATGGGTTTCATAGCTGCTGAGCTGGATCACACCAAACTGAATTAAATCCATTTTGCTGCCTCGGATCAGGATCAATCCGTAACCCATCACGTTTGTTCCAGGGTCTAATCCGAGAATTATTTTCTCTTTTGGAAGCGTGCTTGGTTTCGTTACTTTTTTTTCAACTTTGCTCACACCCGCAAAATACAGACAACTTTTTCAATGACCGGCATCTTCACCGTTATTTTAAGTTTTTACTGTATCCTGCTCATCGTCCTGCTCGTCGGCTGGATCCTTGTTCGCAGGCAATCCATTTCCCTAAATAAGGTTGCAACACCCGGCATTTCTATTGTGCTCGCTGCAAGGAATGAAACAAACCTTATCGAAAATATTATCACTGACTTTTCCAGGATCGCTTACCCTTCAGATAAATTCGAAGCAATCATTGTAAACGACCATTCAACAGATGATACAGTACTTCGGGCCGAACAACTTACAAAGAACTTTTCCAACATCCGGATCCTTCATCTCCCTCAAGGCAAAGAGGGTAAGAAGCAGGCATTGACATTCGGGATAGAGAATTCATCATTTGAAATCATTGCCGCCACCGATGCTGATTGCCGTATTTCCAAGAACTGGCTTCGTTGCATTGCATCTCATTTTGAAACGGATGAAACGAAAATGGTTATCGGTGCAGTTAAACTCACTGCCGGTAAGTCTTTCTTTAAACGATTGCAGGTAATGGAATTTATAAGTCTTGTGGGATCAACAGCTTCCACCATCGGACTCGGACACCCGATCATGTGCAACGGTGCGAACCTTGCATTCAGAAAAGATACTTTCAAAGAAGTAAAAGGTTATGAAGGAAATCTTCAGATCGCGTCCGGTGATGATGAATTTTTAATGCGCAAGATTTTTAAGCGCTATCCAACTGGAATAAAATTCCTTAATTTTTATGAAGCCGTTGTCAGCTCGTTGCCACAGGAAAGTATCTCAGGATTCTTTCAGCAAAGACTTCGGTGGGCCGGAAAATGGAAGCATAACTCTGACCTTGTCACTCAAGCCATTGCTGTTTTGATACTGTTGGCACAGATCTCTTTTATCGGATTGATAATTCGAAATCTTAATAGTGTGGATGCCACCGTCGTGCTGATCGGTGTCAAACTTTTTTTGGAAGGAACCATGATCTTTTGGACCGGAAGGTTTCTGGAGAGACGCTTCGATGTTCTGGCATTTGCCGCTCTTCAGATATTATACCCTGTCTATGTTGTGGTAATCGGCATTGCTTCACTCATGATATCGTATCGCTGGAAGAATAGAAATTATAAGTAAGGTATATTGAGGTAATTTTCTTTTATTTTTACCGTTGATACAGAAATGAAGGAATCAGAACTACAGATACAATTAGACCGTAAAGAGCTTGAACTCAATGCACTGCTTGAGATTACGCAGGCGATCAATAGCAATGTGCCGGAAGAGTCTCTGTACAAGATGTTTAACTTCACCCTTCGCTCAAATCTTAGGATCAAAAAACTGGCCCTCTATGTTTTCGACGAAAAATGGAGATGTGTTGTCAATTTTGGAACGAAGACTAATTTTCTCAAATGCCCTCTGGACGATCGCTTTCACCTCATCAAACAGGTGCACAAGCTTATCGAATTTGAAAACGACTGCAACTTCCATGAGTTTGATATTGTCGTTCCTGTCGCTCATCAGGATGACACTCTCGCCGTTGTCTTTGTGGGTGGGATAGAGGCCAACAAAGAGAACCGTGATTACGAAGACAGCATTCGCCTCATCCAGGCGTTAAGTAATATCATCATCGTTGCAATTGAGAATAAAAAGCTCGCCCGCAAGCAATTGGAACAGGAAGCTTTCCGCAAGGAGCTTGAAATTGCCAGCGATGTTCAGCAGTTTCTCTTTCCTGATAAGCTTCCAAACACAGAACGATTGAAGATGGTAGCAAGCTATCTTCCTCATGACATGGTAGGAGGTGACTATTATGACTATGTGCCTATCAACAAGAACCAGTTCTTACTGTGTGTTGCCGATGTAAGTGGAAAAGGAATTGCCGCTGCACTGATGATGTCCAATTTCCAGGCTTCGCTCAGAACGTTGCTCCGTCAGATGCCAAACCTTTCTGAGATTGTCGAAGCTCTTAACTATCAGGTGCTGGACAGCGCCAAAGGCGAACGATTCATAACTTTCTTTGGTGCTATTTATGATATCAATCTGAAGACACTGGTCTATGTGAATGCCGGTCATAATCCTCCATTATTATATGATCGTAAACATGGTATCCGGTTGCTGGAAGATGGATGTACTGTCCTCGGTGCTATGCAGCCTTTGCCATTCCTGAAGGAAGGCTTCATTACCGACCTTGATGATTTTCTATTGTTCTGCTATACGGATGGTCTGACGGAAACAGCCAATGAGCAGGATGAAGAGTACGGACAATCTTCCCTTATCAAGTATTTCGAAGAGAACCATGAAAAGGATTTGAATGTAATTCATCAGGATATCATTGTCAGGCTGGATGGTTTCAAAGGACGTAATAGTTATCGCGACGACATCACCATGTTAACATGCCGCGTCAGTAACTAATAAAAATTGAACAGGCAGATTCAGGATACATATCAAAATGTTTTTCAGAAATCCATTCTTTCTTCCCTGGATCTATCCTCAGCTTACCTGGAGAATACCTACAACTTCCAAAGAACTTTATCTGACATTTGATGATGGCCCTGTTCCCGGACCAACTCAATACGTTCTGGAAACACTTCTGAAGTCAGGTATCAAATCAACTTTCTTCTGCATTGGAGACAATGTCAGAAAGCACCCAGAAGTTTTTAACCAGATCATCAAAGATGGTCATGCCATCGGCAATCATACGTTCAATCATTTGAGCGGCTGGAAAACAAGCGCGCAATCTTACATTGAAAATGTAAATCTTTGTGAAGAGCAGATTCAGCAACAAGCGAAGACCCGGCTCTTCCGACCGCCTTATGGCCGAATTACAAGAACGCAGATCAAAGCTCTTTCTGATTATCAAATAGTAATGTGGGATGTTCTTACCCATGATTACAATAAAAACATCTCACCGGAAAACTGTCTGAAGGGTTCAATCGGAGCAACCCGGGAAGGATCAATTATTGTATTTCATGACAGTCTGAAAGCCGAGAAAAATATGACCTATGTTCTGCCTCGCTTTATTGATCACTTCATGAGTCAGGGGTATTCATTTAAAACCCTGCATTGAATTACCGATCTTTGCCATAATGGCGATTCAAAAAAGAGTTATCGTTTGTCCGCTCGACTGGGGTCTTGGTCACGCAACCCGTTGTGTCCCTGTTATCCGTGAATTGACAAAGAGAGGAGCGCAAGTCTTCATTGCCTCAAGCGGAGGTGCATTGGAATTGCTGCGCCAGGAATTTCCTCAGCTTGTCTTTTTTGAGTTTCCTTCCTATGACCCCGTTTATCAGGGCAAAGGTTCCATGTCATTCTCAATGATTCTTCAATTGCCGAAGTTCAGAAAGGTAATAGAGGAGGAGCATGTTGTGCTCGAAAGACTGATTCAGGAAAATAAGATCGATATCGTTATATCAGATAACCGATATGGTTGCTGGACCTCATCCGTAAAATCTGTTTTCATTACACACCAGGTCAATCTTCTGATGCCAAAAGGATTTATCTGGATGTCACCCGGAGTAAATCATCTTCTTCATCAGTATATAAAGAAGTTTTCACAGGTGTGGATCCCTGATATGCCGGAAGCGGAGTTGACGAAGCCTTTTACTTCCCGAAGCGTACCCAACCAGAAGTACATTGGCTGGCTTTCAAGATTTGAAGGCTCCAGGCCTGTCAAGCAGCAATTCGATATTCTCGCTCTGGTATCCGGGCGGAACCCCAGCGATCCATGTTTGAGAAAATAGTAACTGACGAATTAAAAAGATCTGGATTAAAGTCCTTGCTGGTAGTTGGCAAACCAGATACACCTTTTCATATTCAGAAAGGACGATTGGAAATTGTTAATCATCTCACTTCTGATAAGCTGCAGACCGCCATTCGCGATGCGGGCGTTGTGATATGCCGCAGTGGTTATAGTAGTGTGATGGATCTGATTGCAATGGGGAAGAAGGCTATCTTTGTTCCAACACCTCAGCAGCCGGAGCAGGTTTTTTTGGCAGATTATCTGAAGGAACAGGTTGTTGCATTTTCAATGGATCAAAAAAAATTTTCTGTTAAGGAAGGTATGAAGACGGTGGATCAGTTTAAGGGTCTGTCGTATTATGAATATGATAACGCGCTTCTGTTAAAGGCCATTGATTCTATAGTCGCATGAATGCATTTCTGAAAAGCTTTCGCTATGCTGTAAAGGGTATTAAGGTTGTTGTGAAAGAGCAGCGTAATTTTAAGATCCTGCTTTTTATTGCTGCGATCGTTATTGCTTTTGGATTTTACTTTAGCATCACTACGGCAGAGTGGATCGCCATTATTCTGGTCATTGGCATGGTGCTGGCAATGGAAATGATAAATACTTCCATCGAATACATCATCAACATGATCTCGCCGGAATATTCACATGTTGCTGGAAAGATCAAGGACATCGCAGCGGGAGCAACGATGATTGCAGCGATCGCTTCAGTCATAATTGGTTTTATTATTTTTAAAAAGTATTTACTGGGATGAGATTACAAGACCCTGTTACTGTTAATTCTGCGTCCGACTATTGGGTCGACACTCACACTCATATCTATTCAGAAGAGTTTAAGATTGATCGTGAAGATATGCTGGTGCGTGCTGGCGATGCGGGCGTGAAGAAAATGTTCATGCCCAATGTGGATCATGCCTCGATCGATGGAATGATGGAACTCGAACGAAAGTATCCGCAATCATGCTTTCCAATGATGGGACTTCATCCCTGTTCTGTAAAGAAGGACTTTGAAAAAGAACTCTATATCGTTGAGACGTGGCTCCATCAAAGAAAGTTTTGTGCAATAGGAGAGATGGGTACAGACCTTCATTGGGATAAAACATTCTGGGATCAGCAGAAGGAGGCTTTCCGGATTCAGGCAGCGTGGGCAAAGAAATTTGAATTGCCGCTGGTGATTCATAGCAGGGAGTCAATTGATGAGACCATAGAAATACTGGAGTCACTTTCAGATGATAAACTCACAGGTATCTTTCATTGCTTTTCAGGAACCGCAGATCAGGCAAAGAGAATAATCGCTCTTGGATTTCGTCTTGGAATCGGGGGAGTGGTAACATTCAAGAATGGTGGGTTGGACAAAGTGTTGCCGGAAGTGACGCTTAATAATATTGTCCTTGAAACGGATAGTCCCTATCTCGCACCTGTGCCTCATCGTGGTAAGAGAAATGAGCCGGCATATATACCTTTGATAGCTGAGAAAGTCTGTGACCTTATGAAAGTCAATATGAGCGAACTTCAGTCAGCCACAACTTCAAATTCCTTTAAGATATTTGCTAACGCTGGTATTTAATTTTAATTCACAATGAATCAGAAGCCCCTTACCGTCAACACTGCTACTCCCTTAAAGCCGAAGGCAAGGGTTATGATTATCTATACGGGAGGAACTTTCGGGATGGTGCATGATGCGAATGGAGTATTGCTTCCATTCGATTTCTCTTTGATCCTTGAGCATCTTCCAACGTTGCGAAATTTATTTCTGGAGATCACTATTATATCTTTTGATGAGCCCATTGACTCTTCCAACATAGAGCCTGAGCACTGGCAGATGATCGGCAACATTATTAAAGAGCATTACGAAAGTCAGGATGGATTTGTGGTATTGCATGGAACAGATACCATGGCGTATACAGCTTCAGCCTTGAGTTTCATGCTTCAGAATCTTGCGAAGCCTGTTGTATTTACAGGAGCGCAGTTACCAATTTCAGAACCGAGATCAGATGCACGTGAAAATCTTATAACGGCATTGGAGATTGCCTCAGCATGGGAGGATGGAAAAGCAATCGTACCGGAAGTTTGTATTTATTTTGACTATGAACTTCTGAGAGGATCTCGTGCAAAGAAAGTTGAGAGCATGCACTTTGATGCATTTAACTCTGGTAACTATCCGCCATTGGCGAAAGCAGGAGTGAAAATTGATTACAACGTATCGGCAATCAGGCCCTTGTCGGGAGGAAAGTTGAACCTCGTATCCAAGTTCAGCAGGGGTGTTGCTATTCTTAAGTTGTTTCCGGGTATTAATGCTGAGACCGTTGCTCCTGTAATTAGGAATCCAAATCTGAAAGCCCTGGTGATCGAGACCTTTGGATCCGGCAATGCACCGTCGGCGTCCTGGTTCATCGATCTGTTAAAAGAGGCAATCTCAGGAGGTCTGCTGATTCTTAATATTTCACAGTGTCCAGGAGGAATGGTGATTCAGGGAAAGTATGAAACCAGCAGGGCGTTGAGAGATATTGGAGTCATCAGTGGTGCAGACATGACAATTGAAGCTGCTGTTACCAAGCTGATGTTGCTGTTGGGGGAACATGGATCAGAGAAAACCAAACAACTGATAGGTAAGCCCATCGTGGGGGAGATGAGTGAGGACCAGATATAGGGGAACTTTCAATGTGTGAGTCACACAAAAGAAGTTAGTTTAACTATATAAGATTGTTTGGCGAAGCTCTCCTTCGCGAGCGACTCGCGGATTGCATCCGTCGTAGCTCGCTTCGCCGAAAGATTCGCGGATTGCATCCGCTGTAGTTCGCTTCAGCGAACGATGGCGGAGAGGGCGGGATTCGAACCCGCGATACCCGTGAAGGTATACACACTTTCCAGGCGTGCTCGTTCGGCCACTCTGACACCTCTCCAAAAAGGGTCACAAAGAAATAGAAAATAAGGGAAAAGACAGTTTTAGTTGTGACTTTTCGGAGGGTTAGGGTTTATTCTTACCGACTGTCAAACAAAAGCGAGTTTTTTCCGGTAAAAATTTGAGATTTCTTGTTTAGAAATGAACAAAAACTTTAATTTTGGCCACTTCAAGACTTAGACTTAAACCTTAAACCATGAAAAAACAATTCGCTATTCTTTTCTTTTTCGGAGTGCTCCTCTGCGGATCGATCGCCACGATTGCGCAGACAGCTGATACTACTAAAGCAGAACCTGCACCCGTTGAAGCAGCCCCTATGGCAGCTGAAACTCCAGCAGCTGACGCACCGGAAGAAATGACTTTCCATCAACAAGTAAAAGACTACTTCATTCAGGGTGGTGTGCCATTCATGTGGCCAATCCTGATTTGTTTGATCCTTGGTTTGGCAATCGCCATTGAAAGAATCATTACATTGAATATGGCTACAACTAATACAACCAAGCTTCTTGCTCAAATCGAAGATGCTTTGGCAAAGGGTGGTGTAGAAGCTGCTAAGAATGTAACTAAAAATACTCGTGGCCCTATCGCTTCAATCTTCACACAAGGTTTGATGCGCGCTTCTGAAGGAGTTGACATGGTTGAAAAATCAGTTGTTTCTTATGGCGGTGTTGAAATGGGTAAACTTGAAAGAGGTCTTATCTGGATATCATTGTTTATTTCACTCGGACCCATGCTTGGGTTCTTCGGAACTGTAATCGGGATGGTGTTCGCATTTGATGCGATTGAAGCTGCCGGTGATATTTCTCCTCAGGTTGTTGCGGGTGGTATGAAAGTGGCCTTGATCACTACCGTAGGAGGTCTTATCGTAGGTATGATCCTTCAGGTGTTGTATAACTATCTCGTTTCTAAGATTGATACGCTGGTGAATTCTATGGAAGATGCCTCTATCTCCCTGGTTGATATCCTGGTGAAACACAAACTTTCTAAATAATCTGACCTATGGATTTAATTGACATCGGTATCTACTTTGCATATATTCTATTCTTTGTTGCAGCAGGAGCAATGGTTGTTCTTCCATTGATCAATGCCCTTAGATCTCCTAAGGATCTTGCAAAATCTGCGATGGGAGTTGGTGCACTAGTAGTCCTTTTTATTATTGCATTCGCTCTCTCAAGTGGTAGCCTGAACGCAAAGTATGTTAATCTGGGTGTAACGACTGAATTTAGTTCTCGACTAATCAGCGCTGGATTGACAATGTTTTACTTTGTGTTTGCCATTGCTTTGATTGGAATGATCTATTCTGAAATCAGTAAAGCATTAAAATAGCCATAAACACATGCCACGTTCAACTCCAGAAATTCCGAATGCGTCGATGGCAGATATTGCGTTTCTGCTGTTAACGTTCTTCCTGGTAACAACTACGATCGCCAATGACCGTGGATTGAGCATACAGCTGCCTCCTCCTCCTGAAGCACAACAGGATTTGGAAGTAAAGATCCAGGAACACAATATGTTCAAGATTCAAATCAATTCATCTGATAACTTGCTGGTGGAAGGAAACCCAATGACCGATATATCCGGTTTGAAAGAAGAAATAAAGAAGTTCATCCTCAACAAGGGTGCTGATCCACTTTCTTCTGACTCTCCTGAAAAGGCCATTGTTTCCTACAAAACTGACCGTGGTACAAGCCACAAGAAGTTTGTGGAAATCCTTGACGTCATCCAGGCTGCTTACTATGATGTGTATGCAGATCAGGCTGGTGTTACAAATGCAAGATTTCGTGAAGCTGCTTCTGACCTCACAACTCAAGAGAACAGACAGATTTACGATAAAGGCAGAGCCGGAGTACCGATGCAGGTTTCTATTGCAGAACCTACAAAAGTTGGTAACTAATAATTTAACAAAGACTTAAGAAGACTATGTCAAAGTTTAAGAAAAAGGCTCAGGTAAAACAGGACATCCCGACATCTTCCATGCCGGATGTGGTTTTCATGTTGCTGTTCTTTTTTATGGTTACAACCGAATTGAGAGAAACAGCCATTGATGTACAACAGCGTATTCCTGAAGCTACCCAGCTTCGTAAATTGCTTCGTAAATCTCTGGTAACTAACCTCTACATCGGAGAGCCTAAAAAAACAGAACAATTTGGTAAAGAGCCAAAAATTCAGGCAGATGATGTGTTCATCGAACCTAAGGATATCATCCTTTGGGTGAACCGTCAGAAAGATTTGCTCGCTGAAAACGAACGTGATCAGCTGACAATCTCACTGAAAGTAGACAATGAAGCCAAGAGAGGTATCATCGCCGATGTGGAAACAGAACTCCGCAAAGCAAATGCCCGTAAAATCCTTTACACTACTCTTGAAAAGAAGAAAGAAGAAAAATAGAATTGTTTTTCAATAATAAAGGGACCTCCTGACAATGTCGGGAGGTCTTTTTTTTGGGTCTTAAGCGGATCTTTACATTATCTTTAATCTGTGAGCAGTCAAGTCATTACAACCCCTATCAATGACCCTAAGATCATCCGTGCCTGGTGCATGTATGACTGGGCCAATTCAGTGTACTCTCTTGTCATCACATCAGCCGTATTCCCTGTTTACTACAACGCCGTCACCACATCCAAAGACGGAGGTGACATCGTGCTCTTCTTTGGATATCCTATTGTCAATTCAGTTCTCTATTCCTATGCACTGTCTTTCTCTTTCCTGTTGATTGCTCCCTTTCTTCCATTGCTTTCAGGAATGGCAGACTATACCGGCAACAAGAAGGCGTTTATGAAGTTCTTCGTTTACCTCGGAGGCTTTGCCTGCATGGGTTTATTCTTCTTTACAAGAGAGAATGTAGAGTGGGGCATAATATGCTCCATCCTGGCAAGCATCGGGTACGCAGGAAGCATTGTCTTTTATGATGCCTTTCTGCCTGAGATAGCCTCTCCCGATCGTTTCGATGCCGTCAGTGCAAAGGGCTACTCACTGGGTTACTATGGAAGCGTGATCCTCCTTGTGATCAACCTGGCTATGATCCTCTCATGGTCCACCTTCGGCTTCCCCGATGAAGGAACAGCCACACGTTCTTCTTTTCTCATGGTGGGACTATGGTGGATCGGATTTTCTCAATTTGCATTCGCCCGTCTTCCCGACAATCCTTTTCAAAGAAAACCAACCGGCCGTGTTCTGTTTAATGGATATCGCGAGCTAGTAAAAGTCTGGAAAAGCCTCAGTCAGTATTTTAATCTGAAACGCTTCCTCTTTGCTTACTTCTTTTTTAACATGGGCGTCCAGACCGTCATGTATCTCGCCGCTTCTTTCGGCGCGAAAGAACTCAAGCTGGAAGATGGCAAGCTCATATTTACAGTGTTGATCATTCAACTGGTTGCATCAGCAGGAGCACACGCCTTTTCCAATATTTCCAAAAGACGTGGTAACAAAGCTGCCCTTATGATGCTGATCGGAATCTGGATCGGGATCTGTATCCTCGCTTACCTCACTACCAATGAATATGAATTCTATGGCGTGGCCTTCCTGGTAGGGATTGTCATGGGAGGAATTCAGTCCCTGTCAAGAGCAACGTATTCAAAGCTCATTCCAACCAATGCGATTGATCATGCTTCGTATTTCAGCTTTTTCGACGTGACGTTCACCATGTCCATCGTCTTCGGAACTTTCTTTTACGGTCTCATCGAACAGATCTCCGGCAGCATGCGCAACAGCACTCTCGCACTCATGGTATTTTTTATTATCGGAATGATATTGCTTTCAAGAGTAACCGTTACCAACGAAAAAACCTCAGAGGTTTGACTCTGAGGTTTTTTACTTAATGTATCCAGACCACTAAATTAATATCTCAGGTGCTTCACCGTTGCGCCGTTATTAATCAATTGCTTAAGTGAGTCGATTCCAATCTTTAGATGAAGGTCAACATAGCTTGCAGTTACTACTTTATCGCTTGCCTCAGTCTTCACTCCATCCGGTACCATCGGTTGATCCGAAACTAAAAGAATAGCACCAGCCGGAATCTCATTATAAAAAGCCGTTGAGAAGATCGTCGCCGTTTCCATGTCAATGGCCATCGCCCTGATCTTGATCAGATAATCCTTGAACTGTTCATCCCACTCCCAAACCCGACGATTGGTTGTATAAACAGTACCCGTCCAGTAATCCTGATTATTATCACGGATGGTAGTTGAAATTGCTTTCTGCAATGCGAAGGCTGGCAGGGCAGGAACTTCCGGTGGGAAATAGTCATTCGATGTTCCTTCTCCTCTGATGGCAGCGATAGGAAGGATAAAATCTCCCAGATCATTCTTCTTCTTAAGTCCGCCGCACTTGCCCAGGAACAGACATCCCTTGGGCTTAACCGCTGACAGACAGTCCATAATCGTCGCTGCATTCGGACTTCCCATTCCGAAATTAATAATGGTGATTCCTTCTGCAGTAGCACTTCGCATAGCCTTGTCCATTCCATGAACTTCCACGTTGTGCCATTCAGCAAATTTCTTTACATAGTTATCAAAGTTGGTGAGGAGGATATAGTCTCCGAAATCTTCCAGGGCAAGACCTGTATAGCGGGGTAACCAATTTTCTACAATTTGTTCTTTTGTCTTCATGTTGTTTTGATAATGATTGCGCTTCAGTTTCTGTTTGGGGTTAATAGCTGCTGTTAGCAACTCTGAAGCTGGCCTTGTGAATTTAGTTTGGATTCAGGTATTTTCGTTCCATGACTCCTCTCAATCTTCCGGCCTATGACTTCAAAGTTAAGAAGAGTGAGGGAAAAGTATGGATTTTTGATAGTCTGCGTAAAAAATTTGTAGTCCTTACCCCCGAGGAATGGGTAAGACAGCACTTTGCGAGCTTCCTGATTCAGGAGCATCATTACCCAAAATCACTCTTTAAGATCGAAGGAGGCCTTTCCTATAACAAAATGTTGAAGCGGTCAGACATTCTTATTCATGATCGTTCAGGTAAGGCATGGATGCTGGTGGAGTGTAAATCTCCTTCCATCAAGCTAAGTCAGAAGGCTTTTAATCAGGTGGCAATCTATAATATGACGATCGGAGCAAAATATATTGCTGTCACCAATGGCATGGTTCACTTCTGCTGCATCGCACCTAAGCCCGGTCAGGAGGGAAAGTTCCTGGAGGATTTTCCGGACTTCGAAAATCTGGAATCACCAGAAAGTCTTCAACTTTAAACTTTACTCTTTCGCTTTTAGTCTTTTCTTCTTTCCGATATCAAAATTTGCTCCTACAAGAATATTTGATTGCAGGAACAGAAAGTGCTGATCAGCTCTGTCTTCACTGAATTTCGTAGTTCGGATATCTGGCATGTTGATGTAGCCTGCTTTTAATTCACTTTGAATAAAGAAATGATCAAAGAACGTAATGTTCAGTCCTACAAATCCGCTGGCTCCATATCCCGCAAGGTGAAACTCATCATATCGCTCGTTGCCAAGCAGGGTAGTATTGGATTTAGGTAGCAACGCTCCAATTCCAAATCCTTCCGTAACATTCAAATCAATATTCGGTAAATGATATCTCCTCAGATTTAAGATGTTGTCAAACCTCCTGATCTCTGCATTGATATAATTGAGTCCGTCCGTATGCTCGAACATAAGGAAATCGGTTGATAGCAAAATGTTGTCATTGGTGTACGTTCCATCATAGCCGGTACCGCTGTTCTGGATCGAGCCGTTGATCCTGACATTCTGATCCTGCTGCATCACATATTTCATGTGGTCAAGTCCCAGGGAGATGCTCCAGTTATCTTTAAAGAAATATCCTATTCTGAAGTTGGTTTGAGGAATGGTGATCGCAGACGGATTAATATAGGGATCCAGCCCGAATGGAGTCTGGTGGTCTCTGGCCTCTACTTTGGCAAGGCTGAAATCGTAATTGGTTCCGTGAAAATGGATATCAGAATTCGTGTACCAATCGCTGTTCCAACCCCAGTAGGCAAAAAATTGATGCTTGTAATGTTTGGTGGAAAACGGCTGCTGATTTTGACCTTTCGAAATAATGGCGGTACCCAGGAAAAGAATAAAAAATACAGCTTGTTTCATTGATTGGATTACAAGGCAGCAAAGATATTCTTTAATTAACGCATTTAAAGATCCGAATTACTCCGTGTCTGTTTTTTGACTGCTTAACTTTCTCAAGGGTATTTCTGCTCTTATCTGAAGGATAGAATTTTTGGCAGGAAATGCATCATCTTTCACGACATACATCAGTCCTGTATAATACTGAAGCCCAAGCGTTAATCTTCTCCTGAACGCAATCCCCATCGTTACTCCGGCATCAAATTGATGCATAAGATATTTGGAGTCCACAATGAGCACATCATTTCCAGTTGAAGATTTATAAAAGTCCTTACTCCCTGTAGTAACCATAAACTGTGGCCCGACATTTACACTGAATCGATTGGTGATGTAATAACTGACAGGCGCTTCAATGCTGATACTGGTAGTCCTTCTTTCAACATCATCCGTTTTTAACCCAAGCCCTGAATAAACCGCCGGTGCCGGGAGATTAAGCCCACGGGCTCCTGTACCGTAAGGAAAGAGGATGCGTGGATCGATTGAGAATCGTTCAGCCAATTTAAATCTTCCATAAATTCCTATGGAAACGTGATTGGCTAATGTACTTCCACCAACACCTGAATAGGTTGTTGCACTGAAGCCAGCAATAATACCGATTTCTCTTTTTGGAATATCAGCCTGCCCAAAGCAGAAGACAGAAGTCATGGTCACTAGCAGTAAGCTCACTAACGGATTTGATTTCATTCTTAAATAAAGTTTAAGACTTCCCGGATGTTGTTGAGTTGCCGGAAGTTCTGATGTTCGACTTTCTTCTCAATTTTCTCATGACCCCACGTAACATGATAAGGTATATGAAATGCATGACCGCCGATATTAAGAACAGGCAGGATATCCGACTTAATTGAATTGCCGATCATCATAAATTCATGTGGCTGAATGTCCAGGTGACGGATGAGTTTCAGATAATCCGAATCTGCCTTCTCAGACATGATCTCTGTGTGATGGAAATAATTGATGATCCCCGATTTCTTTAGTTTGCGTTCCTGGTCCAGAAGATCTCCCTTCGTCGCAACCACCAGCCTGTATTTTCCTTTAAGTGCAATCAGAACATCTTCGACTCCCTCCAGTTTCTGAATAGGCTTATCAAGAAGCTCCTGTCCATATTGTATGATCTTCTCGATCACCGTGTTTCCAATGGTCTTGTCGGAAACATGAATAGCCGTTTCAATCATCGAGAGCATGAATGCCTTGATGCCATAACCGTACAGCGGGATGTTCTTTATTTCAATCCGCAGAAGTTCTCTTGCGGTACTATGTTGGGGAAGATATTCCTCCAATAGCTCAAAGAATTTTTTTTCCGTCTCCTGGAAGTAGATCTCATTATCCCAGAGTGTATCATCTGCATCAAATGCAATTACCTTGAGTTGGCTTTGGTCTGACATTGAAGAATTCCTGTTAATAATGAATTAAGATACAAAATTGTTCAAAAAGCCCTGAGCCAGGAGTTTTAGTTTTAAGATCTTTTAGACTTATTTTGAACATGGATCGCTCGCACTATAAAAAATCAGACATCATAGTCTTCGCCATCCTCATCCCGTTCATCAATCTCTTTAACTATTACCTGACCTACAACAATATCACGTTTAGTCTCAGAACATTTCTCACCTTCACAATCGATACACTGGAGGGATTTGTAGCCTGGGCTGTTATTCATGTGATCATTCTGTATCTCGACAAAAAAATTCCTTATGCCGGAAATGTTCTAAAGCGCATTATCATTCAGTTGATTTCAACTGTCGCCGCCGCAATTCTTTCAGTGATCGTCCTTACGTTTACCATAAATTATTTTGCAAGTGATAATCCTTTGCCCGCAGGCTTTTTTCTGTATGATATTTTTATCATCTCCGTTTGGTTTGTGGTCATCAACGGCATCTACATAGCAATCTATTTTTATCGCGAATGGCAGTGGGCGGAAAACAAAAGACAGGAAGACAATAAGATCAAAGCATCCGGGTTCAGAGTTAAGACAGGCAAGCAGGACTTATTGCTTTCGTTTGAGGAAATTGAAGGCTTCTGGGTGCAGGATGAGTATGTAAGCTGTTGTACCATTTCCGGTAAGAAGTATGTCTTGGATCAATCAATCGACAAGCTTGAAAAGATACTTCCCCTCTCATTTTTCTTCCGTTTGAATCGTCAGTTTATGGTCCATCGCAATTCTGTCGCCGGTTTTGAGCGATCGGAGAATGGCAAACTGAACATCCTTTTAAAGCCATCCCAATTCCTTCCGCCGGTCATCAACGTCAGCAGAACGAAGGCAGCGGATTTTAAAGAATGGTTTCAGTAGATCGTTAGGCAGTTCGCCGCTAAATCTGCTACACTTCACGGAGAAACTTTGAAATTGATCAGTCAGGGGCCTTTACAGCCGTATAATTCCCAAAAATTATACCTGCATGAACACCTCAGATCAACCCCTTCAGGACCAGATTTCATCAACCCGCTTTCATGGATTGGATGCCGCCAGAGCTATTGCCCTGCTGATTGGCATTCTTCATCATGGGATTGAATCTTTTGTCACCTACGCAAACGGTGACTGGATTACACAGGACTCACAAAGCAGCCTATTCCTTGATATTGTCTTTTACGTTTCTCACGTCTTCCGCATGCAGGCATTTTTCCTCATGTCAGGATTTTTTGCTCATATGATCTTCCATCGTAACGGACTAAAAGCATTTGCCCTCAATAGAATGAAGCGACTGGTTATTCCTTTCATAGTCTTCTGGCCTCTTCTGTACTTCTCTCTTTACAATTTGTGGATCTGGGGAATTCAGTATAACCAGGGCTTGTCATATGCCGCGGCCGTTGCGAAACTCCCATCGTACATGATCTGGTCTCACGGTTTTCCACTCATGCATCTTTGGTTTTTATATTTCCTTATTCTCTTTTGTGCCGGTGTTGTTGTCTTCAGATCTCCGATCGTTTCCTGGATCGATCCTTCATGCAGAATTCGTCATGCAGTTGACAGGTTAATTTCCTTCTTTATGAATCGCTGGTGGGGGAGTCTTGCCTTTGGATTGGCAATGGTAGGTCCCATGCTGGGAATGACGGATTGGTTTGGAGTAGATACTTCTGCATCAGGACTAATACCGAGAGCGGCATCTTTTATTATTTACGGATTATACTTTACACTTGGATGGTTTCTTCATCGCCAGTCATTCTTAATGGAAGGCATGAAGAAATTCAGAGTTGTCAATCTGTGCATGAGTATAGTCATAACATTTTCTGTTATCATCATTAGTCTTTTGTTCAGCGAACCAGCTGATCCTGCTGATGGCCGATTCATTTTGATGGGTATTAATACATTGTATGCATTTGCCTCCATGACGATGGTCTTTGCATTTATCGGGTTTATGCTCTCATGGTTTGAAGATCCCAGCCCGACGATCCGCTACATGGCAGACAGCGCCTATTGGGGATACCTCATTCATTTACCGATCATAGCATTTTTAGAGATCATTGTGGCAACTTCAGATATCGTGTGGCCTCTGAAACTATTGATCATCATCGTTCCAGCTGCTGTTTTGTTGTGGTTCACCTATCAATACGGCGTGCGAAACACCTGGATTGGAATTCTTCTGAATGGCAAAAGAAAAGGTTAGGACTTTCTCAGGATTTTATTGATATTTTAATTCAGATAATGGATTAAAATATCAATATGATGTTAAGAAGCATTTTAGCTCTCGTGTTTATAAGCCTTTGCTCACACATTCATGCTCAACAAGCACGGCTGATTGTAAGAGGGGATGATATGGGTTATTCCCATTCCGGGAATGAAGCGATCATTAAATCTTTTAAAGAAGGCATTGAATCTTCTATTGAGATCATCGTTCCGTCACCCTGGTTTCCGGAGGCGGCAAGATTGCTGAATGAATATCCTCAGATCGATGTAGGCATTCATCTTGCGATCACCAGCGAGTGGGACAATATCAAATGGCGACCGTTATCAGAATGTCCCAGCATTGTGAACGCTGATGGCTATTTCTTTCCCATGTTATTTCCCAACAAAAATTATCCGGGACAATCTGTCTCCGAGAACCAATGGAAGATTGAAGACATTGAGAAAGAATTCAGAGCTCAGATCGAACTCGCGTTGAAGAAGATCCCCCGCATCAGTCATATCTCTTCTCACATGGGTTGCACAGATCTTGCACCCGCCGTTAAAGCAATGACAAAGCGTCTGGCAAAAGAGTATAAGATCGACATTGACTTGTCGGAATACCAGGTGGAGTATGTTGCGATGGAAGGTGCCCGGAAAACATCGGAAGAGAAAATTCAAAGCTTTATGAAGATGCTTGACAAGCTTCAGCCGGGAAAAAACTACCTGTTTGTCGAGCATCCTGGTTTTGATAATGCAGAGCTGCGGGCTGTTTCTCATATTGGCTATGAAAATGTTGCTGAAGACCGGCAGGGAGTAACGGATCTTTTTACAAACGATAAAGTAAAAGAAATGATCAGGAAGAAGGGTATACTTCTGATTGGTTATAAAGATCTTCTGACGGGAAAGAAATGATTCACTTTTAAGTAGCTTCGAACCTTACCACGTAGCGCCGCTACAGAACTTCCGTGCTGTCATCCCTTAGTTTAGAAAGTATCGCCATTGTCATTGCTGTAGCACTCCTGATCGGCATGGCGAAGACCGGTGTTCATGGTGCCGGAATGCTTTGTGTCCCCCTGTTTGCAATAGTGTATGGTGGTAAATTATCAAGCGGACTGATGTTGCCGCTGCTCGTCATTGCAGACGTCATGGGTGTCTGGTACTATCATCGTCATGCTTCTTTTGCGCATTTGAAGATCCTGTTCCCCTGGGCAGCATTAGGTGTCATCGCAGGAAGCTGGGCGGGTAACTACATCCCTGAAGATACATTCAGGGTCATCATGGCCATCACTATTTTCGCCAGTCTGATTGCAATGATATGGCTTGAGCTGGGAGGGAAGGAAAAAATTCCTGATAGTATTTACTTAGGGATCGCTGCAGGATTTCTGGGAGGATTTACTTCGATGGTTGGCAATCTTGCCGGCACTGTGATGGTAATTTATTTCCTGAGCATGCGGTTACCCAAGAATGTTTTCATTGGAACCACAGCATGGTTTTTTCTCGTCGTTAATTGGTTCAAGGTACCTTTCCATATCTGGGTATGGCATACCATCAACATAGACGGATGGATACTCGCACTCTATCTGACACCCGCTATTGTGCTGGGAGCCTTTCTCGGAATTGCCTTTGTCAAGAAGATGAGTGAAAATGTTTATCGCTGGTTTATTGTCGCCATGACATTGGTAGCTGCGATTGTAATGTTGTTGAAGTAGTTTATTGCGTAGCAAATTTTGCTCCTACCCAGACGGAAGGCAGTGCTGTTAACGCTAATGCAATAGGGTACCAGTGATCCGAAAGATCCCACCCAATCACAATCCCAACAATACTGAGGGCAGTTCCAATGCATCCAAGGATAAAAGCATTTCGCATCGGATCGGATGGTGAGAGTTTTGCGGTGACATAACCGCCTGCTATTCCATACACAGTTCTGTATAAAAGTGCGAGTGCCAGCATCCATGTCGAAAGTTTTCCTTCTTCCCGCGTTGGAAAGATATCGTTAGACTCAAGGATGTAGTCCGTTGCGATAGAAAGCAGGACAATCGTTATCATCCCCGCAAGGATGGCTCCAATACTTTTAAGGGTCTTCATGATCAATATTATTTAAGTTTCATGTAATAGTCCTTCTTCTTTTTATCAAGCTTCTCCAACGTGTTTCTGAGCATCGTTCTTGGCATAGTGGAAGCATGCTCATCAAGAAATTCAATGAGTCGCTCGTGATCTTTATCACCTGCGAATCTCAGCATCCATCCTGCGGCTTTCTGTACAAGATCTTCTGTTTCTTTCAAAAGCATTTCTGAGATCTTGTAAGTATCATTAAGATCACCGTGACGTATAAAATAGGTAGTACTCAGAATAGCAGTCCTTCGTTCCCACATATTCTTTGATTTAGCCATCTTGTACAGCAATGTTCTTGGCTTGTCAAATAAATAGCTTCCGGTCATGTGAAGACATCCCAGATCTACAAGATCCCAGTTGTTGATGCGATCATGTCTTCGCATGTAAAGATCAAATAACTCTTTTCGGCGGATGTCACCTGTGTGCTTGTCACGGGCTGATTTATCCATGATGCTTACTGCTCCAGCCCTTACTTCGTGAATCTTATTCTCCAGTAATTTTTCTATTTCTTTAACCGGCATGTTCATGAATTCCTTTGCTACTCCGAAAAGTGAACCCATCCGGATGCCCATAAATGTATCACCTGCACCATAAGATCCATCATCGGTCTTAAAATATCGCTGAAGCTTTTCTTTCTCTGCGTCTGATTGCAATGATTTTAATTTATCAATGAACTTCTTCGCGGTGAGTTCTTTTGATGAAATGACAGACTTGGTTTTTGGCTTGCTCTTTAAGCTTTTCCTTGCAGGCATGACTCCTGGATTATTTAAATCTAATTTATCAACTAAGATAAATTATTTAGCTCATCCCTTACTTCCATTAAAGCAAATCCAAGGAGATTCAAGCCCCTCCATGTTGCGGGATTTTCAATCATGGGAGCATCCTGACTCAATCCAATACCCCAGATCGTGTCAACGGGACTGGCTTCTACAATGATCCGATCACCGGTGCTGACGAGATAGTCTTTAAGCTTTTTACTCTGACTGAACTTATGATAGTTGCCGGCCTTTACGATGCCAAACTTTTCCTGATTCCACTTATCTTCATTGAAATTTCTGATCTGCCTGCCAAGTTCTTTTACAGCTCCGGGTTTATCGGAAAGAAGAATCTTCCGGAAGATCTCTGGCTCATTAAAGAGTATCGCCTTTTGTGCCATCATCCAATGTTCAGCAGTAGGGTAGAGAACCCCTTCAACAGTGAAAGGAGAGTCGTACCATTGACTGAATACAAATTTCCCTGCTTCATCACTCTTTGAAGAATGACCCCAGAAGAAAATATATTTTAAAATTTCTCCCTGGTTAAACCTTGCGGTGAGCGAGCTTATATCATACTTCATGTCTCCATGCTTTGTTGGATTTAAAGATAATCACTGTACCTTGTTTAAATACAAATTTCTATGAGTATCATACGGGATCGTGAACTATCACTGTCGGAATTAATTGAAGAATCCAATCTTGTTGTGGAAGTCGGGTTTATAAAGAAATATACAGAAGAAGTGGCAGTTACGAGAATGGATTCCTTTGAGACATTTCCGCCCTTTATCAAGAAGGGAAATATTTTTAAAGTAAAAGGAGTATTAAAAAATACAGCAAAGATCACAGTTCCGGAAGAGATCAAGGTTCCTGAAGAGAACTGGAGACGATCGCTCAGTCAGCATAAAGAAGCTGTCATGAATGGACCCAGCAAATCCTACACAGTGCCGGAATACAAGACGGAAGTAAAGTCGATCAGTAAGGCGGGAATACTATTCCTCCATCATTTCCAGGATATGTTTGATCTTACGGCAAAGAATGCATTTGAAGATTTGAACAGCAAAGAGAAAATAACGATGATCATCCAGGATGAGAATCCTTTTGATAAAGGTGTCAGATAGTGATCTCTATATTATTTCCTTCAGGATCCAGTATCACACTTTCGTAATACCCATCTCCGGTTGTTCTCGGCTCACTTTCAATAATGTATCCATCGGTGCGGAGACGTTCTGTAAGATTATTGACCTCTTCTTTGCTGCCTGCCGCAATGGCGAAATGAGCAATTCCTTTCACAGAACCGCGCTTTGCGGAAAACTCATTGATATCGTGCCGATGCATTAACTCTATTCGTGTCTTGCTTTCTCCGAAGGAAAGGAAATAGGAACTGAATCCTTTCTTTTCATTCCTGTATTGATCATTGGAAGTCAATGCAAAATACTTCGTATAAAATTCACGCATTCGTTCCAGGTCTTCCACCCAGATGGCAAGATGTTCGATCTTCATCAATTTGAATTTCTCTTAATATAATCTTCCAGTGTTCCCTTCTCTTTCATCTTGACGTATTTTTCTATGCTTTTGATTTTGGGAATGGAGCCACTGTTCTTTGTGTATACTTCCATAACGGCTTCTATTCCTTTAAGATTATTGGCAGCCTTATTATCAGCATCCCTGGTTTCAATTGTGTTTTTAGCCCACGCGCCCATAAAGATCATCAGCAGATCGGGTGAATCCATAAAGGTTACAATTTCCTGCTTGATTTCAATGTGAACATCCGGAGTTCCTGTAAGCCATTGCATCAGGTAGCGATTGGCCTCCGTCCTTTTTTCTTTTTGTTCGGTAAGGGGAGTCTTCATTAACCAGTCCACGCAGGAAAGAATGTTCTTTTCCTGAGCTGCAAAATCTTCACGACTCTCCAGCTTGATGTCTTCCGGAACCTTAAACTCCTGTGAAAAGGTTATCAGGGATGTAAATGCAAAAAGGAATGTGATGATGGTCTTTTTCATGTGGGATAGTTTATTCCAAAATAACAATATCGGAACTGAAGTACCATTTTCAGAATACGGTATAAATAAAAAACCCAACCCAGGCAGGGTTAGGTTCTTTTGCTGTTGAGCTTAAAATCTATCTATTGGAGGGATGCTCGTCTTGTCTTTCCGGAGAAGATAATCCAGTGAATACCTTCCGCCTCCTGTGATGACCAGTGTGATAGTCATGCCTGCCCAGAGAATAAAGTACTCATATCCTTCTCCGGCCTGATTGCCAAACCAGTTCATAAAGAATCCATTTGGTAAATGTGTTGTGAATACAATTCCTGCTGCAAGAAAAGTAAAGGCGACTCCAAGTGCTCTTGTTCCCAGGCCTGCCAGTAAGGCAAGCGTTCCTACTGTCTCAAGCAGGATAGTTAAAAATCCCAGAAGCCATGGCATCCCGATAGTTTCGGTAAAGAATTGCATCGTTCCGGTAAAGCCATATCCGCCGTACCATCCGAATAGTTTTTGTGCGCCATGCGGGAAGATAACGAGGGCAAGGACTACTCTGAGCAAGAGCAATGCTGAAGACAGATCTGATTTGGTGATTTGATTTTTCATTTTGATTAGTGTTTAAGCTGCGTAATAGAATTTTTCTCTGATGATCTTTTCGTCTTTCCATTCCTGGATGGAAACCTGTTTGTAGTTTTTAACACCCCATTCTTTGTGGGTGTAATCGTAATGCCACTCCACCATGGTGACTCCTGCACCAACAGTGATCTTCAGTGGACGTGCGCCACGGAATTCTGTGATGGAGGCAAAGAATTCTTTTTCGCGTTGGCGGTTGGCATCCTTCCCAACGGTAGGAGCGTTTTCATTTTCCTGCATGATCACGTCGTCGTGATAATACTTTTCAAAGGCCTCCAATGCCTTTCCCTGAAGTACTAAATCGTTCAGGTCTGTGATGTTCTCGAGTAGTTTTTTCATGTGTGCTTTTGTTTTATTTGATGGAACAAAGCACGGGCGAACGGCCCCCGGTAAAAATGAGGTAGGTTAAAAAGGGATATTAAACCAGGTTAATAAAGTTTCCCTCGCCAGATGAAAAGCTTATAAAAAAGGACACTCAATGGGACATTATCCGATACCTGACAGATATTAACCTGTGATTAGATGGGTATTGACCTATGAAAAGGGTATTAAGAACCTAGGCAGAACCTAGCCTGAACCTAGCCTGAACCTAGGTAGAACCTAGCCTGAACCTAGGTAGAACCTAGCCTGAACCTAGGCAGAACCTAGCTTGAACCTAGGCAGAACCTAGCTTGAACCTAGGCAGAACCTAGGGAAAGAGATGAAATTGGGTGACAGACATCACCAATTCCGACTAATTCCCAATTGCAAATCCATGTCTTCAAAATTCCGATCAGGATAACCAAAGACTGTGCAGAATGGCATCAAAATTTACGATCAAACAATGCTGATGTTACAGATTGTATGAATTTTTTTTTGTGGAGAGGGTCTTAGGCGAGTAGCTATGGATGACGCATGCCTTCAAATAAACCGTGCTTATCAAATATCAGCTTACTGATGAATACACTTCAAATTACCTGCTTCCGTTAATCTAATTTCCGAAGCAAAAAAATTATCATTGCTCAAAGACCAACTGACTTCTGATCTTGCTTAGAAACTCCTTTGTAATCCCCAGGTAGGAGGCAATCATATACTGAGGCACCCGCTGCTCAATCTCAGGATACATCTTTCGGAACTGAAGATATTTCTCTTTAGCAGTAAAGCTGAAATTTCTAACGATCCTTCCTTCAGACGCAACAAAAGCTTTCTGAATGATAATTCTGAAAAAGCGCTCAAGCCTGGGAATTTCCTTATAGAGAAATTCAAGGTTATCATACGAGAATTGTATCACCTCAGTATTTTCCAGGCACTGAACATTATAATTGGCAGGCGTCTGACTGATATAACTTCCAAGATCTCCCGTCCACCAGTTCTCAATGGCAAACATCACAACATGCTCGATTCCATTGTTGTCGGCATAGAAAGTTCTTACGCAACCTGAGATCACGAAGCTCTCAACTTTACAGATGTCTCCCTGCTGAACAATGAATTGGTTCTTCAGATATTTTCTGTGGATCAGTTTAGATTGAAGAAGAATCTCTTCCTGACTGGAAAGATCGACATACTTCCGGATGTACTTCAGAATGGGTTCGGCATTCATAGGACCTTGTTCCATCACTTATCCAATAATTTAAGCCATTTGGAAATAACTTTTTTCAGGTCTGCCTCTTTCGCTTTCACTTCCTTAAGATCGGAAAAATTGGCGATACGCCTGCCGTCAGCATAATCGCCTTCCAGCAAGCCTGTTTTATCTCCAACAATAGCACCGGATGGAAATATAAGTCTGATCGCGTCCTTCTTATGAAGATTGAATACAACGATATGCCTTTTATATTCTTTTGGATCAAAGGGTTTCATTTCCCCGGTATAGAAAAAGGAGGGAGCATTCCACTTTATTTCTTCACCGATCTCTTTATCCGTGCTGAGGATGATCTTTCTTAATGCCTCCATCACCTTCACCAGCGGATGCACGGCCGACTTCATGAACTGATCTACTTTTTCTGGTTCAGAAAGTTTGACCGTCGTACTCTTCTTCGTTGGCATTGCTAAATTTAATTAAATACTGAAGACAATAGATCGCCATACTTCAATAAAAATGCCTGCGACAGACTTGATCCATCGCAGGCATTTAAAAATCTGACAAATAACTTATCCTAAAAACTCTTTCACTTCTGTGAATGGTAAGTTGAATGAATCGGCAACAGCCTTATACACTACTTTACCCTGGATAACATTCAATCCCTTTCTCAGCTCCATGCTCTCCTGACAGGCTTTCTTCCATCCCTGATTCGCAAGCTTGATCGCATAAGGCAACGTTGCATTTGTAAGGGCAAGGGTAGAAGTGTATGGAACTGCTCCTGGCATATTCGCCACACAATAATGAACTACATCATCAATAATATAAGTAGGATTCTCGTGGGTTGTTGGCTTACATGTTTCGATACAACCACCCTGATCCACCGCAACGTCCACTAGCACGGTACCCGGTCTCATAGTCTTTAACATGTCGCGTGTGATCAGCTTCGGTGCTTTCGCTCCCGGAACCAGCACGGCTCCAACAATAAGATCATGTGTCTTTACAAGTTCGCGCAGCACATAATCATTTGATACCATCGTATGAACATTCTTTGGCATTACATCGTCAAGGTAACGAAGACGGTTAAGATTGAGATCCGTGATGATAACATCCGCGCCCATACCCGCTGCAATTTTGGCTGCGTTGGTTCCTACCACACCGCCACCGAGGATCAGAACTTTACCAGGCATTACTCCGGGAACACCACCCAGTAATATACCGCGACCTTTCAAAGGTTTCTCAAGATATTTTGCACCTTCCTGTATGGCCATACGTCCTGCTACTTCACTCATCGGCACCAGCAGGGGCAGGCTTCCGTCAACACGTTCAACGGTTTCATATGCAAGACAAACAGAACCCGTTTTGATCATGGCATGTGCCAATGGCTCGTAAGAAGCAAAGTGAAAATATGTGAATACCAATTGATCTTTGCGAATGAGCGTGTACTCTTGCTCTACAGGTTCTTTAACCTTCATGATCATTTCAGCAATGCTGAAAATGTCTTCTGCAGTGGGAAGGATCTTCCCGCCGGCTTTTAAATATTCCTCATCTGAAAAGCCACTTCCTTCTCCAGCTTTGGTTTGAATGTAAACGGTGTGATTTCTGCGGGTCAGCTCTTGTGCTCCGGCAGGAGTAAGCGCCACGCGGTTCTCATTATTCTTAATCTCTTTTGGTACACCAATGATCATAATGATTATAAGTTTATAGTTCTGTGTTTGTTCTGATCTGAATTTTATCTGCAATGCTGCGTCAAATGTGTGTTTAACGAGCGGCGCGCAAAGTTAGAATTTTTCACTTAAATAAAACCCACTTTGAATACACAATCCAATCATGCATTTGCAGGTCTTTAAGACGCTGAATATGTGGGTTTGATTATAATAGGGTGACCATCCGGGGGTATTTATCTCTTTGAAAAAGAGGTGGGGAAACTTTGGTAAAAAACGGTGATTGGGTTCAATTCTTTCGTTCCTGACAGTAGTATCGCAATTTTATTGGGGTAAAATTTTCATTTTGAACCCTCTTCCTAATTTCTTTAATTTTGATTCAATCCATTCAATAGAACGTGAGCCAGACAAAAGCCATTAAGTCGAGATTTACGGAGAAGAAGATTGCTTCCATTCTGGCAGACTACAAGCTCGCTTGCGCCAGTCGTGAGGCAAGCCTGATTGGCCGTAAGGAAGTATTCATGGGTAAAGCCAAGTTTGGAATCTTCGGCGACGGCAAAGAGATCGCCCAGATTGCAATGGCAAAGGTCTTTAGAAATGGTGACTTCCGCTCCGGTTATTATCGTGATCAGACGTTCATGCTTGCCATCGGCGAACTGACGCTTCAACAATACTTTGCTCAGTTGTATGCTCATCCGGATGTGAATGCGGATCCCGCCTCTGCAGGAAGATTGATGAATGGTCATTATGCTACACGAATGCTGGATGAGAAGGGTGCATTCAAAGCATTGTCAAAATCAAAGAACAGCAGTTCCGACGTTTCACCAACAGCATCACAGATGCCGCGTCTAGTGGGACTTGCCTATGCTTCAAAACTTTTCAGAAATAATCCAGGATTAGCCGGACTGACCGATCTTTCCACCAAGGGAAATGAAATTGCCTTTGGAACAATCGGTAATGCATCGACTTCAGAAGGGATGTTCTTCGAAGCGATCAATGCTGCCGGAGTTCTTCAGGTACCAATGCTCACCGCAGTCTGGGATGATGCGTATGGTATCTCTGTTCCAAAAGAATTTCAGACAACAAAAGGAAGCATCTCCAAAATCCTTGAAGGCTTTCAGCGCGACAACAATAGCAAGGGCTATGAGATCTATAAAGTAAATGGCTGGGATTACGAAGCGCTTTGTAAAACATTTGAAGCAGCAGAAAAAGTTTGCCGCGAAGAACATGTTCCTGTGCTCATTCACGTAGATGAAATGACCCAGCCTCAGGGCCACTCCACTTCAGGATCACATGAGCGTTACAAATCCAAAGAGCGATTAAAGTGGGAAGTTGAGCATGACTGTAATCGCAAGATGCGGGAATGGATTCTTCAGAATGAACTCAGCACTCCGGAAGAATTAACAGAACTTGAAAAGGAAGCAAAAGCTTTCGCCAAATCCGAAAAGGAAGCAGCATGGAAAGCATTTAATAAAGATATTCAGCGCGATCAGCGTGAGTTGATGGGTTATCTTGAGGATGCCAAATCCCAGAATGAAGCCATCGATGATATTCGTCATGAACTTGAAAAGACCATCAATCCTCTTAGGCTGGATTCTGTAAAGGCTGCCAAAAGAACGCTGAGGCTTCTCATAGGAAAACCTTCTGAGGTTCGTGAAAAGATAATACAATGGGTAGAACGTACTTCTTCTGAAAATGAAGAGCGCTACAGTTCCCATCTCTACAGTCAATCAGAATGGTCTGCATTGAAAGTGAAGGAGCAGAAGGCTGTGTATTCAGACAACTCTTCATTGGTGGATGGTCGTGAGATATTGCAAGCTTGCTTCCGCGCTGCTCTGGAACGTGACCCTCGGGTGCTTGCTTTCGGAGAAGACGTTGGAAAGATTGGCGATGTAAATCAAGGCTTTGCAGGCTTACAGGAAAAGTATTCCGACCTGCGTGTCACTGACACAGGAATTCGTGAATGTACCATTCTGGGTCAGGGAATTGGCCTTGCGTTGAGAGGTCTTCGTCCTATTGCTGAGATACAATACCTGGATTATCTCTTGTATGCCATTCAGATCATGTCTGATGACCTTGCATGTCTTCAATATCGCACCAAAGGCGGACAGAAAGCACCGTTGATCATTCGTACTCGTGGTCATCGTCTGGAAGGTGTATGGCATGCTGGTTCCCCGATGAGCCTTATCCTCGGAAGTATCCGTGGTATCTATGTTCTTACACCGCGCGACATGACGCAGGCGGCAGGATTTTATAACACGATGCTTCAGTCTGACGATCCTGCTTTGATGATCGAGTGTCTGAATGGATATCGAATGAAGGAAAAGCTTCCTGATAATGTCAGTGAGTTTACAGTGCCGTTGGGTGTGCCGGAAGTATTGAGGGCGGGAACAGATGTTACCATTGTTACGTATGGATCTATGTGCCGTGTTGTGATGGATGCAGCTAACGAACTTGAGAAAATCGGAGTTTCATGTGAGGTGATCGATGTGCAGACATTGCTTCCTTTTGATATTCACCATTCAATAGTAGAATCACTCAAGAAAACCAATCGTATTGTTTTCGCAGATGAGGATGTTCCTGGAGGAGCTACCTCTTTCATGATGCAGAAAGTGCTGGAAGAGCAGGGGGGATATCATTTCCTGGATGCAAAGCCATTGACGATCACAGGCAAAGAGCATAGACCAGCTTATGGCACGGATGGTGATTACTTCTCAAAGCCAAATGCCGAAGAGATCGTTGACAAGATCTATCTCATGATGAGAGAATCAGATGCGGATAAGTTTCCTCCGATCTATTAACTGATCTTAAACTCTGATCCTTATTTGATTGAGGAGCAGAGGCTCACTTTCAACAGTATTACTCCTGTTTAAAGACCGGTCCTGAATGGTAACTTTCACTTTGAATTTCCGGCTTCCAATAATCAGTTCAAAAAGCGGTGACGGGAATCCCCAGTTGATAGTACCTTCAATGGGAACGCTCTTTCCGGTTCTTGAAAGAATGGGAAACCGTCCGTTGCTGGATATACCGCAACTATTGGGGCCTGTTACAAAATCCGTTTGAAAGTTAAGTTCATTGTATTCCGCTGTGATAGGATCCTGTACATAGAACTTGATGAACCAGTTGTAATAGTTTGGGTTGAGCTGAAAATAAACGGTGTCAATTTTACCATTGATTTTACGGATCTCCCAATTAAGACAATAGTAAGGTTTTATGAAAGCAGGAAGAGTATCGTAGTTCGGATTGGTACGACGGGTCTTGTATGTGATTAAAGAATTATCAAGGAATCTGAAATAGTACTTATTGTTGTAAGGATCCAGCGTATCCGGATCATTGAGACCGAGGTCGCCATTTCCATCTTTGAAAGTGACGCTTACGATGAGCGAATCGTTCAGACTGGGGTTGGAGGCATCTTTGTACACCGTTTTCACATAGGAAATGACCGGTGTATTGGAATACTCAGGTGGATCGAAACAAGAACCCATCAGGACTGCCACCACCATGAATAAAATCAACCCTTTTCCTGACAACTTCATTTATTATAAATTTACCAACCTGTAAAATTGTAACCGCTTGCAGACATTTGAAAGTTTTGCCACAGATTTATATCCTGAAAACGAAGATAGCTTCCGGGAAATTGCATTAAAACAATTCCACTTTCAAGCGGTTAACAGCGAAGTTTACCGAAATTACCTCACTTATCTGGGGGTATCAGCAGACAAAATCAACTCTTTAGCAGAGATACCCTTCCTTCCCATCAGCTTTTTTAAATCTCATAATGTTGCATCCGGTCAGTGGAGACCGGAGGTTGTATTTACCAGCAGCGGTACTACAGGGCAGGAGGTAAGCAGACATTCAGTCCCTTCCCTGAATTTTTATCTAAGGCACAGTCAAAGATTATTTGAGACGGCCTTCGGACCCCTGGATCAGTTTCATGTATTGTGCCTGCTGCCTTCTTACCTGGAGCGCACAGGTTCCTCACTGGTGGCAATGGCCAATCATTTCATTCAGGAAAGTAAATCACCCTCTTCAGGATTTTATCTCAATGATCTTGAAAAGCTTGTCAGGCAGCTGGAAGAGTTGAAAGGAGGTAAGAAGGTTTTGTTACTGGGGGTTTCATTTGCGCTGTGGGATATGGCAGAACAATTTGATGTAGATCTTAGTCATTGCATTGTGATGGAAACCGGTGGGATGAAAGGACGCCGTCAGGAGATTACGCGACAGGAGCTTCACGGTATTCTGTGTGAGAACATGAATATTGACAAGGTCTATTCTGAGTATGGAATGACGGAATTGCTGTCGCAGGCATATTCGATGGGAAATGGAGTATTTGAGTGTCCACCGTCAATGAGGGTACTTTTGCGGGAAATAAACGATCCCTTTAGCCTGGAAAACCATACAGCGGGACTGATAAATGTGATTGATTTGGCCAATGCCCATTCCTGCTCTTTTATTGAAACTCAGGATTTAGGGAGATTAGATCAGAATGGTCATTTTGAGGTACTTGGACGAATGGACAATAGCGACGTCAGGGGGTGTAATCTGCTGGTCGGTTGACCATTTTTCTCGCTAAAGTGACAAAAACTTACGTCAGGCTTGCGAAACAGGGGGGCTTTACTAATTTTGTTACCCATAAACCTAGCCATTATGAAAAAAGTTTTAGCAGTTATCGCGTTAGCAGGATTCCTTACTTCATGCAGCCAATACACTTGCCCAACCTACAGCAAGAAGGATATCAAGAAGACTGAGAACAAGATCTAGTAGTTTGCTTTTCTTTTGTCTGACCTTGACGATTAATCTCGGAAGGATGTCAGATAAAATTACAGATACTTCTTCACGTCCTCAGGCTTGATACTATCGCCGGCCATAATTACCAACCTTTCAATAACATTCCGCAGTTCGCGGATATTGCCTGCCCAGGGATGGGCTTCCAATAGCTTAATCGCTTTCGGCTCGACTTCTTTTTTCTTCGATCCATATTCTTCCGAGATATCCTTTAAGAATTTCTCAGCAAGGAGTGCGATATCTTCTTTACGATCAGTAAGAGCCGGCACATCAATGAGGATCACTCCAAGGCGATGATACAAGTCTTCACGAAAGTGATTTTCTGTAATTTCCTTCTTAAGGTTTTTGTTGGTTGCCGCAAGCACACGAACGCTCACGGAAATATCTTTATCACCACCCACGCGGGTGATCTTATTCTCTTGTAATGCCCGCAATACTTTAGCCTGTGCGGCAAGACTCATATCTCCAATCTCATCCAGGAACAAAGTACCTCCTTCAGCCTGTTCAAACTTTCCGATACGTTGCTTTACGGCAGAGGTGAAGGATCCTTTCTCATGACCGAATAATTCACTTTCAATCAGCTCACTTGGAATAGCGGCGCAGTTAACCTCTACAAATGGACCATCGGCGTTATGACTTTTTTCATGGATGGATCTTGCGACAAGTTCTTTTCCACTTCCATTAGGTCCTGTAATAAGTACGCGCGCTTCGGTAGGAGCGACTTTATCGATCATTTCACGAACACGGTCCAGGGCAGGAGAAGCGCCGATCATTTCATACTTGCGTGAAACTTTTTTACGAAGGGATTTTGTCTCTTTTACCAATGAGTTGCGGTCCAGTGCATTTCTTACAGTGATCAGCAGGCGATTCAGGTCAGGTGGCTTCTGCATAAAATCGTAAGCTCCCATTTTGATTGCGTCCACTGCCATTTCAGTAGTGCCATGAGCAGAGATCATAATAAAAGGAGTGTTGATATTTTTGTCTTTGGCTTTCTGCAACACTTCCATTCCGTCCATCTTCGGCATTTTTATATCACAAAAGGCCAGGTCATAGGTACTGCTTTCGAGAAGGAGCAAGCCTTCCGCGCCGTCTTTGGCTTCATCGACTTCCAGCTTTAGTTCTTTTTGATCTAAAAGGATCTCCTTTAGTACTGCACGAATGCTGGCTTCGTCTTCGATGATTAGAATTTTTGACATAGGGCAAAAATAGTGAAACCTGCCGCGCTTTCACGCAACAGGTTTCATGTTAAAAATGCAAGCCGATAAGCCGGGTTCTGTTCCCTGAAAGACACATGTTCCTTCAGGGCACCTATCATTTGTCTGGCCTCGTCATCACTGACGGACTCTAGCAGCCTACCCGTAACGCTGTCTGCCAATTGGCGGACAATAGCGAGCAGCTATTCCAAATGAATGGACGTCACTTATTTGGCTTTTCAACTCGTAAGGTTTACCATGCCTCCAATGTCACCATTCGAGCGGTGAGCTCTTACCTCACCTTTTCACCTTTTCCCCTGAAGTACACTTTCGTGATTTCAGTGGTAGTCTGTTTTCTGTGGCACTTTCTGTTCCTGAAACATTTAACTGCTTCAAGACCTTCCTGTTAGGAAGTACGATGCTCTATGTTGCCCGGACTTTCCTCCCCCCGACAAGTCGGGAAGCGATAAGTTGTCTTGCATCAGCAAAAGTAGGTAAAAGAATGTTAAATGCGGATTTAGTGCAGTAGCGCTAGTGGATATCAGCGCCTGTCAATTTCATTTCATACTGATCCGCAAGATTGGCGACTTCCTGTAACATCTCCTTGATATCATCTTCTGAGGAAGCTTCCAATGCAGAAACTGCCTCAACCTGAAGATAGTTTTCAGATATCATGAACCTGCAGTAATTAAAGAATGCAGTCTGCTCCAATAGCATTTTGAAATCAATCGTATCCGTCATAGGGCAGACCTTGGAAGTGAAGGTAATCACCTTGCGGTTGTACAGAGCGCTTTGTTTGATATTGCCCATCACCGTTTGAAAGCGGTTTCCGGCAACGGGAATAATGATCACTGAAAGTGTTGAGTTATATTCAATATACTGACCATTGATCTGTTCAGCGTATTTTTTCATGAAGGCGGTGAAGTCCATGGCGGTTCAAATTCAGGTCACAAGTTACTGTAGAAACAGCTTTGAAATTAAGAATTTCTTAAGAATTAAAGTCCTTGCTGGTTTCTATGCTATTTCTGTGTAATCGCCTCTATTTAAAAATAAACAGGATGAAACTTCATGCCTTCACTTGAAATTTCGATGGCGGGGGCAGGGAACTTGATAACATTCAGAATCCTCAATCCTGCATTCATAATCTTTGAGGAGGTCTTGACTTCTGTGAGATTCAGATCAAACGATAAAAAGTATTTCCGGTGAGGAGATAGATTCATTAATGCATTCTCTTCATCACGGGCACGAACCATTCCTTCAGCACCAACACCTACTGCCAGCGTGAGCCACGATGGAAGCGGAAGGATTTTGAAGCTTGCGCTGTACCAGAATGTCTGTCCGTTATAATCTTTTAACACTTCTTCCAGAAAGCCATCTCCCAGCATATTAGGTCGCAGAGGAGCAAAGGCGGTAGGGTGAAAGGAGAATTTTGGCCAGACCATTATCTTTTTGAAGATGAGGCGTTGTGAAATAAATGCAAGGCAACCAGCTGCATTGGCAAGTACATCGTAAACCGATGCTCCATAATCCTGTGAAAAACCATCGAATATTTCAATGGATGAAACGAAGAGAAAGCCGAGAGTCGCTCCCCAGATAGATGCTTTGCGCGTGTCAGGTTGAGCCCATGTAAGAAGTCGTGTTGCGAGCACACTTACCTGAAATGTCCAGAAGAAATGGGCAAACTTGTCCATCTGCTTCCACTCTGCTGCGTCATTGAAGAAATGAAAGGAGCCTCCCCATTGTTGAGAATACCAGGCATAACCCAATGCCAGCATCATGAGCGAGTATACACCGAATGAGAATGCCAATACCCCTTTGATTCGCGCTCTTGCAAATGACGGGTCCTTGATATTTTTGAAGAATGTCTTAATTCGATCCCTGATCGTCATCTGGTTCTTCTTCAGGAGGATTTTCTTCCAATTCTCTTCTTCTTTTTTCCCGTGCGGAGGTGAGAAGATCTTTAAACGTATTAAAGTTCTGTGTATAAGTAAAACTTGCGCCTGTGGTAACGGCCGTGGTCTGGTTGTTCAGCGTTCCCTGCAGCTGATTGACATTGGAACGACTGTACATCTTTACTTTGAATTTTCCATCCGGTGTAAGAAGGTAATCTACTGTCCAGTCGCCGGCAATGGTTGAGATCTCCGAACGGGTCACTTGTGAATTACCGAAGTTACCGTCTTTAGTAACACGCAATCTTCCATTCAGGAATGAATAGGAAAGCCTTAGCTGGAAAGTATTAAAGGTTTCCTGATCCAGCTTTCCCAAGTCAAGATCTACCTCCAGATTCTGATCCACCTGGCTGAGCCAATAGCTTAATTGATTGGACAGCAACTCACTCACACTATTGTAGAGAGAACCACCCGTATCGAACGCATCAAGAGGAGAAAGCTTTCGCAGGATGATCAAACTGAATACCTGTCGTTTTAATTCCTGCTCATCAAGCTTCGCCCTGAATGCGTTGAACTCAAACTTAAGGTTAACGGATTTCCCGGATGTTGCTGCCGTAACGTTGTCAGGAAGATTCTTTGCTTCAATGTCATAATTGAAAACGGGTGAAAGCATTGCTCCATCCAGTTTTAGAAGTACTTCCACCGGATATTTTCTTTTGATATTCGGATCATTTACAAGGGTCTGGTCCGCCAGAATAGGTCCGAGGGAAGTCAACTGACGATAGCTTGCGGTAATATTAAGAATTGCCTGATAGGGATCACCGAACCAGGTAATACTGCTTCCTGGCCTGATGCTGAATTCTTTATTGATAATATCTGCCAGGGTAAAGTTGTAAGCTCCTTCGGTAAAGGCCAGTGATCCAAACATGTTAAAATCACCTTTGGTATCTATCTGAAGCTGTAGGTCACCGTTACCTCTTCCACGGATAATGTCTCCCGATTTAATATCGAAAATGATCTCAGCATAGGCATCCGGTGTTACTTCAACATTCATATCCAGAGAGATTCCGGAGAGTTCGCGCTTCAGAACTTCCTTTGCTGCAATTTTCTTTTGAAGGCTGTCAGTGAAATGTGTGAACTGAATGAACTCCTTCTTTTCCTGGGAGGAAGTTCCGCCGACAGGGATAGAAAGTCTGGTGTTTTTATTCGTTCGTACCGTGGAGGATATTTTAAGATTGGCAACGGGGCCGAGAATATTAAGGTTACCTGTTCCAAAAGCCTGACCATAGAAAAGATTGTTATCCTTTGCCGTAGTATTCAGCAGATGAAAATTATTAAACGAGGCATCAATGTCAATTCGCATCTTGGAGAAACTTTTGTGCGCGATATATCCATCCAGTGTTCCTTTATTTTTGAAGGGATCGATCAGTTCGAAGTCCTTGAAGAGAATGCGGGTAGGGGTGATGCCAACCGTTCCGGTTATTTTGTATAGTGTTTTCAGGTAATTGATCATCAGCTGACCATTCTCAATTTTTGCTTCCCCCGTGATGTTTGGTTTGGCAAAGGTTCCTTCAATGTTATAGACACCTGTGATCGTGCCATCGAGACGAGTGAAGATATCTTTGATAACAGGCTCCAGCAACTTGAGGTTTGCCTTCTCAAGGATTGCTTTTGTGTGTAATGGATTCTCTGTGTCTTTGGGATCATAGTATCCCTTGATGTCAACAATCCTGTTTTTAAGTCGATCGATTGTAAAATCAATGTTGACGTGATCAGTTTCAGGATCACGGACATTATTCCCTTTTATCTCACCTACAAAAAAATCGTTGATAACGAGAGAATCAATCGTGAGCTGATTCTCAATATAAAGACTGGAGTACATATCCCGTTGCCTGATCTCCGCATTTAAAAGTCCCTTGAATTTTTCTGAACTAAAGAAGTCGAAGAAGGAGAGATCAAAATTTTCAATACTGACTTCCAGGACTTTTGTGGGATCATGGGATATGGCGCCATTGATAATGATGGATTCTGCCTCATGCCGGATGCCTAGATTGTGAATATCCCACTCGCGTCCGCTGACAAGCGTGTAGTTTCCTTTGTTGAAAGTCCAGTTCTCCCCCAGTATTTTTACGGAGGATGGCAGGATCCTGATCTTGGTACTGTCATTGAGAAAATCAATTTCAGAACGGAGGCGAATAGAGTTATCATACCCCTCCTGATCGATATCAAATCCCAGATCAATGTGATCACGGTTCCAGATGCCTTCTACAAAAAGGTTTTTGGTATAGACATTTTTGTTCAGCTGCTGCCTGGCGGAGTTGACTGTAAGTTGTGCCAGTACCTGTGCGCTATCCCTGACTTTCGATCCATTAAACTCGATTTCATTTCCAATAAAAGTTTGACCATTGTAGGTGATGGAGTCAATGGTTGAGAACATCTGAAGGTTGGAAGTAATGTTGTTGGAAAATTCGCCCTGAATTAAAGTCTCTTTCGAGGAGTGAAGATCAAGATCCAATAGCTGGAATACTGGATTCACATTGTGAACTTCAGCCCTGATGATCGCTTTATAGGTTTGTTCAGTCTTTGGCTTGTTTGCATAATAACCCTGAATGGCAATAGGATCATTCTTAAGATTGAGCAAGAACTCACGGATCAGACGATCGATGTCATTGAATAATGTTGAATAGTAAAAGTCACCTTTCAGTGAAAGATCCAAGGCTGAGCTACGCAGGGTAAGAGATCTCTGATTGTTTTCATTTTCAGAGATAACCCTGACCGAATCAAACAGGATCGTCTCGTCGCGGAATTGTACCTGCGTGTTTTTGAAAAGAGCGGTACCGATAATGGAATCCAGCTCCAGGCCTTTGCTATCAATATCCACGTATGATTGAAGAAAGATCTTTTCTTTGGTGAGCTTCAGTTCGTGAAGGAGGGCAGTGTCGAGCCGTGCCTTGACGTTGATAAGATCTTTTCCTTCACGAAGGTCAATGGAACCTGTCATGCTGAATTGAAGGTTTGGATCATCAATATCCATTTCACCTTTGAAAAACTGATTGGCAAAACGTGCGTTGGAGTGAATATTGGAATAGGGATATCCCCATAAGCCAATGGAAGCAACGTCGCCGTTCAGGGTAAAATCAGCAGTCTCTTTATTAAAACCTTTCCCGTTGATCTTTCCGCTTAACGTCACCTTTTGGAAGTTGATGGTGTCGCTGAGAAATGTTCCCAGATCAAAATTGGTAAGCTGGAGTTTTCCACTGTAGGAAGACTGACTGATGTTATCTTCTGCGATCTTATAGTTAATGTCCGATTGGACTTTTCCGAAGCGGGTGTTGAAATCGCCATTGGTTACAAAGTCATTGATGAATCCGGTGAAGCTTGCCTTTAACTGTATCTGATTAAAGCGTGCGAGATTGGTATTGACATTTTCGGGAAGGATAAAAGCAATGTCACGAACCGAGATCGTGGAAGGTTTAAGCCTGGCGTTGATGAATGTTTCTTTAATGGAAGGAAGTCCATCCATTTCAAGACTACCGGTAATGTAGGATGAGCCAATGGAAATTTCCATCGGATTAAAATTGAAGTGATTGATTTTTCCATTGAATCTGCCACTTAATAAGATCGGATCTTTCCATCTTTCCAATCCAGACGTAAAGACACTGAGATCATCCGGATGTAGTCTTGTCTTATTGAGGTGAGCTTCAATAGTAACTTTATTATAAAAGTCACTCAGATCATCCTGGCTATTGTATTTAAGGATGATAGTATCTGAAACATGACTCTTGTTAACATTCAGATTGAGTCCACGAAATTCCATCGAGGATTGACTGATGCGAAAGAAGGTGCTCATCTCTTTTATGGTGAGCTGGGTCTTCCGATCCTTTGCCTGCATGGACTCAAGATTGAACTCGATCGTATCACCGATGACTTTAAAATTATTCAGATTACCTTCGTCCAGGCCAATGATGAAGTGATTGGAGTCAAAGCCATAACGGGTAGAGTCTTTGTCAATGCGGTTGTAGGAGAATTGGCATTGCTCCACCACCACTTCCCCGATGTTTACCTTGGCACCTGAGCCTCCTGTACTTTTCTTTCCGGATGAGAGTTGTTTTTCAATGGCAGCGATCCATACATTAATGTTGAGATCTTTCGAGCTGTCAGATTCCGGGATGGTAACAAGATTCACAACACCACCGGTGAGGGAAACGGCATCGAGGTTTATGTTTTTGTTTTTTGTAAGACTCTTGAGACTGTAATTAATATAAAGGCGGCCTGCCTCGATCATGGTATTATTCTGGGGATCGGTGATGCGGAGGCCCTTGATTTCAAGGCGATCATACCAGAGGAGGTAAAAGCTATCGAATTCTGTTTCGAAACCTGAGACTTCAGAAAATCCCCCTACAAGCCGGTTAACAATTGCTTTTTGAACGGAGGGGATCTGCAGTACACCGAATGCTACAACAGCAAAAACCAGTGTTCCAAAAAGGCCATAGAGTACAATTCTCTTTAGCCACTGTAGAACCCGAATTTTAATAACTTGCCATTTCATTCACCTGAATATGCGGCCTACTATCCTTGCTATTGAGTCTTCGTGTGACGAGACTTCCGCGTCTGTAATACAGAACGGCAAGGTACTCAATAATATTATAGCCTCGCAGACTGAGCACCATAAATACGGTGGTGTAGTACCTGAACTGGCATCCCGGGCGCATCAGCGTCTGATCGTGGAGGTTGTTGATGAAGCAATGAATGGAGCGGCTGTCAAACCACAAGATCTTGACGCTATTGCCTTCACAAGAGGACCCGGCCTGATGGGAGCTTTGCTGGTAGGAGTTTCCTTTGCAAAGGGACTGGCGCTTTCGCAGAACATTCCCATCATCGAAGTGAACCACATGCAGGCACATATTCTTGCTCACTTTATTCCCAGAAATGGGGATGGCGGGATCGCGTCATCTGTACCTAACTTCCCATTCCTTTGTTTGACTGTTAGTGGTGGTCATACTCAGTTGGTGATCGTTAAAGATCATCTTGATATGGAGATCATTGGTCAGACACAAGATGATGCGGCGGGTGAGGCATTTGATAAGGCGGCGAAAATTTTAGGACTTCCATATCCGGGAGGACCGCTTATTGATCGATATGCCAAAGAGGGTGATCCAAAGAAATTTAAGTTCCCGGATACTGATATGCCCGGATTGGATTATTCATTCAGTGGCATTAAAACTGCTTTCTTGTATTTTGTAAGAGATGGAAAGGAGAAAGATCCGGCTTTTGTGGATAACAATCTGAGTGACATCTGCGCCAGTCTTCAATCTAAACTCGTCCGGATGCTTCTCGGTAAACTTGAAAAGGCAAGTGCGCAGACAGGAATAAAAGAGATTGCATTGGCAGGAGGAGTATCTGCTAACTCTGCCTTGCGAAAAGGCTTAAGTGAATTAGGAATGCGTCATGGATGGAGAACTTTCATTCCTGAATTTCAGTATTGTACCGATAATGCAGGCATGATCGCGATGGCGGCACACTTTAAATACATCAAGGGAGAATTTGCAGGCATGGATATCACACCTGTTCCGAACTTAAGCATTGACGCAGCTGTTAAATGAAAAATATTTTCAAAACGGGTGACGAAAAAGTTTATAAAAAGACTGTGGAGGAATCTGATCAGGCGATTTTTCACAATGAGATTTTACACGCAGTTTGTTCTACCTTTGCCCTTAGTCGTGACTTTGAATGGTCTTCCCGCCTGTTTTTTTTGGAGATGCGCGATGATGATGAAGAGGGTGTAGGGACGTTTCTTCATATTGATCATAAGAGTCCTGCATTTGTTGGAGAAGAGATCGTGATCAAGGCAACGATTGAGGAAATCAGGGGAATGGAGTTGATCTGTGGAATCGAAGCGAGGGTTGGAGAAAGATTAATTGCCATTGGAAAGACAGGGCAGAAGATGTTGAAAAAGGAAAAACTTTTAAAAATATTCACTAAGAACTGAGAATTGCTTCACTAAGGAATGGCATCGGACAGGTTTTCAAATACAGTCAATATAAAGAACAAGCAAGCTTCGTTTCAATATGAGTTGTTGGATACGTATGTGGCGGGTATTGCTCTGCGCGGAACAGAGATTAAATCGATTCGTGAAGGAAAGGTGAATCTCCAGGATGGGTATGTTTACTTCAATGACCAGAGTGAAGCATTTGTGAAAGGTGTTAATATCAGCCCTTTTACACAAGGCACTCATTACAATCATGAGGCAGCGCGTGAACGAAAGCTTTTGTTAAAAAAATCTGAAATGGTGAAATTGAAAGCCCGGATCGAAGAAAAGGGTTTGACAATTGTTCCCCTCAGATTGTTTATCAATGATCGTGGATATGCAAAACTTGAGATCGCCGTTGGAAGAGGAAAGAAAACTCATGACAAGAGGAATAGCATAAAGGAAAAGGACATTAAACGCGAATTATCCCGCGTCAAATTTTAGTATTTAAATCATTCATGGAAGCAGGAGAGTTTGGAGTATGTCGTTTGGCCGTAGTGCCGATTCGTTTAGGTCCCCTTGACAGTGCTGAGCAGGTGACTCAGTTATTGTTTGGTGATCACTATGAGGTGATAAGTGTTTCGGCAGATGCTAAATGGGTTTTGATCAGGGTCTATACCGACCAGTGTGAAGGATGGCTGGACGCAAAACAGCATCATGCAATATCGAAAGATTACTTCGATCAGATCAATCATACCGATTACAAGATTACGACAGACGTTGCTTCAACGGTTCTGTACAAGAAAAGTCCTTTGACCATTGTTATGGGAAGTATTGTTCCGATTTCCAATTCAGAACTTTTTAAAATTGAAGAGCAATTTGCTTTCAATGGTGAATCAAAAGGACTGGGTCAGCGTCGTGATGGGGATTTTCTAAAAACTGTCGCGAAAAAATATCTGACATCACCATTTCAGTGGGGGGGTAAGAGTCCTTTTGGAATTGATGCTGCCGGATTTGTTCAGATGGTATTTAAAATTACAGGCTACTCGCTGCAGCGCACAGCAAATCAGCAGTCCAATCAGGGTAAGAAGATAAAATCAGGAGAGGAATTGTGTGTTGGTGATCTTGCATTCTTTGCTGAGAAGAATGGTAGTGTCAATCACGTAGGTATTATCCTGGATGATGAGAAAATAATCCATTCTTATGGTCAGGTAAGGATTGATAAAATTACTGAAGAGGGAATTCTGAATCCTGAAACCAAAATCTATAGCCATCTGTTGCACTCTGTCAGGAGAATCATAAATTGATTTGAAGTTTTTGGGCCTGATCCCACTCGGCATTCATCAAATTTGATGTTTGCAGAAATAAAAGTTTGAGACTATCTTTTCATCATGGATAGTAGGGTATTGGTACTTAATCAAGACTTTAGTCCGCTCATGGTATGCTCGGTCGAGCGTGCTTTTATCCTCGTTTATCTCAATAAGAGCGAAATGATCCGTTCGGCCAACGGTCATAAGATCCACAGCATTACCCGTAGCTTTCCAATGCCTTCTGTTATCCGGTTAAACCGATACGTGAATGCTCCATATAAAGGTGTTAACCTCACACGCCAGAATATTTTCAAGCGTGATAATTTCGAATGTCAGTATTGCGGAACAAAAAGAGATCTTACTCTCGATCACGTGATTCCAAGCTCACGGGGTGGTGCTCACTCCTGGCTGAACCTCGTTGCAGCATGCAAGAAATGCAATGCTAAGAAAGGAGATTACTCATTGGAAGAAGCTCAGATGACGATGCGTACCCGACCTTTTAAACCTTCCTATACATTGTTTCTGAGAGATATCAGTGGCATGAAGCAGGAGGAGTGGGATGAATTTCTTAAGGGAGCTTAAAACTTCAACCGGAACACGGTCTTAACTCCCGGCTCTGATTCCAAAGACAAAGAGCCATTGTGCATCTGCATGATTTGTCGCGATAGACTGAGACCAATTCCTGAGCCTGTTTTCTTGGTAGTAAAGAACGGGACGAACACGCGGTTGAGGGCTTCTTTAATAACTCCCTGACCATTGTCCATTACTTCGATAATCACCGTATTGGCAACCGCAGTGCCAGAGAGTTCAATCTTCGGATCTTTAGTTTCCCCAAGAGCCTCAATAGAATTCTTGATCAGATTTATAAGGACCTGCTCGATCATCTCTTCGTCAGCCTGAATCGTCAGATAGTCCGAATCATAAGAGATGCTGAAATTGATAATCGTCTTTTTAATTTCTGGTCGCATTAGCTGAGCAACCTTTTCAATCAGCTCTTTTACCAGTACGGTCTTTATTTTCGGTTGTGGAACAGAAGTATATTCACGGTAAGCATCAATGAATTTGATAAGGCCCTTGCTTCTGTTTTCAATGGTGCTTAATCCTTCACGGAGATCTTCAGCTCCTTCATTTTTCAATTCATAATGATTGCTCATCTGAACCATATCATGATCCAATATCTCCCGTAAGGTGGAGGTAAGGGATGAGATCGGAGTGATGGAATTCATGATCTCATGGCGAAGTACTCTGGTAAGATTTTGCCATGCCTCAATTTCCTGCTGCTGCAACTCAGTCTGGATATTCTGCAAGGTGAGGAGTTTCATGGTATTGCCTCTGATCCTGAGTTCCGTTGCCTGAATCGTTAATTGAAAATCCTGATCGGCCTTGAACAAAGTACTCTTGCCGGGTTCCACTTCGCGAATGGCCTCAAGAAGCTTAGAGTTTTTGTCGGCCAGCTCATCAATGTTTTTGATCGTCTGGACACCCATAAATTTCTTGGCGTTCGCGTTAATCAATTGAACGTTTCCTTCAGGGTCAAATGAAAGAATGCCGGTCCGAACCTGCTGAACAACTGTATTGAGATATTGCCAGTGTTCTTCTTTTTCTGAACGGGCTTTGCGAAAGGCTTCCAGCACTTCGTTGAACTCGTTATTCAGATCCCGAAAGCTCGCGCCAAGCTTGTTATCGGCTGTGAATCCGGAAATGAAATCAGAATATTTAACTGATTCAAGAAATCGGGTAAGCTTGCGGTTCGTCTGGGATGTAAACCGATACAATTCCATTAACTGCCCGATGATAATTGCGCCCGTGAGCATCGCGGCAAAGATCATATTGGGATGATTGATCATGTACACGAAGAGTGCCATGGTCAAACCAATGAGAGAAACGCGAAATGCAATGCGAAACCGAAAATCCCTGAGAAACTTCAAATGAGAGTTGAGTTATAAATTTTTACCTGCGAAATTCCCCACAAATAAGATTGAATTACACAAGATTTTAAAGTCCATGCTTTTCCAATCTCCGGTATAGCGACGATCGGGTCAAGCCTAATTCAGCGGCAGCCTGGGTAATGTTGCCATTATACTTTTTAAGCACCTTCCGGATGAGAAGCTTTTCTACCTCATCAAGATTAAACTGGTCAAGATTAAGCGGTTGCTCGTTTTCTTTTCCACCGGTAGAGTTGAAATTAAAATCTTCTGGTTGCAGTACAGAGCTATTGGAAAGAATAACTGCACGTTCAATGGAATGCTGCAACTCCCTGATGTTTCCCGGCCACGGATGCTTGTTCATTCGGGTCATCGCACCATCACTGATCTTCGTTATATTCTTGTGATATTTTTCAGCATAGTGTTTTAAGAAATGGTGGGAGAGAAGTGGAATATCTTCCATGCGATCTCTCAGTGATGGAATTTCAATCTCAATGGTATTAACTCTGTATAAAAGATCCTGTCTGAATCGATTCTCTTTCACCATATCATATAATGGCAGGTTGGTTGCGCAGATCAGGCGTATGTCGATTGCAGTGTCTTTGTTGGCACCTACTCTGCTGACCTTTCGATTTTGAAGTACGGTCAGGAGCTTTGCCTGCAAGGGCATGGACAGATTTCCAATTTCATCCAGGAACAATGTTCCGTTGTTTGCGATTTCAAATCTCCCTGGACGATCTTCCTTGGCATCTGTAAACGATCCGCGCTTGTGACCGAATAGTTCGCTTTCAAATAAAGTTTCTGTAATGGATCCAAGATCGACACTTACAAAAGACTCTTTGCCACGGGAAGAATGACGATGTATTGCTCTTGCAATTAACTCTTTACCAGTTCCATTTTCACCCAGGATCAAAACATTTGCATCAGTATGAGCTACACGATCAATGGTTTGAAAGATTCTCTGCATGGCAGCACTCTGTCCGATGATCTCTTGATAACGATCATTGACTGCCTGATTGATCTCAAGATTCTTGAGCTTCAGTGTGTGGACTTCATCGCGTGTTTCGCGCAAGCGCATAGAGGAGTAAAGCGTAGCCAGCAGTTTTTCATTTTCCCATGGCTTCAACACAAAGTCAGTTGCTCCGGCCTTGATTGCTTTTACTGCCATTTGAATGTCGCCATATGCGGTGATGAGGACAACGACCGCGGAGGGATCTATTTCCAGTATTTTCTCCAGCCAATAATAACCTTCTGAACCGCTGCTTACGTCTTTCGTGAAGTTCATGTCAAGCAGAATGACGTCATAATTATCATGATTCATTAATGCCGGAATTGCTTCGGGATTTTTCTCAATGTCTACCTGTGCAAAATGACGCTTCAGGTGCATTTTGGCTGCTTTGAGTAAATCTTCGTTATCGTCAACGATGAGGATTTTTCCTTGCTTTTGGTCAGTCATCTGATCTGTTTTAATCTATTTTACTAAGCGATGGGCAAAGTTGATACCGATATTGATAAACCCTTAAGGCGCTTTATTTTCCAATATTCGTCCTTGCAATTTATATAAACTACGTCCGTATCCGGACAGATACGTTCAGCTTTGAACGAGTATTTTCGGGAAAAGATGGCTTTTAGTTCGATTTGGCCATTGGCACGGTAGTTGGAAACGTGGAAGGCATCCTTCCCGTTAAACAACCGGAAAGAATAAAAAAACACCTAAGAATGGATAAGCAGATCAAAAAGAAGACCTGGACAGTAAAGAGAATTTTGACTTACGGTGGTATCGCTGTATTTGTATTTTTTGTTTCCTATCTATTGATTTTTGCAGATCGACGTTCGACGTTGGTTGTTGAAAAAGACAAGATCACAATCTCCGAAGTTAAGCGTGGTGAGTTTAAAGAGTATATTCCTCAAACCGGTATTGTTGAACCAAGTCGTCAGGTTTTTCTGGATGCTATTGAAGGTGGAAACATTAAGCATATTGTTCGTGAGAGCGGTGCTATGGTAAAAAAGGGTGACGTTATCCTTGAGATCACAAATTTAAATCGTGAGATCACCGTACTGGATCAGGAATCAAATCTTACTCAAACCATCAACAGAACCCGGGATACTCGCGTAACGATCAATCAAAATGCTTTGCGTCAACAGGAGAGTTTGATCACTATTGATAATGCTTTGGCAACTCTGAAACCTAAATACCTACGTCAAAAGCAGTTATTTCAAAAGAAATTGATAGCTCAGCAGGAGTTTGAGCAAACAGAAGCGGATTACCTTTCTAACCTGAAGAGACGCGATATTACCTATCAGGCATTTGTGATAGATTCAATCAGCCGTTCCAATCAACTTGGACAGTTGGATGCCTCTGAGAGAAAGCTTCTTTTAAGTCTTCAGAGTGTTGGAAAGATTCTGGACAATCTTACATTAAGAGCTCCTATTGACGGACAATTGTCAACACCACACTGGGAGATCGGGCAATCTGTAACAATCGGTCAGCGCCTTGGTCAGGTGGATATTGTTGGACAGTATAAAGTGAGAGTTCCTATTGATGAGTTATACCTGCCACGAATTTCAACAGGTCTTCATTCTACAACGGACTTTGCCGGCAAGACTTATAATCTTACGATTGCTTATGTCTACCCTAACATCACAAATGGTCGTTTTGAAGTAGACATGAATTTTGAAGGGGAGACTCCGCAAGGAATTCGAAGGGGTCAGTCGTTGAGAATGCGTATTGAACTTGGTCAGTCTTCTGAAGAACTTTTGTTGCCGATGGGCGGATTCTATAAGGATACCGGCGGTAACTGGGTATTCATCCTGGAAGGCGAGGATCGTGCCGTGAAACGCGACATTAAGCTTGGTAGAAAGATGGGAAGTGAGTATTTTGAGGTATTGGAAGGTCTGAAACCAGGCGAAAAGGTAATCACTTCATCATACGAGAACTTTGGTACCAACGAAGTTTTAAAATTAAAATAGTGCAACTATTTGACCGATCTAGCGTCTAATGGTCTGTAACCAATTGAAATAAAGACAGTATTTAATAAAACTATTTAGAACTAACTGACATCTAACCACAAACTCCTTAAGTTATGATCCGATTAAAAAACCTAGAAAAAGTCTACACAACGGAAGAAGTAGAGACAACGGCACTCAACAGCATCAACCTTGAGATCAAGGATGGTGAGTTTGTTGCCATCATGGGGCCCTCAGGATGCGGTAAATCTACCTTGCTGAATATCCTCGGCTTGCTGGATAATCCTTCTGGTGGTGAATACCATTTCGGAGAGCACGAAGTTGCTAAATACAGCGAACGCCAGCGTGCACAATTACGTAAAGGATCCATTGGATTCGTGTTCCAGAGCTTTAATCTAATTGACGAGCTTACCGTTTTTGAAAACGTAGAGCTTCCATTATTATACATGAAAGTGCCGGCATCCGAAAGAAAGACTCGTGTCGAAGAAGTATTGGAGCGCATGAATATCATGCACCGCCGCAATCACTTCCCTCAGCAGCTTTCTGGTGGTCAGCAGCAGCGTGTTGCGATCTCCCGTGCTATTGTAGCAAAACCAAAGGTGATCCTGGCCGATGAGCCTACAGGTAATCTTGATTCAGCCAACGGTGAAGAAGTAATGAAATTGCTTTCTCAGTTGAATGAAGAAGGAACTACCATCGTAATGGTAACTCACTCACCTTATGATGCAAATTATGCTCACCGTATCATCAACTTGTTTGACGGTAAGGTGGTCACTGAAAATATCAAAGAACATTTTCACGTTTAGTCTGTGAGTAAAGACTTCAAGGTCTACGCACCTTGAATGCGTTCTTCATAGTTTAGGTTTAGGTTAGAATGAAACCCGCGTTGTTCTGCTGCATCAGGATGACGTGGGTTTCGTCATTGAAGACAATCTTTAGTTTAATGAACAGTTTTGTACAATCAAGTGTACAGCATCGAACACATTTGATCGCTGAATCTTGTTAATTGACCAGAATCTGTATTGGTACAATTGTTGGCTCATGCAACCCTTGTATAATTCCCTTGTCCCTGTCCTGACTTTCTCTTTTTCAATTTCTTATTCATGCCCCTATGATTAAAAATTACCTCCTCATTACTTTCCGGAACCTGATGAAAAACAAACTTTTCATCATCATCAATGTTTTTGGAATGGGTATTGCCATTGCGTGTTGTATTGTTGCTTACCTCAATTGGGATTTTACCAATAGCTGGGATTCCAATCAATTGAAAGCTGAGAAGATCTATCGTGTTCAATCCATAAGGGAATTTCAGGGTAAACGCGAGCGTCACGGATTAGCGCCAATTCCGCTAGCGAATTACATAAAGCAGAATTTTAAGGATGTGGATAAAACCGTCCGCTACATGTCAGCATACTGCGATATGAGGATTGGAGATAATGTCTATGGTGCCAACACTGCTTTTGTGGATTCAGCGTTCTTTGATCTTTTTAATTATGAATTGAAGCACGGAACCTTCGCAGACTTTCATAGTAAGGGTAAAATCTTTATCAGTGATGAAGTCGCGCGAACTTACTTCAACTCTGAGGATGTTGTGGGGCGTACCGTTTCCCAGATTATATTAGGTAAGGATGGTGTCAGAAGACCAAAAGAATTTGAAATCGGAGGCGTTTTCAAAAGGCAACCACTGAATTCAACTTTTCGTGCTCAGGTAATTACGCTCTATGATAATTTCTGGGACATTAATCTGGATTCTACTTACACAGAAAATAACTGGAGGAAATGGACGCATGCATTGTTTCTTGAAATTGATGACCCTTCCAGCGTAGCGGGCATCGAGCAACGTCTTCAACAGTATATTGAACCACAGAATAAAGTCCGTGATGATTTTAAATTGACATCCTATCATCTTGAGAACTTCAAGGGTATGATGAAGAGGAGTCGTCAGAATCCAAGAGTCGATAGTGATTACCTGGGTGGAGGTGTTCCGGATGAGGCAGTAACAGCACCTTCTATTCTTGCGGGTATGCTATTGTTGCTCGCTTGTTTCAATTTTACCAATACTTCTATAGCAATTTCAAGCCAGCGGTTAAAGGAGATTGGCATACGAAAAGTAATGGGGGGAATGCGTTTTCAACTGATTGCGCAGTTCCTCGGAGAGAATCTTATTCTTTGCTTTTTGGGATTAATCGCAGGACTATTAATGGCTGAGTTTCTCGTTCCTGCGTATGATTCTCTATGGGAATTTATTGATCTTAACTTAAGCTATACAGAGAACATAGGATTTCTCCTGTTCCTGGCAGGCTTGCTGGTATTGACGGCAATTATAGCTGGAGCTTATCCATCTTTTTACATTACATCTTTTGAGCCAGTCAGTATTCTGAAAGGAAAATCAAAATTTGGCGGCACCAGCTGGTTTACGCGTATTTTATTGGGAGGTCAGTTCGTGATATCGTTGACAATGCTCATAACAGGCCTTGCTTTTTATCGCAATGGACATTACCAAAAGGAGTATGATATGGGATTTGCTTCTCATGGCGTTATTTCTGTTTGGGTAAATAATGAAGGCTCCTTTAATACCTACAGGGATGCTCTGGTTTCTAATCCTGATATTCTGGTGATTGCAGGTACCCGCCATCATATCAGCAATGGCTGGAATAATGATCCGGTTAAGTTCGAAGACATCGAAAAAGAGATTGACATCATGGATGTTGGTGACAACTATTTTGAAGCAATGGATATGACTTTGACAAGCGGAAGAAAATTCCAGAAGGATTCAGAGACAGATCGTAAGGAATCAATAATTGTAACTGAGCAGCTTGTTCAGGAATTTGGATGGAAGGATAATCCAATTGGAAAACGATTGGTGTGGCATGATACCGTTCAATTGTTTGTCATAGGAGTTGTAAAGAATGTATATGCAAGGGCACTGTGGGAACCTACCCAGCCTTTGATGATTCGCTATACAGCTCCATCGCACTATCAGCAGCTCATTGCAAAAATGGATCCCGCAAAGGTAGGAGAGGTGAATGCTTACATGGAAAAGAAATGGAAGGAGATTAACCCAAATGCACAATACCCTGGTGAAATGATTGATTCTGAGCTTCAGGAAACAAATGAGATCAATAATAATGTTGTGATCATGTTTGGATTTCTTGGTTTCTTCGGTGCCCTTATGACAGGTATTGGATTATATACACTGGTCTCTCTCAATATTGTGAAAAAGATGAAAGAGATAGGTGTAAGAAAGGTGTTAGGTGCATCGGTTGGCAATATTGCAACGGTGATTAATTATGAGTTTATGGTTAATCTGGCCATTGCTACAATCATTGGTGGTGCATTGGGATATTTTATGACCGAGTGGCTGATGGATTCTATCTGGGAGTATTATTTAAAGATTGGTGCTCTCAGTATCAGTCTTGCTGTCATTACAATGGTCGGTATATCCGTACTTGCTGTCGGTTATAAAACAGTTTCTACCGCTTCCCTCAATCCAACAAAAACATTACGTGATGAGTAAGGCCATGGTTACAATTATGATCATCTATGATTTTATTTCAGAATCACTGTAACCAATGATAAGTCTTTAGCGTCTGACATTCAGAGTCGCTAAAGCTTATCATTATGTTAAGAAACTATTTTGTCGTTGCTATTAGAAACATTCTAAAGTATAGATTCTTTTCAGCAATCAATATTTTCGGAATGACAGTGGGTATTACATCATGCCTGCTTCTTATATTATATGTTTCAAATGAGCTCAGCTATGATAAATTTCATAAGGATGCAGACCGGATCTATCAGGTAGGCTTGCATGGTAAACTGGGAGGGCAGGATATAAGAGTATCCAATACATGCCCTCCATTGGCGGCCGCTATGGTTGCTGAGATCGCTGAAGTTGAGAGTGCAACGCGGATCGCGCAGATGGGTTCCCCATTGATAAAGCTGGGCGATGATTCTTTTACAGAAGAGAAAGTCTATTATGTTGATTCAAATTTCTTTGAATTTTTCTCTTACAAACTTAAAGAGGGAGATATCAAAACTGCATTAAAGGAGCCCAATACCCTTGTTCTTACAGAAAGAATTGCAAAAAAATACTTCAAAGAGGAAAACCCTGTTGGAAAGCTTATTGTAATAGGGGATAAAGGAAAGACTTATACCGTCACGGGTATCGCGGAAAACTCGCCATCAAATTCTCACTTCACTTATAATATTCTTGTGTCTTCTGAATCAACGGACCGCCTTAAGCCAAATGCTATCTGGCTGAATAATTTCATGTATAATTATTATAAGCTTCATCCAAACACGACCCCCGCTCAGGTAGAAAAGAAATTTGAGCCCATGGTAATAAAGTATGTGGGCCCGGAGATGGAAAAATTTATGGGCAGTTCTCTGGCTCAGATGAAAGAGGCGGGTGGTGCATACGGATACTTTTCAACCAATATTCTTGACATCCATCTTCATTCAACTGCTCAAGGTGATATTGATCCAGGTGGAAATATCATGTATGTATATTTCTTTAGTGGAATAGCGGTGCTTATCATGATCATTGCCTGTATCAATTTTATGAATCTTGCTACGGCAAGATCTGCAGGACGTGCTAAAGAGGTAGGTCTTCGCAAAGCACTGGGATCTTTACGCACCCAAATGATTGGTCAATTCCTCGCAGAATCAATGATGTATAGTTTTGGAGCCGTTGTGCTTTCATTGATCGCATGTTATTTTCTTCTTCCACAATTCAATGAATTAGCGGGAAAAGAATTGGGCATGCAGGTTTTTGTAAGTCCATTTTTCATCGTTGGGATTATTGGATTAATGTTGGTCGTGGGTGTGGTGGCAGGAAGCTATCCGGCATTTTATCTCACTTCTTTTTCTGCGGTTGAAGTGTTGAAAGGAAAGGTAAGATCAGGAATGAAGAGCAAGGGTATCAGAAGTTTTCTGGTAGTGTTTCAATTTGCTCTTTCAATTTTCCTAATCATTTTCACTGTGGTTGTTTTTCAGCAGATCAAGTTTATGCAGGAAAAAAATCTGGGTATTGACAAGAATAATATTTTGATGTTGGAAAATGCAAATAGACTGGGTAATAATAAGGCGGCATTTAAAAATGCATTGATTCAGCAAACAGGAATTGTAAATGTGAGTTATGCAAACAACACATTTCCAGGTATAAATAATACTACTGTGATTAAGTCAGTAGGTTCAGAGCATGATCACATAATAGGCGTGTACTCTGCTGATTATGAACACCAGCAAGTGATGAAATTTGAATTAAAGGAAGGACGTTATTTTTCAAAGGAGTTTCCAACAGATTCAATGACAGTGATTTTGAATGAAGCTGCCGCACGTGAATTTGGTTTTGAAAACCCAATTGGTCAGGAGATTCTTTACAATGGAAATGGAGATGAAAGTAAAAAGTATAAAGTAATTGGTGTGATGAAGAATTTCAATTTCGAATCTCTCCGTGAAAACGTTCGCCCTTTATGTCTTTTCCTTCGCGAAAATGAATACAACCTGCTAATTCGTTATAGCGGTAATTCATCAGCTGTTGTTGAAAATGTGCAAAACTTATGGAAGCAGCACGCTGCCGGATCTCCTTTTGAATATTCTTTCATGGACGAGAGTTTTGATAAGCTCTTCAGAACAGAACAAAGAATGGGGCAGCTTTTTAGCATCTTCTCCGGACTTACAATTTTCATTGCATGTCTTGGTTTATTTGCGCTGGCAGCTTTTACATCTGAACAACGAACCAAGGAAATTGGTATACGCAAATCAATGGGTGCCTCTTCTTTTAGTCTTACTCTGTTGTTGTCTAAAGAATTTACGAAGTTGGTAGTGATTGCATTCATCCCTGCAGCAGTGATAGCCTGGTATGTTTCCGATCAGTGGCTTCAGGGTTTTGCATTCAGGGTACCCATCAGTCCGGTTGTATTCTTGCTTAGCGGCCTTTCTTCGATCGTGATCGCCTGGCTGACCGTCAGCTACCAATCAGTGAAGGCTTCCGCAGCCAACCCTGTGGATTCACTGCGGTACGAATAGGTTTCAGCTTAAAGTTAAAATTTGACACGTCAGTGCCTGATATAGGGCACTGGCTGTATTTACGAGCAGTGTCTGAAACCTTTGACCTTAGATTAGCGTCTAATCACGACTCCCTAATTATACCCTATGTTTGAAAACTACCTGAAAATCGCCCTTCGGAACATTTTAAAACAAAAGTTCTTCTCGGCCATTAATATTATTGGCCTTGTCATCGGGATGGCCTGCTGCCTGCTCATTTTTGTCTATGTAATGGATGAGGTGAGTTATGATAAGTTTCATCCTAACAATGAGAATATTTACAGGATTGGTCTCCATGGAAGAATTTCAGGTCAGGAGATCTATACAAGCAACTCCAGTGTTCCTGTCGGACCTGCAATGCAAAATGAGATTCCTGGTATTGAAAAGATGGTACGTGTCGCTCGTGCCGGGTTTGGTAGTGGAGGCATGGCTTTCCGTTATGAGGATAAGTCATTTACAGAAGAGAAGGTGTTTTATGCAGACTCCAACTTTTACGACTTTTTCGGCTTCAAGCTTTTACAGGGAGATCCAAAGACTGCTTTGAAGGATGCTTATTCGATCGTCCTTACGGAAGCATTTGCTATTAAATATTTCGGCACGACCGATGCACTTGGGAAAACATTAATCATTGGAAATGATAAGTGGTCTTGTAAAGTCACCGGTATTACAGAAGATGCTCCTTCGAACTCACATTTTCATTTTAATGCAATCGTTTCTTTTATTACCAGCAGAGATCAATTTTATAATGGCTGGACAGGAAATTCTATTTACACCTATATTCAGAAGACTCCAACAGCCTCTGTGAGTGAGATCAATTCCAAACTTGAAGACCTTGTTGCTAAGTATGTTGGTAAAGAGGTTGAGCAGGGGCTAGGTGTTACTTTTGAACAGTTCAGAAAACAGGGAGGTTTGTATAGTTACTTTCTTTATCCTCTTACAGATTCTCATTTATATTCAGCTTTCAATGATGACATAGAGCCTGCCAGCGATATCCGTTATGTATACATTTTTTCAGGTGTTGGACTATTTATCCTCCTGATCGCATGCATCAATTTCATGAATCTTTCAACGGCCCAATCTGCTGGAAGAGCGAAAGAAGTTGGACTAAGAAAAACACTGGGTTCTCAGCGTGGGCAAATGATAGGGCAGTTTCTGTCTGAATCTTTTCTTTATAGTTTAGTAGCAATTGTATTAGCCATTGCGCTAAGCTTTGTAATGCTTCCTGCATTCAATTTGCTGGCGGGCAAAACGCTTTCACTGGATGCGTTGATGAGTCCGGTTTTTATGACCGCTGCTGTGGTATTGATCTTGCTGGTGGGTATTGTCGCTGGAAGTTATCCGGCTTTTTATCTGACATCATTTAGTGTTGTTGAAGTATTAAAAGGAAAAGCGAAAGCGGGAATGAAGAGCAAGGGTGTGAGAAGCTCACTTGTGATCTTTCAGTTTTCGGTATCAACGTTTTTGATCATAGCAACCGTGGTAGTGTTTGAGCAGCTGAGTTACATGCAATCAAAAGACATGGGCATAGATAAGCAGCACGTGATTACCGTTTCTGGTGCGCGTCGTTTGGCGAACAACGTGAGTGCTTTTAAAACTTCTGTTGAAGCTCAGGCAGGTGTTCAAAAGGCCAGTTATACAAACAATGCCTTCCCCGGTGTTAATAATACATCATTATTTCGCGAGAAGGGAAGTGATGTTGATCATCTTGTTGCGTCCTACCGCGCAGATTGGGATCATCTGGATGTGATGAAGATCGAATTAAAGGAAGGTCGATTCTTCAGCCGGGAATTCAAATCTGATACCATCGCTATCATTATAAATGAAGCTGCTGTGAAAGAATTTGGTTTCACCAATCCACTGTCAGCAGAAGTTCTTGATTATAGTAATGATGTTCCAACGGTCGTGAAAGTGGTTGGTGTTGTAAAGGATTTCAATTTCGAATCTTTAAAGCTTAAGGTTCGTCCCCTGATCATTCTGTTTGCCCCAACGTCCCGGCATCTTACAGTCCGGTATGATGGTGATCCCAAAAGCGTAGTGGCTTCCATTGAAGCGCAATGGAAGCAATTGGCTCCGGGAGAACCTTTCGAATACGCATTCATGGACGAGCGTTATGATTTGTTATTCCGCAGTGAGATGAGACTGAGAGATATCTTTACTGTATTTTCAGGTCTTGCTATCTTCATTGCCTGTCTCGGATTGTTTGCGTTGGCTGCATTTACAACAGAGCAGCGTACAAAGGAGATTGGTGTAAGGAAAGCCCTTGGTGCATCTTCAATTAGCCTTACAATTTTGCTTTCTAAGGAATTCACAAGACTTGTGCTTATTGCCATTGTTCCTGCAGTTTTGCTTGGCTGGCTGGTAGCTAATTGGTGGCTGAAGGACTTTACCTATCGCATTGATTTGAATCCTATGTTATTCATAGGAAGTGCTCTCCTGGCAGTCCTGATTGCCTGGATTACGGTGGCGTATCAGGCGATTAAAGCATCTGCATTGAATCCAGTGAGTTCGCTTAGATATGAATGATCAGAGGAATATTGAAGATATGAGTTATGCACAAATGCATCATTAAGTATCTAATAATCAATTTTTTAGCTCTGTGGACAACTTGTGTCTTTCTTGGGGTAGCATTCCGATAAGATTGCGGTAATACAGTGGTAAATTTGATAACGCATAAAACGTAATCCCATGGAAAATAAAAAAGTCTCTAAAAAAGCATTGCGAAGTCTTTTAAAGGACTCTTTGCAGGAATCAATAGGCCATCTTGAGTTGCCAAAGCCTAATAAAAAAGTTAAGAGGATCATTGACCGTACTACAAAGAAGATGGCACTGGAGTTTTCTTATCTGTTGAAAAAAGAGTTTAAGAGAAGCAGACCAAAGAAGGCCAAAGTAGAAGAATCTTCACAAGCTGCTGCTTGATTAAAATATTCTGATTCGTAATGAATTTGCGATGAACCGTTTGATATTGAAAATATCAAACGGTTTTTTTATGTTCTTTCGATTTCATTTTATAATAACAAACTCACCTTCATCAATTACTCCATCTTCAACTCTATACACTACAACACCGGAGGGCATTTTAAACGCCCCCTCAGAAATAGGTCCTACAACGGCAGCACTTTGTTCAAATCGTATTTGTTGTCCTTCTGTTTCAAGATAATACCGTTGACGTGAGTGATGATGTCCCCCCAACGCCAAAGGAAACGGATGTGATTGGAGTATTGTGATAACTTCGTGTGCATTGGATACAACGTGTCTGAACTGTAATGTTCCCTTTTCATTTTCCAATGTTCGACCGGGCCCGTTGGCGGTGTAACCCTCAAGGCTAAGTGTTCCAGAGATAAACGGGACATGCTGAAAAGTAACTACTGGCATGCTGGCAGGTATGGCAGCAAGATCTTTCTTTATCCACTCACGCTGCAGAGAATCAATTGATCCGTAATAATACATGTCATCGTACTCCAGTGAGTTCAATGCCATAAAGTGAATGCCGCCGTAATTGAATGAATAGTAATCAGGTCCAAGGTAATGCCGATACATCTTTCTGCCGTATAACGGATTTTCTTTGCTGACACCGGAGAGATTTCTTTCAATTCCAAAAAGTTCATGATTTCCTGGTGCAGTCCAGATGGGAGTGGGAACTCTATTCATCTCTGTTTTGAATAATTCGTAAAGACTACTGGCTTCCTTTTCAGGAACGCGTAATGCATCCTTTACCAGATCGCCTGTAATAAGTACGAAGTCAGGATGAATTGAATCTATCACTATTTGAAATTTCTTAATTCTGTCAAGACTTTGGGGGCTGATATGGGTGTCAGAGGCGTGAATAAAAATGAACTTCTTACCCATACTTGATTTTGTCAAAGCAAAGTCAGCCATGACAATGCTGGTACGTAAATCAATCTTTTGAAAGAAAGATCTTACGGTTTTGTACCCTTGAGGCACTGAGACGAAGATTACCCCGAAGCCTTTTGTATTCGTTAATGTATAAAATCCATTAGCATCAGTAAGAACAACATTGATCTGATCAGAGACGGCAACGCCTTTTATTCCAGTTTCAGACTTTTCACGAATTCCATTACCATTGACATCATTGAATACGATTCCGGAAACAGAAGTGGCAAAAAGGGGAGAGAAGAATGAAACAAGGATTAAGGAGAGGAAGAAGGATTTCATGTCAATGAAGTTGAGCGTTTCTGAAGTGCTTCAAAAATACTCACATTCATCAAAATTAGTAGCATCCCATAGAAGGTGTCTTCAAAGGGAATTGTCATGATTCTGATCCCGAGATTTTCAGCGTTGTTGTACCATACCACGGGTTCTTCAATAGCAGTTCCTGTCAGTATACCGTTTACAATAAAAAATGGAATGAGAATGAAGAGGTAAGCAAAATAGAATCTTCCAAGATATTTTGGTTTGACCACAGTGATCAGAAAAATCAGAAAGAGGGATGTAGAAAGGAACGTTACACTGGTGTACCACTTATCGTAGTGCTTAATGCCGACGACAAGCAACCCAAGAATAAGAACCCATGTCAGCCGTTTTCCGTTATCCGGAAATACTTCCGCTTTTCTTAAATAGTTCACGGCTTCATATGTAAAAACACAGGCGTAGGGAATGCAGATGAAAAAAAGTATTTCTTCGATTGGGAGATGAAAGAAGTAGATGCCACTCAAATATCTCGTATTGAACCCCCAAACACCTATTTGAGTAAAGAATTCATCCCATACAATAAATATGATTGCTGGAATGAGAATCGCCGGCCATAAATACTTCCACTTTTTTGAAAAGTTCTCTCGTGGAACAAAACTAAAAAGCAATGGGAATAATATGGTGAGAATATCCAGCAGCAGGTATGTGTACTTTTCCAAACCTTATTGTGTTTCTTTTCGCGTTTCTTTTACAACAAATTTCTTTGGAGTATATTTTTTAGGAGCATAAAGAAACCCAAATGCCTCGCATTCGTCTTTTGAATGTTTGCTGTGATGTATATAATGCGCATGGATCATTCTCTGTAAATAGCTACTTCTTCTTTCGGGTCTCCACTTGATGCGTTGATGAACAATTACATCATGAAAGACGAAATAGAATAACCCATAGCAAAAGATGCCTACACCTACTGCTATCAGATAAGGATTATATGAGGTAACGCTTCCGTAATACAAAAGTCCGATGGAGGGAAGGCTAAATACAACAGCGAACCAATCATTTTTTTCAAGGACATGATCATGAACGGTGTGATGAGATTTGTGCCAGGTCCAAAGAAATCCATGCATGATATATTTATGGGAGAACCATGCCACGAATTCCCAGAATAGAAATGTGCTGACAACGATCAGGCTACAGAATACAATCGTCACACCATCCATCACCTTTTATGATTTCTTTTGGAAATAAGTTTGTAGCACTTTATTACGATATTCAAAAATAGCATTTACATGTTGGCCTACAAACAACCATTTGGCAATCTGACCGAGTGGACCCAATGGAATTGCGTAGTCAAGTTCATCTATCATCTCAATGCCTCCAGGAACAGATTTGTAGATGTGTTTATGATGCCATAGAGCAAATGGACCGGATAACTGCGTATCGATAAAATAGTCAGGCTCTTGTACGTCCGTGATCTTTGTGATCCATCCCGTACGTATGTAGGGAAGAACATTCACTTTGTATTTGATGACCTGTCCTGAAAACATTTTCTCACCTCCGCTGATTGATAGTATTTCAAAATTCATGTGTGCAGGAGTGATGACGGATAAGTTTCTGGGGGATGAGAAGAAATCCCACGCTTCAGCCTGAGAAATCGGGAGAAATTGGGTGCGTGTCAGATGGTATGTTTTCATTGATTCTTAAACAACGGATGGCTCAAATGGTTTAGGTAATGTATGCAAGCTATCTGGATTTTTTCACTGTAGAATCCTCCATTTTTCGTTTTAAGTCGTCGTAAATGCCCCTTTACATTGTCGTTTCTGCCCCCTTTAGAATTCTCTTTAACTTTCTAAGTTTGATCAACCAACTCAACCAACAATGAAAGCTGATGCAATTGTTTCAAAGGATATTGATGCCTACATCGCAGGTTACCCGGAAGAAGTTCAGGAGAAGTTACAGAAAGTAAGAGAAGCCATCCGTAAAGCGGCACCCGAAGCAGGCGAAACGATAGCATATGGAATTCCAACTTTTACACTCAATGGAAACCTTGTTCACTTTGGTGGATTCAAAAATCATATTGGATTTTATCCTGCACCGATGGGGATTGCAGCGTTCAAGAAAGAGCTATCGGTTTACAAGGGAAACAAAGGGTCAGTTCAGTTTCCGCTGGATAAACCTATGCCGCTGGCTTTGATTGCGAAGATTGTAAAATATCGTGTGAAGAAAAATCTGGAAAAGACTAAAGCCAAGTTGAAGAAGAAAGAAAAGGAAGCCTGAAATAAATGATGTAACCAGTTCACAACAACTATCTTGTTTTGTCGTTTATTACTAAATGAAAAAGCTTGTCATTCCAGCCCTCATTGGAGTTATTCTAATAGGAGGTGTTTATGCAAGAAGAAAGTACTTTCAGGTAAAAGCGAAACCGCTCAATCATAAAGAAGCGTCTGTTGCAGAGCTCGCAGTCAACGAATTAAAAGATGGGGATTTAATCTTTCAGACATCTACTTCCAAACAAAGTAAGGCAATTCAACTTGCTACAAAATCGAAATACTCTCATTGTGGAATTATCTACAGGGAGAATAATAGCTTTTATGTTTTTGAAGCAATTCAACCAGTGAAAAGAACCCCTCTTGTTGAATGGATTGCTCGGGGAAAAAATGGTGAATATGTTGTGAAGCGATTGATCGAACGCGATCATTACTTGACGTCAGAAGTATTGGGCGAGATGAAAGTAATTGGAGACGGATTTGCTGGAAAAGATTATGATCCCGAGTTTGATTGGTCTGATGACCGGATCTATTGTTCAGAACTGATCTGGAAGATTTATAAGAGAGCAACTGGTCTTGAAATTGGATATCTTCAGAATCTTAGTGAATTTGATTTGAGCAGCGAAGTAGTAAAGAATAAATTAAAGGAGCGATATGGTGATGAAATTCCAAAAGATGAGAAAGTGATATCACCGGGAGTAATGTTTGACTCCGAGTTACTGGAAGTGGTAAGGTCAAATTAAAAAAGGTTGCAATAGATAAGATTGAGGAGGCGAATAGTATTATTCTTTAAGTGATGATTTATACACCCTCAATACCCTTTCCCTTGCAAATGCATGCTCAACGATTGGAGTTACATAATCTTTCGATCCAAATTCGGGAACCCATTTCTTAATGTAAACCAACTTGGGGTCGAATTTTTCTGTTTGCAACTGTGGATTAAATACACGGAAGTAAGGAGCTGAGTCGCAACCAGAACTCGATGCCCATTGCCAACCACCATTGTTTGGTGCAAGATCAAAGTCGAGAAGTTTGATTGCAAAGTATGCTTCCCCCCATCTCCAATCGATCAATAAGTGTTTGGTTAGAAAACTCGCGACAATCATTCGTACACGATTATGCATAAAGCCAGTGCTGTTCAATTCACGCATACCTGCATCTACAATCGGATATCCGGTTTTACCATCACACCAGGCCTTAAATTCATCGGGATCATTCCTCCATTTTATATTATTATAAGCAGGTTTGAATGCACTCTTTGCCGCGTGAGGAAAATTAAAGAGGATCATATGATAGAAATCTCTCCAGATCAGTTCATTCAGCCAAACTCCATTTTTCTTTAGTGCGATTTGAACAAGTTTACGAATACTTACTGTGCCAAACCTAAGGTGCACACTCAATTTTGTCGTTCCCTGAATAGCAGGAAAATTTCTGGTCTTGTCGTATTTCTCAATGATGGATTGTTTGATCGCTCTTTCAGGAAACCATGGATGTGTTTCTATAAATCCAATTTCTTTTAATGTCGGAAAGGGAAGGGGTTTTATTTTCTTAAAATTAGAAAAGTACTTTTCATTCGGATAGCTCTTTACATAGAATTTGCTCAAGGTTGCTTTCCACTTGCGGCTGTAGGGTGTGAAGATCGTGTAAGGTGTGCCATCGTCCTTCATTACTTCAAGTTTTTCAAAGATCACCTGATCTTTAAATGTTTTAAGTTCTGATCCTTGTTTCTCAAGGAGTTTTCGAACTTGTTCATCACGCTGTATGGCATAGGGTTCATAGTCGTGATTAGTGTAAACAGTTTTAGGTTTCAGGGTTTTAAAAATATCTACTGGATTTCCATAAAGGACCAGTAATGAGCTGCCTAATTTTTCCAGTTCAAGTTTTAAATGTTCGAGCGACTGATGAATAAATTCTACACGGCGATCAGTTTTATCATCAAGCTGATTCAAAATTTCAGTATCGAAAATGAAAATTGCCAGTACATTTTTATTTGCTTTTAATGCATGATACAGACCTGCATTATCGTTAAGTCTTAGGTCTCTGCGAAACCAGAAAATGCTTGTTTCCTGAGTGATGATGTTATCGGTGCTTTCGGGATTATAAGTCTTCAATTTTAAATCGCTTTTAATACTATAACACTGACATTCAATAGATTGTTATCCTTTTACACATTCTTTTACTTTTTTTATGGAATTCGCCCTTGTGTGGCATCTATATTGTGACTTTTAGAAAATGATGTATTTTATCACTATTATCAATAAAAAACGCCGTATGATTAAGCAATTCGTAGTCCTTGGACTTATTTTATTTTATGCCCAAAGCTGCACGGCACAAACTAAACCCCAACAAATGCAAAAATTCGACTTTGAAAAGGCCTGGAAGGAAGTAAATGAAAATGAAGGAAAAGGATTGCCGGAATCGGCTATTAAGATTGTAAATGAGATATATAGTAAAGCTAAGGAAGAGAATAATACCGGAGAGTTGGTAAAAGCTGTTATTCATAAATTCAAATTCACTGACGCAAAAGAAGAAAACGCATTTATTAAGAATATGGTCAGTTTAAAGGAAGAGGCGCGTCTTGCCACTTTTCCTGTAAAACCATTGCTCCACTCAATGCTAGGTGAATTATACTGGCAGTATTATCAGCAGAATCGGTATGAGTTTATGAACAGGAGCGAAACTGTGAATGTCTCAGAGACTGATATTGAAACATGGAGTTTAAGCAAAATTGTACAAGAAACTTTTGAAGAATATAAGAAAAGCCTTGAGGATTCGGAGAAAAGTAAGCTTGAGAAGATCGATGTCTTCAACACTGTCATGTATCAGGGAAATGAGTTAGGACGTGTCTATCGACCAACATTGTATGACTTTCTTGCTCATCGCGCTGTTGACTTTTTCCAATCTCAGGAAGCAGGTTTAACTAAGCCAGCTTATTTTTTCACACTTGATAAAGAGGAGTACTTTTCAGAGTCGAAGAAGTTCGTTGAGGTGAAGGTTGAATCGAGAGATACTTTGTCGATGAAATTTTATGCCATCAAAATTCTGCAGGACCTGACTCGTTTTCATTTAAATGATAAAAATATTGAAGCGTTGGTGGATGTTGACCTAAAAAGACTTCAGTTTGTAAACACTCATTCAACGACACCCAACAAAACTGGACTCTATCTCAAAGCTATTGAACAACTTGAAAAAAATAGCATTGATAACAAGATAGTAGGAGTCATTACTGCAGAGAAGGCAAGTATTTATATTGGAAAGGCGGCACTTTATTCACCCTTGATCTCCGATGATCATAAATGGGATTTAAAGAAAGCGTATGAGATATGCGAGGAAGCGAGAAAAAGATTTCCTGATTCCTATGGCGCCATCCTTTGTGAGAATTTGCAGGAAGGAATTAAAACAAAATTTGTAGCATCAACCATTGAAGATAATAATCACCCTAACCTTCCTTTTAAAGCCCTTGTTCGATATAGAAATTTTACCGAATTAAATTATCGCATTATTAAGGTGACCAGGGATGAAGTTCAGAACCTGAGAAGGAAACTTGATAAGGATTATAATGTTGATCGTGAACAGAAATTCATTGAATATTTCGCTGCGAAGACCCCCTTGAAAAAAGGTAAGTATCAGCTCCCAGATGATGGTGATTATCAACAGCATAATATTGAAGTGAAACTCGATCCTGTTCCAGAGGGAGAGTACATGATTTTATTTAGTAATCGGTCTGATTTTTCCACTCCAAAGAATGGAATGGCATATGCTTTCACAGTTGTCTCAAACATTAGCTATGTTCATCGCAATACGGATGGTGGTGAAACCGAATTCTTTGTATTGAATCGTCAATCCGGTGAACCAATCGCAGGTGTCACGGCAAATGTTTTCACCCAGCGTTATAACAGCTCGAAAGGCATTTACGAGCCGGTCAAAGCTGGTACTTACAAAACGGATGAAAAAGGATATTTTAAAATCCCATTTTTCTTAAAAGAAGACCGCAGAAGTTTTGCAGTGAATTTCAATAAGGGAACGGACTTCAATAGTACAGAGAAGATTGACAAAAGGTATTACTACAATGAATCAATCAGTCAGTATAAGGAAGATCCTGATTATGCAAGAATTCAAACATTCTTTTTCCTGGATCGTGCTATCTATCGTCCAGGGCAGACAATCTATTTTAAGGGATTGGTAATTGAAACAGATGGAAAGAATCCAAAGATCAGAACAAAATATACTACCCAGGTTTCGCTATTGGATGTAAATTATCAGGAGCGCGGCAAGGTGATGGTCACCACTAATGAGTATGGAACATTTAGTGGAGTATTCACCGCACCTAATGGCGGACTGATGGGCGAGATGCAAATACAGGACGGGTCAGGATCAGTCTCTTTTTCTGTTGAAGAATACAAGCGTCCAAAGTTTGAGGTAGGATTTAATCCCGTTACTTCAGCATTTCGGTTAAATGACAAGATCAAAATGGAGGGATATGCCCGTGCTTATTCAGGAGCGAATATTGATGGAGCAAATGTGAATTATCGTGTAGTGCGTGTTGCGACGTTTCCTTTCTGGTGGTTTTGCCGATGGGGAAGCTATCCTTCTTCACCTGAAATTGAGATTATCAATGGATCTACAAAGACCGATGCTGATGGAAAATTCGTTGTTGATTTCACTGCAATTCCGGATCTCAGTGTGGATAAAGCTTCTGATCCTACGTTCACCTACATGGTTTATGCTGATGTAATTGACATCAATGGTGAGACGCATAGTTCATCTTCTTCCGTTTCGGTGGGATATAAATCGCTGAGTGTTTCTGTTGATATTAATAACATTAACAGGGATCAAAAGGATACTAAAAATCAGTTTTATATTAATACCACCAATCTTTCAGGAGAGTTTCAGGCGGCAAAAGGCCAGATAAAAATCTATTTATTAAAATCCCCCGCCAGAGCTTTCCGCAAAAGATCATGGACTCAGCCCGACAGAAAACTTTATTCACAAGAGGAATATTACAAACTTTTCCCTCATGATCTATTTGATGATGAAGCTAATAAATTCAAGTGGGGTAGAGATAAAGAAGTATTATCCTTGAATTTTGATACTGAAAAACTAAAAACTTTTGACATTGCCAATATTCAACAGTGGAAAGACGGTGAGTATGTTCTTGAGATATCCTCCATCGATAAGGATTCTCAGCCAGTTCATGAAGTGTTTTATTTCACAGTTTTTGCGCCATCATCCAAACTAATTCCAACTCCTGCTATAAGTTATTTCCAGGCAGTTAAGACGACTGCTGAACCTGGAGAGACTGCTTCTTTCACGATCGGAACATCAGAACCTGTTGTTAAGGTATTGTATGAGATTGAGCATGATGGAAAGATCATTTCAAGCGAATGGTTGACGCTTAAAAATGAACAACGATTGTTGCAGATTCCCATTAAGGAAGAGTATCGTGGTAATATTGGGGTGCATTATACTTTTATCAAGGATAATAGATTGTATTATCAAAACCTCACCATCAACGTTCCTTATACAAACAAACAACTTGATATTACCTTCTCAAGCTTTAGAGATAAGCTTCAGCCCGGGGCGAACGAGCAGTGGAAGATATTGATCAAGGGCAAAACAGCAGATAAAATCGCAGCAGAGATGGTTGCCACTTTGTATGATGTTTCTCTGGATGAATTTCGAATGAATAGCTGGTATGCAAGTTTCTATAATTCTGCCTATGCAAGAAGGGGATGGCAGAGTGTGAATGGATTTTTAAATCAGGAACTGACTCTCTATGCAAGCACCTGGAATCCGAATGATGCAAGATCTGCTTACGGTCCCTATTTCGATCATTTAAACTGGTTTGGAGTCAATTTCTACGAATTCTCAAGAGATTCAAGACGCTATAGATCGATGGGTGCTGCCTCTCCGGCAATGAGTAAAAAATCCATGAAGGAATCTGAACAATTGAGTGAAGAAGTGAAGGTAAATGATATGGCACAGCCTGAGAGTGTAGATAGAACTGATTCACAGGTTGTCGCGAAAGAGGCAGACAAGGTTGATATGTCTGATGTTAAAATCAGAAAGAATTTTAACGAGACTGCCTTCTTCTTCCCGCACCTTCAAACCAATGAAAAGGGTGAGATCATTATAAGCTTTACAATTCCTGAAGCGTTGACCCGATGGAAAATGCTGGGATTTGCACATACCACAGATTTGAAATCTGGCTGGACTCAAAACCAACTGGTTACTCAAAAGGATATCATGATAGTACCCAATCAACCAAGATTCTTCCGTGAGAATGATAAAATGATTTTCTCTGCGAAGATCAGCAGCCTGGTCGACAAGGAACTCACAGGGCAGGCACAGCTTGAATTTTTTGATGCCCTTACTATGAAATCTGTGGATGTTTTGATGAAGAATCAGAACAAAGCAAAGACCTTTGCGCTAAAGCCACGTCAAAGCACCAGTCTTGAATGGAGCATTGAAATTCCGGAAGGAGTGCAGGCGATCACCTATCGGATTGTTGCAAAAGCAGGAGATTTTTCTGATGGTGAAGAAATGGTGCTGCCAGTAGTTACCAATCGCATGCTCGTTACAGAAACGTTGCCATTGCCGATTCGTGGTAAGCAAACCAAAGAATTCAAATTTGAAAAGTTGTTGAATAATAAATCAACAACGTTGCGCCATCAGCGCTACACCTTGGAGTTTACTTCCAATCCTGCTTGGTATGCGATTCAGGCATTACCATACCTGATGGAGTATCCCTACGATTGTGTGGAGCAGACTTTCAGTAAATTCTATGCGAATAGTATTGCATCGCACATAGCAAATTCAAATCCACGCATCAAGCAGGTTTTTGATACCTGGAAGAATATTCAACCGGATGCGTTGCTCTCGAATCTTGAGAAGAATCAGGAACTAAAATCTGCTTTACTGGAAGAAACACCATGGGTATTGGAGGCTAAAGATGAAAGTCAGCGCAAGCGAATGGTAGGTGTCCTGTTTGACCTTAACAGGATGGCAGGTGAATTGGATCGTGCGTTGGATAAAATCAGGAAAGCACAGGAGTCAAGTGGTGGATTTAGCTGGTTCCCTGGGTTGCCTGAAGATCGTTACATGACTCAACACATCGTATCAGGCATGGGGCATCTTGATGTGATGGGTGTCAAGTCTATCCGTACCGACAGCAGAACATTTGCGATGATTACCAGCGCTGTCAGTTTCATGGATTATAGATTGGCAGATGATTACGAAAGGCTGAAAGCCCTTGCGAAACGTAAGGAGATTAAGCTGGAAGACAATCATATCAATTATATTCAGTTTCAGTATCTCTATACAAGAAGTTATTTCAAGGATATAGAAGTTCCGACTGCTTCAAAGGAAGCGTTTGATTACTTCCTGGGACAGGCAAAGAAATACTGGCTTTCAACGAACATGTACATGCAGGGAATGACGTGCCTTGCTTTGCATCGCTTCAATGACAAGGCGGTGACGGCCGATATGATCAAATCTTTTTCAGAAAAGGCATTGCATTCTGAAGAGATGGGAATGTACTGGAAGAGTGATCGTGGCTACTACTGGTACCAGGCGCCGATTGAAACCCATTCCCTGATGATAGAGGTTTATGATGAAGTGGCCGGTGATACCAAATCTGTTGAAGATATGAAGGTATGGCTGCTAAAGCAGAAGCAAACTCAGGATTGGAAGACCACCAAAGCAACTGTTGAAGCTTGCTATGCATTGCTAAGAAGAGGAACGGATGCTTTAGCAAGTACCAAAATGGTAGAAATAAAAGTTGGCAATGAAGTAATCGACCCAACGAAAAGAGAGGATGTTAAAGTTGAAGCAGGAACAGGCTATTTCAAAACTGCATGGCAAGCAGGCGACATTAAGTCTGAAATGGGGAAAATCACAGTCACCAAAACTGATGACGGTGTTGCCTGGGGTGCAATGTATTGGCAGTACTTCGAACAGCTTGATAAGATTACACCGGCCGAAACTCCATTGAAGTTGAAAAAGGATTTATTCCTGCAAGTGAATACAGATCGCGGGCCGGTGATTACACCGATTAATGATAAGGCTTCTTTTAAAGTTGGAGATCTCGTGAAAGTAAAAATTGAACTTCGTGTAGATCGTGATATGGAGTATGTTCACCTGAAGGATATGCGTGCAGCAGGGTTTGAGCCAATATCCACCATTTCTCGTTTCAAATATCAGGACGGATTATATTATTATGAGAGCCCAAGAGATCTAGCAACGAATTTCTTCATTGAGAATGTTCATCAACGATTTTTTTATCGGTTAATGGCTTCTTTTCCCAAATGGATTCTGAAACAAGAGATCAAAGGATAGGTAAGTAGTGTACTCAAAATTCTTCTCTTCATTTCTCCAGAATTGATGCATTAATCCAACATCGAGAAAAACTGAAGGCTTGTGGAATGTATGTCGGAAGAAGGTGCTTAATCGATCTTCCGTAAATTCCAGTGTACTCCATTGAGATTGAGAATTCTTGCTGGTAGCAGTCAGCCACTCATTTGCTACGATAATCTGGTTAGACTTGCTTGTGTTTACAGGAATGTTGATTTGAGCTTTCAATCGCAGTCTGACTTGAAGAGGAGTGGGCCAGGGATCACCATCTGGTGTAAAGAAGACACGATATTCTGGGCGAAATGAATATGTAAAAGTTGTCTTTCGGTATTCGCGTTTGAAAAAAAGCCGTAAATAGTATCGTGTTTCTTTCCTGTAAGCTGGCTCTTCTGAAGTATAGGGTGCTTCCTTTTGGTAAAGATCCTGAAGTCTGACACTCGCTCCAAAGGCAGTCTGCCAACTCTTGTTGAATTGAAATAACGTTTCCTGATTCAAAACAAAAACCGCTGGCTTTTTGAGAGCGGAGAAATTAATGGGATCGCTTTGTTCAGAGCCTCCGATGTAAATGGTTGTTGATATTCTGCTGGATATTTTTTGATTGAAACCTATAGCTCCCCAGCTTACCATTTTGGCACCATCCAATCCTGGAGGGGAAATTTGTCCATGAACTACTGCGACTCGCAGGAATGTGATTATTGCAAATGTGATTTTTAGGCTTGATTTCACTCTGAATTCTGCTTTTTACACGATAAACCTGGCAAATATCAGTGTTAATTGAAAGTTACGCCAATGTTAAATTCATAATATTTGGATAATATTTGGTTAACTACTTTTGCCAGCATTAATACAAAAATGATGCAGGGGTAATGATAAGATCACTTTTTCTGACCTTAATTCTTCTCGCCGGATTCGCCCCAACCTCATTTGCACAACGTGAAGTAGTTAATCAACCGGCTCAATGGTTTGCTTTTGTTTCTCATACCCGGGTCAGCAAAACATTTTCGATTTTGGCGGAAGGCCAGTTCAGATTTGTAAATAATTTGGAACCTATGCAATTTCAGGCGCGTACCGGATTGGACGTGTCGGTTAATAAGCACTTTTCTTTCATGCCAATGGGTTATGTCTATGTTTGGAATCCCATCTATGGCAATCAACCAGCTTCGTATTCAAATAATGAGCATAGGATTTTTCAGCAGGTTCAATACATACATCAGTTTGGTAGATTCCATTTTAGCCATAGAGTAAGACTTGAGCAAAGATTTATTCAGGTGCATGATAATGTTGATGGTGAAATTATCAATAGGGGATATGACCTTTATCTGAACAGAATAAGATATCGTCTGCAGATGATTATCCCTTTAACGCATAAAGAGATGGTTCCCAGGACATTTTATCTTAGTTTTTATAATGAACTTTTTGCTGACTTCGGTCCCAATGTTGTGAGTTCAGATCCTGATCAAAATCGATTCTTCGCAGGAGCGGGATATAAGATCAGTAATAAAGTAAATTTTCAGGTAGGATATCTGCATCAGACGCTTGTAAAACTATCCTGGACAAAGCAGGAAGATAATATTGGTCTTCAGGCTCTGTTTGTTTACAATATTGATCTTACTAAAAAAGAGAATTAGTCCGGGCTTACGAGTTCAAATTCCGGATGGTGCAAAATTATTTTAAACCACACTGTATAATTTTGTGGATTCAACTCAAGATCCTTGTAGAGATCCTCCATTGGCATGTATCGCCAATCTTCAACTTCTTTTAAATTGATTTCAGGTTTGCCATCATAGCGGCCTATAAAAACGTAATCGAGCTCATGTTCGGTTAAATTATTTTCCAACTCTGCTTTGTATATGAACTTGAATGCAAATTCTGGAAAAAGCTCAATTCCCATCTCCTGCTTCAGCTTTCGTGCAGTAGCATCTGTCATTGATTCTTTGGGCAGGGGATGACTGCAGCAAGCGTTGGTCCACAATCCACCACTGTGGTATTTTGATGATGCGCGCTTTTGCATCAGGATTTCACCTTTCGAATTAAAGATCAAAATCGAAAAGGCCCTGTGAAGAAGACCTTTAGAATGGGCCTCTAATTTTTCCATCGTTCCAATCTCACGATCATCATCATTGACGAGTATCACCTTTTCCATTTTCAGATCAGGTTAAATTGGTGTTTGAGAAATGAGTAACCAAGGATCGCCAGTTTATATCGATTGGGAATGCGTACACGGCTCTCCAGCACTTTATCTGATGGAAGCCGCTTGATCTTGCGGAAGAGTGCCTTGTAATAGACAAACGCAACATATACACCAAATCTTGCTCCTCGCGGAAGTTGTTTAATGCCTTTATATCCTTCATGAAAATCAGCAGCGATACTCTCTTCAATTTTTCTTTTATTGAGATCATCGAATTTTTCAATTTCTATTTCAGGAAAATAGGTGCGTCCCATTTCAAGATAGTCGGCATTCAGATCACGTAAAAAATTGATCTTCTGAAAAGCAGATCCCAATTTCATAGCGGATGGTTTGAGTTGCTCATAAGCAGCATTCTGACCGTTTGTGAAAACCCTCAAACACATCAAGCCTACAACCTCAGCAGATCCGAGGATATATTTTTCAAAGCCTTCCTGATTGTAATGCTTTTCTTTCAGATCCATCTCCATGCTGTAGAGAAACTGCTCTATCAACTCATGATCAATCTTGTATTGATGAACCGTTGACTGAAAACTATTTAAGATTGGATTGAGGCTTATCCTTTCTTCAATGGCTTTCCACGTATCTTCTTTAAACCTGTTTAGCAATGATCCTTTATCGTAATCATGGAAAGAATCTACGATCTCATCAGCAAATCTCACAAACCCGTAAATGGAATAGATAGGATTGCGTAGTTTTTTTTCAAGACATCCTATGCCCAAAGAAAATGAAGTGCTGTACGATCTCGTTGTAAGACGACTGGTGTTAATGCAAACCTTATCAAATAGTAGCTTTTGGCTCATGCAGTCTTCAATCTTTCAAAATTTACCAATTAATTCTTTCTTCATTCTTTGACGGTTCAACTCCTGAGCGACCACCTGACCTGAAATAATCGACGGTGGCACGCCAGGGCCTGGAACTGTAAGCTGTCCAGTATAAAACAGATTTTTTACCTTTTTGTTAACGATCGAAGGCTTAAGATTGGCTGTCTGAGAAAGCGTATTCGCCAAGCCATAAGCATTCCCCTTGAATGCATGATAATCATCGATGAAGTCACGGTGGGCGTAACTCCTTTTATAGATAATGCTTTTTCTGATCGGTTCTCCGGTAAGATACTCCAATCGATCAATCATAAGATTAAAATATTTTTCCCTGATTTCGTCTTCATCATTTAATCCCGGAGCCACCGGCATTAGTAAAAATAGATTCTCACAGCCTTCCGGAGCCACCGAAGGATCTGACTTTGATGGACAGCTTATATAGAATAATGGATTTGTCGGCCAATCAGGATGCTCATAAATTTCCCTTGCATGAAGTCCAAAATCCTGATCAAAGAAAAGATTGTGGTGAAGAAGATTCTTTACCCTTTTATTAATTCCCACATAGAAAATAAGACTTGAAGGGGCCATTACTCTTTGGTTCCAATACTCTTCTGAATAATTTCTGAACTTACGTGGGAGTAACTGTTGTTCCACATGATGGTAATCGGCACTCGCCACAACATAATCTGAGGGTTTGTTCACTCCATTTATTATTATGGAAGTAATGGAGTCATGATCAAGTTCAAATCCTTTTACCTCACTATTAAAATGAAATTTTACACCTTGATCTTTTGCTACTTCGAACATGCCTTCTATGATCTTGTACATTCCACCCTTTGGATACCAGGTGCCTAATGCCATGTCTGCATAGTTCATCAGACTATAAAGAGCCGGTGTTTTAGAGGGCATAGCTCCAAGAAATAATACCGGGAATTCCAATAATTGAATGAGACCAGGATCCTTAAAATTCTTTCTCACGTGAGTTGATAGTGATTGAAAGACATCAAGCTTAAAAATTCCTTTGAATAGTTGGGCATCAAAAAGTTCAGTAATGGATAAACCTGGTTTGTGGACCAGCTTGTTAATCCCAACTTGATATTTGAATTTTCCTTCCTCGAGAAAAGAAGTAAGTCTGACTCCGCTTCCTGATTCTCTTTTTTCAAACAAATCATGAAGACCTTTTAATCCTGAAGGGACATCCATGACATCCTCTTTTGAAAAAAAGATCCGATAGGAAGGATCAAGTCGGATTAATTCATAATATTCTGACGAGTTCTTACCAAAGCGATTAAAGAAATTTTCGAATACTTCGGGCATCCAGTACCAACTAGGCCCCATATCAAAAACAAATCCTTGCTCTTCGAATTTTCTCGCTCTTCCTCCTGGTGTGCTATTCTTCTCAAATACAGCCACATCATTTCCATCCTTTGCAAGACAAGCTGCTGCGGAGAGACCTGAAAAACCGGAACCAATAACCGAAACAGATGACATAGAGAATGTTAAGTCCTGTATTCTAGCGATAACCTACCAATTTTTTCTGGATTTCCTTTCGCGCATGAAAGATCCTGTTCTTCACTGTTCCAATAGGTAGTTTCAGAAACTCTGCTATTTCATGATACTTGTAACCCGTTGCATGCATTTTGAATGGAATAAGTAGTTCATCCTTAATGTTGTTCATTTTTCTCCAGACTTCTTTAAACTCCATACTTTCTACAGGGCGATTAAAGGTATGCTCATCTTCAACATTGAGAAAGTATAGATCCTTTGAATAATCATGCGATGTTCTTTCGCGCTGAGTTTTACGATAGTTATTAATGAAAGTGTTTCGCATAATCGTAAAGAGCCATCCTTTCAGATTTGTATCTTTTCTAAATTTCTTTCTGTATTTCAACGCCTTTAGAATCGTATCCTGAACCAGATCCTGGGATTCTTCACGATTGGATGTGAATCGATAAGTAAATGTTCTAAGTGTGGGCCTGAGCTCCGAAATGCTGCTGTCAAATTCTAGGGCTGTCATGGGCTTTTTGTTTAAGTTTCTACTTGAAACTTTGGACAAATTTAGTGCCATCACACCCGTGTTTAGTGTTTTGTTTAACGTCAAATTTTTCCTGAAAAGCCCCCTATAAGCCTTTTATAAGCTGAATTAGCTCTTTTGCCGTAAAGAATAGTCTTAGATTGGATGGAATTTTTAGTGCCGTCTTGCGAAGGACCTGACCAGTGGCAAAAACAATGCACTCAGGCTGCTCAGAGCAAAGCTTGTTAAGTAATTCTGGACTTCATAAGACCCAGGAGAATTGGTGATCGCTGTGATAAGGATTTTTGGTTGATGGGTCTTGCAAACACTTACCACATCTTTATAGGGCACCATTTGACCAAAATAATAGGTCCTTAAACCTGCCCTTTTAACAAGGTAATAGTAGAATAAGAGTCCAAGTTCATGGAGCTCATTTTCCGGAAGGAAGAGTAAGGCTCTGGTATTGTTTTTTGAAGCCAATGGAAGTGCGTCAATCGCCACAATGATCTTTTGACGGATCAGATTTGAGATGAAATGCTCCTGCGCAGGTGAGATATTTTCAGTTTGCCAGAGAATTCCAATTTTATCCAGGAAAGGATAGATGATTTCGGTAACTGTTTTTTCGAATCCGTAGCGACTGATTATTTTTTCAAGTACTTTTTCAAAATTGCCTTCATCAAGATCAACCATTGCAACAATCAACTGATCAATATGTATATCATTACTGCTTCTTAGATCACTGAGCTCGCTTACCTTTTTGATTAGCTGATCTGAAGAAAGGTCGGCTATTTTAGATATTTTTACTCCATTGTTGTTGAGCAGGGAGATGTTGATTATTTTTTTCAGATCATCATCAGAATAGTATCGAATGTTGGTGTTGGTCCGTTGTGGTGTTACAATCCGGTGGCGTTTTTCCCATATCCGAATGGTATGGGCCTTGATCCCGGAAAGTTTCTCTAATTCTTTAATGGAATAATTCCCCATCCTGACCTTTTCTTTGTTTGAATAACTCAATAAAAACAGTTTTGTTCAAAGTTTTGTGAAAAAAAACGATCCTGACATTCAAAAAGCTGTTGATTGGTTCAATAAAATGAACTGGAAACCCTTTGCTTTTCAGCAGGAGGCTTGGTTAGCTCATTTGGATGGAAAGAGCGGCATGATCAACGCTCCAACTGGAAGTGGTAAAACGTATTCGCTAACCGTCCCCATTTTGCTGGAAGGGCTCGGTAGTAAGGAAAAAAAAATTCAGGCCATCTGGATTGCACCTATTCGTGCACTGGCAAAGGAAATACAGATTGCAGCTACAAATGCGACTGAAGGGCTTGGATCTTCCTGGAAGATCGGCGTACGCTCAGGTGATTCAACGGCGGCTCAAAAAGTAAAGCAAAAAGAGAAACCACCTCAGTTTCTCATCACCACACCAGAAAGCTTGCATTTGTTGCTTTCCCATAAAAAATACGCTGAATATTTCTCAGAACTCAAGACGATTGTTGTGGATGAATGGCATGAGTTGATGGGATCTAAACGTGGTGTGCAAATGGAACTCGCACTATCCCGACTTAAAACTGTAGCTCCAGGTTTGAAGATATGGGGAATTTCAGCAACCATTGGAAACATGGAACAGTCCCTACAGGTTTTGTTGGGATCTGATTATTATAAGAAAACGCATACAGTTATCAAGGCTGATATTCATAAAGAAGTGGAAATCGTTTCTGTGTTTCCTGACAAGCTCGAACGAATGCCGTGGGCAGGTCATCTCGGAATTCATTTATTGAATAAGGCAATAGACATTGTTCGTAATAATAGGAGCACACTCATCTTTACCAATACCCGATCTTTTGCTGAGATCTGGTATCAGAAAATGCTGGATGTTGCACCTGAACTTTCAGGGCAAATCGCAATGCATCATGGATCCATCAGTCAGAAGATCAGACACTGGGTTGAGGATCAGCTTCATGAAGGAAAGTTGAAGGCGGTAGTATGTACCTCTAGCCTTGACCTTGGCGTTGATTTTCGTCCTGTTGAAGCAATTATCCAGGTTGGAAGCCCGAAAGGGGTAGCAAGATTTCTTCAACGTGCAGGCCGTAGCGGTCATCAACCTGGAGCGGTGAGTAAAATTCATTTTCTACCAACCCATTCGCTTGAGTTGGTAGAATCCGCAGCGGTTAGGGAAGCGATGAAAAGGAATATTGTTGAAGACCGCATTCCGTATCTCAGATCTTTTGATGTGCTGGTTCAATACCTTGTGACATTGGCGGTGTCTGATGGATTCAGGGAGGAAGAAATATTCAAGGAAGTGAAAGGTACCACTAGCTTTGAGTCAATCACGGAAGAGGAGTGGCAGTGGGCGTTGCGTTTCATTACGACAGGCGGTGAATCATTAACTGCATATGATGAGTATCGTAAAGTGGAAGTTGACAACGGCATCTATCATGTTGAAAATAGAAGGATTGCACTCAAGCACAGGCTATCAATCGGTACGATCGTGGGTGATGCTTCTTTATTTGTCAGGTTTGTCTCGGGAAAGAATCTTGGAACCATTGAAGAAGGATTTATATCACGATTGAATCCAGGAGATGTATTCTGGTTTGCAGGACAAACGCTCGAATTGGTTCGTGTCAAAGATATGGAAGTGCAGGTCCGCAAGAGTAAAAAGAAGTCTGCCCGTGTTCCTTCCTGGCAGGGAGGAAGGATGCCGCTCTCATCACAGATGAGTGAAATGATTCGTTTTAAGATCAACGAGGCAGCAGAAGGACGAAATGATGATGAGGAGATGAAGTTTCTAAAGCCATTGATGCAATTGCAGTCCGATCGGTCTCATCTCCCCAAAAAGAATGAATTTCTGATAGAGTATTTTGAAACAAGTGAAGGTCATCATGTAGTCATGTATCCATTTGAAGGACGACTTGTACATGAAGGCCTGGCTTCGCTGGTAGCATATCGCATTTCTCAAATCAAACCGATTACGTTCTCCATCGCTATGAATGATTACGGTTTTGAATTACTTTCTGATCAGGAGATTCCTATCTATGAAGCAATTGAAACGGATTTATTGGGTGTCGATAACCTGTTAAAAGACATTCAGGCAAGTATCAACTCAGTAGAAATGGCCAGAAGGAAATTTCGTGATATAGCATCGATTGCCGGACTGATCTTCAAAGGTTATCCTGGACAAAAGGTGCGCGACAAACATATTCAATCTTCCTCCCAGTTGTTTTTCAATGTATTTCATGATTACGATGCCACGAACCTACTGTTACTTCAGTCCTACGAAGAAGTGATGGATTTTCAATTGGAGGAAGCGAGAATGAGAAAGGCACTTGAGAGAATCGCCAGCCAAAGAATTATTGTTAAGGAACCTGAGGCACCGACGCCATTCGCTTTTCCGATTATCGTTGATCGTTTAAGCAGGGATAAATTAACCTCTGAAAGGTTGGAAGATCAGGTGAAGAAGATGTTGCTGAAATATGATTCTTAAGAAATTAAAGATTAGAAACAATCTTATGAGTTTCTAATCTTTAATTTTAAAATATACTTCTAAAGATCAGGAATAATGTTCCGGACATCAGCACTACTACAGGAACTGTAAGACACCATGCGATGATAATGTTCCTTACGGTATCAGGTTGTAGGTTCTTAACGCCTTTACTGGCTACCATACTTCCTGCAATCCCGGATGAAAGCACATGTGTTGTGCTGACAGGCAATCCATAAGAGCTTGCAAGGCCAATAGTAGTGGCCGCCACAAATTCGGCGCTGGCTCCCTGAGCGTAGGTAAGATGTTCTTTACCAATTTTTTCCCCGATGGTTTTAACGATTCGTTTCCATCCGATCATTGTTCCTAAACCTAAAGAGAGAGAGATCATTACGATTACCCAGCCTGGTGAATAGTCTGTAACCTTACGAAGATCTTTAAGACTATTTTTTAGAACAGTCTTGTCGCTTTCACTGACGCGGGCTTCTTCTTTTTTTAAAAGCTCGTTGAGATTGCGATCCATTACAAGAATATCCTTTCTAACTTCGAAGCGTTGTTCTTTGGGAAGTTCACTGATGGTACCGATGTTTATCATGGTAGCCTGCAGTCTACCGTTCATTTCGGACGCATCCCGTAGCCTGAGCTTATCTGGTTCTGATAATGGATTTGGATCAATCGTTGAGATAACTGATTCTATTTTATGAATAGGATCCATTAGTTTCCTTGCATCATAACTTGCATTCAATGCGAAAAATCCGGGAACAATTCCAATCAGTATCAGCATGATAAGTCCCACACCTTTCTGACCATCATTCTGTCCGTGGAAGAAGCTTACAAATGTACAGGTCAATAAAAGTGTTCCGCGGATTGCTGTTGGTGGGGGAGCATTCTTTTTTGGTTCTTTAAACAGATCATCTCCATAGGATTTTCCTTTTGTGGTAACCCTTAAAAGATACATGAGGATAATAGTGATGGCAAATCCAATCAATGGTGAGATCAGAAGTGCAAGTCCCATTTCTTTTGCTTTCACCCAGTTCACAGCAGAACTAGTGGCGCCTGGCAGAAATGAATAAGCAATTCCTACTCCAAGGATTGATCCAACCAAAGTATGAGAGCTTGAACATGGAATACCCATGTACCATGTAAGAAGATTCCAGAAAATAGCACTTAATAGAAGTGCCGCTACCATGGATATGCTATGAGCTATATTCTGATCTACGAGCGATTCAACCGGAAGAAGATTTACAATTCCCATCGCCACTGCAATTCCACCATAGAAAACTCCAAGTGAGTTCATGAAACCAGACCATATGACGGCTACCCATGGCTTCAGGGAATTAGTATAGATAACTGTTGCTACTGCATTGGCAGTGTCATGAAATCCATTTACAAATTCGAAAGAGCAGGCTGCAATGAGGCAGATGATCAGAAGTACCGAGTAGGAAAATTCTAGTTCAAACATGGATTTTAGTCAGGTAACCGGATTGCCAGGAGAGGCCTGAAAACCCATAGTGGCGGCTAAGGTAAGGCGACTTGCTATGCCCTGTGTTATGCCAGTGTTAAAAATTTTAAGCGGCTATTTCTCCTTATTCTGCAATTCATTGATCCTTAAAAGGATAGCAAAAAAGGGGTTCAAATTCTGATTCATTCGTACTTTTAAGACATTGAAAACAGCGATTCTTAAAGATGGTATTCAACTCCTTCCTGAAAAGGCGATTTTTCTGCCAGAGGAAAAAGTTCTGATCGTGGCGGATCTTCATTTCGGGAAGATCAACCATTTCAGGCAGGCTGGATTACCAGTTCCTAAATCTGCCAATCATAAAAATGCAGAGAACCTGATCGACCTGGTTAATCTCTGGAAGCCATTACGCACAGTATTTTTGGGAGACCTGTTTCACAGTCACTACAATGAAGAATGGGAAGTGGTCGGACAAATCATCAGGCATTTTCCAGGCTGCAGCTTTGAGTTAATCATTGGCAATCATGATATCATGAGCGAACAGCAATACATCCGAAATGGAATCAAAGTGATTGATCAGGATGTCATTGGTTGCTGGATATTGACGCATGAACCAATGGATCGATTGGAAATTCCTGATGGCAAAATCAACATGGCGGGCCATATTCACCCAGGGGCATTTATGCAGGGTAAGGGAAGGCAGTCAGTAACTCTTCCTTGCTTTTGGTTTTCTAAAAATCAGATCATTCTTCCTGCCTTCGGTTCTTTCACCGGACTTTATCCGATCAGTCCCGCTGAAGATGATAACGTATTTATTATCATAGAGAATAAGATTATGGAAGTAACCCTCTCACCAACTAAGAAAAGATCAAAAGCTGCACGATGAAAAAACTACTGATTATTTTATTGTTGATAGTGAGCAGATCTTTATTTGGTCAGGATACAACCCGATTGTCTCTTCTTTTTACCGGGGACATCATGCAGCATGAATCACAAATCACGGCAGCATTTAATCCTGACTCAAATCGATTCGATTATAAACCTTGCTTTCAATATGTAAAACCTATTCTTTCAGCACCTGATCTTACTATTGGTAATCTTGAATTGACATTGGCAGGTCCTCCCTACAAAGGCTTTCCGCAATTCAGTGCTCCGGATCAGTTGCTGGATGCTTTGAAAGATGCAGGATTTGATGTCCTTGTTACCGCCAACAACCATTGTGTTGATCGTGGAAGAAAAGGTCTCGAGCGAACCATCGATCAACTTGATCAGTATGGTATTCCTCATACGGGAACTTTTAAAGATACTCTTGACTGGCTCAATAATTATCCATTGATTGTGAATTCAAAAGGTTTCAGTTTTTCGTTATTGAATTATACTTATGGTACGAATGGTATAAGTGTAACAAAACCAAATATTGTTAACAGGATTGATACGGCGCGCATTCGAAAGGATTTGAAAAAAGCGATGGAACAGAAGACGGACGTCGTCGTTGTATTTCTTCATTGGGGAGAGGAGTATAAAAACTTACCCAATAAATCACAGAAACAAATAGCGGACTTTTGTTTTAAGCACGGAGCAAAAATTGTTATTGGGGCTCATCCACATGTATTGCAACCACTGGAATGGAGAAAGGAAACGGATCAGGTAATTGCATACTCACTTGGAAATTTTGTTTCAGGTCAGCGGGATCGCTATAAAAACGGTGGAGCGATGATACATATTGATCTTGAGAAAATCGTTCAACGCGACAGTGCTTCTTCCGTTAAGATGACAGAGGTGAGTTATTCACTGGCAGGAGTGTACCGTGCACCGGATGCCAGAAGAACGTATCAGCTTATTCCTGTTCAGCAGTTGGAAAATGATTCAACTTTGATAGAAGGAAATATAGCCCGTGAAATGATCCGCCAATTTGGTGTTGATTCACGAGCGTTATACGGAAAGGAAAATAAAAATATTGAGGAGAAAAGATTGAAGACTAAAGATTAATCTGTTGTTCTCATTCTTAGGATTTAGTTATCTCCTTTTTCCTGTATTAAAAAATACGCCGATGGAAAATTCAAGTCCTGTAAAATCAACGTTGGCATCCTTAAAATCTTCTGCTACCGTTTGAATGGTTCCACCAATGTTCCCACCAGAATAACTTCCTGTTAATGGCAGCTTGGATTTCCCCATAAGATAATTCGTTTCAATAGAAATTCCCCATTGCTTTGTAACATCAATCGTTAATTCTACGCCTCCCTGATATCCAAATCCGGGATTGTTCTCAAATGAGTAAGACGAGTTAACGACATCCCAACCTGCATACTTGCGTAAGGCTTTGTCCAGATTTCCATTGTTCAACCTTTGATCAAAAGCGTAAAAGAAAAAAGCACCCGCTTTGATATCAAATTGGACTCCTTTGCCGCGGATGTTAAAGACAAGTTCGGCAGGAATAAAAAGTGTAAAGTTAGGACCTGTCAGTGCGGATTGACTTTCAAAAGGCAGATCGATAACGTTCAGTCCAGACATCCTGTATAATGATGCGCCTGTTTCCAGAGAGATGAACCTGTTTAGATCGACGCCAAGTCCACGGAAAGAAAATGGACTAATAGGAGTAGAGAACTCACCGTTTCTTGGAATAAAATAGGAAAAAGATAATCCAACATTTTGAGCGAAGGCCTGTTGTGTACCGATAAAACAAAAAGGATGATGAGCAACCGCTTCATTATTTCTATTTTTCAACGAAGATAGTTCATCTTTTCCATTGAAATAATTTCAACGACGGTATGATGCCTTTCTGTTAGATTTACGTATCAATTTAATCTATGAAAAAAGTATTTATTTATCCTTTTGGTTGTATTTGGATGTGCATCTAAAAGGACACCTGCTGATCTCATCATTTCCGGTGGTACGATCTACTCCATGAATGAAGCCAGTAAACGGGTGGAAGCGGTAGCTGTCAAGGCCGATACAATTTTATTTGCCGGAAGTCTGGCAGAAGCTGAGAAATTCAAGGATGAAAAAACCGAAATGATTGATCTGAAAGGAGCCACGATGACACCTGGATTTATTGAATCTCATGGACATATCATGGGGTTGGGCTATACTGAACTTCGTCTTGATCTTATGTACATTAAAAGCTATGATGAGCTTATCCAAAAAGTAAAAGAAGCAGTTGCAAAAGCTCAACCTGGTCAATGGATACTTGGCCGTGGATGGCATCAGGACAAATGGGATAAGAAGCCGGAGAAAATCGTAAAAGGCTTTCAGACTCATGATCTCCTTAGCGAAGTGTCACCCAATAACCCGGTTTTTTTAAGTCATGCAAGTGGGCATGCTGCATTTGCAAATGCAAAAGCAATGCAAATTGCTGGAGTGAATCAGCTTTCAATTGAGAAATTGGAATCGAATCTTGGTGAAGGGGGGGAGATCATTCGTGATCAATTGGGAAATCCAACAGGTATCTTCAATGAACGTGCCCAGGGACTTATCAGTAAGTTCATTCCGGAGAATACCGCTGATACAGATGCTCAGGCATTGGAGCTTGCCATGACTGCCTGTGCGCGAAATGGAATTACGGGTTTTCATGATGCAGGTGCCCCCGGAAAAAATATCGAGTTGTTTAATAGATTTAATGCAGAAGGAAAATTAAAGACCAGACTCTATGTTATGCTTACAGGATGGGATAGAGACCTCATCTATCAGTGGTATAAGAAAGGACCTCAGATTGACCCACGTGGTGTAACAGTACGTTCCATAAAATTAAACTGCGATGGAGCACTTGGATCAAGAGGTGCATGGCTCCTGGAGGAATACACCGACCGTCATGGTTTTTTTGGGATGGCAACACTACCTATGGATACTGTTTTGAAAACTTCACGTGATGGATTGAAGTATGGCTTTCAGGTTTGTTCTCACGCCATTGGTGACAGGGCTAACCAGGAAATCCTGGACCGTTATGAAACTGCTTTCAAAGAAAATCCTTCCGTAAAGGAACCACGCTTTCGTATTGAGCATGCTCAGCATTTATTTCCTTCAGACATTCCACGATTCGGAAAGTTAGGTGTGATTGCCGCCATGCAGGCGATTCATCTTTCATCCGACAGACCCTGGGCTATTGAAAGGCTGGGAGAGAAGCGTATCAAAGAAGGAGCATACATGTGGCAATCATTATTGAAGTCAGGCGCAAAAGTTATAAATGGAACAGACGTTCCGGTAGAACCTATTAATCCCATTGCAAGTTTTTTTGCTTCTGTAACACGCCAGACATTAAAAGGTGAACCTGAAGGTGGATATGAACCTGAAGAAAAGATGACACGTGAACAAGCGTTGCGTTCATATACGCTTGACGCTGCGTTTGGAGCATTCGAGGAAAAATGGAAAGGCTCAATTGAAGCGGGCAAGCTTGCCGACTTCACCATATTTTCCCAGGATATTATGACGGTACCGGATGGTGATCTTTTAAAGACAGAAGTCGTAATGACGATTGTTGGCGGAAAGAAGGTCTACGAAAAGCAATAAAAAAAACGTCACTGTTTGCAGTGACGTTTTTTAGAGAATGCTATAAAGAATTATTTAAGGAACTTGTGAGCGCGGGCCATCAGATCTTTACGATCGGAGGTTATGGTTGGATCACTGTATATTCTGCTGGATAATTCGCTGACAACTTTCTTGTTGTAGCCTAGTTTTTCTGCAATACCTTCACAGAAATGAACTTCACTTTTGAATACCTGACCATCGCTCTTCATGAGTTGAATGAGATGGTATAGGTTCTCGAATTTCTGGTCTTCAGTAAGGCCTGATAGATTTCCAATAGGTTTTGGATTCTTCATCATAGCATCTACTTCTTCGTTGGAGAGGCCATTGGCTCTTCCAATCATGTGAATGGTCTTTGATTCTTTTTCCCCAACGCTCCGGTCACTGGCCGCCAGGTTAATCAAAACGTTGATTTGTTCTTTGATCATAGCTTTTAATTTTGCGTCAAGTTAAAGTTTGAAACCATCGAAATTTATATAAAAATAGAGTAATTCTTACATTCAATCGAAAATTTAGTATAAAATGCGACTTTGTTGTGCAACCTATTAAAGAATGGTTGGTCAATTGATCAAAACCTGTAAAACAATGAAAATAAAAGTCTTAATCCTGCTAGCGTTTGTGTCCCTTTCCTTGATTTCTGGTGCTTCAGCGCAACAAAGTGAAGTACGGAATGTGGGGTCTTTTAAAGGTATTAAGTCCGCCACTGGTATCAATGTCTATTTGAAAAAAGGAGATAAAGAGAGCGTAAAGGTTGAGGCTCCAAAAAACTTGTCAGATGTAGTGACAGAGATTTCAGGCAGCTACCTGAAGATTCAAATGCGCAGCAGCGGCGGTTGGGGTAACAACACTTCCGCAAAGGGAGTGAAGGTTTATGTTACTTATGTTGAAATCGATAAAATATCAGCCAGTTCGGCCTCAAATGTTTTTTCTGAAGGAATAATGAAAACCGCGTCCATGGAGATCCATGCATCCAGTGCTGCCAATATTGAGGTAAGCCTAGATGTTACTGATCTCGACGTTCAGACTTCCAGTGCCGGTGATGTCGTGCTGGAAGGAAAAGCAAAGACTATCAACGCTGAAGCAAGTAGCGCTGGAGAAATTGATGCTTATAATCTTGCAACAGAAACAGCTTCGGCAAGCGCCAGCAGTGGCGGAAGCATTAAGATCAATGTTTCTACTAATCTCACAGGTCAGGCAAGTAGCGGTGGAAGCATTCGTTACAGAGGAAATCCAGTAAAGACAAACACGAATTCAAGCAGCGGCGGATCAGTTACCCGATCAAATTAATATTCTGCCTATTAATTCTGCTGATATTCTCCCATCTTTAGAGAATGGAAAGCTTGTTCGATGGCGCCAATAATCGGTTTTATCCGATTCTCATGGTTATCTTTTTCCGATATGTGATTCTTGCGGGTATAGCCTTTGTTATTTTTTACCTGCTGAGAAGGAATGCATGGTCGTTTAAGAAAATTCAAAGGAAATTCCCGGTTATATCAGATTATCAGCGCGAGTTTTTATACTCAGTCAGTACTGCTTTCATCTTTGCAGGATTAGGATACCTTTTTTTTCTTGGACCTTTAGCCAGGTATACTCTGGTGTACAAGAACTTTAGCGATCATAGCCTCTTGTATTTCTTTTTCAGTGTTACTGTTATTCTTGTTGTTCACGATACTTATTTCTATTGGGCACACAGATTGATGCATCATCCCAAATTATTCAAGTATTTCCATAAGGTTCATCATCTGTCAACAAATCCATCTCCGTGGGCTGCTATGGCGTTTCATCCATTAGAGGCAGTAGTAGAGTTTGGTATCATCGTAGTGATATCATTTCTTTTCCCGGTTCATCTGGTTGCTATCGCATTATTTCTCCTGATCATGATGATCTACAATGTGTATGGACACCTCGGATATGAACTTTATCCTAAAGGATTTTCTAAAAGCATGATTGGAAAGTGGATCAACACTTCTATCAACCATAATCAGCATCATGAGCATTTCGTGGGCAACTATGGATTGTATTTTCTGTGGTGGGACCGGTGGATGGGTACCCTTCGCGAAGACTACGATAATAAATTTGAAGAGGTGAAATCAAGGAATTCCTAACTCTTCATTTGAACCGATTCATTCCATCATACGCCAATCCCAGTCCAACGCTTGATAGTTTGTTCTCGTCCGCAACATCTGCCTGTGGAAAAAGTTTTTTAAACTCCATTTGAACAGCAGGTACTTCCGTAGAACCTCCTGTAAGAATTACAAGATCAATATCTTCCTTTTTTACTTTTGCAAGCTTAAGACATTCGGATGCTGCCTGAGAGATTTTTCTAATTCTTTCATGAATAGCTTCTTCGAATTGACGACGACTAATGTTTACCACAAGGCTATTTTCAAGAAAGTCGAAGGGGGATTGATAATCATTCATAGTAGTAAGTGCAATCTTGGCTTCTTCAGTTGCCGCCAAAAGTGAATGCCCCGTCTCTTGTTCCAGCACTTTGAGCAATCGTCCGAAACGCATTTTGTCGTGTGCCTGGTAGAGCATTTGACGTGTCTGTGAAATTACTTTTGTGGTGTAGAGAAAATTCACTTTACTCCATTCCGCAAGATCATGGTATGGTTTGGGAGGAACTTCGAGGTTCTTCTCTCCGTAGGTAGTTTGATAACCGATCTCAGGCATAACGGCTGCAAGACTAAGATCTTTGTCAAAGTCATTACCACCCACGCGCACGCCGGTATTGGCAAGAATATCCGAAGTGCGATCTGTTTTATGGATAAATTTGTTGGATAAACGAATGACAGTGAAGTCGGAAGTTCCGCCACCTAAGTCGGCGACAATGGCGAGCTTTTCTCCTTCAATTTTAACTTCATGTGCAAATGCCGCCGCGATAGGTTCGAACTGAAATTCTACATGCCTGAACCCAACCTGCTCTGCAATGGCTTTTAATTCCTTTTGAGCACGTATATTCCCTTCAGGATCATTATCAATAAAGTAAACAGGTCTGCCCATTACCACATTTTGCAGTTCTGTTCCTGCGTCAGCATCTACCTTGTCCTTCAGATTCTTAAGAAATGAAGCAATGATCTTTTCGAAACGCATCGGCTTCCCATTGACAAGCGTTCCTTGTTTCATAAGGGAAGTTCCCAATACACGTTTCAGACTTCTCATAAATCTTCCATCAAGTCTGCTGAAGAAAAGATTTACAGCTTCCCGTCCGTAAAGAGGATTATTGCCACGCTGATAGAAAATTGCACTTGGGATTGTTACGTGCGTGCTTTCCACTGGAACGAGATGAATCTCACCACTGTTAGCGATTGCAGCACTTGAGTTAGAAGTACCAAAGTCAATTCCGCAGGAAATAGATTGTCCCAACCCTTTTTTTTTTGAGGGTGGCAAGAGTACAACTAATATTTGTTATTCGAAAGATTCTAAGACATCCAAATCTTCAAATTTTCAGACTTACAGGATCTTTATATCCTGGGGCATATTTTTCAAAGAGGTTGTATACGACATACAAACCCAGGCATGCTGTTACAAATCCGCCTATGATGTCTGTGAAATTATGAACTCCTAAAACGATCCTCGACATCATCATAATAATCATCCAGGGGATTGAAGCGGCCCTACTTCTGGGTGTTCCGAATAGTAGGATCATAAATCCCAATGCGGCAACGGATGTCTCTGCGGTATGTCCAGAAGGAAAGGAATTGCTGCCCCCAACACTGTACTGTGTGATGCGCGAATCCACTTCATAAGGACGGGGTTCTTTTACGGTGCGTTTAATGCTCTGAGCGATAATTCCGGAAAAAGCCATCGCCAGCAAAACGATGAGGGCATTGCGCGTATAATTCTTCTTTTTAAGCCATAATCCAATGATCAGAAAAATAGCAGGAATTCCAATGTTGATGTATTTCCCATAATCTGAAATGATCTGGAAGAAAGTAATGGAAGTAGGTGATTGCTGTGACTGAAGGGACGCAATGATATCCTGTTCGTAAAGTTTAAAGGGTGATACGCGTAGAATGCACAGGGCCGCAAGTAAGATGATCAGGGCACCAGTGATCAACCAAAAGTTTCTTTTCATAGATAGAGGGTCAAAAATAGGGAAAGGCCTTCAAGGTGAAAAATACCTGTGTCTCAACCTCTTGACAGTTAAGTTTTAAACCGTCTATATTAATGAAACCCATATGTTTAAATTTTTGACCATTTTTTTAATCAATAGGGTCAAAAAATACCTTTGCAAAATAAAAATTGGTCTATTTTTGAGCCCGAATAGATTTAAACCAACCCTACTATGGCACAATTACGCTTTGAAGCCCTTAAACGTTTGAGCGAACGCCACAAAATTCATGTGGACGCGGCTTCTCCTAATATTTCTAAAATTTTTGGTGAGAATGTCTTTGGTACTGAACAAATGAGAGCTTCTCTCGCACCTGCTGTATTCAAAAAGGTGAGTTCTTCAATTAAGAATCACGAAAAAATTGACGAAGCAACTGCTGATGCTGTAGCAGCTGGCGCTAAAACATGGGCGATTGCAAAAGGTGCCACCCATTTTACTCACTGGTTTCAGCCCATGACCGGTGGTACTGCCGAAAAGCATGATTCCTTTTTTGATGCTACTTCCGGAATAGAGCGCTTCAAAGGAAGTGAGCTTGTTCAGCAGGAACCCGATGCATCATCATTCCCAAGTGGTGGTATTAGAAGCACATTCGAGGCGCGTGGTTATACAGCCTGGGATCCAACTTCACCAATGTTCCTTTACGGAAAGACATTATGTATTCCTACGATCTTCGTTTCCTATACTGGAGAAACCCTAGATACTAAATCTCCATTATTAAAAGCATTGAAGGCTGTGGATGCATCTGCGACCAGAGTTTGTCAGCTTTTTGATAAGGATATTCAACATGTTGTTGCTTCGCTGGGAGCGGAACAAGAGTATTTCGCTGTAGACGAAGCATTATACATGGCACGTCCTGATCTCGTGATGGCAGGCCGCACAGTATTTGGTCATGCGCCGGCACGGGGTCAGCAGCTTGAGGATCATTATTTTGGAACAATCCCTGGCCGCGTTTATGATTTCATGCGTGAGTTTGAAATTGAATCATGGAAACTTGGCATTCCTGTAAGAACCCGTCACAATGAAGTGGCTCCGAGTCAATTTGAGGTTGCTCCTTTATTTGAAGAAGTGAACGTTGCGAACGATCACAATCAGTTGATGATGGATGTTATCAATCGTGTGGGAGAGAAACACAAGTTGAAGATACTTTTCCATGAAAAACCTTTTGCTGGACTGAACGGTAGTGGTAAGCATAATAACTGGTCCTTGATTACGGATACGGGTGTTAATCTTTACGCACCTACGGGTTCTGCTCGTGATAACCTGATGTTCTTAACATTCTTCATTACAACGATAAAGGCTGTTCATGAACATGCTGATCTCCTTCGTGCCAGCATTGCCACAGCTGCGAATGATTTCCGTCTGGGTGCTAATGAAGCGCCTCCAGCAATCATGTCTGTATTCATTGGTTCACAAATGACTGCAGTTCTGGATGAATTGGAGAAGAAGGGAAATGTTAAAATTGAGAAGGGTGATAACATGTATATGAAATTGGGAATTGATCAGATTCCTGAGATCATATTGGATGCTACTGACCGTAACAGAACTTCTCCTTTTGCATTCACAGGAAATAAATTTGAATTCAGAGCAGTAGGAAGCAGCGACAATTGCGGAACTCCGATGACCGTTCTGAATATGATTGTTGCAGACCAATTGGATAAATTCCATGATGCGGTTAATAAGGAAATCGAAAAGGGTACTGAAAAGCGTCTTGCTATTGTTAACGTCCTCAGAAAGTATATCAAGGAATCCAAGAACATCCGTTTCGAAGGAGATGGATATTCAGATGAATGGGTGAAGGAGGCAAGCAAACGTGGTTTGAATAACATAAAGAACATGCCACGCGCAGTGAATGCCTTTATGTCTAAATCGTCTCTTGAACTTTTTGAAAAACATGATGTCATGAGCCATAAGGAAGTAGAGGCTCGCAATGAGATCAAGCTCGAGAGCTACATTAAGAAAGTGCAGATTGAAGCTCGTGTGATTGGTGATCTGGCTATCAATCACATTATCCCTACAGCAGTGGCTTACCAGAATAAGCTCATCGTTAACGCGAATGGCTTGAAAGGCCTTGGGGTTGATAATAAAGGTGTGATTCAGACCATCAAAGAGATTTCTGGTCACATTGACATCATCAAGTCCAGTGTTAACAAGATGATTGAGGAAAGAAAACGTCTGAATAAGCTGTCAGATACGCATAAAAAAGCAAATGGTTATTGCGATGATGTCAAGGAAAGATACTTTGAGTCGATACGTGATTCAGTTGATAAACTCGAATTGCTGGTGGATGATGAAGATTGGCCACTGGTGAAATACAGAGAACTTCTCTTTTTGAGATAGTAATTTACCAATACCTAAATCCTGACGAAGGCGACGCATAAAAGTGTCGCCTTT